>PBLA01000033.1 GCA_002722245.1 Flavobacteriales bacterium | reverse complement strand
AGTCCAATGCCAATTGAGGCCAGTAGTATCGGAAGGGTAAGAGCTAAAATAATCAGTCGTTTCCAAAATTTTTTGCGTGTTAAAAACATTAAGTCAAAGGTTCAAGGATTCTTCCAAAAATAAGAAACAAGGAGGTTTTATTCAACTTTAGTCTTTTTAAAAAGAGTTAAAGTAAAATCAATAACTTTTTCTATAATAAAAGGAATAAAGAAAGTTAGAATTTAACTAATCAACAGTTAAATTAACATGCATAATTTTAACAGTATCAATTTAATTTTCTAATCAGTAAATCTTGAATAAGATAAAGGATTTATATATTATAAAGTCAATAAAGTAGCATGTAAAAAAGAGAGTTTTATTTTCTTAAATGAATGTTTATTAGACCTTCGCAATAACTTTTCAAAGAAAATTTATTTTGTTCTATCTTGCAATTTCTTGATAAGGTAAAATATTCTTCATCTGTCATTTTTATGATCGAACGAATTCCTTCTTCGAATCCCTCCCAATTATTCGATAAATAACCATTATATCCATGAGTGACAAATTTATTAGTATCTCCCACATCACTTGCAATAACAGGAACTCCACAACTAAGATATTGTTTTGCTTTAAAAGCAGATTTTGCTTCATTAAAAGGATGGTTAACCATTGGAGAAACTCCTATATCAAAATTAGATATATCCGAATATAGCCAATCATCAATCTCCCATTCTAAACTTTCTGGAATGACGAGTTCGAAATTAATTTTCCCTTCAAAATAATTTTTAATCTCTTTTCTGTCCTCTTTATTCTTAACACCTATAAGAATCAACTTTATTGGTTTATTTATATTTTTAATCGCAGGAAACAAATACTCAAACAAACTTCTTTTGTGTGAAAAAGGATGATTTAGGGGGTCCCCGTCACCAGTATCTCCTACCCATCCGATGGTAGTTATTTTATTACGCGTATTTTTGTTGTTATGATGAGAGATAATAGGTGAAGTAAGAATATTTACATTTGCGTTAAATCTTTGCGAATACTTTTTTAATGCTTCACTACCTACGGTTACCGTTTTAACATTTTTAATGAAATAGTTTAAGGTTGAAGAGTCACCCCTGATATATTCTGCGTCATCAATATCGTAAACAGTATTCTTTCGTTTCAGTCTAATTAAAATTTTCAAGCTTTTTGCATAATACTTATTGGAGCATACTTTTTGAATGACAATCAAACCATTTTTATCAAACAAAGCCCTCAGAAAATAAAACATGAACCTAATTAGGGAGCGGAACGATCTTTTTGGATAAAAAAATGTGTGTATGGAAGGTTTTAAATTACTTAAATATTTATAGGGATAGAAAGCTCTATAACGAGTACTGGGTCCTTGCAAGCCATTAGAAGCAAACCAATAAATATTAGGTATATCATTCATTAGTTCTCAATATACAACTTCTCTCTTTAAACAAATGCAGCTTTTTTTTACAACTTCATCTTAAAAGCCTTCACCATTTTCGAGGAAATTCAGTAATGTGTTGTCCATTGGAACGATTTAGACTTTGTTAATCCCCTTGGACCTTCATCATAAACTTAATTCCGTTATCCGACTTGGATGAATGAAGTCGAACATCAAGTGTGTCGTTTTGATAAAGTTCAAGGTTGATTTGCCAGTTATTAACTTGCCCTTCTGAATCTCCAAAAGCTACTTTTTCAATGGGACTTTTACCAGTACCATTTCCATTTATAAATGGGGCGATATTGTATGCTTTAATTTGATACTCTTTGTTGAGCAACTTCTCATCTGGATAGGTTTTTAAAATCATCTCTTGAGCATATCCCTTCATTTCATCATCTAGTTCTGGATTGTGTAACACTTCTTGAAGTTCAATTAAATCTTGAATTTTTAATTCAATATATTGCTTCATTTCTAAAGAATCCAATTCTTTTGTTACCGTTTTAAGCTCCTTCATTACCTCGTTAGATTCATAATCTTGAGAGGAATATTTTTGCATGTTCGACTCATCGGCACTACAACCTATTAAAAAGGCCAGGTATATTATTTGAATGCAATACTTCATTACTGTTGCGCTACTCTCATTTTAATGATTTTACCACCTTGTCTTTGTGTATCAATTACCTCAAGAGTTTTTAAACTCGTTAAAGGCATTGTGATTTTATTAATGAACTCTTGTTTTGTGTATTTTTCAATTCCGTAAGTTCCTTTATAAACTTCAATGATTTCGGCTTCATTATGAAATATTTTAGCCAACATTCGTCGTCGTCTTTTCCAATCTTTCACTTTCGATTTGGAAAAGTAGTGCACCATCAAAGCGTAATCATCTGTTTTTACTTTAAAAATTTCCCCACCCTCATTCATGATTTTCCGTTGTAAGGTATCTTTTTTGTAATAAGGAGATTGAATAACCAGGGTATTCAAGGCTTCATTCACGGGCAGAACAAGCTGACCTAGTGAATCCGTAGTTATCTTTTGCGAAGATTCATCTGGCTTTAACAGTTCAAACTCAATAGGGTTTTCAGGCGGTTCATTCGTGTCGAAATCGATAATAGAAATCGTGTAAAAAGTATCTTTTGAAGATATAAAATTCGGAATCGACCAAATCAAAACCGGAACTAAAAGGAAGATAAATAGTGACGTTATTTTATTACGTTTACTTTTCTTTTTGTTTGAATTTCGATGTAAAAAGTCGGCCCAGTTATCATATTCTACAAATTGTGAAAGCATATTTAACACATCAATTCTGGGAAGAGATTTACTCGAAGATTTCATGTGTGTGTAAAACCACTTCGTACTGATTTGTCCCTTCACTTGATGTAAAAGGGCCTCCTGAAAAATCACAATATCTTCCCCTTTCCATTCGGAGATATCTGCAGAGCTCATATTGAAATCACGGCTCATTTTTGCCGCAACTTCCTTTTTAAGGCTCGAGAATTGATGTGCTTCTTTTTCGTTCAAAATACTGAAAAACAGTTTTTTACCTTTTTGTAAAACGTTTTACAAAACGCTTACAAGGCTTTTTCAACCCTTAAGATACATCCTTGCCTAAGTTTGACCAAACCCCAGCGATATTGTTGGGAAAAAATCAAAAAAATAGAGTCATGAAAAAAATCGTAAAAAAAACAATTGTAGGCGTTGGATTATTCATTGCCCTTGTAGCTTGTAGCGCAGGAGAAATGGATTCAACAGCAAAATCAGAGGCATTTCAAGAAAATCAAACGCATACCTCAAATGTAAACAGTCGAATAGCAAAAGAGCGTGCTTATGGAAATGCGAACCAGGGAGATTTTAACCGAGAGATGCAAGCCTTTGCCAATCGAAAATTAATTCGAAGCGGTAATGTTAAATTTGAAACCAAAAACATTCAGCAAACCGAGGCCGATATAAAATGGGCTGTACGCAAGTTGGGTGGTTTCATTTCCTTTGAGCAACAAACCCGAAATGAATGGAGCATAAGAACCGATATAGAAATTAGGATGCCCAGCTCGACTTTTGAGGAGATGCTGGATTCGGTAAGCAGTGGTGCTTATTCCATCGATCAAAAAAACATAAAAGTTCAGGACGTAACCGAGCAATATGTTGATACAGAAGCAAGAATTGCCACTCGAAAAATGGTAGAGCAAAAATACATTCAGCATTTAGCTAAGGCGAAGGACATTGAAGATGTATTGACTATTGAAACAAAAATTGGACAAATAAGGGAAGAAATTGAAAGCGCGGAAAAAAGATTACGCCGATTAAAAGATCAAGTATCCTTATCAACCCTTCATGTTGAGTTTTACGAACAAATAAAAAAGCAGGATAAAGAGGCTCCAAATAGATTTGGTAAAGCTCTACAATCAGGATGGAAAGGATTGGAGCGCTTTTTAGTTGTTATTGTTACGATTTGGCCAATAGTATTAATTGGAATAATTGTAATGGCAGTAATTAAAAGATATATGAGAAACAAAGATTAATTAATTCTTACCCTCTGATAGTGTTTGTTTTATCAGAGGGTACTTTTTAGTAACAATCAAAATTATTTATTCAACACCACTCTTTGAACATCGAAATTCTTTTTTTCATCCAGGACTCTGAATAGGTAGAGACCATTTTTCAGATCCTGCAGATTATAGTTGTACTCCTCTGAATCAATAGCCTCTTCGTGGATCATCTTACCCGATTGATCAAAAATTTGGACTGAGAGTCCTTCAGGGTTTTCGAGTTTAAGCGTTACTGGACCATTCGTTGGATTAGGATAGATCTCAGCCACTAACGATTTTGGTTGCATATTTGAAACAGCGTTTCCAATCGTATTGTATGGACTAAGTAAAATGGGATAAAAGTTCATATGAATTTCGTCGGCTGTAGCGGCTTCAACAATATCCTTTTCTGTATAAGTGGTCCCTATCCCTACGAGTGAAGGAGCATCTCCAAGAAGAATCGCAACCCGCTTACTGTTCGATCGCCAAAAGTCTTCTTTAAACGTTTCGTAAACACCATCATATACAGACTCTGGGTAGTCTCCTCCAAAAGTTTGTTGAATGCTATTTAAAAAGTTTCGAGCATGCGTAAAATCTCCTTCAAAATTTTTAAAATCATACCACTTCCTTCCATCTACATTTTTATCACCAAAGGAAGAGATGGCTAACCTTACATCCTTTATATTTTCTAGCGAGGAAATAATTTGATGAAGGCCTTTTTTTATATTGATAAAATCATCTGCCATACTGCTGGTTTTATCGAGTATTATCATCACATCTAAACCTTCTGTCGCTGATTCATCAATGATATTAACAATACTTTTGGTCACTTCACTCGTTTTAGCAACTACAGTAACATCACCTCCTGTTTTTTGAGCAAGACGGGAAAATTGTTGTACACACTTTTTATTAAAAACGGCGTAATCAATTTCTGTGGGTAGCTTTACTTCCATATCCATGAAGGCATCAAACATCATGATTGATTCGTCATCTGACATTTTAGGTTTAAAATGGAAAACGAACCCATGAAAGCATTTTTGAGCTTCCTCATAAGTTTGAGCTTGCGTTTGCTCTACTAAGTTCCATTTAATGGGGTCAAAATTTATAAAAGGAAATTGATTTTGTAGTTTTTCAATTCGATTTGCATTAAGTTCTTCTTGGTTAAAATGAATATTTCTTCTAAACTGAGTGTACACCAGTTCAATTTTTACTAGTTCGTGATCAAGTAAAATTTCAAACTCTTTGTCCGATAAGATAATGTCTCCTGCATAATTTACCGGAACGACTAATGCATGCTCTGATAAGTTTTCATATTTCGGAACTTGAACTACTTCTATGTGTTGAATATGGGCGGCGCTACTACTTAAAAGGGTTGCAAATTGAATGAATAGGTAAAGGAAGGTTATTTTTTTCATCTTGTTCGTTTAGTAGTAAAATGCAGTAAACACGAAAAGGTAACCTCCTTGATCATTAGAATATTCTTAAAAAATCTTAAAATAAATGTTAATACCCCCTCCAAAAGGTTACTTTTTGGAGTTTTCTGCATCTAATTAAAAAACAGTTTGAAATGTTTACAAAAGAATTGATATTTGCTTTACTGGCTTTTATATCTCTAAGTAAGCTTTTAAAGCTTCAGGAGAAGACAGTTCATCAGTCATGTCTTCCATAAAAATACGTTGTTGTGGGTTTGATAAATCTAAATTCTTAAAAGCTTCTTTTGATAGTACATATACTTTTCTATCCTCTGTGAATAATAACAATACATTATTACCTTTTTCATTTAATGTAACCGAATTTGGATGGAAACTAAACGATCCGTTGTAATCTAAATCAATCACACACATCACGTGTTTCTTTGGAATTTCATTCCCATTCTCATCCACATAATTAGCCATAAGAGTAATTTTATTATTCATCCTAAAAACCTGATCACAATTATAAACTCCAAAAGAACTAGAGTTCAAACCTTTTACGATGGAAGGGTAAGTATGGCCTTTATCTGCTCCTTCTGCTAATAAAGATCCATCTACTCTGTTATTTGGTCCACCCAATAAATGATATGGCAAAGGGATTTTAACTCCAGCGATGCTTTTGTTTATAGATTCAATATTTATAGAGTCGACTAAAATTGTTCTGGATTTTCTTATTTTTTTTACAATGTTAATTGCAGAGTCCGTATCCATTGCTTTATTTAAACAGTTCCATCTATATTGATCAAACTCAACAGAGAATATTGAGTCGTGTGGCTTAACGAAAATACCAGTTGTATAAGATGTCCAATTCCCATGATTAATAGGTCTTGCAACTTCCTTTTTCACCAAGTTATGGGGCAATACAGGAGTAATCTCTTTTACTTTTTCCCATTCGCTATCATTTTCGTTTAGCTGATAAAACCCAACACCAGCATCTCCCTTTGTGCATTGAAAATCCACATTAGCAGGTTTATTTAATTTAAGCTCTTTTCCATCTTGCTCACCTCTTAATTCATACATTCCAACTGAATTGAAATTTTGTCCTTCAAAAGTCATTGGAATACCGGATAGAGCTATTTCCGCTTGATTTCTAAATTCGCGATATTTAATAGTAAAATCCCCTTTAACTGGCGTACCGTCAGGGTAAGTTACCGAGTTAGGTTGAATCGTGATTTTACTTCCCGATGAATAAGTTATTTCACCCCCATTTTCATCCATTTTATAGGTGTTAAATTCCCTTTGAATACCAACTAAAGATTTACTCAATTGATTGTATTCTAAACTCTTTCCAAAATGAATTACGAATCCATGAAAATAATCCTGAGCTTCATTGAAATTCGTAGCTCCAGTTTGTTCTATCAAATTCCATTTTATCGATTCCTTATTTAATTTTGGATATTTTGATTTTAAAGCTTCAATTCTTTTATTATTTAAAGCTGCTTGATCAAAGTCTTCCGCTCGATGAAATTGAGTGTAAATCAAATCTATTTGAATGACTTCATTATTTTTCAATGCTTTTAAATCATCTTCTTTAATAAAGCTATTCCCAGCGTAATCAAATTCAAATTTTAAAGTGTTTTCTTGCTGAATAGTGTGCTTATTAATTTGTTGAGTTGAGATATTCCCTCCGTAGGCGTTCTCAAAAATTAGAAAGGATAGAAGTGAAATTTTAAAAATTAGCTTTTTCATGACTTTTACTGTTTTCTTTTTTCGTGTTTCTATTCTGTGTAATACAACAAACAATAAAAGGTAACCCATAATGAATGTTAAAAAATGAAAAAAGAGTACTTCAAGAGGTTACCTTTTTAGATTTTATGCATTCATTATAAAAACGAAAAGCTATGTATTTCAAAGAATTAATGTTTGCTTTATTTGTATTCCTATCCTCATTAGCGTTAGGCCAAAGTAAATTTCAAATCGAGTCTATGTCAGAAGATAATACGCTTGGTGACATAGTGGAATCTATGATGGGAGATGGAGTTGTTTTAAGAAGCTTTACATCCAATCAACCTTTGTCGTCAAAGGCAGTAGGGTCTTTTTATGATGAAAAGAAAATTTTGGGTTTAGAGAAAGGAATTGTTTTAAGCACAGGAAGCGTAGACCAAATTGTTGGAGATAATAACATGGAAGGTATGACAGCAACTCAGGATGGAATGGTTGTCCAAAACAACCCAACTCACTATATAAATCAGAGTTTCTTTTCCAATGTTGTAGATGACGATTTAGCAAAAACTATTAATACAAATAGAATTTTTGACGCCACCTCTATTGAGCTTGAAATTATACCTCAGGGAAATACAATAGAATTTTCTTATGTTTTTGGATCGGAAGAGTATGACGAATTCGTAGGTTCCCCATATAATGACGGTTTTGCATTTTATATCTCAGAAAAAGGTGCTCAAGAAAAAGAAAATTTGGCCGTTATTCCTCGAACCAATACTCCGGTTAGTATTAATAATGTGAATGGTGGAAACCCATCGGGAGTAGCGCCTAGTAACCAAAGTTTTTACGTTCGAAATAGCGAAACATATCACATGCAATACGACGGATTTACAAAGCTACTAACGGTAACTGCTAAAGTTGAACCAGGTAAAACTTATATCTTAAAAATGGTAATTGCCGACGTAGGAGATTATGCTTTGGATTCTGGAGTTTTTATAGAGCATAAAAGTATTAAAAGCTATAATTATAATTACGAGGTAAACTTTCAAAAAAACTCTTCCTCCGTTGATCTTGAGGAGAAAAATACACTTGATTCATTAATTGAAAGGTATTGGGACAATACAGATTATAAAGTCCTTGTTTCAGGACATGCCGATTCGGATGGAAATCAAAAACATAATGAATTTTTGGCAAAGAAAAGAGCTAAAACCGTGGCTAAATATTTACTAGATGAAGGTATTCCGGAAGAGGACATTTACATAAAAGGTTATGGTGATTTTAAACCTGTTGGTGACAATAATTATGATTTAGGTAAATCAAAAAACAGAAGGGTAGAAGCCATGTTAATTCCAAGATTGGATGATTATTGGGATGAGGAGAAATCAAAGCAAGAAGAATATCAAGAATTCTTTGAGTTAGAAGAATCGAATATTTCTCAAAACTATCCTAATCCATGTAAAACGGATACAAAAATACCTTTGTTTACTAACCATGCTTTCGCGGTTGTTAAAGTTATCACTTTGGATGGAAAACTGGTACAGGAATTAATTGTTCCAAATCCAGGTTATCAAGAAATATCATTTAATACAGCCCCGTTACCTTTGGGTGCTTACTATCTGACATTAGTTGAAGAAGGCGAAATAATTGGAACGAAGAAAATGGTTAAAGTAAATTAAATTATAGTAATGGGAAACCTTCATTTTTTACTCTCGTTCTTAGGGTGAAATGAAAAAATTTTTTATCCTCTTAATCATCACTTATCCACTGTTTGGAAAAAGTCAAATCAACAATTTTCCCGATTCCATCAACTGGAAAAAAGTAAACAGCTTAATTGCTGTAGAAAGTGGTTTTTACATTGGTGGATTGAGTTATTTGCAGTACATATGGTACGCGGATAAAGAAAGGGTTCCGTTTCACTATTACAACGATAATAAAGGATGGCTTCAAATTGATAAGTATGGTCATGCACTTACGGCTTACAAGGAAAGTTTTTCTGGATACTATGGTTTACGGAAAGCGGGAGTGAAAAAGAACAAGGCGTTAATTTACGGAGGACCTTTAGGATTCTTTTTGCAGTTTCCAATTGAAGTGTTTGATGGTATGTATGAAGGATGGGGCTTTTCTTGGGGGGACGTTTGGGCAAATACAGCGGGTTCAGCGTTGTTGGTGGGACAGGAATTAGCATACAATGATCAGATCGTTAAACTTAAAATGAGTTATCAGCGTTCTGAAATGGCGAATCAAAAACCCTGGTATTTAGGAGCAAATCAGTTTGAAAGTTTTTTTTATGATTATAATGGACATACTTATTGGCTGAGCTCAAATTTTAACAAATTGGTACCGTATGAGCGAATCCCTGATTGGTTCAACATAGCCATTGGATATAGTGGGGAAAATATGTTTAGTGAATTTGAAAATCGGAATCAATTTGAAGAATATAAGCGATATCGTCAGTATTATATCTCCCTTGACATTGATTGGACGAAAATCCCCACGAAATATAAAGCTGTAAGAATGTTGCTTGATGCCATGATGGTTGTTAAACTGCCATTTCCTGCCTTGGAGTTGTCTCAAAAAAAGTTGACAATTAGACCATTTTATTTTTAATTAAAGCCTTTTCAATTCATCTATCACGTTTTCTTTATTTAGCTTCCAATAAGAATAAGGCAGAGGATATGTTTTAAATCCAGCTCTGTTTAACATGCTGTATCGTTCCAATTTAAATTCAGAAGCCATTTCCCCAGGATAGCCAATTAAGTCAATTCCTATAAATCGATTATTTCGTTTAACTAATAGATCCACATCTAACGAGGAAAATTGAAAACGAGGAAAAATTTCAAACTTCATATTTTCCAATGTTTTTATGATTTCTTTTGAAAAGGCATCTTTTTCCTCTGTTGGTTTTATCCATTTTTGATCTTCTTTCAGTTCGAGCTGGTACATTTTTTTTATTAAATGATGATTAGCTAAAGTTTCCATATCAAAAGAATAAACTACTACTTGCTTATGTTTTGCTCGAGTAACACAAACATTAAATACATCTTCTTTATTCATGTAGGCAAAAGCCGATCCATGGGAATCACCATCTAATGAAATAGAAATAAAAATTATATCTCGTTCTTGACCTTGGAAAGAGTAGGGCGTTGAGCATCTTATTTGGTGTTTGTTTATTTCTTCTGAGGTAAATGAATCTATCAATACTTTCGCAATGGCATCTGCTTGATGTCTAAATGGAGATATAATACCAATTTTAGTTTTCATCTTACGGGCAAGTAAAACTTCTTCTTCAATAATCTTTTTGATTTCTTCAATGATGTAATCAATTTCTTCTTTGTTTACTCCAGCTTTAGTTCTTTTTCCATTTATTCTTTGGAAGAGTTGTTTGGAATTTTGATGCGAAGAAGGGGTCAGTTTCATTACATTTAGCCCTTTGAAGTAAAACTCTTCGTTACTAAAGTTTATGATGGAAGGGTGACATCTAAAGTGTTCGTTTAGCATGACAATCTGATCAGATTCTTGGAGACTGTCAATGGCAAAATCTAGAATGGAATTACCTTTATAATCCGCAAAGACATTATGTTTTTCCTGAAGAGAATGTTCTTTGAATTTGGGCATAAACGATATAAATCGAAGTTGTTTAGGATCGCCAACGAATACTGCCCTTTTTGCCCTTTGTAGAGCAGGTAAACAAGATGGTATATCACATTGGGAGGCTTCGTCAATGATTACTAAATCAAATTGATTTTCATCGAGTGGTAAACATTTAGAGAGTCCAGATAATTTGGAAAGCCAAATTGGAAATGTTGCTTGTAGTTCGCTTATGCGAATGTTTTGATAATATTCTTTTCTTTTTCTACCTGTTCTAGCACTTAATACTTTGGAGAAAAATTTTAAAGAATTATAATATGCTTTTCTTCCTTTAAGAAGTTTCTCTATTCCGAGTGCATTAAAATATTGTCGGGCATAATTCTCTCTTTGTTCTTGTACGATTTGGATAGAGTAGATAATTTTCCAAAAGGGAATAGAGTGGTTGTTTAGAAGTTTTTTCCATTTCTCTTTTAAATTTATAAAAACAGATTTTTGATTGTTTAAATATTTGGATGACCAATGTATTTCTTTTTTTGATTTTTTTGTAAAATTAGATGCTAAATTATTTAATAAATCATTCGCATCATTTATATCCATTTTTATCTTTGATGAACTCTTTTTTTTCTCCAACTTTAACAGATTCCATTCAAGTTTTTCCAATCTATTTTTTATAAACCGAAGGGATTGACTTAAGTCAATAATAGAGTTATTAGCATTGAATTCGCTTTTGATAATTTGCTTTAGAACTCCAACAGCTTCTGAAGTTTTAGATATGATTAAAACAGACTTCCCTTTAGACATTTGATCTAACGCAATATTTGCTATTGTGAACGATTTACCCGTACCAGGTGGACCCACAATCACACTGTTGGTATAACTGTTTGCATTAATTAAACATTTTGTTTGTGCTTGGCTTAAAGTTGCAGTGGTTAATGGTTTGGAATCTAATTTAGGAACTTCCTTCGTTCTATTAATTAATCCATTAATTACATTTGAGTAGTTTCCTTTTTTGCATAGTTCCTCTAACTCAAATAAAATTTCTCGCGCATTTTTTGATTTTGATACAATGGCCAGAGAGGCGGCATTTATTAGTTCAAAAGTTCCATTTTTAAGGTTGGAAATTCTGGTCTTAATTTTAGCAGGTTCAATATATTGAGGGTATAGAAGTAAATCGTCAGCATTTATATTAGAGTATTCAATTTGAATAGTATCAACTATTCTTCCAATTTCTCCAACTGTGATCGGTTGTGATAAATCTATTTTAGAAAGTATTTGTTCAAGATCTATCTCTCCATTTTTTGAACCTGCTGCATTTAAAGCTTGTGAATTAAAAAAACCAGAGGTATAATCCAATTTTACATAATGGAATTCATCCTTTTTAAAGCATTTTGCTTTGAAAATTAATAGCGGAGAACATATCCTTTGTTTTTTTCCATCTAATCCAAGTCCATTTCCAATTAAGAATAAGGAACAATAAAGTAACTCCTTTTCTTGTCCATACATTAATTCTGATGCAATTATCTTTTTTGCATATTGTTCAGGAATTGGAATAATGGGTAAATTATGGTTAAGTAATTCTTCGTTTTTCTCCCAATGTTTGTGTTCAATTTTATTGTTGAGAAAATCTTGAATATAGAATGAGTTGTTTTCCGCTTTGTAACAGTCGGTGAAAAATTGAATGTGAGGGTTAACCTTGTTCTGCATTCTAAATTTAAGATACGGAATTTATCTATGTCCTTAATTTTATTGAATAAGTTTTTAGTTGGATAAATACAATTTGTTATCTACCAGATAGATTGAGACTTGAATAGCACCTTCCATTGTATAGCCATATTTATTGATTAGGTTTGTAATAAGGTGGGTTACACTATTTTTCAAACGAATATCGTATTTGGAGAATAACTCCGATTCATAGTCAAGTAATGCCCTTCTAAAGTTTTCATTTTCTACAAATGGTGTTAAGGCATTTTTTTTGAGGCTTCGGGTATATCTGTCTAGGATTTTTTTATAAAGTGTCGTTTCTTCAATTGGTAAGCCTTCAATTTGAATTTCCTGAGCTAAGGTTTGAGATATATAAGTGGTTTGAATGTCTTTCCGATAGATCTTTATTTCTTCTTCATCCTGGGAGAGAATAACGGATTCAAATAAGCTGAAAAAATTGTCGTCAATTTTGATGACTTCTTTCGTGTAAGGATTGAAAATTTCTTCTCCTTTATCAAAACTTAATGCGTAGATATAATTCAAAATATCTTTTGAAATTTGAGATTTATTGTAATAGTAAATACATTCTTTGATTTCTTGTAATAGATTGAAATCGTACATTTTCTTCATAAATGATATGAAATCTCTTGCAATATGTTCTTTAAAGAGTTTCGTTTTACTTTTCACGAAAAAAGATTCCACTTCCGCCATGGTGATTAAGTGATTTGGCTTTTTATATTGCGATAAAAAGTTGCGGAAAATGTTAATGCTTTGTCTTCCTGTGAATCCTGAATTCCCTTCAGATTCGGACTCTCTCAAAAGTCCTCTTTTTACATTGGAGTCAAATGCTTTTATATCCGACTCTTTTAACCAGAAAGGTATGGTTCCTGAATAGAGTTCCATTTTTAATAAATGAAAATCATTATCAACATAATTTTTATAGTCACTTGCTTTTCGAATCCAATTTTTAATTGTTTTGGATTCCTCTGATAATCGTGAACTTACCATTATTTTGGCAAAGTTTTGAAGAACTCCTGGGAGAAAGGCTTCTTCAATACCCTCGCCAAGTTGATTTTTATAAATTGACACCTCTATATTATAGTCTAGAATATAAGGGATTTTAACTTCAACAACTCGGTCATTAAAAGAGGGAATATCCGAGTAGTGTACTTTATCACCGGGATTAACAAGTCCAAAAAATAACGACTTTATTCGTTCTTCAATTAATTCTACTTTATGAATACCGTCACTAATAACACCATGAAGTTGAATTAATCGTTTAATGTTTTCTTCTTTGATATCCATTAAAGCGAAAACGCCATTATTTGTTTTTGCTAAAATGGAATAGATGAAATGAATATGCTCACCTTTAACGAGGTTATTAATTTTTTCTTCAAGTAGTTTATTTGTGATGGGCTTTTTATAGATTTGATCACCTGGATTATACAAGCTTATTCCATCGCCGAATTGTCTATTAAATCGAACTTTTTTGGCATTAACCATATTATAAACGGCTTGTGCATTTTCCAACTTATCCAATAAAGCATTATATAAGGACTTACAAATACTGCATGGTACATCATTAAAAATCCACTCAAATTGTTTCTCTTTAAATAGTCTTTTGAGAACATCTTTATCATCAATTAAGTTGCTTAAAAATGTTTTTCGATATTCTTTGGGTATGAGTAAGATAGGATGATCATGGCTAGGACAAAGGAACTCCAGGTATTTTTCATTATATACTTTTGTTTTTTCTTTTTTTATCGTAGAAATAATCTCTTGTGCACTTTGAGATAATCCTCCCAGTTTTTCTACATCTAATTTCCAGTAGGTAGAATACATGGATCCATTATTCGTTTTTGTGTAATCTTCCAATTTGTGTAAAAGGTTATTTAAAAAGGTACTTTTTCCACTTCCTGGAGGACCATCAAAAAGAACAATTTGATTGGTTCGTGTTCCATCTTTAAACCCATTTACTAGGTTCATAAAACGATTGGCGAAAAGTCGATCAGCAAAAAAAGGATTGTCGCAGCCGTCTTGAAGTAATGGATAACAGTTGTAATTTTTAAAATAAGATTCGGCAAAAAGATTTTTACTTCTCTCTTTATGTTCTTTTACATAAAAATGTACCATATCATGAAAAACCTGAAAAATATCTCGAAATGTAGAGTAAGGGTTTTCAACGATTAATTCCAAAAAGTTCCTAAAGGGAATAGGTTTTAGTCGTTCCTTTTCTACCAAATGCTTACTGAGTTGCTCTAAAGCCTCGTGTAGATTTTCAGATTGATTATTTTCATTTGATTTTTTCATTAAAGTTCTTCTTTTGATAAGGTGCCTTTTTTGTAACTGTAAATGATTTTTTTATGCCAGCTCGTTCCGTCAGATTTATTTTGCCGTATTTCATTTGTGATTAATTCAACATGTCCCCCCCATAAAAATGCAATTCCCATCATGGTACTTTTTATGTGGCTTTTTAAGAGTTGTTTCCCTTCAAATTCATGAATGAGATAAAGACATTTATCGTTCGTTTTTACTTCATCAATTTTGATTGAAGGAGGATGATATAAACTGTCTAACAGCATTTTCTTATAATCAGATGCTTTTTTACTTTTTACATAGTATTCTGTAGTGTTACGATCTTCATTGATTCTTTTTCCAATAACCATGAGCTGGTGTTTGGTAACAAAATCCTGATTGACAAAGGCATTAATTAATGTGAAATCAGAGTAGTTTTTTCTAAGATGAAAAATGGCATCGAGTCCTTTGTTTGTATTCGTATTGAAGCGCTCGCGCTGTTCAATATTTTTGAGTTTGTCGAATTCATGACTAAGCATGCCTCTGTTTCCAAGTTCTTCTACTTCTTGAATGAGTCTAAGACCTATTGCATATGGGTTTAATCCCACTCTGCTAATTGAGGTTACCGCAGCATTAATTTTTGCGTATTGAATTTCGTTCCCGTTTATACGGTCATCTGATCGAAAAAGCCGATCATGCCAAAAAGAGGCCCATCCTTCGTTGATAATTTTTGTTCTCATCTGTGGGCTGAAATAAAGCGATGCGTCGCGAATAATATTAATGACTGTTTTCATCCACTTGTTCTCTTCTTTATTTAAAAAAGGAGAGTGGTCTCTAATGAATTCAATCACATCTTTTTTCACAGTATTGCTTGAGGTTAAGTGCTTTTGAAATTCAATTTCAAATTCAGGATGTTTTTTGATGATTTCATTGAAAAAAAGTACCTCACCTACCTGAGGGTTTTTGTTGATTAAACTATTGTAGCGTTCAATTTGATTGAACACAAAGTGCTCGTTGAGTTTTAGGTTTTTTTGACAAAAAATATTGAAATAGTAACTGGCCATGTCATTCCCAACTGTTGGTGTAATGCTTTCTTGTAAATTGGGAAAAAAACCAATGAGGTTATCAATACTTCGCGAAAATTCTATAATATAATCCACCCAACGACCATGTCTATTTCTAAGCGAGGATATTTGTCTTTTGTCGGCTAATGCCTTCCCAACAAAATCTTCATTCCAAGTGTTGGAGAAGAGTTGGTTGTTTTGGAAGAAATCAATGTGTGCCAACACATGATAAAAAATCATCACATTTAACCAATCGGGATTATTATCATTATAAAATGAAATAGCTGGTCGTGAATTTATAACGGTTTCATAGGGGTTATGAGGATATACTTTATATTTTTCTTTCCCTTGAATGACTTGAATATCGTTGACCCAAAAATCGTACATTGTTGGGATCATTACTTTGGGCTGAAGCTCAATAAGGTCTGTATTAGTAACAACGTATTCAAGGCTTTCTCGGTCGAAACTTAGTCCTGCATCGAGGGCTCTTTCTTTACACCCTTCCATAATTTTTTTGGTATGTTGATTAATTAATTTCATACCGTAAGAAAGAATTTTATAGAATCAATTATTTGTTCCTCGGTAAAATCATTTGCGTTTACTCTACTTAATTTGAGTTTATCGCGTAATTCACTTAATATATTTGATTCTTCAATGTTTGTTTCTAACGTTGTGGGCAAACTGCTACTTGCATTTCGAGCAACCAAAATTCCAATTCGGTTCACGAATCCGGCGAGTTTTTTTAATTCTTTAATTAACGTGTTGTTATTGTCTTTCCAGTCGTCACCGTCGGAACCATAAAAAACATAAATATTATTGGAAAGGTGAAGTTGTTCGTTTTCGATAAGTGTGTTTACTAAATTGAAAGCAGGATGTATTTGTGTTCCTCCTGCCACGTTTGACCGGTAGTAGGTGTTAAAGTCGTGAACCTCTTTGGCTTCTGTATCATGCAGGATAAATTTGGTTTTTACTTTTTTGTTGTATTGGTACATTAACCAACTATATAAAAATAAGTGTTGGGTAAGCACCGCTTCAGAAGCTGCTCCTTGCATGGATCCTGAATAATCTCGGACAAAGAAAACCAATGCCTCTGTTTCATAACTCTTCTCCCTGGAAAGAATTTTATATATCGTGTCCTGAGGAGAATTAATCAGTTTAGAAAGATCAGGTTCTTTATTAATACTAATATTACCCAAAAGTATATTTGTTTTAATGACTCTTTTTAGGGTTTGCTTTTTATCAATTAACTGTCCAAATCCTTTATTTAAATCTGTGAGGTCATAGGAATACTGGGTAAGACTTTTTTTTATGCCTTTTTGCTGAAGATTAGGAAGGTTAAAATGGTTAGTTAATACCTTACCAAGATTGTAGGCATCTGAGTTTAAATCATGGCCTTTTTCTTCTCCATTTCCAGGCCCCATTCCATCGCCTTCCTCTCCATCGGGTTGATTTCTTTGTTCCCCTAAAATGGTTCCTTCTTCCTCTGTTCCGGTTCCCCCAACCATTTCATCCTCATTGGTAACTGAGTTGTCGTGATAAAATTTTGTTTCAATGGTTGTTGGAACTATCACAATTTCATTAGAACCGTTCTCGCTAGGTTTAACAATTTTACCCAGTTTTATTTTCCGCTCAAAACCATCTTCTTCCCTCTGGTTATCCCTTTCTAATAATTCATCCAGTGTTTGAAGGGAAATAACGGGGTTGTACGAATGGTTCTTCCATACAATTTCCTCCAATCGTAAATTGGAAGATTTCCCAATAAAAGGGTTGATATGACTTTTCTGATGCTGATTCATGTTTAGTTTTCATCATCATGTGTACAGAAGTATTCAATTGTTTTTAAAGCACATGTTTTACAATATCCTAGTTTATTACTCATTGTATTTAACACCCGATTATATAATTTTTGGTTTTCTTCATTGGTTCGATTGGATAGCGCACCAACTAAACTTCCCGCTCCAGCAATATCTGATTTTAATCGGACTTCTGTCACCGCTTTTACTAAGTCGTTATTATCCATAAAATTATAGTTTGGATCTTTCACTATTTTTTGACCGTAAATTTTAGATATCGTCGTTCTGAAGCTTTGCTTTTGTTCTTTATTACCTAATCCTAATCTTGATTCTACACTATCAATAAAGGCCTCATCTATTTTGATTGGCACTAATTTTCCAGACTGAGGATCGTGATAGGTCCATATTTTATCAGGTCCCAAATTTTTGGCATCAATTCCTATTACCATGTTCACATAATTGATCACATCTTTTTCTATCGCATGCGGTTCATCCATATAGGCATTAAAAATGGTGGTCATTATGTTTTTTCGATGCAGACCTTTCGCTATTTTTAAATCATTCAAGAATTTTGTTCGGTCTTCAGGAGTCGTTACATAATCTAGAATAACACTCTCTAAGGCAATAAATACATCACCAGCGTACATACACTTGCCTTCTTGAGTTTCTGATCTTTCCAAGAGAATTTGTAGTGTCCTACCAAGGTTTCTATGCCCAAGTCCTTTTTGGCCAAAGCGTTTAGTAATGTCAGGATCTTTATTTAATTCATTAATAACTTCACTTAATGTTTTAATACTTTTTTCTCCTGCTGTTTCTCCCGCAGCCAATTTCATCATCTCAACAGGGGTTAATTTATTGGATTTGGGCATTCGAGATAATACAATTGCAGTAGATATTGCATAATTCAAATTGGGATCTACGTGCATTTTTTCATTTAAAAAGTTCGTTTTATTCTGATTCCCCAATGCATATTCGGTTAATTTTTTTTGAAGTATATAGTTGGTGTTGTGTGACATATAGGTAATTCTACATCTGTCCACGATTGGAGCTTCTTCTTTTTCTGCAAGGAAACGACCAAACTCAGCATTATTACTTGTTGCGACAATAAGGGTATCTAAAGGCCATTTAAACCCTTCCATTTCAATGGTTCGGTTTTGTATGACTCCCAAATAAACTTGAACCAAATCTTTTTTATTTTTAAAGATTTCATCTGCAAAATGGATTCCTCCACCTGCAACACGTGCTAAAGCACCCCTTCTTAAGTCAAACCTATAGGGATTATTGGTATCGGTAATGTGTAACAATCTTGATATTGATTCCTCACCTAATAAATCAACGGCCGAAGAGGTGATTTTGTCTTTAGCTGCATACTTACCTGTAAGCGTTCCTCTGGACTCACTGATAGGTACTTTTGTGATGTCGATGTAGTGATCTAATATCACACCTACATCATTATTCGTGTGCTCTTTTATTTCTTGTAAAATATAATCGGAACATGCCCCAAGAGGTCTGTAATTGGTATAAAACGTTGTAATGTTCTCATCAGATGCTCCCAGTTTTTGCAAATAATCAATGTTATCTGATTTGGACTCAAATAAATTCATTGCTAAAATCATCGGGTCCTCAAAAGTTTGAGATTCAATCCTATTCAATTGACCATACTTTCCAAGTTTGTCTAAATTTTTAAATTGAAATGTAAACCGGTTATTTTCAGGGATTGCAATGAACTTACGATATAAGGCACTTAAATAATCAACAAAAAAAGTTTTTCCGTTACCGGGTTCTCCAATGAGCACAAATGACATCTCTTTTGATGAGCCTCCCTCAGCCGCATCTTTAATGTAGGAGACAAAACTATTTAATTCGTCATGCATTCCTACAATGTGTTTGTCACCATTACGAAACACCTGAAAATCGAAGGTTGATTTACCATTGATATTAACCTTCTTCAATTCATCCTTGGAGCCGAGAATAAGTCTAGTTAATGATTGGTATATGTTTTCGAATTTACGAGTTCCCGAAATAACTTCCTTTACGTGATTATCGAGATGCGTAACAGGGTTAATGTTATCATTAGTTTCCATATCAAGAATTTTACACGTTACTAATTTTATAATAGTAAAACATTGATTATCAGTCAATTTAATTCTTTGTACCGCGAACGATAATCGTTGATTGGTTAACAAATAGCGTTTTTTTGATTAAGCAGCGTTTGAGAAAATAAGCTCAACTTGATTGAGTGATTCGTAAAGATCAGAGAATGAGTCTATTACATAGTAAGTAGGTTGAACGGTGTCAATATTAAATGGTCGGTTTAGTATTTCAATGGTATCATATTCTCTGAATTCTCCTATCTGATTATGTACTTTATCCACCTCCTCAATGGAGGAAATAATACCCGCGCCATAACTTTTAAGTTCCCCTTTTCGTCTTATGACACCAAATTCAATGGTAAACCAATAAAGTCTTTGTATTTGAGCAATTTTATCTTCATCGTGTTTCCAGTGATGCGCCATCTCACCTATTTTTTGTGCAAAGTCGGCATAATCTTGATTGGCAAATAGAGGAATATGACCAAAAATATCGTGGAACATATCGGGTTCTTGTATGTAGTGAAGTTTATCCTTACTTCTTAGCCAGGTGGATGAACAAAACCTTCTGTTTTTTAAGTGATTAAAAAACTCATCGGGTTCAATTAAACCTGGAACAATATGGATAGACCACCCTGTTTTAAGATGTAATAAAGCGTTCAGTTTATTAAAGTTTGGGATTTCGTGAGGATTTAAGGCGGAAGAGAGTTGTTGGACGCAATCTAAATATTCCCAACAAACTTTCCCTTGAATGTTATGATATTGATTATCAAATAGGTAATTCCAAATTTCAAGATCTTCTTCCGTATATTTTGACATATCCTGAACCATAATAAATAATCGCACTTTTATTGATACTTGTCAAATTATATCCTGCTTTTTTGAGCATTTTGAATACATAAGTTTCTGTAAATCAACACTCAGCTAAAACAATGTCTGGAAAGAAGTGTATCCGTTTTAAATTTTCTTTCGTTAACAACGTATGTCACACATCAAGGAATTAATTCATGAGTACGAATCTAAATCTCCCGAAATTACTTTTGAGTGGAATGATTCTCAAACATCAGCGAGAGGTTGGGTAGTCATTAATTCTATGAGAGGAGGCGCATCGGGAGGAGGAACGCGAATGAGAAAAGGCTTAACGTTGCATGAAGTGACTTCTTTAGCCAAAACAATGGAAGTGAAATTTACAGTAAGTGGTCCACAAATTGGAGGGGCAAAATCGGGAATTGATTTTAATCCGAATGACCCACGGAAAAAAGAAGTGCTTCAGCGATGGTTTAAGGTAGTAAGTCCCTTGTTAAGGTCCTATTATGGAACGGGCGGAGATATGAATATTGATGAAGCGAAAGATGTGGTTCCCATTACGGAGAGTTTTGGCTTATGGCACCCTCAAGAAGGAATCGTTGAAGGACATTTTAGGCCTAACAAATCAATTAAAATATCTAAAATTGGACAACTTCGCCTTGGTGTTCCAATGATTATAGCAAATAGAGATTTCACTCCTGATTTTGCTGAAAAGTTTACTATTTCAGACATGATAACAGGTTATGGAGTTGCTCAATCTGTCATTCATTATTATACATTATGGAAGAATGGAGGGGAGGATGAAAAAGCAGTATTAATTCAAGGATGGGGTAATGTGGGGGCTTCAGCTGGATTTTTTCTCTCCAAAGCGGGCTACAAGATTAAGGGAATAATGGATAAAGAAGGGTACATACTTTCAAAAGAAGGGTTTTCGATGGAAGAAATTATTACGCTGTTTACCACTAGAAAGGGAAATAGAATTGAGAGTCCACAAAAGATTATCTCAGAAGATAAAATTGCATTTTGGAAGCAAAAAGCTACAGTTTTTTTACCCTGTGCAGGTTCAAGATTGGTGAATAAGGCGCAAATTGATCATTTAATTGAAAATGGGTGCGAGCTTATTTCATGTGGTGCTAATGTTCCTTTTGATAATCCAGAAATTTTATACGGAGATGTTATGCAATATGCGGATAAAAAAATTTCTGTAATTCCTGATTTTATAGCGAATTGTGGAATGGCGAGAACCTTTGCATATTGTATGAGTGAGGACTCAGAAATCACCTCCTCTGCAATATTTGAAGATGTGGCAACGATACTATTAAATGCGTTAAAGGATATTAAACTCGTAAATCCACAACGGGTACTTATAAGTGAAACAGCGTTAACCTTAGCATTAAAAAAGTTATTGTAGTATGTATCATAAACTAGGAAAAATACCACCAAAGAGACATATCCAATTCAGAAAAGAGGATGGCAGCTTATTTTATGAAGAGTTATTTGGGACAGAAGGATTTTCAAGTGATTCCTCCTTACTTTACCACCTCCATCCGCCTACCCAAGTAAAAGATGTGAAAGATTTAGCCGATGTTGCACCCGTTGCTGGAGTTACACACAACATTAAATCTCGAAAATTAAAAGCAAATACTTTTCCTAGTTCTAACTTTTACAATGAATCTAAAATCCCCCTTTTATTTAATAATGATGTAGCTATTGGTGTGGCATGTCCTTCAGAGATTAATGATTCTATATTTTATAAAAATTCTTCTTTTGATGAGTTGGTTTTCATTCATCATGGCAAAGGAGTCTTAAAAACGTTTTTAGGAGAAATTAATTTTGGTTCTGGAGATTATATTATTATTCCAAAAGGCGTAATCTATCAATTTTGTTTCACTTCAAAGAAAAATAAGGTGCTCTATCTGGAATCAAATAGTTCTATAAATTTTCCCAAACGTTATTTGAGTAAAAAAGGACAATTTCTTGAAGGTGCACCAATTTGTGAAAGAGATATTCGATTACCCAAAAATTTAAAATGGTATGATGAAAAAGGGACATTTAAAATTAGAATAAATAAAGGCTATAAAGTCCATGAAGTTACCTATGCATCTCATCCATTTGATGTGGTAGGTTGGGATGGTTATTGTTACCCATTTGCACTTTCAATCCATAGTTTTGAACCTATAACCGGAATGATTCATCAACCCCCTCCTGTTCATCAAATTTTTCAAGGCCATAATTTTGTAGTTTGTTCATTTTGTCCTCGCCTTTTTGATTATCATCCATTGGCTATTCCGGCACCTTACAATCATAGTAATATTGATTCTGATGAGGTATTGTATTATGTTGAAGGTAATTTTATGAGTAGGGATAATATTGAATGTGGAGATATCACGTTACATCCTGCCGGAATTCCTCATGGACCGCATCCAGGAACAATAGAAAAAAGTATCGGTGAAGTAAAAACGGAGGAGCTTGCAGTAATGGTTGATACATTTAAGCCTTTACAATTAACGAAACAAGCATTAGCAATTGAAGATGCACATTATTTTAAATCTTGGTTAACCTAAATGGTATGGATAATAAGGATTTTTTACCCTTAAACGGGACGGATTTTATAGAATTTTATGTCAGTAATTCCTTGCAAGCTGCTCGGTATTATCAATCCGCTTTTGGTTTTCAACCGCTTGCGTATTCTGGATTGTCCACTGGACATAAATCAATTGAATCGTACGTTGTTCAACAAGGTAAAATTAGATTAGTATTTAGTTCCCCGTTGATTTCAGGAACACCAATTGGAAAACATATCGATCAACATGGTGATGGTGTGAAAGTGATTGCTCTAATGGTTGATAATGCGGAAAAAGCCCTAAAAGAAACAGTTTCTAGAGGTGCAGAAATTGCACATAATTTTGAATCGTTGGAAGATCAGGATGGAAGTATTCATATTAGTGGGATAAAGACATATGGTGATACAATACATTTATTTGTTGATCGATCAAATTACAAAGGCGTTTTTATGCCCGGTTTTGTAGCGTGGGAGACGGAATATAAGCCCTCTGAGTTAGGATTAAAATATGTTGACCATATGGTAGGTAATGTGGGATGGAATGACATGAATAATTGGGCTGAATTTTATGCAAAAGTAATGGGGTTTACGCAGTTGATTTCTTTTGATGACAAAGATATCTCTACGGATTACACAGCCCTAATGAGTAAAGTAATGTCCAATAACAATGGTAGGATTAAATTTCCGATTAATGAACCTGCAGAAGGAAAAAAGAAATCTCAAATTGAGGAATATTTAAATTTTTACGAAGGAGCAGGAGTTCAGCATATTGCGCTTGCAACTTCTAATATTATTGAAACGGTGACAAAGTTGAAAAACCGAGGTGTTGAATTTTTACATGTACCCAATGAATATTATGACACTGTGATGGATCGTGTGGGCGAAATAGATGAAGAACTTGAGCCGTTAAAAGATTTACGCATCTTGATTGATCGAGATGATGAAGGATATTTGTTGCAAATTTTCACTAAACCTATTGGGCCAAGGCCTACTGTGTTTTATGAAATTATACAGAGAAAAGGAGCTAAATCTTTTGGAAAAGGAAATTTTAAAGCGCTGTTTGAGGCGATTGAATTAGAACAATCAAAAAGAGGAACATTATAGAAACTTGGTTAAACATATCTTCAGAATCTGATTTTTCGATATATAATATTCCTTTTGGTGTTTTTTCTAAAGGGAAGTCGAAAAGAATAGCCAGTAGAATAGGAGATTATATTATTGATTTAAAGTCAATGTATGATAGTGGGTGTTTCCCTTTTATAAAAAGCGATGTGTTTGAATCAGAGGATTTAAATGCGTTTATCGGGTTAGGGAAACAGGATACAACTCGTGTGCGTTTAGTAATTCAAAGGGAATTAACAACTAAAGGAAGTATGTTAGAAACGGACTTTTCAAAGTACTCATATCTTGTTCGTGATGTATCGATGCATCTACCGGTCAATGTTGGAGATTATACCGATTTTTACTCCAGTAAATTTCATGCTGAGAATGTGGGTAAACTCTTTCGGTCAGAAGAGGATGCCTTACTTGAAAACTGGCTTCATATGCCGATCGCTTATCACGGTAGGTCGTCTTCGATTGTTGTTTCAGAAACGCCAATAAAAATTCCTTCAGGACAAGTTGCAAGTGAAAATGCGATTGTATACAAGTCATCAGACAAAGTTGATTTTGAGTTAGAATTTGCGACTGTAATTGGTAAAAGCAACCTATTGGGAAAACCCATTGACATTAATCGAGCTGAGGATTATATTTTTGGATTTTGTCTTCTCAATGACTGGTCGGCAAGAGATATACAAAGTTGGGAATATAAGCCTCTAGGGCCATTTTTAGGAAAAAACTTTGCCACAACGATTTCTCCATGGATTATTACAATTGAGGCCTTACAACCCTTTAAAACCAAGGCGTTAAAACAGGAAGGAATTTTACCTTACTTAAGAGCAGCCTGTCCAACAACCTACAATATCAATTTATCGGTATCCCTTAATGGTAAAGTAGTCACTCGGACAAATTTTTCCAAATTATATTGGACACTTAGTCAACAAATTGCGCATCATACAATCAATGGTTGTAATCTTCGCGTAGGAGATATTCTTGGATCGGGAACCATAAGTGATGAACAGGAGAAAGGAAGTTTGCTCGAGCTTACTTACAATGGAGAAAAACCTATTGTGGTGAACAGTAAAAAAATAACGTTTCTCAAAAAAGGAGATGAAGTTGTATTGCGTGGTTTTGCAAGTAAAAAAGGATTAAAAGTTGGTTTTGGAAAAGCAGCTGGTATACTTACAAATGAGTTATGATGGATAATATTAGCCCAAAAGATATTGAACCAAGAATGTATTATCGATTACTTTCTGGAATAATCGGTCCAAGACCTATTGCCCTAGTGAGTTCTTGTAATGATGCAGGAATGATAAATCTGGCACCATTTAGTTTTTTTAATGTAATGAGTATCGATCCACCCATTTTGGTTTTCTCGCCGTTAAGAAGACTTAGGAAGAATACAACAAAAGATACTCTTAATAATGTGCATCAAGTGGCAGAAGTTGTGATTAACATCATAGGTTTAAATCATGTTGAGCAAATGTCCATTGCAGGGAATGATTACGATGCTTCAATAAATGAGTTTGAGAAATCTGGTTTTACATCGTTAAAGTCAACTACAGTTCAACCACCTCGTGTATCCGAGGCTCTTGCTAGTTTTGAATGTAAAGTGATTTCAACACTGGCATTAGGTGAAAAAGGGGGGGCTGGAAATTTAGTGCTCTGTGAAGTGTTAACCTCTCATTTTAAGAAGGGCATTATTGGTGAGGATTTTCAGATTAACATTGAAAAATTAGATTTGATTGCACGTTTAGGTCAGGACTTTTATACCAAAGTGAATGAGGGTTCTTTGTTTCGTGTGAAGAAAGAAAGTACAGAAATCGCTATTGGTTGGGATAACCTTCCTCTTGAGATAAAGGAAAGTACATTCCTTACTGGAAATGAAATTTCCAAATTAGCGAATGTGAAGTCAATTCCATTTGATTTAAAGAAAATGAAGATTACCAGTGATCCTAAAACGTATAGAGCGGTGAAAAAAATGTTAATGGAGAATAACATAAAAAAAGCATGGGAGCTTTTGTATTTTGAGTCCACTTAATTCGCGTTCCTTTTTTACTTTTAATCTATGGATGAAATCATAGAATTTTTAAAATCCTCCTTTAAAACGAAAGAATTTTATAGTAGGGACAAGCAAACATTAAAGAATCTTATAAAGGCTAAAAAACCTTCAAATCATGAATTAAATGTTCTCCGAAGTCAATTTTTTGAGTTGGCACAAAACGATTCGAGTGATGCTGAAACCATCAGACTCGTAACTTGGTTGGAGGAGATAAATAAGTGCTTACTTCCAGTAAAGGATAAAAATGAGGTTGAAAACCGATGTTATTTTAGTCCAGGAGACGATTGTGAAAATGCAATTGTTTCGTGTATTAGAAATGCAAAACACAGTATAAAAATTTGTGTTTTTACCATTAGTGAAAATGTCATTACAAATGAGATTATAGCGGCTAAAAAGAGAGGGGTATCGGTTACTATAATTACAGACAATGATAAATTGAACGATAAAGGAAGTGACATCAGGTGGCTAGCAGATGAAGAAGTGAGAATTAGAATAGATGAATCCAGTAGTCACATGCACCACAAGTTTTGCATAGTGGATAGAGAAATACTTTTAACAGGTAGTTATAACTGGACTAAAAGTGCTGCTGACAGAAATCAAGAAAATTTATTGGTTACGGAAGATCCTAAGATGGTGAAGGCGTATTTAAAGGAGTTTGAAAAATTGTGGGATGTGTTTGTGGATTTTTAACAATCATATTGAACTTAAATTGGGTATGCCTTATTGTTTTCGTGAGTAAAGGGACTAGGATATATAGTTAGATCATATGTTCTTATATACTCTTAAATTGAAAATTATATGTTTTTTATTTTGCGTGAAAAAAAATATCAAAATTTTATTCTGATTATTTGCAATTTAAAAAAATGTAATTACATTTGTCTTATGCCGCGTTTTAGTTCACAAAAAAACGAAGAGCTTATGATTATGAAATTAGTCAAATACAAAAATTGGTCGGGAGGAAGTTTTAAATAACTTCTATCTTTTAAGATATATCTTATGCCCGATCAGCCGATCGGGCTTTTTTTTGCTCAGGTAAATTGTATGAATTGTAAACAAAGACATCATGTCTTTGAATGGGATAACTATTCCTTATGAAAAACAATCAAACCAAATAATAATGGCAAATAATAAATTAAGAGGAAAAGACCTTAGCAAACTTGGATATACTACACCAAAATCTAAAAGTATAGCATTAGATTATTGTAATAGAATAGCTAAACACTCTACTAAAAAAGAGAAGATTAGCTTATTAGAAGACGTTCTTTTAAATGCTGAAAAATATAAAGATCATGACACCCTTGGGAAGTTGGCAGCGGAATTTATTATAGTAAATGACATTGCTCCCAAACAGATTATTGATATCAATAAAGAAAGCGGCGATTTCAATGTTTTTGGGAGGGAGCATGTTACATCAAATACAATACAGCAAATGAGTACAGCAATGCGTTTGCCTATTGCAGAAAAGGGTGCGTTAATGCCTGATGCTCATGTGGGATATGGATTGCCAATCGGCGGCGTATTGGCAAGTAAAAACCATATTATTCCATATGGTGTGGGTGTAGATATAGGGTGCCGAATGAGTTTAAGTATTTACGATGTTCGTCCTGCTTATTTGGATAGATATGAGTACCAACTCTCTGAAGGGTTAATAGGTAATACTGCATTTGGAAGTGGAAATGCCATAGAAAATCCTCGTTCAGATGATTTATTCGATCGTCCAGAGTTTAAAGAAATTCCAATTGTGAAAAGCTTAATGAATAAAGCTATTCAGCAAATTGGGAGCTCTGGAAGCGGGAATCATTTTGTGGAGTTCGGAAAAGTGGTATTTGAGCAGGATTTTCAAAACGAACAAAAAGGCTTTAACATTCCAAATGGGGAATATGTCGGCATTCTTTCTCACTCTGGTTCTCGAGGATTTGGAGCAGGAATTGCTCAGTATTATACAAGATTAGCTAAAGAGTCTTGTTTGCTTCCCCGCGAAGTACAGCATTTAGCTTGGTTGGATATACATTCTGAGGCTGGAGCTGAGTACTGGATGGCTATGAATTTAGCTGGCGATTACGCCAAGGCATGTCATGATCATATACATTACAGATTAGGGAAATTAGTGGGAGGGAAACCAATTGCAAAAATTGAAAACCACCACAATTTTGCTTGGAAGGAGAAAATTGAAGATCAGGAATTGATTGTGCATCGAAAAGGAGCAACCCCGGCTCACAAGGGTGAGTTGGGGGTCATTCCCGGATCAATGATCCATCCGGGATATATTGTAAGTGGGAAAGGAGAGGTGGCTAGTTTGAATTCAGCTTCACATGGAGCAGGAAGAGAGTTAAGCAGAACTAAAGCCAAAAATGCAATAACGAGAAGTGAACTTAAAAAAATATTAAAACGCGAAAAAGTAACACTAATCGGAGGAGGGGTTGACGAAGCTCCAATTGCTTACAAGAATATTGATAATGTAATTAAGGCGCAGAAGAACTTAATAAATATTGAAGGAAAGTTTTATCCACGGATTGTAAGAATGGATAAAGAACGATAAAAGTTTTAAATGATTAAATCATGGAAATGAAAATTATACATATAACAGCAGGAAGAGGACCTTTAGAATGTGCTTGGGTTGTAGCCCAAGTTTTAAAACAGTTTTTGAAATCGGCCAGAGATAAAGGCGTCGTCGCCAAAGTAGTTACGCGCGAAGAAGGTAATGAAAAGAATACGCTTTTATCGGCTACGATTCAGGTGGAAGGAGAACAAATTAATTCTTTTTTATTTGGATGGATTGGCACCATTCAGTGGATTGGTAAAAGCCCGTACAGAAGATTTCATAAACGTAAAAACTGGTTTGTTGGAGTGAATGAAGTGACATTCAATAGAAATCAATTCCAAATTAGTGAAGGTGAAATCTATTATCAAACCTTTCGCGCTGGCGGTCCAGGTGGACAACATGTAAACAAAGTGGAAACTGCTGTAAGGGCAGTACATGGCCCAACTGGAGTAACCGCAGTATCAAGAGGCTCAGCGTCTCAATTACAAAACAAGCGAGAGGCAAAACGTAAATTGCTCATCGCATTAAAACAAAGTGAAATGAACTCGATAATTGATATGCAAAAGCAAACATGGACCCAACATACAGAGGTAGAACGAGGGAATCCCGTTAAATCTTTTGAAGGAAAAGATTTTAAGCCAAATCATCAAAAAACGAAATATCGCGATGGACGACTGAAATTAAAATTGACTTTGAAGGATCTAGTCAATAGAATAGGTTAAATAAAATCCACCAACTATTAGGTTGGTGGTTTAAATACAACACAAAATGGCTATAACATTAGCAGATACATATTACATCAAAGCATTGGATAATTATCCATATAACCTCGAGGAAATGTTAGAGAACATTAACTATGCGCTAAGTTATGATGATCAGCATGCGGAGGCGAATACGCTGATGGCTAAGTTTTATACTTATGAGGTACCTAAGTTTGAGTTAGCAAAAGAGTACGCTCATAAGGCAATAGGAAGTGATCCTCTATGTGTTCCAGCTTTTGGAGCATTAGCAGAGATTTTAATGCACTCGGGAGATATTATCGAATTGAAAAACGTAGTAAAGTATGTTTGCACGTTAAAGGAGGCAAACATCTATTATTTTAAAGGAATATTAGCACAAGCCTATGAACAGAATGGAAAGCTAAAAAAGGCACAAAAAATATTAAAGGATGCCATACAGAATTGTGTGTATAATCACACGCTTGAAGTACTTGAAAACCAACTCAAAAGAGTTGATAAAAAACTCAAAAGGGGAAAGAAAAAATAAGATTATTTTTATCTTAAAATCGAAAGCCGGGAAAAAACTCCTGGCTTTCGATTAAATAGCAATTAAGCAGGTTCTGCTATAAGTTTTTTAAAATCTTCTAATTGAACGACTGTTCTTAAATTAGAAGCCATATAATCAACTACCTTTTCAACTTGTGCGTTTGAAAAACCAATTCGTTGACCAATTTCTTTACAAAGTTCCAATTCTTTTTCATCCGCAACCATGTCCATTTTCATTACTTGAAGAACTTGCCAGAAATAGCTCACTTTTTGCTCATCTGTTTTTGGAGCAGTGAATGAGATCTTATCAAGGTTGTCAATAACATATTTAAATTCTTGTGGTTTAATTCCCATTTTACCTACAATTAATTTTATGAACATGTCTTCAAAATAATTCACCGATCCATCGGCGTAAGCTACTTTTAATAAGTTCGCGAGTTGACTGCTTTTTTCATCTAATCCTAACATAATGTAATTGTTTAAGTTGTTGTTTTTTGTGGAATAATTTCTAATCCTTTTTTTAATATATTGTGTTAATGCTCAATATTTTCATTGTTTAAATTATCCCGAATTCCAAATATTCCTTGTGTTAATAATTCTACTTTATCTAATAATGCTCCCATTTGAGCATTGGCGCCAAAACCTTTCATTTTTTGCGCCTTTTGGAAGACGGCTAAAATTTCTTTCCATCGAACATTTTCCGAGTCGTTCCGCCAATTTTTGAGGCCTTTAAATTTAAGAAGATTAGCCTCTGCACTTGTTGTTAATGTTTGGCTTTCATTTTCGTAATAACTCATCACTAAAGTCTTCAACTCGTCCTCATTCATAATGGCTAAAATTTTCTCGGCCATTCTATTCATATTTCGGTAAGATCCTTGTAGTTTAAAAGGGGGCTCTGTTCGGTATTGATCATCCATGGCAGCCGATTTTATGTACTCCTTATTGACTTCCAAAATGATGTCCCTTACTTTTAACATTTTTTGGAGTACACTTACGTAGTCCTTAATCTCCTCTGAAGTGTGGTTTGATTCAAATTCGATTCCTTCGGTACTTCCAGATTCGGCTATTTTAATTAAACTGTATAAATCGTTTTGAGACTTTCCTACTAAATTTCTTAGAATAACATTTGATGTTAAGGCGTTTTCAATGTAGCTTAAATTGAACGCATCCGATTGATCACCAATGATATCTCCAAGGTTATAAATATCTGCTCGATTGGAAAGCATATCAGGGATTTGAAATTTTTCTCCACTCTCAGTAAATGGGTTTCCAGCCATTACTACACATACTTTTTTACCTCGAAGATCATACGTTTTTGACTTTCCTTTATACACCCCTTCGATTTTCCTTTGTGCATCACATAGCGAAATGAATTTCTGTAAAAATTCAGGATTACAGTGCTGTATATCATCTAGATAGATCATAACGTTATCACCCATTTCTAATCCGAGGTTTAATTTCTCAATCTCTTCTCTTGCACTCATATTAGGTGCATCTGAAGGGTCTAAAGAAACAACATTATGACCGAGAGCAGGTCCATTCACCTTTAAAAATACAATTCCTAATCGTGAGGCAATGTATTCCATTAAGGTAGTTTTTCCATATCCAGGTGGAGAAATCAAAAGTAACATTCCCATTAAATCAGTTCGTTTAGTATCTCCTGCAGAACCAATTTGCTTCGCAAGGTTGTCTCCAATTAAAGGAAGGTATACTTGATTGATGAGTTTGTTTCTTACAAAGGATGACATCACCTTTGGTTTTAATTCATTTAGTTTTAAATCGTCCTTAAATTGATTAATAAGCTCTTTTTTTAGTGTAGTGTATATATTAAATAATGGGACGGTTTCTTTGGTGTATTTAACTAGTTTTTGGTAGTACGAGTGATAGTTTAAGTGGTATTTCCCTTTTACAATATTTGCATGGTCACCAATCAATCCTTTTAAATCCGAGAAAAGAGAAAAGTTTATTAGATTAATTCTACTTTTTTCGATCAGGAAGAATGCAGATGTTTCCTCAATGAACGCACTATAATCAAGTTTTAAATCAACTGAGAACGCTTTTATCCAGCTAACAATGAGTTTAAATTTTGAGAAAGGATCATCAATTTGATCAATTGATTTGTTAAATGCTTCAGTAAGTTTATTATCTTTTAGATGTTTATTGAAATAATCACCTAATTCAAATGCTTCTTTTCCTATCGAAAACTTATCATCACTATTTAGTTCCTCAATAAGGTATTGTGCACATGCGTGAACATTTACTTCGATGGAATTGGCCTCTATAAATGGATGAATGGAGTTGGCTAAATCATTCTCTAAATCTGCAGATTCACTCGTATTTGGAAAAGCCTGCTTCAAAACCCCAACAGCATGAATCCTTTTTTGATACTGCGCGCGCGTATCTTCAGTTAATTCAAATTGCCAGGCGAAAATTCCACAGGCTCTAACAAATGGAGAAAATTTTAGTACTCCTCCGTTGAGGTACATTTCCATTAATCTTTTTAGAATGATCGCTCCATCTTTATCATGTATTCCTTTTGCATAACTTTCCTGATAACGATTTGACATAAACTTGCCTACAAAATCGATCAGTTCGTGATCGGACAGATTAATTAACTCATGTTGGGCTTTCGGCCCTTCAGCGATTGTTCTTTGAAATAATAACCAAGCAAGGTATTCACCTCTATAAACTTCATTTGATTCAGAGATTACCGATTGATCCCAAACCGCCTTTGTGTGATCGAATTCTTCATGGTCAATTTTTTCAAAGAAGTTTGTCCCAGTGATGTGGTAATATTGTTCATTTTCCTTCGGAACAATTGTTAGATCTATATTTTGTTTGTTAACGAGGAATTTATGTTTTCCAAAAGAAATGACATTTTCACTTTCAAAGAGTTCATTTTTATCTTTTAATTGTCTTAAAGCATCCTCTTGAATACGTTTTAAACGACTTTGAATTTCATCCGCTTTTACAGTATCACCAAGATGGATTAATTCTTTAATAACATCCCTTACTTTATCAACCATTAAGTCCGAAACCATGTAACCATTAATTTCACTCTCGGATTTCATTCCTTTTAGGCGATTCGTGATTCCGGAAATTATTCTATCTGCTGAGGATTTAAGAGAAGTAGATTTCTTGTTTCGTTTTTCAATGAGTTGTACTTTTTTTGCTTCAAAAGCATTATAAATTTCCTCTCTTTTATTAGTTAGGACTTCAATGAATTCGTCGAACTCAGAGAATTTACCACCAAGTTCCTCCAGCTGAATCATTAATTTAGATAAGTATTCATCACATTTATCGGGTTCGTCACATAAATCCAAATAGTTTATTATCCCTTGAGAGATTAATTTAATTTGAGCGTTAAATTCGGCCTTTCCTTCATTGCTTTGCAGCTCTTTACGTTTCTTTTTAAGCGTCGCGTTGATAAGGTTAAATTGGGAATAGATTTCTGAGATCCCATCAATTATTTTGGTTGTTTTTGTTGGGTCTTCAATTTTTAAATTGCTAACAATGTCGATTAACATTTCTAGTTCAGAAGAAATCTTTTCGATGTTTTCCTCTGCAGTATGAGCATCAACTACTTTTTTGAGGCTTTGAACCTCGCTCTTTACTTGCTCTACTTTAAATGCATAGGGTTGTAAAGCTTCTGCTTTGAGTAGAAATTTAACACAATTTTCACTCAATTTATTCCCTTGAAGTTCGAGGTCTTTGTCTATTTCTTCAATTCTCAATAAATTGATATAACGTTTGTCTTTTAATGAGATGACATTTCCTCGAATTGTTCTCAACTGGACTAAAAGCTCCACAAACTTATCGATGTTATCGTTTGTTGATCGTTTTATGCCTTTTATTAATTCATTATATGCCTTTTCAACTTCCGTGAGGGCTTCGGCACTCGCTTTTTTTAATTTTACTACTTTTTCAAACTCCTCAATCGCATTGTTGGATGACTTTTGAATATCGGAAAGCGGTACTTCAAGAAGATAGGTTTCTTTTTTGTTTAGCCAATAATATGAATCCAGCACATCTGTTGTTTTTCTTACTAAATCTACATACAGACCTTCGTAGGAATCTTCTTTCTCTACGAGCTTTATAACCTCTTTACACTCGGCCATTGCCCTTACCACCTCCTTGTTTCCAACTTTACTCAAAAAGTTTTCAGATTCATTTACTGAAGTAAACCCATTAGAGATATAAGGTGTTGCCCAAATTTGAATCGCGTGATGAGCTTGTGCTTCATCTTCCGATTTGAAGAAACATAATTCGCCATTGTCAAATAATGAATAACCGTGACAAACAATTGGCTTACTGATGGTTTGTTCAATTAGATTGTATGATAACAGGAGGTATATACCGGCGATTTGATTATAAAAAACGTACATAAAGTCTTCTCCATTAGGAGAGGCTATTCGTTTTTCAAAAAGCATATCATTTAACTCTAGGTTAAATAATCGTACTTCACCTGTTTGTAAATACATTCCTTGAGGAAAGATTACACCGTGATCATCGGGTAATAATGCACAACATTTTTCAATAGCGTCTACGCGTGTGGCTTCCTTAATTTTATCATTATAAATAATAAACCGCGTCGTCTCTTCCTTGTAAGGACGCATTTTTAAAAAGACTAGATTGTCTACAATAGCATAATTTATATCAGCATCTTCTAATACCTGCTCCCGATATTCCACAGGCTCAGCATAAATTCCTTTTCCTGTATCCGTATTGTCCTCAATTTTAATAGTTAAATCTCCACCAATGGTTTCAACAAATATTTTATCCTCTAAAGAAATGTGAGAATGATCACCATGGCGATACATATCACGATTCGTTCGTTTCCATTTAAATTCATGTTGGTCTGGATAAACGACTTCATGGGCACTTCTATTATCAATGTAGGTTAATCGATCATTGTCCTTTTGCCATTTAAACACTTTAATGTCGTCAATCTTTTTACCGATTTGAAAAATCATGTACAAGAAAGGTCCAATCTCTGCAAATTTAGAAAATTGGGTTTCACGGTAGTATTGGTATAAGTTTTCAAATTCAGCAACAAATCGCTTATCCGTTAAAATTTGGGAAGAACTTGCTTGGAATCGGCGATCTTTAAAATCGGCTACTGTAAAAACATCGGCAACAGTAGTAGTTGTCCTTAAACCTATGTGGACGTTGTACCCAAATATAAAGGAGTTACCAAAAGAAATCATGTCACGTGGAATACACTTATTTTCTGTAGTGATTCTTTCATTGGCAATTAATTCTGTTTCAACAGAACCAAATACCTCTTTACGCAAATTATTTAATTTCTCTAATCGCTGCTTTAAATCGTCAGCCCCTTTTTGCAATCGACCTTTAATAATCTCATAGGTTCCTTGCTCAAGCGAGCCGTTGGATGATGTTTTATTTTCCTTCTTACGCGCTGACATTAATCTTTTTCCGAATTGATTGATTTTAATCATAGCCCACCGTTAAAACTAACGGTGAACCATGAAGTAATAGTAGGATGATTATTTTCTTATTCCTAAACTTTCAGGGGTGAGGTTGCCAATTCCCGCTTTATTAACAGTTTCTAGCAACTGGGCAAGGATCCCTTTAGTTTTTGCATCGGATGCTTCAGAATTCATTTTAATCAATAAGTTGGCGACACTTAGGTTTTTCAAATCTTCAGCGGTTACGCCAAATTGATTGATTAATGATTTTATTCGTTCTCCCATGTGTTCCCCATTCATATTATCTAAAAGGTGGTCTTTTACCTCTGTTAAAGCCGATGAATTATCGAGCGCACGCTCAACGTATTTTCCGTTTGATATTGCATTAACAATTTTGTCAAAAAATACTTGCTCACCACCAACAATATCGATTTTAGCAGATTCAAGAGCAGTCCCTAGAACAGAGGCCTGAGCCTCGGCAATGTCCTTTTGAATGTTTATTCCAGCAAGTTCAATTTCTTTGTCTTTTTCTAACTTTAATTTGAACTCTTCATGCTCTCTACCAACTTCATCAAACTTTTTCATTGCAACGGCTTTTTCATCAATTCCAACCGCCTCAACATGATATTTTTCTGAAGTTACAGCAGCCTCTGCTAATCCTTTATCTTTTTCTGCTGCTGCCAATGCTGCAATTACCTCACTTTCAGCAAGTCCTTTTTCTTTAGCAACTTTTGCAGCGGCTTCACCAATTTCTAAATCTGCAATGGCTTGGGCATGAGATTTAGCCTGGATTCCTTTGGCCTCTGCTAATGCTTCAGCTTCAATTACAGCAGCATTTGCATCTCCTTCTTTTTCGTGGGCAGCAGCTTTTGCTTCCATTACTTGAGCTTCAGAAATTCCTATCGCAGCTTCTTCGGCAGCTTTTGCATCTGCCAGAGTTTTAATAGCCTGAGCTTGCTGAATAGAGGCCTCTTGATTGGCTTGTGCATCAATCAATTTTTGTTTTGCATAATGTTCAGCAGCCTGCTTGGTGGCTTCTGCTTTTTTAATTTGCTGCACTAATGCTGCTTCTGCTTCTTCCTCTGCTTTCGTAATGGCTACTAATTTTTCTCTATCGGCCTCTGCTTGAGCTTTAGTGTCTTTTATACTTTCCTCTTCAACAACAACCGTTTTTTCAATAGCGACTCTTTCGCGAATAACTTCCTGAATGTTCTTTTTTTCCTCTTCAACGGCTTTTTCTTTCTCAATTTGAGCAAGTGTTACAATTCGCTCTCTTTCCGTTAATTCAAGCATCCTGTCTTTCTCTACTCGTTCCGTTTCTACGGCAGCAGTTCTTTCTTTATTTTTAGAAGCAACAATCACTTCTCTATCTTTATTTTCCTCAGCAATTGATAATTGTTCTTCAACGGCAATCCTTGTGTTTTCTGCTTTCAGTCTTTCCTCTTCCGCTACTTTTGCAATTTCAGCTTCCTCACGTGATTTAATGTTGGCTACTTCTCTTTTTTGTTGCTCCTCTTTTTCCGCAAGCTGTTTTTCTAATTCAAGAATAGCTTCTCTAGCTTCAACATTTTGTTTTGTGATAACTTTCTCTTTTTCTCGTTGAATGAGGTTAGCAGAGATTTTCTCACGAGAGGTAATATCAATAATTTTTTTAATCCCTTCTGCATCTAAAATGTTCGATTCACTTAATTGTTCAATTGGAGTTTGTTCCAGGTAATCAATAGCTGCATCGTCAAGAATGTAACCATTTAAGTCTGTCCCTATTACCTTAAGAATTTCTTGACGGAATTCATCACGCTTGTTATATAAATCAACAAAATCAAATTGCTTACCAACGGTTTTCAAGGCCTCGGAAAATTTGGAATCAAATAATCCAACTAATGCTTCTTGATCGGATGCTCTTTTGCATCCAACAGATTGAGCTACCTTTATTACCGAGTCGGCGGTTTTATTTACCCTTACGAAGAAAACAACCTTAATATCAGCTCTTAAATTGTCTTTACAAACCAATCCGTCGTTTCCATGACGCGCAATGGTGATGTTTTTTAAAGAGATATCCATGATCTCTAATCGGTGTAATACAGGAACAATTAGTTTGCCATTAAAGGAGACTTTAGTTCCTCCAACACCTGTTTTTACTAATGCTTGCCCTTGAGCAGCTTTACGGTACCACTTGGCAACCATTGCCAATATTCCAAGCACAACGATGATGAATCCACCACCTAACGTGAAAAGTAAGTTGTTAAAAATTTCCATAATTATAATTTAATCGATTGAGTGATGGGGTTCTACTAAATAGCAATCATCTTTTGAGATGTATTTTACAAGCATAGCCTGATCTCCTTTTTGCATTTCCCCGTTTTTTGTTTTTACATTTAATAATAAGCTTGATCCGTTTTCATAGGATTCAGCCTGACCAATTTTTGAATCTGAAATTGGGAATTTTATGGTAACTATTCTACCCAATAAATCAATTGCTGATTCTGATTCATCTTCTAACGCTTTAAACATTTTAACAAAAGGCATAGTAGCATATTTAGCGATGAATAGGGAGATAAATGAAATTGGAATAAAGATGACCAAAGAGGGTAAAAAAGTTTCTATTCCAATAATGTTGTTAATCAATGCATTGGCGAAGAGTGTAGGAAATATCCAAAATGTAATAAAAAACATTAGCGGAATATCCTTTAGATTGAAAAATCGCAATACATTATTTAAAAAGGAAACATCGTGTTCTCCCGTTGAAGCTAGATCGGCATCATAATCTATCTCAATATCTGCCTCTACATCAAACTCTAAATCAATATCTAGAGAACTCATATCTAGTGCTCCGAGTATAACTAAAAGCCAGTAACTCATTACGAACCCAAAAATAAGAGTAGGTATTATGTTGGGGGGAGAAAACAAAATGTCTACAATCCCCGATAGATATACTAAAAACATTGTTTATTGTGTTAGTTTTTGATTTAAAGAGTCAAAGCAAGGAAGTTAACATTTAACTTCCTTGGTAAATCATACTTTATTCGGGATTGTTCAATCCCATTTTAGCTTTTAAAGCTTCTAAATCTGATGCAGCTTTTGTTTGAGATGAATCACCAATGGCTGCTTCAATATCGTCGTCAAGACTTTTGCTTTCATTTGCAATTTCTCCATAAGATTCTGCTAAAGCTTCCTCCTGAGCAACTTTGTCTTTCATTTTTTCCAACATAGAGACTGTTCCAGTAGAATCAATATTCGACATTTGCTTGTTTAGCTTTTTAGTAGCCTCACTTACCTTAACACGTGCTTTTAGGGTTTTTAATTCGTTTTCCCATTTGGAAATGTTTGATTTTATTGTCGCTACATTTTTGTTCAACTGCTCTACTTTTCCTTCAAAGTTTTCCTTATTGGATTGAGATTGATTTAGCAATACTGTTTGCTCTTCTTTTCTGGCAAGCGCTTCAGTCGCCAATCGTTCAGCCTCAGCTACATCTAATTCTCCTTTTTGAGCTTTTTGAAGTAATAGCATTGCTTTTCGTTCGTAGTCTTTTGCTTTTTCTGAGTATGTTTCAACATCATTTTTTGCTCGTATAGCCAACGCTTTTACTTCAGCAACTGCTTGTAAGCTCTTGTTTAAGTCTTGTTTAAGATCTCTAATCCCTTGCTCAGTTAATTTGATAGGGTCTTCTAATTTATCTAAAGCACTGTGTGCTTCAGCTTGTCCTATTTTAAATAATCGTTTGAAAAAATTCATTGTTTGTGTTTTTTTTTAGTTTTTTGAAAATTCTATTAATCGTCCTCCATATTCTGAAAGAAGAAGCGTTAGCGAGTTGATTGATCCTTCTAACTCATTTTTATCTAGGTTTTCGAGTTGTAAAGTATCTCTAAAAATCACTTTTCCTCCCGTTTCATCTAGAACAAATGCACCATGAACAATGTCACGGTTTTTTTGCAATAATTCCTGAAACATTTCTTTACTGGAATGTTGTACATCCAATATGAATTGTTCCATAATTAAAATTGGGTCTGCGCACCCTATAACTAGGTTTTTGATTCCTAAATTTTCGTCTTGAATAACAAAAACTTGATCGTCTTTGTTTTCAACTGAAATATCAAAACCTAACTCCATTATGTAGTTTTTGATTTTGTCAAAGTTGTTCTCCATTTTGCTTTTTTTAATTTTTTTTAAATGTAAATTATTCTTTGTTAACTCAAACCATTTTATTGGTTTTTTTTGCCTTTTTTAGGTTAAATTATCTGGAATAATTATCCAGGGAGGATGTTTATTTTGGTGGTTTGCTAACATATCTGTACAATTGTACTAAATAAAAACTGTAAAAACAAATAAAATTAGCATTAATTGCAAAAAAAATTAGCTAAAATGTCGTTAATCGGAAAAAATATAAAAAAAATAAGAACTACTAAGGGGTTGAATCAGACGGAGTTTGGTAAGATATTTAATTTAACTCGAGGTTCTATCGGATCATATGAAGAAGGAAGAGCAGAACCAAAGATTGAAACATTGAAACTAATTGCTAATAAATTTAGCATTTCGTTAGATCATATTATCACAACAGAGTTGACTGTTAATCAACTCTCTGGTTTTTCTCCAGAGAATATTATAGGAAAGAGTAAACAAGATTCCGAAGGGTTTAATCTTCCTTCTATTCTTCCTAAATTGTTGAAGGAGAAACATGGAGATTACGAATTAATTGGACAAAACACTTTTTTTAAAACGTCTTTATCCTCTAAAGCAGAGTTTAGTTTACCTCTGGATGATACGATTCTATTGGATGGATTATTTGCTAAAAAGGGAGATCTTTTATTTTGTAAGAAAATTTTGGCGAAATCAGCTTTTGGATATCTTGTTTTACGTGATAGCCAAATTTTTTGGCAAGGACATGAACCTCAAAAAGGAGAGGGCGTAATTTTTACTGTAACGGGATTAATTTCGAATTCCTTTAGCATTGAAAATAAAAATCCAGTTCATGAAAAGCTTTCTGAATTAGAATTACGGATTATAAATCTTGAGGCCAAACGTTTATAGTAAATTTTACAGGACGCGTTTTTTTATTTCATGATTTGTTTGGTAACTATTCCCTTGTCGGAGAAAAGAGTAATAAAGTATATACCGGTAGGAAGAAGATGCACGTCAATTGAAAACTTTTTGTTTGTTGTTTGAATAGATTTTTCCATCATCTTTCGACCATTTAAGTCAAATGCAGTAATAGTTTTCCATTCCACAGGTTTTATTGTACTTATCCATATTTGTTCGTTGGTTAGATGAATATCTACGTCAGAGGGAAATATCTTTGTTGTTGAAGATATCGTGTTCTCGTTTACTGAGTAATTACTGAGTTTTACTTTGTCACCAAAGTTTCTGTCTTTATTGTTTGCTTGTACGAATGCGCCATAAAATGTTACTTTTCCTGTTCCGCTTGGTGGTGCTTTCCACTCAAAGGTCCAAGATGGACTAGAACTATTTAGTGCAGGGGAGTGGCCAATATGATTATTGGTTACAGTTGAGTTTATTCCTGCTGTAAACGTTCCCACTTTTTGACCAAATGCGTCTTCAGCTGTCATTGAAAAGCCATATAAAGGAAATCCTTCGGCTTCAATTCCTGAAACTGTAATGGTGTAATTTTCTCCTTCACTATACCCCGCGTTGGGTATGGTTGTTTCAATGACATTTTCAATATTTTCTTTTGGAAACGTTGAATGACAAGATGAGCAGTCCGACCCATCTCCGGGTGAACCTGATTTATTCGATGGTGCAAACAATGAATAAGATGAAAATGTAATGTAAGAGGAGATTAAAAGACCAATGAATCCAGTGGAGAAATAGAACTGTTTAAATACTTGCATTTTTTTAGGGTTAAGGACGACAGGTTTTAATGTAGTATTTTATATCGTAATTCACAATAATGAAAATGGTACGCGCTCTTATGACATGCTATTCAAAATAGCAGAATAGTATGTTTAAGCATAAGAGCAGTGAACTTTTCACTGGTTTCGTCCTTCTTTAAGGTATAGCAATACTCTGTTTTTTAAATCTGAATCGCTAAGTTGGTTGATGTTGAGTGTAATAAATTGTTCATCTTTTTTGATGTGGTCATTGTATCCTAAAAAGGAAGGGGCATGATCTTGTATGGTTAATCGTAAGAAATGGAGTTCTAAATTATCTGGATATTGAATCAATAATTTTTCAAGTAATTGTCTTCCTTTATTAAAGGCTTCTAATTTATTTAAAGGATTGTAGTAATCTTTAGCCTTTAAAAACCAAAGCATTGTTTTATAGCCTTGGATTTCAATATTGGTATTTGATGTCTGGTTGAGAAGCTCTTCAAATTCATCTAAACTTATTTCATCTGAATTGACTTTAAAGTAAGATGTCCTCACTTCCTTTAGAGAATTATTTGAGTATACTAGAGGAATCCAAAGAAAAAGTACGATAAATAAAGTTCGGATTTTCAAAACAACTATTTGGATTAAATATACGAGAAATTGAATCAAATAAAAAGAGCCAAGATTGCATGTGATGAATTGGAATGCGCGCTCAAACACCGTGCAAAATAAGATTTCATAAATTAAAGTTTAAGAAGCCAAAAATGTTTGAAATAGTTATTGGCTTTTTGTTTTTCGGGATCTGAAAGTGGATTATTAAGTAAGGTCATAGCGGCTAATCTTCCTTCTCTTTTAGAGAACTCATTGGGAATAAAAGTAATGTCATTGTTATTGAAGAACACCATTTTCAGTTGAGGTGCTTTTCTAATATTTGGTGGTAGAATTTTAAAATTATTACTCCCGAGGTGAATCTCCCAAAGTTTTTTCAATTCATAAAATTCTGGGGGAATTTCTGAAATATTATTATTGAAAATGTAGAGGTATCGAAGCGCATTCAGATCAGTTAAATCTCTTGGGAATTCGCTTAAGTTGTTATTGTCCAACCAAACTTTATTCACATTGGATAATTGAGATAATTGATTTGAGAAATGGTCAAAATCAATATGGTTATTACTTAGTTTAATAGCTCGAATTTGAGTGTTCAATGTGAAAGAATCAGGGAGTTTATGCAATTGATTATTTGAGAGATTAATGAATTTCAAACGCTTTAATTGTACAAGGCCTTTAAATACAGGGTCAAGATTAAGGTTGGGATTATTTTTTAATGAGAGGTGTTTGAGATGTTGAAGATTATAGAGGATACTAGGTAGTGAATCAAGTTGTAATGAATCAAGTAAAAGAATTTCAATTTGAGGATTGTTAGCTATTACATTACGTAATTCTTTCTGATTAGTGATTTTCACGTGCTTGGACTTTCCTTCTCTTATACTAGAGGAATCAACAATCTCTTGCTGGTAAACATTCACACAACTCAAGAGCATTAAATTGATTAGTATGGAAGTGATGTATTTCAATTTATGGATTGAACTTTTTTTAGTACACCTGTAGCACATTCAAATAAGAGTTTGTTCTTCTCATCAACAGGCCACTCAAATCTTGGGTATAGTCCAAACGTATCATGGAGCCAATTTTGGATATTAGCACCAGTTTTTTTTGAATCGACTCCAAGTTTTAGGGCAATGGAATAGTAATTTGATGTGCGACTAAATGAACCAAAAATATTTCCGTGGTAGAGGTTTTCAAAAGGTGTTGTTGAGGGCAATACAATCGCAGATTCATCATCAGAATTTTTTTGTTGTGTGGGGTTTTTCGAGTAGTCGGGTTCAGGTGTAAATAATGCTAATCCAACGCCATATATATCAATATAATTGCTTTGTAATTGAGCAATTTTTAGCATTAAGCTTCCTGTTTCTCCCATGTCACCTCCTTTTCCTCGAAAAAATCCAGATTTAAAATCATTTGAGAAATTAAAGTGAATCATTGTTTGTTTTTGTGAAAATAAACCTAAAAAATTACCTCTTTTATTACTGAACTTTTTCAAAGTTCCAAATTGTAAATTAACGTCAACACCTATTCCAAATCCATTGAACGAAGTAGGGTGGGATTGATCGTAAAAAAAATTATTCGAAGTAGTTGAGATTAAGCTTCCTGCTAGATTTAATCCATTTCCCCAACCCAATATTCCCTTAACGGAGTAATTAATTCCTGATCCATAGTTTTTCACTCCAAATTTCGTCCTATATACTTCATAACTGCATGATCCGTTGATGAACACAGAACTCCCATTTTTAAATCCAAATGCTGATTCGTGTAGCGCTAAATTACCATCTAAACTAAGATTGATGGATTGGAGTTGCGAACCAAAAATAAAATGTGTGCCAAAGGTAATAGCTGAATTAATATTCCCGCCTTTACATATTTGAAAGAGGAATAAGACTATAAATATGGCTATTCTTTTAAACACATTTAAATTTACATCGAGGGAGATGAAGTAACAATAATTCCTTGTTAAATTTAATAATAAGGGTGTTCATATTTCACATCAAGGCATAGTGGTTCAGTGAATACATAAACCAATCTATTTCCTATTTAAACGAAATAATGATATGTTTTTTGAATGCTTTTGGTAAAATTCAATCATATGGGTAATTTGAATAGTGTCGAAATCATTAACAAGGCCGAGAAAAAAAAACTTTGGAAAAGTTAAGTCTTCCTTTGAGGTATTCTCCAAGAGTATTAAGAATTGAAGTGAGTATTTTATAAAATGGGCATCGGAAGTATTTAATGAATGATAATACGTTGAATTATTGGTTTTTGAATTGAATTAATAAAATAGTAATTTAAGGGAATTCAACCTTTGGTTATGTCCTCTTTATCACCATTTACTCAAACTTTAGGAAAACGTAAAGCGAAACACTTACTGAGAAGATCTTGTTTTAATTTCACTCCTGAAAAAATTGATCAATTTGCGAGTTTTACTCCTGCTCAGGCTCTTTGGGCTTTGAGCGCACCGTCTATCCCTAAGCTTTCTGAACCAATTGACCCGAGGGGAGAGGATTGGGAAGAACAGCATTGGACCAGTTCTCCAAAAGACCCCGCTGAATTTAGTAGACAAGGTGCTAAACGGACATATATTTGTGGTTGGTGGTGGTACAACGCTCAAAATGAAATTTCATTGGAGCATAAGTTAACCTTATTCTTACATACGTGTTTTACCACATCTAAAGACGCAGGCACAGGTCCAGCAACTCATTTTTTTGACTATTTACGTTTGTTGCAAAAATATGCATTTGGGAGTGTTAAAATTTTGGCGAAAAAAATCACACTCAACAATGCGATGGTTCTTTATTTAGATAATAATTTAAATAGTAGATGGAAGCCGAATGAAAATTATTCAAGAGAGTATTTAGAATTATTTACGATTCTTAAAGGAGAACAAAGGGGTCCCGGCGATTACACAAATTATACAGAGTCCGATGTGATTGAGGCAGCAAGAGTTTTAACGGGGTTTAGAAATAAAAATGATCGTTCAATTCAAGATCCTGACACCTCTATTCCTCAAGGATATGTTAATGTAAATGCTCATGATAAAGGGGATAAGACATTTAGTGCTGCATTCGGAAATAAAATAATACAAGGCGGTGTTGATGAGGCATCAATACTAGCAGAATATGAAGAGTTCGTAGACATGGTTTTTGATCAAGATGCTACAGCATTAGCATATGTTAGAAAGCTCTACAGGTTTTTTGTGAAAAGTGAATGGGATTCTGTTGTTGAAACGAATATAATCGAACCCTTGGCAACTGATTTAAGGGCAAATGGATATCAATTGTTACCCGTTTTAAAGAGGTTGCTTGAATCAAAACACTTTTATGATGAATGTGATAGTGACAATACGGATCAAATCATTGGGAGTATTATTAAGCATCCAATGCAACTTTGGACGGAAATTACATCAGCATTTAAAGTTGATATTATAAATCCTTTAGTGTTAGACAATCAGGACGAATATTATCACTTGTTTTTTAGGAATTTCGGGCATAATTCAAGTTTTTCGGGTTCTGGATTTAATATGTTTGCTCCGGATTCGGTGGCAGGATACCCTGCCGATTACCAAGGTCCAGATTATGATAGGCAATGGTTTACATCAGCAACAATTGTTAGTAGGTATAAGTTCATTGAATCTTTTTTATATGGAAGGGATCTAATCGCAGGTTGGGGTAGGTTTTCCTCGGTTGTAGATTCTGTTAAATATGTGGAGACAACAATTTCCAATCCATATGACGCAGAAACTGTAGTGAGAGAAATTGCAGAATATTTATATCCAGAATCGATTGATCAAGATCGAATAGATTATTTCAAAGATCTTCTATCAAACTCATTGGGAGATGAGTATTGGACAGGCGCTTGGAGTGATTATATTGGTGGGGATGATACTACAACGAGAATAAGGTTAGATCAGTTATTAATTGCTATGGTTAACGCAGCAGAATTTCAATTAATGTAGGTTATGAAAAGAAGGGATTTTATAAAGCTTAGTACCACTGCCTCTGCCGCCGCATTAATGCCTTTTGATTTGAATGCTATGTTCGAATCTGATGAGTTGAAAAACTGCGACTTTTCAAATAGAAAATTGATTTTAATCAATTTAGACGGAGGCAATGATGGACTGAATACAATAGTGCCTGTAAATCAATATGATATTTATTCAAATCTGCGTCCCACCATTAGAGTTCCAGAGTCTGGATTGAATAAATATATTTCGCTGGATTCTGGGTTAGCAGAAAATCAACTTGTCGGATTACATCCGATTCTTACTGATTTTAAAAGGTTGTACGATGAAGGTAAAATGCAGATAATTCAAGGTGTTGGTTATCCTTCAGCCAATAAAAGTCACTTTACTTCTAGTGATATGATGATGACAGGGAATGATGGGAATGGATGGGGAAATGGAAAGGATTCAGGATGGATAGGAAGATATATGGAAAATATGTATGCGAGCGAATTAGGGAAAGATTACCCTTTTGCTGTTCAGATGGGAAACGTTAAGAACTCCCTTGGGTTCTTTGGTGAACATGAGCACGGAATGAATATGAATATAACTAATCAAGATGCTTCTGGTTTTTATTCAATAATCAATGGTTTAGGAGGTGAGGCGCCAAAAGAAATTTCTAAAGATTCTGATTTTGGAATTGAATTAGATTACATTGTTGAGACGGACAAGTTGGCTAATATTTATGCTGGTTCAATTTCAAATGCATTCAATTTAGGTTCAAATGAAGCTTCTTATCCAGATACAGACTTGTCCAATCAGTTGAAAACCGTTGCAAGAATGATTAAGGGAGGGCTTAAGTCAAAAATTTTCATGGTTCGATTAAAAGGGTTTGATACGCATGCTATGCAGTTAGAAACAGGTGGAAATGATGTTTTAGGAAGACATTATCTTCTGCTTGAAGAGCTTTCTGGTGCAATTGGAGCATTTATGAATGATATTTCGTCGATTGGTTTGGAAGAAGACGTTATGGCGATTACCTATTCAGAGTTTGGAAGAAAAGTTGCTGAAAACGGAAATTTAGGAACAGATCATGGTGAAATAGCTCCAATATTTATTTTTGGAAATACAATTGAAGGAGGGATGACAGGAATTAATCCTGATTTGAATGAAGCAATTGAAGATAATAACTGGCAAATAGAAACGATTCAACATGATTATCGATCTGTTTTTGGTACGTTATTAAAAGATTGGATGGGCGGAGATGCTGAAGTCTTGGATAAAACATTTTACAATCATACCACAAACACAAGTTTTAATGATTCCACAATTGATCATCTTGTTAAATCATCATATAAAATCGATGAGGGATGTTCTTCAGGGATAGAAAAAAATGTCTTCAATTCAAATGAAAGCTGCACATGGTTTGCTTCTCCAAATCCTTTTAGTAACGAGTTGACGTTAAGAAATGAAAATGATGTTCATAAGATTATAGTGTATGTGTATAATCAAAGCGGTCAGCTCGTCAAAGTAATTAATACAAATTATTCAAATGGAAACGTGCGGTTAGAATTATCTGCACTCTCGCCTGGAAATTATACTTTAAAAATAGCTTCAGATGGACGTGTCCTAGAGGTAATAAAAGTAGTTAAACGTTAGGTGTTTAGGACATACAATTTTTTTATTTTAATGTGCTTAGCGTGTGCACAAAGGTATTCAAGACATCAAAGCCCATCTCAGCCATTGTATTTCCTTTATTGTCAATAAGGGGATTTATTTCAACAATTTCAAAACAACATATTTTTTCACTCTTTACTAATCGGTTAATAAGGTTGATGACCTCACGAAGAAATAAACCTTTTGGTGATGGAGTTCCTGTGCCCAGGCTTAGGGAATCATCAAACACATCTACGTCAAATGAGATATAGATACGATGACAATTCACAAGTTGGTTTAGAATGGATTCAGCGGTTGATACGCCTCCGTTTTTCCGAATAAAATCCACAGTGTAATTTTGAATATTCATTGTTTTAATTAAATGCTCCTCCTGCCATTCTGTATCTCTTAACCCCACATAAATTAAGTTCTCAGAGTGTATTTTTGGAGAGATATTCCCCAAGGATTTTATATTATCCCATAGGGTTAAAACTTCTGACTTAGGATTGTTTTGAGCATGTTGTAATTGGTCTAAACCCAAGGATGCGGCTAGTGGCATACCGTGCATATTTCCTGATGGAGTAGTGTAAGGCGTGTGAAGATCGGCATGGGCATCAATCCATACAACTCCGAGAGTTTCACTTGGAAAGGCTGATTTGATTCCTGCAAGAGTTCCAGCAGCAATGGAATGGTCTCCTGATAATAAAATTGGAAAGACTTCCTTATTTAGTTGATTGTATACTTCACGATAAACACGGTTTAAAACGGTGTGGACATGTTTAATTCGTTTTGCATTCGGGAAACTTATATTTTTCAAAAGTGATTCATTTTCATCCTTGATGGAAATAATTTCGAAATGATCAAATAAGGAACTGTTTTTTTTATGAGCGGCTTTTTTCAATCCTTCAAATGCCTTGGAGGAACCTCTTACTCCAGCACCTAGCTCTGAACAGATCTTGATGAATTTTATTTTATGTGTATCCCGCATCTTAATTTAACTTAACGGGCAAAATTTAAAATCGTTTTATCCTATATTTGCTTTGAAATATGACTACCGCTATAAGGAATAGATATATTGTTGCGATCATCACCATTCTTTTAACGCTGTTTTTTGATCAGTTGATAAAAGTATGGGTTAAGTTAAATTTTTACTACGGCGAAAGTTTTGAATTAATTGGTGATTGGTTCCAATTACATTTTGTTGAAAATCCAGGCATGGCCTTTGGATGGGAAATCCCTTTTTTAGGTGATCAAGGTGCAAAAATTTTGTTGAGTATTTTTCGAATTATTGCTGTTGGTGTCATTTTCTATTACCTAATTGGTTTAATTAGGAAAAAAGGATCTTTTGGCTTAATAGTTAGTATCGCCCTTATCTTTTCTGGAGCCTTAGGTAATATTGTGGATAGTTTACTCTATGGATTGGTTTTTAGTGACAGTCCCCGTCATTTATCCATTACAGCGGAAACAGTGCCATTTGGAGAAGGATATGCTAACTTCTTAACAGGTAAGGTTGTTGATATGTTTAGTTTAAGCTTTTTTTCTCCAATTTTCAATTTGGCTGATGTAGCAATATCTGTGGGTGTTGGTATCATTATTGTCTTTCAAAGAGGGTCCTTTCAAACTGAATTTTTTAATAAAAGTAAAGCACCTGTTTCACAACCTCGGGAACCATCTGAAGAGGAAAAGTCCCGAGAACTCATTTAATGTTCTTTTTGGTTAAGCAATCTATTTAATCACAATATTTCAATAAATACACCAACTTTTTTGTCTCTTCATTTTCCCCACGAAAGGACATTGATCTTATAGCTTTTTTAGGAAATTAATGGTTATTTTTACCTGAAATTCGTTAGTCAATGGGACTTAAGTCTAAAATCGCTCAACTTTACGCAAAAAGACAAGCCAAGAAGGTTAGGTATTGGATGGACAATGCAATTGAACTCCAACAGAAGACGATGAAAAAATTAATCGCTAAAGCGTCTAACACGGAGTTTGGAAAAGATCATAATTTTTCGTCTATAAAAACGTATGAAGATTTCAAGAGAAATGTACCACTAAATGATTATGAAGGATTAAAAGAATATGTTGAAAAAGTTGTTGTTGGAGAATCGGATGTTTTGTGGCCTGGATTACCACTCTATTTTTGTAAAACATCAGGGACAACATCTGGAGTTAAATATATTCCTATTTCAAAAGAATCTATGCAGCATCACATTGATGCTGCAAAAAATGCCCTGTTGATGTACATGGATGAAACAGAGCGCGCTGAATTTACGGAAGGAAAAATGATCTTCCTTCAAGGTTCACCTGAGTTAGATAAGAAAGGAAAAGTACCCTTTGGTCGCTTGAGTGGAATAGTTGCCCATTATGTTCCAAATTATCTTCAAAAAAATAGAATGCCCTCATGGGAGACAAATTGCATCGAAGATTGGGAGACAAAATTGGAGAAAATTATTGACGAGACCATTCATGAGGATATGCGTCTAATTTCAGGTATTCCGCCGTGGGTTCAAATGTATTTTGAACGCATAGAAGCAAGGACCGGAAAAGAAATTAAGGACGTGTTTCCAAACTTTTCCTTGTTTGTTCAAGGAGGGGTGAATTATAAACCTTATCAACCTATCTTTGATAAACTTGTTGGTAAGAGAGTCCCTACAATAGAGGTTTATCCAGCATCAGAAGGATTCATCGCTTTTCAAGATTCACAAAGCAGAGAAGGATTGTTATTGAATGTGAATGCGGGGATATTTTTTGAATTCATACCAGCAGATAAATTTTTTGATGAAAATCCGCCAAGATTAAGCCTAAAGGATGTTGAGTTGGGTGTGAATTATGTGATTATATTGAACACAAACGCTGGCCTTTGGGGGTATAACATAGGTGACACCGTTGAGTTCGTTTCTATAGATCCTTTTAGAATTGTTGTGACTGGGAGAATCAAGCATTTTATTTCTGCCTTTGGAGAGCATGTTATTGGGAAAGAGGTAGAGGCTGCAATGATTAAAGCAGCTCGTCAAACAGAGGCCGATGTTGTTGAGTTTACTGTTGCGCCTCAAGTAGACGGTGGTGATCAGAGTTTGCCGCATCATGAATGGTTTGTTGAATTTTCAAAAGAACCTAATTCCTTTGAAGATTTTATCAGAATAATTGACGAAGAAATGCAAAAACAAAATGTTTATTATCAGGATTTGATAAAAGGAAATATTCTTCGTCCTGCTGTGTTGACACACTTAAAACGCGAGGCTTTTGTAGAGTATATGAAATCCATCGGTAAGTTGGGAGGGCAAAATAAAGTACCACGATTGAGTAACGATCGGAAAATTGCGGAACAGCTATCACTTTACAAAATATAAATCGAAAAATACTCACTCACACTCGTGCAAGAAAAAAAGAAAAAAATTGCCATTTTAGGTTCATCTGGTTCAATAGGTACTCAAGCTTTAGAGGTGATTGAAGAACAATCACATTTATTTGAAGTTGAAATATTAACGGTGAACAAAAGTGCTGATCTGCTCATTGAACAAGCGAAAAAATTTAGACCTAATGCAGTAGTGATTGTAGATCAAGCATTTTACAATCAAGTAAATAATGCTTTATTTGACTATGACATAAAAGTGTATACTGGAGCCGAGGCATTGGAACAGGTGGTGACTTTTAATGAAGTTGATATTGTACTTACTGCACTTGTGGGTTATGCCGGTTTACAACCAACAATTTCTGCTATCAATGCGGGGAAAACAATTGCATTAGCAAACAAAGAGACTTTAGTGGTTGCAGGGGAGTTAATTACCCGATTAGCTCGAGAGAAGGGGGTGAATATTTTACCAGTTGATAGTGAGCATTCAGCTATTTTTCAGTGTTTGACAGGGGAGTATATGAATCCCATTGAAAAAATTATACTAACCGCAAGTGGTGGACCTTTCCGTGGTAAAACAGCCGAAGAATTAAAAGCAGTAACCAAAGTTCAAGCTTTAAAGCATCCGAATTGGGATATGGGAGCTAAGATTACTATTGATTCTGCTAGTTTAATGAATAAGGGCCTTGAAGTTATTGAAGCAAAATGGTTATTTAATTTAAATCCAGAGCAAATTGAAGTGGTTGTACATCCTCAAAGTATAATTCATTCACTCGTGCAGTTTGAAGATGGGAGCATAAAAGCTCAATTAGGTTTACCAGATATGAAATTACCTATACAATATGCCATGGGCTTTCCAGAACGGTTAAAAAACGATTTCACAAGATTTAACTTTTTAGATTACCCTCAACTTGGCTTTGAGGCGCCGGATACGAAAACTTTTCGTAATCTTGCATTAGCCTTTAGTGCCCTTAAAAAAGGAGGGAATGTGCCTTGTGTAATGAATGCGGCCAATGAGGTTGTTGTGGCCGCTTTTTTAGAGGATAAAATAGGCTTTTTAGAAATGAGTGAAGTGATTGAACGTTGTATGGATGAAATTCCATTTGTGGAAAAGCCTGAATTAGAGGATTATATTCAGTCAGATAAACAGGCCAGAACAGTTGCTCAAAGAATTATTGAATCAGTATAATGGAATTTTTTACAAAAGCAGTAAGCTTAATATTTAGCCTTTCAATTCTCGTTGTGCTCCATGAATTAGGGCATTTCATACCTGCTAAATTATTTAAAACAAAAGTAGAAAAGTTTTATTTGTTCTTTGATCCTTGGTTTTCATTGGTAAAAAAGAAAGTTGGAGACACCGTGTATGGTATTGGATGGTTACCGCTTGGAGGTTATGTTAAGATTGCCGGCATGGTTGACGAGTCCATGGATAAAGAGCAAATGAAGCAACCACCAAAACCATGGGAATTTCGTTCAAAGAAAACATGGCAAAGGTTAATTATTATGGTTGGAGGAGTAACTGTAAATGCGCTATTGGCATGGTTTATTTATAGTATGTCTCTTTTAACGTGGGGAGAAGATCGATTGCCAAATACCAATTTAAAGTATGGTATTGCTACCACAGAAATTGCAAAAGATCATGGGTTCAAGGATGGAGATATTCCACTTTCAATTAATGGTGAGCAATTCAGTTTTTTCTCTGATTTTACGAAAGAACTTCTCCTGAATGATCAGGAGAAAGTAGTTGTCGTTTTACGAGAGGGGAAAGAGATAAGTTTTACGGTTTATGATGAATTTGGTGATCATGCAATTGATTCAGGTATTCAAAGAGTAGTGAGTCCTAGAATCCCGTTTATACTTGATTCTGTGCTGGCAATTAATGCAAAAGGAGATACAACCGCTGCTTTTGGAAAATTGGAAAAGGATGATCAGATTATAGCGTTAAATAATACACCAACTCCATTTTATGTTGATTTTCAACGAGCTATTAAAGCCATAAATCAACCTCACATTGAACTTACAGTATTGAGAAGAGGGGATTCAATAAAAGTTCCCATGAAAATAGAATGTAATCGGTTATTAGGTGTGGCTCGAAAAAACACATTTAATTTTTTAGATACAGTCCATTACAATTATTCATTCGTTGAGTCTTTTCCTGCTGGATTTAACAAGGCTGTAGACGTTTTATCAAGTTATATTCGTCAGTTTAAAAAAGTAACAAGGCACGCTGATAGTTTAGGAGGGTTTGGCGCACTTGGAAGTTTGTTTCCAGAATCTTTTTCGGACTCAAATTATTGGCAAAAGTTCTGGAATATTACGGCGTTATTATCAATTATTTTAGCGTTTATGAATTTACTTCCCATACCTGCATTAGATGGCGGCCATGTCATGTTTTTATTGTATGAAATGATTTTCAGAAGAAAACCGGGGGAGAAATTTTTAGAGTATGCTCAAATGACAGGTATGATTTTGCTATTGGGATTAATGCTTTATGCGAATGGGAATGATGTGTTCAGAGGATGGTTCTCTGATGATTCAACACCTTCAAAAGTGGATTGTTGGGAACAAGTGTCCAATAAGTAATGCATCAGATCATTTGTTTATCAAGAGAGAAATCTTCTCACGAATGATTTAGTCCATAGTATTAATCTATCGAATGAGATTAAAATTTAAGCCTATTAACCAATTAAATTGGGTGAACCAAAAATGTTGTTTTCCATTCTCTGAGGGATTACTTGTGATTCGAATATTAGGCATATTAATGAATCCGCCTTTTAGGTTAGTTTGAATGAAAAAGTAATTCCAAAACCGAACATTGCATCCTAATTTACCATTTGTACCAAAGCCAGCTATATTAAAATCATCGCGATAGGTTCTTTTAAACATAACTGTGCGTGTCTTAGGTAAAAGAAAACCCGCACCAAACCCTACAACTGCTTGAGTGATAATTTTATCTTTCCAGGATAAAAATGGGTAATAGTAATCACTCTCTATATTTACATAATTTAAGCCGTCGGTATGTTCAAAATTGAGAAATGTACTATCCAAAAAAATGGGATTATTTACATAATTTCCATCGTAGGGTGTTTCCATATTAATGTCTCCACTAATCGTATTATGTCGTAATATCTCCATCACATATTTCATATGGTCAAGGCCCAAAGAAATGGACCAGTTATTTGTAATAAAATATCCTACTCTTAGGTTTGTTTGTGGTATTGTTAAGTTTTTAGGAGCAAAATAAGTGGCCCAATTAAAAGGAGTAGGTCGATCTTTTGCAACAGCATCGTATAAAATAAAATTAAAATGATCTCCTTCAAACTGAATGTCGGATTTTGAATACCACGCTCTATTGTATCCCCAGTTAATATGAAGTTTACCCTTATTAAAACTATTTGACTTGGATGTATCTAACCTAAACTTAGAGGAAGGAACTAAATCATTTTGTCCAAATGTAAAAAAAGAGAAAATAGTTATAAAGGGTATCAAAAGGAATCTCATACTAAGCAAAAATACAACGAATAGTTTTTATTAAATTTTATTGGAATCTTAATTTAAAAAGAGAGTAGGATGAATCAATTTTTTATCTTTACATTCTAAATCTATAGAAATGAATATTCCAACCGAGTTAAGGTATACAAAAGATCACGAATGGGTTAAATTAGAAGGTGATGTTGCTGTAATTGGCATTACTGATTTTGCACAAGGAGAATTGGGTGATATTGTTTATGTTGAAGTGGAAACTGTTGGAGAAACACTGGAAGCCGAGGAGGTTTTTGGAACAGTTGAGGCTGTAAAAACTGTATCAGATTTGTTCTTGCCGTTATCAGGTGAGGTACTTGATTTAAATGATGCTATTGAGGATACTCCTGAAATTGTGAATGAAGATCCGTATGGTGCAGGCTGGATGATTAAGGTGAAAGTATCCGATGCTGATCAGTTTGAATCGTTATTGTCTGCGGAGGAATATAAAAACCTAATAGGCTAAAAATCCATTGAAAAGGAATTCCTGAAAATGAATTCCTCTAAAAGAAATCTTAGTCTATTCACTCTATTTTACTAGAAAAGTAGTTGTATGCATTCCATATGAATTGCTCATGGATAAAGTGTAAAGTCCCATTCCAAAAGAACTTACATCTAATTGAGATAGGATTTTACTTGATGAGTTAATGGTTTTACTTTTCACTAACTTTCCTTGAACATCTCGAATGTGTAAAAGAACTTCTTCATTTTTTGAGTAATCAAAGTTTACATGAATAATATTATTTGCAGGATTTGGGAATACTGTGAGTGTATGGATTCCCATATTTTCTTTTATTCCTGAGGTGATTTGACCAGGAATATATAGATATAATGAATAGTCTTCAGCTTGGCCATATGTTGGACTACTGCAAGCATCTGATATCGGAATTAAATCCAACAATACCCTCATTCGAATAAACTCATTTTGTGAGGCATCATTCGGAATGGTTAACGAGTCAGACAATATATTTTCGCCTATTCCACTTTCATTTAGAACAAGTTCTGAAACATCAAAGGAACCATCGTTATTATAATCAATCCAAGCTTTTAGGTAAGTAGGGTTTGTTGGTGCATTATCTGGTGTAACATTTAGCACATAGTTTGAATCAATTTTTAAAAAAGAAGTTATTGCGCACTCGTTTGTATTATCAACGTATCCACCATCAATAAATGCTGTATAGCTTATGTGATGTAATTCCCCTTCCAATTCAACAATCCCCACCCCGGCATAATTTCCTTCTAAGCCAGTTTCATCTGTTTGAGGGGTACATCCCGCAGGATCCACTGCTTCGCATGCGGCAATAGGCTCGTCTAATCCTCTAGATAATAGTAAGCCTTTTCGGGTTCCTTCAAGAGCTGCTCTCATTCTGTCTTTTTGGTCTTGTGTGAACATAATTTGACATTCTTGAGACGAGTAATCCATGTAGTTTCTAACAACATTCCCTAATGGTGTTCCTGTACAAGGGTTAATCTCTGAGGTGTCGCATGTGAAACTTTCACTTTCAAAGTGAGGATCAGTATCACAACATAAATCCCCTTGTAGAGAACAATCACTATTTTGTGGACAACCATTTACGGTTGTGTCTCCACTCGATTGAAGATGGAACGTGTGGTATAACCCTAAGGCATGCCCCATTTCGTGGACCAAGGTAACTCCCAAGTTGTTCCAAAAATTAGCTGTACCATTTTCATCTCCCCAAGATGTATGTTGAATAATTGTTCCGTCATATGCTGCACTTGTTCCAGGAAAGTAAGCAAAACCTTGTGTTCCAAAGCCGCCATCATTACCTCCTATTTCGGATACAATCCAAATATTGTAATATTGGCCATTAGGCCATTTACTCGCCGCTTTTACGTCTGCTTCATCTGCTCCAGGATCAGTCCCTATAGCAACTCCATCACTAGCGTATCCAGGAATTCCTGAAGCATCATAGCGAATAATTCCATTGGTGGAAGCACCATTAGGATCCTGTATGGCTAAGTGAAATTCGATTCCCATATCAATTCCTAGTCCATTCTCATTTCTAAATGCATCATTTAGCTGTTGAATACCGCTTAAAATTTGAGCTTCGGAAATATTCGAACCCGTGCCAATAGATTCTCCAACATGCATGATATGCACCACTACTGGAACACGATATATTTCTTCTGTGCTTTTGAAACGAAAATTTCGATTGATTAACTGTTGAAGGTTCGCTTCATTTTTTTTAAATTTTTCTATTTCATTTGGATTATTTTTAAGGTAGTTCGCAAGTAGTGTTTCTGAGGCGCATCTTTCTGAATGTTGGGCATTGGCAATAAAACTGATCAATAAAAGGGTGTATAAAAGTCTAAATATTTTCATGCAAGATAGTATTGGAGACTCCTTAAACTTGAATTATTAAAATAAGTTTCGATATTCAACGATTAATATTAGAAAAATAAATAATTGAATTATATTTTCTTTATTAGAATTTGGGGGGTGGATGTTTTAATTGTGTATATTGTAAAAAAACGACTTTGTGCCTTTTGTACCTCCAAAATACGATTTAAAATCCAACGATTTCTTCAAAACACTGAAACGTAGAATTGATGAATATTTCAAGGAAAATGATATCCAAAAAACAGGTAATGGAAAAATGTATTTCAAAACATGTTTCATGATAACATGTTATCTTACACCCTATTTTTTAATTCTTTTCGGAGATATTCAAAACAGTTGGCTTTATTCTTCTTTATGGCTTTTGATGGGGATTTTTATGTCCGGTATTGGTTTAAGTATAATGCATGATGCTATACATGGGGCTTACTCCAAGAATAAAACCGTTAATTTGATTTTGGGAGAGGTTATTAATCTTGTTGGAGGCGCATCAATTAATTGGAAAATACAGCACAATGTATTGCATCATACCTACACGAATATTGAAGAATTTGATGAAGATATTAATGCGCCTTTCTTTTTGAGATTCTCACCCAATAAAAAGAGAATGGGTATTCATAGATTTCAGTATATCTATGCATGGTTCTTTTACGGACTTTTAACGTTTAATTGGGCATTTTTCGCTGATTTTGATTCCTTAATTCGATATCGCAAAAAGGGATTGATCAAAACGATTTCTAAGCGTTCCTTTGCATTTCATTTTTTAAAAACGACTTTGCTTCGATTAGCTTATTTTACCTATATTCTAATCCTTCCAATGTGGTTAACAGAAGTATCATTTCTTGTGATTCTTTTTAATTTCTTACTTATGCATTTCGTGGCAGGATTTATCTTAAGTTGTATATTTCAACCTGCTCATGTGATGGAAATTTCGAAATTTTCAAATGCAAAATCGGGAGAGCAGGTACCTAGAGATTGGGCTAGTCATCAACTCATGAATACGGTAAATTTTGCCACTAAAAATAAATTACTCACATGGTTTGCTGGAGGGTTGAACCATCAGGTTGAGCATCACTTGTTTCCGAGTATATGTCATGTGCATTATACGAAGCTTAGCCATATAGTAAGGGAAACAGCTAGAGAATTTAATCTTCCTTATCATAATCTTCCAACATTCAGGTCTGCGATATGGACGCATATGAAAATGTTGAAGCATCTCGGAAAAGCATAAGCCGTCTTTTGTGATAAGAAAGATGTTATAATCCATAAAATTTTATAAAATTAAAGGTATGTTTCAAAAATCTATTTTAATAGTAGTCTTGTCTAGCATTGTGTTTTTTATTTCATGTAAAAAGGAACTAAATGAATCGCAAGAACGTGGAAAAGTTACAGTAGAATTTAATCATAAAGTAGGTGCTGAGCATCTCTCCTTTAATGAGAAAAAATATATCAATGTAGTTGGACATCAATATGATGTACGAACATTAAAGTATTTCATAAGTAATCTCACCTTCACGCCAATTTCTGGTGATGCAATTATAATTAAAAGCCCCTTGTATGTGAATGCAGATGATATCTCTTCATTAATTAAGAAAGAGATTTTAGAATTACCTTTTGGGACATATTCATCAATCGGTTTTTCATTTGGAATAGACTCATTGATGAATGTATCTGATACGCTCCAAACCGTTGAAGAGGCCGCCATGGCATGGGGAATGGGCTCTGGGGGGTATCATTATATGAAACTAGAGGGCACATATGACTCTTTAGGAGTCGATTCCATTACAAAAAGCTATGCTCTCCATACTGGTCCTTCAATGGGGAAGCCCTATGACTTTCATGTTACTTTTAATAATTCTGCTTTCACCATGAATGAAGAGGGATTAAGTTTTGAAATAACCATGGATATAAATGAATGGTTTACGGGTTCGTCGAATGATGAAAATTATAATTTTTGTAATTATGGGCAGATGATTATGATGAATGCGGAAGCCCAGAAAAAGCTAAAAGAAAATGGGAACTCTGTATTTTCAATTGATGTAAAATAATGAAAGAAAGGAAGCGCAATTTAATGAATGAAGAGGTGGATTTTTCACATATTATTTTTAGTTAGTTTCCTTGCGTGTAGGAAACCATTAATTATTGAATCTAATCAAGGAGATGGACATGAACACACCCACATGGATGTTAATGCGGTAGGTTTTCCAACAATGACAATTCCATCGGATAATGAAACCTCTAAGGAAGGGGTTGCATTAGGCAGAAAATTATTTTACGATCCTATTTTATCGAAAGATCAAACCATGTCTTGCTCTTCTTGTCATCAACAGAGTAGAGCCTTTTCAGATAATAAAAGATTTAGTGTAGGTGTTGAAGGAATTGAGGGAAATATCAATGCATCGGCACTAATTAATCCAGGATGGCAATCCTCCTTTTTTTGGAATGGAAGGGCTTCAAGCTTGGAAAAACAAGCAGAGGCACCAGTAAGTAACCCGATCGAAATGCATTTAAACTGGGACAACGCATTGGATAGAATAAATAATCATCCGACCTATCCGCTAGAATTTAAGGTGGCTTTTGGTGATGGGTTGATTACCAAAGATTTAGTTGTAAAGGCCATTGCTCAATTTGAACGCACACTGATATCTAATCAGTCCAAGTTTGATTTGTTCTTAGCAGGAGAGGCAACATTTAGCCCACTGGAACTGGCAGGGTATAACCTGTTTTTAAGTGAAAAGGCAGAATGTTTTCATTGTCATGGTCGCCCATTGTTTACCGATGATGAGCTCCACAATAATGGATTAGACATTTATCCAGATATTGGTTATGAAGGCGTTTCCGGAGATATTGCTGATCGTGGAAAGTTTAGAAGTCCAACATTAAGAAATATTGAATTTACAGCTCCTTATATGCATGATGGTCGTTTTCAAACCTTAGAGGAAGTAATTGATTTTTACAGCGACTCTATTCGTAGTTCTCCCACTGTTGATCCGCTGATGCCAAATGATAACGGAGGTTTTCATTGGACGGATATTGAAAAGCTTCAATTAATTGCATTTCTTAAAACATTGTCGGATACAGCGTATATAAACAATACGAATTTAAGTAATCCCTTTAATTAATGGACTTTCATTTCCATTCAAAGGATTCTATGATGGTGTCTACATCTGCTTTAATAAATTCAATAGCTGTTGCCAAAGAATCGTTGTTTGGTGTAGTGTTAAAATAGAGTGTTCCTCTGAAGAAATGATCAGTACTATCGGTAATAAAAAATTGAAGAGGTGTAGCCGCTTGAGTCCCAGAGATATTAAAAATCAAGGCGTTAACTTTTTTATTATCATCATGATATACACGCTCTTGAACGCTTGTTGAAAATTGGTTGTGTTTCTCTCTTAGCTTGTATTCCTGATCAATAATTTCTTTTAAGTGCCCATTTACAGAAAGGTAAGAACAATGAATTTTACCATTTAATGTAGGGTAGGAAATGTTAAAATAGCATGAATCTTTTTGGTTCACAAATTCAATTTCTGTGGCAATCCCCCTTTTAAAGTTGAAATAGCAATTGCTACTCCATTTAGTATATCCTTTTTCAGGAAGATTTAAACGTGGGTATCCATGAGGTTTAGGATAGGGTGGATCAGTGCAATTTGTAAGAAGCACAGACGCTATAAACGCCCAAACAAAAAACTTTATCATTTCACTTCTAATTTTATTCGATGAATTCTTCTTCGATCGATATGCTCAACGGTAAATTCATAGTTTTTTAATGTGATGATTTCACCTTTTCTAGGAAATCCTCCTTTTATTTCTAAAATTAAACCCGCAATAGTTTCTGCTTCACCTTTAATTTCCTCAAAGTCTTCACCTTCTACATCGAGTATTCTGTACATATCTAGTAGGGGTATTTTACCATCAAAGATATATTTACCATCTCCCAATATCGTATAATCATCATTTTCATCATCGTCAAATTCATCTTTTATATCTCCCACAATCTCTTCAATGATATCTTCCAGTGTAATTAAACCCTCAACTCCTCCGTATTCATCAACAACAATTGCTAAGTGAATTTTTTTTGTTTGAAATTCTTCCAGTAAGTCATCTAATTTTTTGGTTTCAGGAACAAAATAAGGTTGACGAACTAATTTCATCCAATTAAAATCACTTTTTTTGTCATTCAATGATCCAATAAGATCTTTTATGTATAATATCCCTTTAATATTGTCTATGGTTTCATGATACACTGGAATCCGAGAGATCCCTTCTTGCACAATTTTTTCCAAAACATCTTGATAACTCATTTTTTGTGAGATTGCAATCATGTCTGTTCGAGGGATCATAATCTGTTTTGCCTCGGTATTCCCAATTTCCAAAATACCATCCAGCATTTTTTGTTCCTGTTTGTTTGCTTTGTTTTGAACAATCTCATGCACCTCTGATAATTCGTCAAGACTTAAGTTTTTATTTTTTGATCCTAACTTATTATCAAACCCTTTAGAAATTTTAACAAGTCCTTTTGCAGGTAAGTAAAACAATTTACCAAATAGCGTAATTGCTTTTACCATAATCACTGCAAGAAATTTATTCCGCTGAGTAGCATATACCTTTGGGATTATTTCACCAAACAACAATATTAGGGCGGTGATACCTACTACTTGAATCAAAAACATCAACCAATCAGGAGCACTTGCTTTATTTTGGAAAACATCAACCACAAGGGTAGATAATAATATCATACCAATATTTACAGTGTTGTTTACAATTAATATAGTTGCTAGAAGTCTGTCAGGTTCTTCTAATAGTTTTTGGATTTGGTCAGCTGTTGATTTGTCGGAATCTGCAATTTTTTTTAAGTCTATTTTATCCAATGAAAAGAATGCAGTTTCAGAGGCCGAAATAAAAGCTGAGGCAGATAAAAGCAATATCATGCCTAAAGTGAGGCATAACAAATATATCCAATCCGAAAGAGGAATGGTACTTATTTGATTAAGTGTACTATAACCGAGATTTAAATGCTCAGGATTAACCAAATAAGTAATCATTAAAATGGTAAATCATCTTCATCATCAGGAGCCGTATTTGCTCCTTCCTGCAGTGGTTGTTGGTTGGGCTGAGAACTTAAATTTGCCCCCCCTTGTACTGACTGGTTTTCCTCTCTTCTTCCGAGCATAGTAAAGGTGTCTGCAACAACTTCTGTAGTATACCTTTTATTGCCTTGCGGATCATCCCAAGATCGAGTTCTTAATTTTCCTTCAAGATATATTTGACTGCCTTTTCGTAAATAATTTTCTGCAATTTCTGCGAGTTTTCTCCAAACAACAATATTGTGCCATTCAGTTTGATCAACTCGATTACCATCTCTGTCTTTATAACTTTCACTCGTTGCTATGGGAAAATTAGCAACTGCAGTTCCATTTTCTAAATGTCTTACTTCAGGATCTTTCCCTAGATTACCAACCAAAATTACTTTATTAACACCAGCCATATTCTCTTATTCTTTAGATTACGAAGATAGTAAATGCTCAATGTTTATTTAAGTATTGGGTTAAAAAATTATTGATAACAACCGGAAGCGCATATTTATTTAAGTCCGACAATGAGACCCATATTCCGTTTGATGTAAACTGATCACGAACTAAATAAAATGAGCAAAATAAATCCTGATGGGATAAAATATGTTTGGTTTCATGAAGCAGCTTAAAGCGTGAAGGGGAAGGCTGATCAAATTCTAATAAAGGCAATTGATACATGTTTGCCCATATACCGTTTTCCGATCTTTTTTCTAAAAGAATTTTTTGATTCTTTAGGATTAAGTGAAAATGGAAATATCGAATTTTTTTAGGATTTTTTCTTCGCTTTACAGGAAGCTGTTGAACAAGATTATTATTTAGCGCCTCACATGAACTATTAAAAATACATGTTGTACAAAGTGGTTTTTTAGGCGTGCAATTAAGCGCTCCAAACTCCATGATAGCCTGATTATGTTCGGCTGGAAACCTAGATGAAATGAGGAGGTTTGCGAGTTCGTTAAATTTCTTTTTTCCGAGAGAGGTATCAATAGGAGTGTCAATACCAAAAATTCGTGCTAAAACTCTATAAACATTACCATCAACAACGGCAATCTTTTCGTTGTTTGAAAAGCTAGCAATTGCAGCTGCACTATAATCGCCAATGCCTTTTAATTTTTTTAGTTCTTTAGAATCTTTAGGAAACTCACCGTTAAATTCCTCCATGACCTGAATTGCCGCTTTTCTCAAGTTTCTACCTCTACTGTAATAGCCTAAGCCTTGCCACATAGTAAGAACCTCATCCTCTGAGGCCTCAGCTAGTTCCTTCACATGATTAAAACGCCTAATAAATTTTGTATAATACTGTAACCCTTGATCCACTCTGGTTTGTTGGAGAATGATTTCAGAGAGCCATATTTTAAAGGGGTTTGAGGTGTTTCTCCAAGGTAAATCACGTTGGTTTTGTCGATACCAGTTTCGTATTTTATCGCTAAAATCATTCATGTCAAACAATTCGTTTTGAAACAGTTAAGAGAAAAAAAAGTTTTTTTTCCTTCCAAAACTGAAAAAAGTCATGTAAATTTGCACCCCCATTTAAAAAAGGAAAACCAAAAATAAATTATAAATATTTAAACTGAGTAGAGATGACCAAGGCGGATATCGTGAATGAAATTTCGGAGAAGACAGGAATTGAGAAAGTAGCAGTTCAAGCAACTGTTGAAGCTTTTATGAAATCAGTAAAAACTTCTTTAACGGAAGGAGAAAACGTTTACCTTCGAGGTTTTGGGAGTTTTATTGTTAAGAAAAGAGCTCAAAAAACAGGAAGAAACATCTCTAAAAATACAACTATCATCATTCCAGAACATTTTGTTCCAGCTTTTAAACCAGCAAAGGTTTTTGTGGACAAAGTGAAGAATGAAACGTCGGTTAAATAGGTATTTAACTGTAATAATATTTTAAAAACTTTAAATTAAAAAATTATGCCAAGCGGAAAGAAAAGAAAAAGACATAAGATGGCTACGCACAAGCGTAAAAAGAGATTAAGAAAAAACAGGCATAAGAAGAAGTAAATTACTTCTTCTTATACCTTTCCTTAAATTTTTGTTGCTAGTTCCTAGAAGGGACTAGCAATATCTATATATACAAAAACATATAAAAGTGTACGAATTAGTTTTAAGTTCTACACCTTCTGAAGTTTTAATTGCATTACTTAAGGATAAGCAGTTGGTGGAACTGCATAAAGAACCTAAAAACACAAAATTTGCTGTAGGGGATATTTATTTGGGAAAAGTAAGAAAAGTTCTTCCCAGTTTAAATGCCGCATTTGTTGACGTTGGATATGAAAAGGATGCTTTCCTTCATTATTTTGATTTAGGACCACAAGTATTATCTCTTAATAAGTTTGTAAAAAGAACGAGAGAGGGTAAGGAGAAAACCAGTAATCTACTTTATTTTAAAAATGAAGTAGATATCGAAAAAACAGGTGCAATGGGTGAGGTACTTGATCCGGGACAAGAAGTTCTTGTTCAGGTAGCCAAAGAACCCATAAGCACCAAAGGGCCAAGAATTGGTTCTGAACTTTCAATTCCAGGAAGATATCTAGTATTAGTCCCTTTTTCTGAACGTGTATCAGTATCACAAAAGATAGGAAATCGAAAAGAGAAAGATCGATTAAAAAAATTAATCAAAAGCATAAAACCAAAGAATTTTGGTGTGATTGTTCGGACAAATGCGAAAGATAAAAGAGTTGCTGAACTTCAAAAAGATTTAGAGGATTTACTTGCAAAATGGAATGATATACACACGAATTTGAAGGACGCAAAAGTTACTGATCGGGTACTTGGTGAACTTAGTCGGACATCTGCTATTTTGCGTGATGTATTCAATAGTGATTTTGAAGCAATTCATGTAGACAATGAGTTGTTGTTTAATGAAGTTAGAGATTATATTGAGGAAAAATCACCGAAGAAAAAAGGTGTTGTCCATCACTTCAAAGGTAAGCTACCTATTTTTGAGCATTTTAAAATTTCAAAAGAGATCAAGCAGTCTTTTGGGCAAACTGTAACATCTAAAAGCGGCGTTTATCTTGTAATTGAGCATACTGAGGCTTGTCATGTGATTGATGTTAACTCAGGAAATCGTTCCCATGAAAATGCGAATCAAGAGGAAAATGCATTGGCCGTTAATTTAGAAGCTGCAGAGGAAGTAGCCAGACAGCTTCGTTTAAGAGACATGGGGGGTATTATTGTTGTGGATTTCATTGATATGAAAAAGCCCGCAAATAGAAAACGACTTTATCAACACATGAAAGATGTGATGAAAAATGATCGGGCAAAACACAGTCTTACTCCTCCAAGTAAATTTGGATTGATCGAAATAACACGACAGCGCGTTCGTCCTGTGACTAATGTTGTAACTACAGAGGTTTGCCCTACATGTTTAGGAACAGGAAAGGTAGATGCAAGCATTAACTTAGTTCAGGCTCTGGAAGGACAAGCGAATGCTCTAGTAAAAGCGAATAAACTGTCTAAAATTAAAATTTCACTTCATCCTTACGTAGAATCGTATTTAACGAAGGGAGTATTTACAAATGAAAAGAAGAAGCTTCAAAGGAGAATAGGTGTTAAAGTAGAGTTGATGCCTATGTTTGATAATGAAATTCTAGAATATCATTTTTATGACCACGAAGGAAAAGAATTAGATGTAGAATAAAAAAGGCCTCAGAAAGAGGCCTTTTTTATTCTAAATAACCCTTTTAAGCTATTGTAGAATGTTCTTCTTTTGATCATATTTGTTATTTAGAATATTTCTAAATAACAAATATGGAAAATTGTAATTTTAAATTGTTGGCTTCTAATAAAGTTGGTAATGTGTTATACTGTTGTGAGTGTAAAGACTTAATTATTGGAATAGGAACATTTATTCTAAAGTTTAAGAAGGATCAATCTCATTTATTTTTAAAGTCGCTACAAGCCAGTCATAGAGAATATACACAAATAAAAAATAGACATTCCAATAAAATATTTTTAAAAACTCCTGTTAGTAATTTAATGCTTGCTCTTAATGATGTTGAACTGGAGCAAAGTATAGATTTGATTGAATTTGCATTTTTGAAAATGGAAATTAACGAACTGATTACAGTTTAAAGCTTAAGACCTAAAACGAGAATATCGTCTACTTGTTCTTCATCACCCATCCATAATTTCAAACGCTCATCTACATTAATCATTTGATCAGACATGGATAATTGATGGTTTTCGACTAACATTTCCTTCATTACTTTAGTTTTAAATTTTTTGCTTTTCTCGCCTCCGAATTGATCAGGATAACCATCTGAGAACATATAGAAACAATCTCCATCTTCAATGCTTAAAGTTGTTTTTTCAAATGTTTTATTGATAACATCCTTAAAGCCTATGGACATCTTAGTTGATTTGTATTCCGTTAGTTCGCCGTTTCGTATTCGAATTAAAGGTCGATAAGCCCCTGCATACTCGATTATCTTTTTATCTGTATCGATTGTAATTAAACTTACATCCATTCCATCATTTGTTTCCGACTCACTATTCTCGAACGCCTTTAATACACCTTGGTCTAATAATTTTAATATTTCTGATGGATCGGTAATTTTATTCCCACCCACAATTTCATTCAATAGTGCTATCCCTATCATACTTGTAAGTGCTCCTGGTACCCCATGTCCTGTACAATCAGCACATGAAATGATAAACTTAGATCCAACTTGCCTATACCAGTAAAAATCTCCTGATACAATATCTCGAGGAAGATGGTAAACGAAGGAATCTGGTATCGCTTCTCTTAGTTCCTGAATAGAGGGAAAGGATGCTTTTTGAATCGTCAAAGCATAACGAATACTTGAATTAAGATCTGCATTTTTTTGTTCAATCACTTCATTTTTATTCGCGATTTCAAGATTGATTAATTCAAGTTCCTTATTTTTCTCAACTACTTCCTGTGTTCGTTCCTGAACCTTTTTTTCAAGTAATTCTCGCTCAGCTCGAAGTTTTCGCTCTCTGTATTTAATAAAAAGAACAATCGAGGAAATCACAATGATAATCATTAAAAGGATGAACCAGAATTCTAACCAAAAAGGAGGGGTAATTTTAAATGAAAACGTGGAAGGAGTTTTTTCACTACAAACCTCATCCTTGTTGCAGGCATAAACGGTAAACGTATATTCTCCTGGTGATAATTTTTTAAATGCAGAAGTTCTAGAGGTTGAATACTCAGGTTCTGAATAAAATTCATCGTTTCGTTTCAAATAAGAATAATACATGGTTCCATCAGAGTTGTCATGATTAATACCTACAAAATGGAAGGTGACAGTAGATGAATCATAAGGTAAAATCAAGTTTTTTGGCATACCACTCCATGGTTCAGTTCCGTATTTCCTCGATTTCCAATCAATTTGTTTATTATTTAAATCGAGGCCTGTAAAGAAGGTTTGAGGGGCAATGTCATTCGTGTGATATACGCTTCTATCATGTTTTACAGCACCTTTATTTGTGCCGAACCATAAATTCCCGTTAATATCTTCACATACGGCATTACCATTGATTTCACCTCCTTCTACACCATCAGATTCACCAAAGTGTTTTATTTCAGAAATATGCTCTCCAGTTTGACGAGTAACCTGTGGTGGATTGAAAGATATCCGGTCTAAGCTTTGATCTGAAGCGACCCAAAGCTGGTTATCTTCGTCAAAAATCATCATTTTAATCTTATCCGAGACAAGTTTTGAATTTTTTGTATTGAATGTGTAATACGTATTTTTATTTTCATCAAACTTTGTGATTCCTGCGTTTGTTCCAATATATAAGGACTCTCTTGGTCCTTTTACAATGCTATTTATGTAGTTGGAAGGGATTAATTCGTCTTCTTCGGTTAAATAACCAAATTCAATTCCATTAAACCAATTAATTCCTCCGCCTTTCGTTCCAATCCATAGTTTTCCTGATTGATCTTGACATATTGCAGTAATGGATGGATTGTTAAGACCCTGGAGCATACTGTATGAAGTGATTATTCCATTTTTGATTCGTAGCAGACCTAACGAGGTCCCCGCCCAAAGAACTCCTTCATTGTCTTCATAAAAGCAATTAGCTGGTGTAATTACACCTTTGGATCGATCATAAACATTTAGAAGTTTATCATCTTTAATTTGTACAATTCCTTTCAGCGTGCTTGCCCATATATTGCCTTTCGAGTCTTCAAAAACTGTGGCAATATAATCTTCTGGTAGGCCTTTTTCCTTATCGAAAAGTGTAATTGAACCATTTTCATCATATTTGATTAATCCTCCTCTTGTTGCGAACCAAAAATGGTTATTTCTATCTTGGATGATTCCATTTATCTTTTCATTTTTTAGGCCTTCCTTTTCACCAAAGTAGGTGAATGAAATTCCTGTAAATTTGTTTACGCCACCACCACTGGTTCCTACCCAGATATTATCATGTTTATCTTCTAATATTGTTTTAACAATATCTTCACTCAATCCCTTGTCCGAATTAAATATTTCGTAGTCATAGGTGTTAATGTTTAATTTTAACACACCGTTTCGTGTTCCAATCCAAATGTTATCGTTTTTATCTTCCTCCAATGTGAAAATTTCATTAAAAGGAAATCCATTTTCTTTCGTAAAGCTTTTAAAAATACCGTCTGAGAAAAGAGAAAGACCTGAAGAGGTTGCAATCCAGATATCGCCATTCACATCTTCTTGTAAGTCATAAATGTATGAGCCAATTAATCCATTTTTGGTGGTGTAGGTAGCTACATTTCCATTAAAGATTTCAGCCAATCCCATATCTGTTGCAATGTAGATTTTGGCATCAGGGGTTTCAATGATTTTATTAATGGTTAAGTTATCGCCTTTCCCGAAATCGATACTGAATGGATTGAATTTTATCGTTGAAGATTTATACGTGTTAAGCATGCAAAGACCTCCTTTGTATGTTCCCACCCAAAGTCGTCCAAAACCATCTTCACATACCGATTTGATAATGTTTGATGATAATCCATGTTCTTTTGTGTATGTTTTAAAGTTTACACCATCGTATACAGATAGTCCTCGATTGGTACCAATCCAAATTTGACCTTTAACATCCTCATAGAGACAATGTATTACATTTGATGGTAGTCCACTTTCTTTGTTGAATTGAGTGAAATTCACACCATCATAAACCGAAATTCCTTTGTGGGTGGCCATCCAGATGGATCCCCTTTTGTCTTGTAGAAGATCGTATAGATCATTTTCAGCCAAACCATTTTCTTTTTTGGCTTTTAAATATAAAAAGTGGTAACTCTGTGAAAACAAAGTTATACTGAGAAAAAGAAAGAGATAGGTTAGGGCCTTTTTCATTTCAAATCAACTGATGATATACGAAAGTATTACAAAATTGTTTTAAAAATGCTCTATTTATTACTGGGGTGGAAAAGATGTAAAAAAAGGCTTCATAATGAAGCCTTTTTTTAACGTTATTTCATTGATCAATTATCTGTACTCAACATCAACATAAGATCGTTCGTTTTCTCCTACGTATATTTGACGAGGTCTACCAATTGGTTCTTTATTTTCGATCATTTCTTTCCATTGAGCGATCCAACCAGGTAATCTTCCTAATGCAAACATAACAGTGAACATCTCAGTAGGTATACCTAACGCTTTATAAATTATTCCAGAATAGAAATCTACATTTGGATATAAGTTTCTCGCTTTGAAGTATTCATCATTCAATGCCACTTGTTCTAATTTCTTGGCAATTTCAATGAGCGGATCTTCTATACCAAGTTTTGCTAATACATCGTCAGCAGCTTTTTTGATTATTCTCGCTCTTGGATCGAAGTTTTTATATACTCTATGACCAAATCCCATTAAACGGAAAGGGTCATTTTTATCTTTCGCTTTATCAATCCATTCTTCTAATGGTGAACCATCAGCATGGATAGCTTCTAACATCTCAATTACAGCTTGATTAGCACCCCCATGAAGTGGTCCCCATAATGCAATTACTCCAGCAGATATCGAAGAGTATAAATTTGCATGCGAGGATCCTACTATTCGTACGGTGGAAGCAGAACAATTTTGTTCATGGTCTGCGTGAAGAATTAAAAGTTTATTTAAGGCATCTGTTACTACAGGATCTAATTCATATTCTTCAGACGGAAGTCCGAACATCATATTGAGAAAATTCTCGTTGTAGTTTAGGTTGTTTTTAGGATAAACAACAGGGTGACCAACAAAGTTTTTATACGCCCATGCAGCGATGGTTGGCAATTTAGCCAAAAGTCTGTAAATAGTTAATTCTACTTCTTCCTCTGTTCTATTAGGATTTTGAGAATCTGGATAGAAGGTAGAAAGTGAACATAACAATGAAGCTACAATTCCCATTGGATGCGCTTTAGAAGGATAAGCCTCATAAAAGCGCTTCATGTCTTCATGAATTAACGTATGGTTAGTAATGTTTGCTTCGAAATCCTTCAGTTGAGAAGATGTTGGTAATTCCCCATTAATTAACAAATAAGCAACCTCTACAAAAGACGCTTTTTCAGCCAATTCTTCAATGGAGTAACCTCTGTATCTTAAAATACCATTTTCACCGTCTAGATAAGTAATCGCACTTTTAGTTGAACCTGTGTTTTTGAATCCGGAATCAAGCGTAACAGCTCCCGAAAGTGCTCTTAATTTTGTAATGTCGATTCCTTTTTCATCTTCTGTTCCAGTGATGACAGGCAATTCATACGTCTGTCCTCCTATTTTTACCTCTGCTAATTCACTCATTGGTAGTTTACTTTATCTAATTTGAAATATTCTGAATTGCAAAGATAGTAAAGAAATATGGCTCTTTTGAAGGATTGGCCGAAAAAAAAATGTTGAATTCTTTCTCGCTCTTTTTCTTTTTTTAAAACTTTTGTTAATTACTTTCGTAGTAAGCTCAATTTATTTCCTATGGAAAATATAAACTCCCAATTTGCATACGATACGCATCAACTGATGGAGAGTAGTACTGTTCGTTTATTTTTCTCTGGAGAGTTTTCTTCAGATCTAATAACTGTACTTCTTTTAATGGCAAAAAGTAATATTGGCGGTAGATCGGTGATGAAAAAAGTATATAATATTATGATTGAATGTTTGGAAAATCTTACCAAACATGCGTACAAAAATAAAACAAGTCAACATCCCGCCATGTTTGTTTTAGGAAAGGATCATGAGTACTATTACGTAGCGACAGGAAATGAAATTGAAAATAAACATGTGGTTCATCTAAATGATAAATTAAGTAGAGTAAATGCCCTGGATAAGAATGGTCTTAAAGAATGGTATGATGGGATTATTAAGAATAATTCATCAGCCTTGAATAAAAGTGATCAGGGTATTGGTATCATTGACATGGCCTTAAAAAGTGAAAATAAATTTGAATTTGATTTTAAAAAATTAAACGACGAAAATTCATTTTTCACCCTTAAAATAAAGGTTAAGGCAGAAATTGAATAAAAAGTATTATTTAATTAGTTTGTTGACTTTTTTGAAGTGAGCCATGATTCAATTTTATCTGCCAGTACATTACTCAGTTTAAAATAAGATTCATGGGACCAACCTGCTATATGAGGGGATAGAATAACGTTTTTAAATTGTTTTAATCGTTCGAGTGCTTTTCCTTGTTTTGAGTAAACATTTTCAAAAGAGACGGACTCATATTCAAGAACATCTAAACAAGCACCTTTGATTTTACCAGATTTCAGTGCATCAATCAAATGTAGGGTGTGTACATTAAAGCCTCGTGCCGTATTAATTAAGATAAAATCCTTTTTGCAGCCTTTTATAAATTCTTCATTAATGATGTATTTATTTTCAGGAAGAAAGTTTGTGTGAACACTAATGATATCTGCTTTTCTTTGCAAATCTTCTTTGCTTACTTCAGTCACAAGATGATTGGAGAAACCAGTTTTAAACTTATCATAAGCAATTGTGTTGACCTCAAAGCCTTTTAATCTTTTAGAAAGGGCTTGAGCCATTTTGCCATAGCCGATTAATCCAATTGTCTTCCCCTTTAATTCAAAACCTCTATTTTCCGCACGTAGCCAAAAACCTTCTCGCACCTCTGTATCCGCCTTTTTTAAATTATTAAGAAGCATGAGAAGCATTCCCATAGCGTGCTCTGCCAAGGCATCTCTATTCCCCTCAGGAGAACTAAATACATGAATATTATTTTTTTTTGCGTAATCTGTATCAATATGTTCCAGACCTGATCCAGAACGCGCAATAAATTGAAGTTTTGGAAGTTGTTCTAATAAAGAGGCGTCAAGTTTAAATTTTGATCGAATTACAATTCCAGAATATACATGTAGTTCGGATTTGATTGTTTCAGCGGAGTCTTTGGTTCGATCTACACATTCCCACCCTAGTTCAGATAATCTTTTCCATAAAACATTGTGTACAGCGTCAACAAAAATTACTTTCCCTTCAACCATTAGATTAAAAGTTTACATATATAGAAGTACAAGATAAGTCCAAAGATGTCATTTGCGGTGGTGATGAACGGTCCTGTGGCTAAAGCCGGATCAATTCGAAGGCGATGAAAAAATAGGGGAATCCATGTCCCAAAGACTGCTGCAAAAACAATAACAGAGAGTAATGATGCACTTATTGCAAAACTATAACTGAGGGTTTCATGACCAATCAGTATGTTTACCAACAGTAAAAGGAAAGCACAGAGAATTCCATTTACAATTCCTACGCCTAACTCTTTAAATAATTTACTGGTAATGGAACCCGATAATGTTTGATTAGCTAAACCTTGAACTACTAATGCAGAGGATTGGATACCCACATTTCCTCCCATAGCAACAATTAAAGGAATAAACGCCATAAGTGCAGGATTAACACCATTTTCAAAAAAACCAATAACCATTGCACCAAATATCCCTCCTAACATACCCACTAGTAACCATGGAAAACGCGCACGTGTTAGCTGCCATACATTGTCAGAGGATTCAACATCCTCTGAAATCCCAGAGAGCATCTGATAATCCTTTTCTGCTTCTTCAACAATAACATCTACAACATCATCAATTGTAATTCGACCTACTAGCTGCCTTGATTCATTAATTACTGGAAGTACCACAAGATCGTATTTATCCATTAATCGGGAAGCTTCTTTACTCTCATCGGTAGCTTTTATAGAAATAATGTCTTTATTTGAAATGGCTTTTATTTCAACATTTTCATCGTTTATTATTAAAGCTTTTAGGGATAAAACACCTACTAGTTTATCTAAATTGTCTACCACATATACAGTGTGAACATCCTCCACCTCTTGGGCTTGTTTTCTCAGTTCATATTCACATTGTTTTACAGTCCAATTTTCTTTGACTTTGATAAGTTCTTTAGCCATTAAACTTCCAGCGGTATTTTCATCATACGTAAGGAGGTCAAGAATGTCCTGAACTTGTTCAGTATCCTCTATGGCTTCGATTACACTTGTTTTTTTGTCTTCAGGTAATTCAGAGATAAGATCCGCTGCATCATCAGAATCCATTTCTTTTAAAACCGATTCCGCAATTTCAGTTGCCGGAAGTTCCTTTAAAATTGTCTCTCTTTCCTCGGGTTCAAGTTCAGCAACAACATCGGCTCTAACATCTTCACCTAATAATCGAATAATTGATATAGCACTATCTGTACTAGTTTGCCGAAGAACTTCTGCGATGTCGGCAGGATGAAATTCATCTAGTGTACTGATGATCTTTTCCAGCTTTCCTTTTTCTAAACGCTTTGGAAGTTTATCAATAAAGAGTTTTATGTATTCTTCTTTACGGCTCACAGATGCAAAAGTAAGTCATAAAAATTATTCAAAATGATAATATTGTGTAAAAACAAAAAAAGCTGTTTGGCTTTGTCAAACAGCTTTTAAATTTTGAGTGATTCAATTACTTTAATGTAAAAGAATCAACTAGTACCATATTTTTACTGGTATAGACTTGAACAGTATATAACCCTTCGGAGAATGTTTTCCCTGATTCTTTTTCAGCATATAAAATTACATCTGTTTCTTTATTCTGGTAATTTACAGTTTGCTTAGCAGTGTAAATTAACTTTTCGTTTTTGTATTGGAATTCATTTTGAGCATCACTTATTACTCGTTTGTCTCCATCCAGTACTCTTAAATAAAGATCAAGATCTCCTGCTTCTGCCAATTCATTTTTTCCAATGGTAAAAGCTACTCGGATTTTATCTGCTCTTCTTGCTCTATTGGTTGATTTTTCTTCTCCATTTCTTCTCACTTTAACTCCTTCGGAATTTTTGTCAATTGCAATTAAACGTTTTCCAATGGCTACTTTACCTTCTAATGTATTTCTTACGTATTCTAATTCAGCAATATTATCATTTGCTCCTTTTAAGTCAGTGCCAAGTTGTTGGTTTTCTTTTTTCAGACGCGCATTTTCTGAAATTAATGCTTGATTTTTCGCTTTAAGCTTTGAAATTTCAGAACGAAGTAAGTAAACTTCAGTTTTAAGCTTTGCATACAATGCTTTAAATTGAGAGAAGTTTTTAGCTTGACCGTCAGATTTTGCTATAAGTTCTTGAATTTGCCCCTCTAAAAGCGCAATTTTTTCCGCACTTTCTTTCCTTTTTGCCAAAACTGCTTCAATATCTGCACCTAAAATATCAGCATTGATTGAGTCATTTTCAAATCCAGATAAATCAATAGATTTAAGTAATTCTTTCGCTTTATTTACATCGCCTGTTAGGCGCTTAAAACGATCCTCTGCTGAGGTTGATTTACGTTGCAATGTTTCGATTTGATCACTCTGATCAATAAATGCAACCTTGGCAAGGAATGCCGCAGCTCCGCTTAATATTCCTATAAAAACTAATAAAACAATGATTAGCTTTTTCCCTTTTTTTTCTCCTGTTGACTCGCTCATATTTTCCTTTAGGATAATAGTTCAAAAACAAATATACTGTATTTTTAATGATTTTTTAATTAGAAAAAAAAGGATGCTGATTTTAAATTCATTCATATCCGCGATCTATCCATTAAATTGTAAATGTTGCCAAATATCATTGGTGAAGGGAGAGCAACATTTTTGTTTGAATTGCGAAGTTAATTTTGGAGAAGTTGAGGCAATCCACCGTGAAGAAGTTTATCAATTGTTTTGGGGAAAAGCGAATATTGAGGAAGTGTTTATTGCATTTCAATTTTTTAAACACGAGCATCTCCAAAATCTGATTCATACATTTAAATACCGCAAAGATCAGCTTTTGGCTATTCATTTAGGAAAAGTATTGGGAGGGGTGATAAAGCAGCCTGTTTTTGATGTAATCTCTTTTGTGCCGATGCATAAAAGTAAAGAACGAAAAAGAGGATTTAATCAAGCCGAATTAATTGCTAAAGGGCTCGGTGAAGCATTGGGGATGCCAGTTTTATCATTGCTCAAAAGAACAAATTCTACCTCTTCTCAAACTGAAAAAGGAGTGTTTGACCGTTTTGTTAACATGGAGAATAAGTTTGAAATCCTTACCATGGAGAATTCCTATAAACATGTATTACTTGTAGATGATGTAATAACTACGGGAGCAACATTGGTAGCTTGTGCAAAGGTGTTAGAACAACTGAAATTAAAGGTGAGTATTGCCTGTTTAGCATACAGAGGACTCCATTAAAAACCACATTTTTCTTTTCCACGAACGAGCATAAATAATCCTAAGGCAACGGCTATTCCAACAAAATCTGCAAAAATATCAAACAGATCAAAACTTCTTCTTGGGATTAAAAAATGTTGAATTGTCTCTGTTAAAACAGTAAGAAAAACACCGAATCCTATCACGTATTTTACAGCGTCAAAATGCAATCGAGGAAATTGACTTTGTTTGATAAATCCTATAATCGCACTAAAAGAAAACATGAAAAATAGGGTGATATGTATTACCTTATCTAGATTTTCAGTACTGGCTTTTGGCAACTTACTACCTGGGAGTAAACAACCTACAAGAATTAACCCTAAAAAAAAGAGTGTAAATATGTTGTATTTTAAAAACAAGACTAAAGATTTAAGGAGATATTAAGTTCATCGAGTTGCTTATTATCAATAACTGCTGGTGAATTAATCATTACATCTCTTCCGGAATTATTTTTAGGAAAAGCAATAAAATCTCGTATAGAGTCCTGCCCTCCCAACATTGCACAAAGTCGGTCAAATCCGAATGCCAATCCCCCGTGAGGAGGAGCACCATATTCAAAGGCATTCATTAGAAAACCAAATTGATCTTTTGCTTCTTCTTCGGTAAAACCTAACAAATCAAACATTCTTTTTTGAAGTTGTTTATTGAAGATTCGTATCGATCCTCCCCCAAGTTCTACGCCATTCATACAAAGATCATATGCATTCGCCCTTACCTCGCCTGGGTTCGAATCCATTTTTTCTATATCTTCCTCTTTTGGAGATGTAAAGGGGTGATGCATAGCGTGATATCTTTCTGTTTCTTCATCCCATTCTAAAAGAGGGAAGTCAGTCACCCAAAGAGGCTTGAAAATATTGGCATCTCGAAGGTTTAATTCATTCCCCATATGAAGTCTTAATTCATTCATTTGAGCACGTGTTTTGACTGCTTCGCCTGCTAATATTAGGAGTAAATCTCCAGGCTTAGCTTGAGCTTTCTCAGCCCATGTTTTTAATACATCAGGGAGAAAGAATTTATCAACGGATGATTTAAATGTTCCGTCTTCATTGTATTTAACATAAATTAAACCATTGGCTCCAATTTGAGGACGCTTTACAAAATCAGTAACCTTATCCAACTGTTTTCTAGAGTAAGTAGCACATTCTTTAACATTTATACCAACAATCAATTCGGCAGAATCAAAAACCTTAAATCCTTGGTTTTGCGCTACATCATTCAATTCTATGAATTGCATGTCAAACCTTAAGTCGGGTTTGTCACTTCCATAAAGACGAATAGCATCGTTATAGGACATTCTTGGAAAAGTAGGCAATTCAACATTCAAAACTGACTTGAAGAGATGTTTTGTGAGTCCTTCAAAAACTTGAATAATATCCTCTTGTGAAACAAATGACATTTCACAATCTATTTGCGTGAATTCAGGTTGACGGTCAGCCCTTAAGTCTTCATCTCTAAAGCACTTAACAATTTGATAATAGCGATCCATACCGGCAACCATTAATAATTGTTTAAATGTTTGAGGGGATTGAGGGAGTGCATAAAATTCACCCGGATTCATCCTTGAGGGTACAATAAAATCTCTCGCTCCTTCTGGAGTTGATTTAATTAAAACAGGTGTTTCCACTTCTAAAAAATCCTGAGATTCCAAATATTGTCTAGTTTCAAAAGAAACCTTATTTCTCAATTCTAAGTTTGCTCTAACTGGATTTCTTCTAATGTCTAAGTACCGATACTTCATCCGTAATTCCTCCCCTCCATCTGTTTCATCTTCAATTGTAAAAGGTGGAGTAAGGGCTTCGTTCAAAATGATGAGTTCACTTACCTTGATTTCAATATCACCCGTTTGTATTTTGTTGGATTTTGAAAAGCGTTCAATTACTTGTCCTTTTACCGAGATCACATACTCTCTTCCTAATTTTTTTGCAGTTTCCATCGATTCAAAAGACGAAACACCCTCTTCTAATGCTAATTGGGTAATGCCATATCGATCTCGTAAATCTACCCATATCATTCCACCTTTATTCCTAACTTTTTGAACCCAGCCACTTAAGGTGACCTCTTCTCCTACGTTCGAAATTCTCAATTCTCCGCAATTATGTGTTCTGTACATGGTTATTCCTCTTGAAAATGAATTGCAAAAGTAACAATTTACCGCACCAATGACTAGCGAAAAGTATTCGGAAAATTTATTTATCATTTTGCTAGGTACTCCATTTAAGATATCCCTAGATTTGCGTCATGAGTCTATCTGTTTTTAGTGATGAACACTTCATGAAATTAGCTTATCAAGAGGCCGAGAAAGCATTCGACCTTGATGAGGTTCCAGTTGGTGCTGTAATTGTTTGTGATAACCAGGTGATTGCAAAGGCGCATAATCTGACTGAGGCATTGAATGATGTTACTGCGCATGCTGAAATGCAAGCGTTTACAATGGCAGCAAATTATTTAGGGGGTAAGTTTTTAGATTCATGTACGCTTTATGTTACGCTTGAGCCATGTTCCATGTGCGCGGGCGCAGCCTATTGGACAAGGATAAAACGAGTGGTGATTGGTGCGGCAGACGAAAAAAGGGGATTTAGAGCGAATAACCCAAACATGATGCATCCAAAAACAACAATAGAATGGGGAGTTATGGAAAATGAATGCTCCTCTATATTAAAAGAATTTTTTGAGAGGAAGAGAACTTAGAGAGGATTACTAACCCAACATTTTTAATTGCAGCACTTCCTTCTTAGAAAGTAGCCTGTACTCTCCTCGTGATAAGTTTTTTTTCGTTATTCCAGCAAATGAAACTCTGTCTAAACGTTTGATTTTATATCCCAAAGTATCAAACATTTTTTCTAATATTCGGTTTTTATTATTGAACATTTCAATACCTATTTGATGATGACTTCCTTTTAAAAAAGAAACATCTTCTGCTTTCACCCAACCTCCTGAGGGTAGTCGAATTCCTTCTTTAATTTTATTGAAATCATCTTGACTTAACGGTTTATCAAGTTCTAATTGAAAAATCTTAGAAAATTCATGTTTTGGGTTGGAAAGTTTTAAATACAAATCATTATCATTTGTCAGTAATAAAATACCCGTTCCTTCGCGTTCTAATTTTCCTACAGGACTTAATACAAATTTGGTTGCTTTATGAATCAATCTTCCAACAGTTCTGTCTTTAGGAGGATTATCACAGGCTGAGCTAAAGTTTTTAGGTTTGTTAATGGCTAAATAAAATAACTCCCCATGCGAAAGTGTATCGCCCTCATACTTTACTATATCAGAAGATTTTACTTTATACCCCATTTCGGTAATGGTTTCACCATTAACAGTAATGGCTCCTAATTGGATCAATTCGTCCGCTTCTCTCCTGGAACACACGCCAGCATGTGCAATAAATTTATTAAGTCGAGTTGTACCATCTCCTATATTAGAGGACTTAGAATCTAATCGCTTTTTAGGTCCTCCACCTCTTCGCTTATCCTTTCCAAATCGAACAGCAGCAGGTTCGTGATTCCTTTTTTTGCTGCCACCTGTTTTCTTTTTATTCGCCATAGCGGGATAAAGATACGTAAATTAAAAACCGACCACTAAAATGATGGAATGAGTTATTTTTTTAAAAATTCAATATTGCGTTTTAATCCAGATAATTTTGTTCGTTTAACGGCACTTTTAGAAAAAACTTTTTCGAAAGCATGTTCCTCCAATTGATCCCAATCTTTTCGTGTCATCGATAGTAAGTCTGGATGAGGATTAAACAGAGGTTCTTGATGTGGTTTGGAAAATCGATTCCAGGGACATACATCTTGACAAACATCACATCCAAACATCCAGTCATCCATCTTTCCTTTCATAGAATTAGGTATAGCATCTTTCAATTCAATGGTGAAATAGGAAATGCATTTTGAACCATCCACAACCATGGGTTCAATTATTGCTTCGGTAGGGCATTTATCAATACATGCTGTGCAGGTTCCACAATGATCTGTAACAGGCCCATCTTCAGGAAGTTCAAGATCAACAATGAGTTCAGCAATAAAATAAAAACTACCTGAGCTTTTATGGATTAAATTTCCGTTTTTTCCAAACCAGCCCAAGCCGCTTTTTTGAGCCCATGACTTGTCTAAAACAGGCGCGGAATCTACAAATCCTCTTCCGCTTACCTCACCTATTTCGGTTTGAATAAAAATTAAAAGTTCTTTTAGTTTTTTTCGTATAACAACGTGATAATCATTACCATAGGCGTATTTTGCAATTTTTGGAGAATCAGACTGTTGAGTTTCTGAGGGGTAGTAATTTATCAAAAAGGATATTACAGTTTTTGCATCCTCCACCAAAAGGCGTGGATCTAACCTTTTATCAAAATGATTCTCCATGTAGTGCATTTCACCATTAAAATGATTTTTTAAATAGTGTTCTAATCGAGGTGCATCATCTTCCAAAAATTGCGCTTTTGAAAAACCCACAAAGTCAAAGCCTAATCGATGGGCTTCTTTTTTTATTAATGCTTTATTGTGTTCTGGGGATGTCAAAACTGCATATAAATAAATGATGATCCGTCATTGAAATTTCCTACAATAAAAATTAATAAAATCAGCAGAGTAAGAAACGTAATGGAAATATCCGAAGATTTAGCTTTAAACTCAAGGTGTTTTTCAAAAATCAAAAATAAAATGAGAAGTGAAGCAATGGTAATTAATTGAAATTGTTGTGCTAAATACCCGCCATTTCCAAGGATAGCAATAACATCTTTATCCCATGTAAAGCGCCATGTTGAAGGAGAGCAAATACTCCTTAAGTAATGCAGCGAATTCATCCAGTATTTAGAAACAAAAAAGAGATTAGCAAAGCTTACAAAAAAAAGTGTGGGGAACCACCCTAAGGTTTTGGGAAGTTGAATATCTTTTCTTTTACCAATATATTCAACAATTAAATAAAGAGCATTAAGACCTCCCCAAATCAAATAGCCCAATTCAAGTCCATGCCATAGTCCGCTCAAAATAAAGGTTACTGTAATACCTGTGATTACTGCCTTAATTGGTTGAGCTCGCCATTTGAAAGTAAAATAGTAGAAGAAATTGTGAGTAAACCAATCAATTAACGAAATATGTGTTTTTCTCCAATATTCAGAGATTGAATTTGAACGTAAGGGAAGATTAAAATTTTCCTTAAGTCGAATATTAAAAAGTTTAGCGATACCTAATGCAATATCCGTGTAGGCGCTAAAGTTTAAATACATTTCAACCGTAAAAAGAAGTGAAGCGAGAAGAATGGTTATGGCTTTGAATTCACTTTCTGGGTGCTGAAATACTGCTGATGTCATAACGGATAAATTATCTGCAAGCACCATTTTTTTAAAGAGGCCAAAACAAATCCTATTAATGCCTCCATGAAAGGAGTTGATATTCCATTTATTGTTTAAACCTACCAAATTCATTTCTTTAGGCAGTAAAATCGGACCAGATAAAAATTTGGCAAAAAAAGTATTGGCAACTAATAAATCCCAAATTGAATGTTTTTGTCCTTGATCTCTTATTCTGTTTAATAGAATACCAATATTTTGAAGTGAATAATAAGATAATCCGAGTTGGAAAATACCTGTACTCAACTTTGAGAAGTTGGCGAACACGAGTATGAATACATGAAGAAAAATTCCTACCCATGCACCACGTTTACTTTTTTGAAGAAAAAAAGTAAATAGTGTGAGAAGAATAACAGTTATTCCAGCGTGCCAATTGAAAAGACCAAGGAATAAGATAGACAGTCCTAAAAGACTGTATGTTCTTGGTATAGTTGTTTTGTAAAAGACAACCATCCCAATAATTAGTGCTATTAAATAGTATTCCCCGATCACTGTAGGCAAAGTTAGGGATTGTAGGTTAGACCTTTTGCTGAATACTTTTTACAAGTTGTCCTATATTTTCAAATGCCATTACTTCAACAAATTGAAATTGAATATCGAAAAGCAACTCAACCTCGTGAATAAAGTTCATATGATTGAGGCTATCCCATTCGTTAATTTCATCAGCGGTTGTTTGAGTATTAATCGTTAAATGCGGTTGTTTAAAAAACGTCCTCATTAATGATTGAAGTGCGTTTACTATGTCATTTGATTGATTCAATTGTTAAAAGACGTTAAAGTTTATACAAAAGTACAACTTCGTACGTTATATGAAATAGATACGTTCTTTTACGCAAGAATTAATTTTCATAGTTCTTAAGTAGGTTTAGTTTTGGTTAATTAGAAATCCCACCTTATTTCAAGGTGGGGTTTTTTAGTTTAAGTGGATAAAAATCAACGAATTATATGAACAAAACCATTTAAAATTCTACTTTGAACACCCTCTAATCGTTGCTCACTTACTAAACAAGAATAAAAATACACACCTGAGGGACAAGGGCGTTTGGTCACACTGCTTATTCCATCCCAATTGATATTTGGCGAATTTGTCTTAAATACGATTTGTCCCCAACGATTATATATGCTCAACTGAATTTGTTCAACGTATTTATAGGGGAAAGGAATAAAGGTCTCGTTAATATTGTCACCATTAGGAGTGAAAATGTTTGGAAGTTGGTAAGAAGGACAATTGTCAAAGCATATTTCATGGCCAATCTCTGAAGTGTTTCCAACTGAATCTGTTGCTGAGAAAGCATAACATCCTGCTACCTCGAGTCGACTGTCATGAGCATAAGAAGTATCGCTCCAAGGTGCGTTTTGAGTAAAAAGTAAGGTGTATTCATCTTCGGGATACCGTTTAAAAAAGACATCTAACTTAATCATGTCCCCATTACAACCCAAAGTGTCGGATGACCACCACAGTAAATTGGTGTTTATGTCACACTCTGAAGAGGAAGAGATAATTGGAATGCATGGAGGTGTTATGTCTTGTGGGGTTGCGCAAATTTCTTGGCTCTGATTGAACAAAAAGGTATCCGATGCATTACTGGTATACTGTCCTAGTGTTAAAACTCTGTAACAATACTCAGTTCCATTTATTAAATTGTAATCAGTGTAATACGTTTCACGAACAGTATCAACAGGTATCCAGGAATTATTAATTGATTTAAAAACAATAGAGGAGTCTACGAACCAAGGAGTGGAATAATTCCATTCTAAAGAAATTAATCGATCTGCTGGAACAGATTGCAAAAAAACTGAACTGAAATTTAGTGAATTAGACACCACTGTATTTTGGTCGATTAAATCTATTTTATAAATGTGTTGAGTGGATTGTGTATTGATATTTTGATGAAGGAACGTAGTGTCTAATATATCGTTTGATGAGTATAAAAGGACCGGATTGCCATCTGTCAGCGTGTAAAGGGAATAGTACGCATTATTTGACAGATTTAAACTGTCAATGTTTTTTGGATTTTTCCATCGTAAAAAAACACTTCCGTTGGTTGAATCAGTTGTCAACACATCTGCATTCAGGGGGATGGGGTCTGTTTCAAACGTTTCTGCACATGATTCCTTACTAGCAATACTCTCTGCTCCGTCAGCAAAAACAGCTACGATTCGATAGCAATATATATTGCCATCAATAACATCTTGATCTAAAAACTGTGTAGAGTCTCTATGGTTTAAGGTGCCGATTCGCGTGTACCCCCTATCCGGTGGGATTCCAGTTTCACATGAATCAGGAATCCATAACAAAGAATCGGGTTTTCGATAAACGTGATATCCAACAACCTCCTCACAAATATTTCTCGACCAACTTACGGAGATACCATTCGATGAAGCTTGTGTAGAAACATTTTTGACCTTTGGACCGATCACAGTAATATTTAGGGTAAATAAGTCAATTAACGGGACACTATTGTCGTTGTCCTGAGCTTTTAAAAAAATTTGATAAGGAGCTGAACGAACGTGAGGGCACCCTGTTAGCCAGGTTAAATTTCCTTCAACCGAATCAATTCCAACAACCTCGGAGAATTCGGCTAAGTCACCATTAACCTCTGTTAATGGTCCACCTGTTGCCGTAAGTGTAATTGCTTGATTTGAATCATTGTCAAAGGCTCTAATGGGCAGGTTTAAAAGTGTTCCTGCTTCAATACAGATGTCTTGAATGTCCTGAATAATTGGAGGCGTATTTGAACAAGAAGAAACGTTCACCTGCATGTCTCTGGTCATGGACCCAATTAGAAAACCATTTCTGTATTCTTGGATTAATATGGCAAAATTAAACTCTCCCAAAACAGTAGGGTTGTCCCATGTTATCGTCCCTGTTCCTTGATCAATAGCTATTCCTTCAGGAAAAGTATACCCCGGAATAGCTTCACCATTTAGTCCTTTTCCTTCGATTAAGCTGAATACCAAACTATCTCCATTTCCATCGAATGCAGAAGGATTGTGTTGAAAAACAGCCCCTCTGCACGCTTCCTCAACAGGAGGGTTAAGAAGAACAGGCGAGTCGTTCTCGCCTAAAAACGGATTGATAATGATTTCTGACTCTATATAAAAAGGAACGTTTACGCTGTTAGGGACATTAATTATATCCGCATTTCGATTGGGGTCTTCCAAGCTTATTTTGTATGTTCCAGGGCCTGGAAACGTATGCGTGCCTTTATATTCGTTAATATTCACACCTGAAGTAATGAATTGGGGGAAATTAATTGAACGTATTAAAGAGTCACTTGAACCATCGCCCCACGAAATTTCAATAATTGGCCGATCCGCATCCTCCTGGGTAAGCGGAGGAACGGTATATGTTAATAAAGTAATTTCAAATTGATTGAGACCAATTTGTCGAAAGGCGATTTCTCCGGCTCTATTATGAGTCCCATAAGAAATCATCGTTTTCAATAGTATTATAAACAGAAATAAACCTTTCATCACTTAACTGTTCTAAGTTATGTATTTCAGTTTAAGCTTTTTGGTAATAGTTTATTAAATTCCCTAAAAATTGAACAAATGAATATTACGCTGGCCTCTAAACAGGGAAAATCAAAGAATATTGTACGCCTAGTAGATTCTGTAAGTCAACTAGAGAATGTTTTGAATAAACGTGAGCTTAAAATCACACGCCAAGGATTGAAAAAAAACAATTGGGTCGATCTTTCTAATTTGGACGAAAAAAGATTTGTCATTTTATTAGTTAAAAATAAGCCCGAAACAAATAGAAGATTGGGATCAGAACTTTATGGTAAAATTGAAACCATTACATTTATCGATCACTCTAATTACCCTGATTCCTTAATGGAGTTTTTAGAGGGTTTAATCCTGAAGAGTTATCAATTTAATAAATACAAATCATCAATTGAACTCAACCAGAAAAAAGTTCAATTATTTTCTACAGGAATTAAAAAAAGTCAATTACAAGAGCTAATCCACCTGAAGGAAGCAGTTTTCACAGCAAGAAATTGGGTAAATGAACCCGTTAATCAATTAAATACACAACAATTTGTGGAGGAGGTCAAAGTAATGGAGAGCTATGGTATTGCTGTTGAAATTTTGGAAAAATCCAAACTACAAACGCTAAATATGGGAGGCGTTTTAGGAGTTAATAAAGGGAGTAATGATGATCCTGTTTTGATTAAATGTGAATGGAAACCAAGTAATGCAATGAATAAAAAACCCATTGTTTTAGTGGGGAAAGGAGTATTATTTGATACCGGAGGGATAAATATAAAAACAGGAGATTTTATGAAAAACATGAAGGCAGATATGGGTGGTGCAGCTACTGTTTTGGGTGCTTTAAAGGCTGTGGCGTTACAGAAATTATTGGTTCATGTTATAGTGTTAACACCTGTTACTGAAAATAGAATTAATGGTAATGAACTCGTTCCTGGAGATGTTATTTCAATGCACAATGGTAAAACGGTTGAGGTACTTAATACTGACGCAGAGGGAAGGTTGATTTTAGCAGACGCCTTGGCCTTTGCCAAAAAGTTTGACCCTTCTATCGTGATTGATGCGGCCACTTTAACAGGTTCCGCTTATCGAGTGACTGGCCATAATGGAGCAATTGTGATGGGGACGGACTCCAAAAATATTGCGCAAATGAAACAGGAGGGTGAAACTCAATATGAGCGTTTGATCGAATTGCCATTGTGGGAGGAATTTGATGAAACTTTAAAAAGTGATATTGCTGACATGAATAACTTAGGAACATCAGAGGGACAAGCAGTATGTGCTGGACTTTTTCTTAAGAAATTCACCTCTTATCCATGGATTCATTTAGATATCGCGGGACCTTCATTTCGGAGCGAGTCCAGTAATTATTTACCGAAAGGAGGTTCAGGATTTGGTGTACGGTTGCTGTATCGGTTTATAAAGAATAACTTTGCACGTTAATTATGAGTGATAGAAAGGACAAAATTACAGTTGGAATTACCCAAGGAGATGTTAATGGTATAGGATATGAGGTTATTTTAAAGGCTTTTGAAGATCCAAAAATGCTTGACCTATGCACCCCTGTAGTGTACGGATCCAAAAAATATAGTGCTGAACACAAGAAAAATTTAAAAATGGAAAATTTTCCATTTTTCTTTATTGAAAATCCTGAGGATGCCAAGCGAAATAAAGTGAATTTAATTGAATCATGTGATGATTCTGCTGAATTAAGTATCGGTGAGCCTACGGATTCATCAGGTAAAGCCGCATTCGAATCGCTTAATAAGGCCGTTGATGATTTAACATCTGGGAAAATTGATGCATTAGTTACAGCTCCAATCAACAAAAAAAATATCCAGGGAGATGATTTCGATTTTCCAGGTCATACTGAATTTTTGAGTCAAAAAGATGGAGGAAATAAAGGATTAATGTTCATGATCTCTGAAAAATTGAAAGTAGGAGTAGTCACTGGGCATATACCGCTTAAAGAAGTTGCCTCAGCGATTAGTGAACAAAAAATTATGGATAAGCTTAAGGTAATGAATCAGTCCTTGAAAAACGATTTTAATATATCTAAGCCTAAAATTGCAGTTCTCGGATTAAACCCTCATGCGGGCGATAATGGATTGCTGGGTACTGAAGAACAAGATATTGTGCTAGGGGCGCTTGTAAAAGCCGGCAAGGAAGGTTTAGTTGCCCACGGACCTTTTCCAGCGGATGGCTTTTTTGGCTCGACACAACATTTGAAATATGATGGAGTTCTAGCCATGTACCATGATCAAGGATTAATTCCTTTTAAAGCATTAAGTTTTGGAGAAGGAATTAATTATACAGCAGGATTAAATTTTGTTCGAACATCACCAGACCATGGGACAGGGTATGATATTGCTGGTCAAAATAAAGCAGATGCTTCCTCAATGCGTCAAGCTGTATATTTAGCTATTGATATATCTAAACGCAGAATCAGCAATAAAATATTATTCGAAGGTGCTCTAAAACCACAGCATATTAAAGATAGAAAAGGTCGTAGAGCACAAGAGACAACTCGAGGTAGTGTTGAAAAGAAAGAAAATAAACAAGCAGAGTCTGAAACCAATTAACTGGTTTTTAACCGTTAGATTAGACTTGTTTGAAGTGAGATCAAAAATACATTCTAGCAATATCTTTTTACATTCTTTTGGAAGAAAACAACGGTTGATGGCTAAGAAAAATAAAAAGTACTATTATAGTAATGCAATATTTAGTAACTTTGCAGGCTCTTAATTTTTGAATAGATGGAATTTGATACATTTACAATCAGTTTCGAAAGTTTAAAATTAGGTGAACACGACTATAAATTTTTAGTTGATACGACGTTCTTTTCAGGGTTGGAATACTCAGAAATTCAAGAAGGTAAAGTCATTATAGACGGGCAACTTATTAAGTCTACTCGATTAATGGAACTAAACTTGGATTTTAAAGGAGAAGTTGTGCTACCATGTGATCTTTGTGGAGAAAACTACACTCAAACCATCAGTTTTAAGGAATCTGTTGTGATTAAGTTTGGTGATGAGCAAGATCAAGATGAGGGCATGATTATACTTAAAAGAGGTGAGTCAGAAGTTAATATGAGTCACTACATCTATGAAAGTATTATTTTGAGTTTACCAATTCGTAGAGTTCATCCTGAAGTCAAAGGAAAGCCAAGTTGTGACGAAGCAATTTTGGCTAAACTTAATGATAAGGGGAATCAGAACGATGATGATATTGACCCACGTTGGTCGGCTTTAAAAAAATTGAAATAAGAATTTATTAAACCATACAAAAATGGCACATCCTAAACGAAAAATTAGTAAGACGAGGAGAGATAAAAGAAGAACGCATTATAAAGCTTCTGTTCCTCAAGTAGCTACATGTCCTACAACTGGAGAAGCACATTTATACCACAGAGCGCATTGGCATGAAGGAAAACTCTATTACAAGGGACAAGTTGTAATGGAGAAGGAGGCATCATAATTATTTGTAGTTTTATCAATCAAAATAAAACTATAAATACTTTATGAAAATTGGTATAGATATCATGGGTGGTGATTTTGCCCCCCAAACTACTACCGAAGGTGCTATTTTAGCTCAAAAGGAACTCTCAAATGTTGAGCTAGTTCTTATTGGCGATGAATCCCAAATCATTCCTATATTGGAAGAAAAGGGTGCCGATAAGGAGGCTTTTTCTATTGTCCATACTACCGAGGTTATCGGTATGGGAGAACATCCTATAAAAGCATTTAAATCAAAGCCTAAATCATCTATTGGTTTGGGCTTTCATTATTTAGGCGCTGGTAAAATTCAAGGTTTTGCGGGAGCAGGAAACACAGGAGCTATGATGATAGGTTCTATGTATTCAGTAAAATCTATCCCTGGAATTATACGTCCATGTATTACATCGATTTTACCTAAAGAAAATGGAGGGGTGAATTTAATTTTAGATGTGGGTGTAAACGCAGATTGCAAGCCAGATGTACTCTACCAGTTTGGAATAGTGGGCTCAATTTATGCAAAAAATGTTTTAGGTATTCAGGATCCTCGAGTAGGACTTTTGAATATAGGAGAAGAAGCAGAGAAGGGTAATCTTTTATCGCAATCCGCCTACAATTTGATGAAGGATTCAAAAGAACTTAATTTTTCGGGAAATATTGAGGGGAGAGACCTCTTTGATGATAAATGCGATGTTATTGTCTGTGATGGTTTTACAGGTAATGTAGTGTTGAAAGAAGCGGAGGCTTTTTATCACCTGATGAAGAAGCGCGGAGTACTTGATGATTATTTTAGCAAATTTAACTATGAGATATATGGAGGAAGTCCTATCTTGGGCATCAATTCTAATGTTGTAGTTGGTCATGGAATATCCAATGACATTGCGATTAAGAATATGATAAAACTTACGGCAGAATGTGTGGAAGCCAATCTGTCCAATAAGATAAAAGAAGCTTTTAATTAATGAGTGCAATAAACGCTGCAATAACCTGTGTTGGTGGATACGTTCCAGATTATGTAATGACCAACAAAGAACTAGAGAAAATTGTTGACACTACCGATGAGTGGATCACTACTCGTACGGGAATCAAGGAGAGACGAATACTTAAAGGAGAAGGAAAAGCTACATCAGACATGGGAGCTGAAGTAGTGAAGCAAATTTGTGAAAAGCGTGGAATATCTCCAGAGGAGATTGATTTAATTCTCGTAGCCACTGTTACTCCGGATATGCCTTTTCCATCAACTTCAAATTTAATATGTGATAAGGTTGGAGCAACCAATGCATGGGGGTATGATTTGAGTGCAGCCTGTTCTGGATTTTTATATGCATTAGTTACTGGTCAACGATTTATTGAAAGTGGTGCATACAAAAAAGTTATTGTAGTAGGTGCTGATAAAATGTCAAGTATTATCAATTATGAGGATAGAACAACGTGCATTATTTTTGGCGATGGTGCTGGAGGAGTCCTTCTAGAGCCTACTGAGGAAAACATAGGTGTAATGGACTCTGTACTTAAGAGCGATGGTTCAGGAAGAGAGTATCTTAATATCAAGGCTGGTGGTTCATATAAACCTTCTAGTATTGAAACCATAGAAAATAAAGAGCATTTTGTATATCAGGAAGGACGATCTGTATTTAAATTTGCTGTAACAAATATGGCCGATGTAGCGGCTGAAGTGATGGAAAGAAATAATCTATCCAGTGAAGATGTAGATTGGTTAGTTCCGCACCAGGCTAATTTGAGAATTATTGATGCGACGAGAGAACGCGCTGGTTTACCTGAAGAAAAGGTGATGATCAATATTCAAAAGTATGGAAATACAACGGCAGGAACCTTGCCCTTGTGTTTATGGGATTGGGAAAAGAAATTAAAAAAAGGAGATAACCTTTTGTTAGCGGCCTTTGGTGGTGGATTTACATGGGGATCTGTATATTTGAAATGGGCGTATAATGCCTGAAAAAATAAGAACGTAGAAATCTTTTATTATGAAAGTAACTGAAATTCAAGACTTGATTAAATTTGTTTCAAAGTCTGGTGTTAGTGAAGTTAATTTAGAAACAAGTGACATTAAATTAACGATTAAAAATGACGCTGTAAAAAACAAAAAGAAGAGTCATACTGTGGAGCCTCAAATTTTACCTGTTCCGGTTCCTCAAGTAATGCAGCAGCCAGTAGCAGCTCCAGTAGCAGCTCCAGCTCCAGTAGCAGCTCCAGCTCCAGCTGCGAATTCAAATTCTACAGCGCCTGCAGCCGTTGAGGCACCAGCAGCTGAACCTGTAGAGGATACCTCAAAGTATATTGAGATTAAGTCACCAATGATTGGAACATTCTATCGTAGACCTTCTCCAGACAAACCTAATTTTTGTGAGGTAGGAACAGAAATTAAATCTGGTGATGTGATATGTATCATTGAGGCTATGAAACTGTTTAATGAAATCGAAGCTGAGGTAACAGGGAAAGTGGTTAAGATCTTTGTAGATGATTCTACTCCAGTAGAGTACGATCAGCCATTGCTATTGATTGACCCTAGCTAATCATAAGTATATTTTATTTTCTCGCACCACATAATTTTATGAGTAGGTGTGGGCAATGAATATTTAACAAAGATTACTCTAAGAACGTTCGAGTTTAAATTCAACAGTCGAAAAAGCTGTTTGAGTATTAAATGATGGGCCATAAACGAAAATATTATGTTTAAAAAAATATTAATAGCCAACCGAGGTGAAATTGCATTGCGTGTAATTAGAACCTGTAAAGAGATGGGGATCAAGACAGTAGCCGTTTACTCACTCGCGGACAAAGACAGTTTACACGTAAGGTTTGCTGATGAAGCCATTTGTATTGGTCCAGCACCTTCAACTGAATCATACCTTGATATACCTCGTATTATTTCTGCTGCAGAAATTACAAACGCAGATGCGATCCATCCAGGATATGGATTCTTATCCGAAAATTCTAAATTCTCAAGAATTTGTACAGAGAATGGAATTAAGTTTATTGGAGCAACACCGGAGCAAATTGATGGAATGGGGAACAAAGCCCAAGCAAAAGCGACTATGGAAGCCGCAGGTGTACCGTGTGTTCCGGGATCAAAAGGATTAATAAAAGATTTAACCGAAGCTAAAAAAGTAGCGAAGAAAATAGGTTATCCCGTTATGGTTAAAGCTTCAGCCGGAGGAGGAGGAAGAGGAATGCGATTTATTGCCTCTGAGGCTGAATTGGCTGAAAACCTTGATAGCGCCAAGCGAGAATCGGCTGCTGCTTTTGGAAACGATGATATGTACATGGAGAAGTTTATTGAAGAGCCACGACATATCGAGATTCAAATCATTGGAGATCAAACAGGAAACGCCTGTCACCTATCAGAAAGAGATTGTTCAACGCAAAGGCGTCACCAAAAACTTGTTGAAGAGGTACCTTCTCCATTCATGACAAAGAAGTTAAGAGACGAAATGGGAAAAGCAGCAATTAAAGCTGCCAAGGCTGTTAATTATGAAGGAGCTGGTACGGTAGAGTTTTTAGTAGATAAGCATCGAAAATTCTACTTCATGGAAATGAATACACGTATTCAGGTTGAGCACTGTGTTACTGAAGAAGTTGTTGGATTCGATTTAATTCGAGAGCAAATTAAAGTGGCTGCTGGATATAAAATTTCCGGAAAGAATTACACTCCGCAATTGCATGCTATTGAATGTAGAATTAATGCGGAAGATCCAATTAATGGATTCCGTCCTTCTCCAGGTGCAATTAAAGAATTACACACTCCCGGTGGTCATGGAATCAGATTGGATACGCATGTATATTCTGGGTACGCAATTCCACCGAACTATGATTCTATGATTGCTAAGCTTATTGCTGTTGCTCAAACACGTGAGGAAGCTATTGCGAAGATGAAAAGAGCATTAGAGGAATTCATTATCGAAGGAGTTAAAACAACTATTCCTTTCCACATCAAGTTAATGGAAAACGAAACATTTATTAATGGTGGAGTAACTACTAAGTTCTTAGAGGAAGTTGAGTTTGATTACTCGGATATGAAGTAAATAAATATTATACTTTTAAAATAAAAAAGACCGATTATTCGGTCTTTTTTGTTAAAAAAGTCAACATTAGCTTAATTGAAAATATCATTTATTTTATTTCTGGTATAAATTTGATCTTTAAGTGAACTATATGAAATTATCCATTTTTGTTTTCCTAATTTTCATCGGCCTAATTTCATTTGGGCAACGAAATAATAAGGAAAATGTAAAGTTAGATTCGATACAAATATTGGAATCCCCAAATGATGAGGATGATTTCATGAATTTTTTTAATAAGCATGGAGAAATTATTACTTTTAAAAATGGACAAGAGTTTAAGGTCCTGTTTTTGAATAATTCGTCTACACGGAAAGCCGGAGTTTTTAAGTCGGTAGGAATTAGCGGTTTGACTGCTTTTGTTTTCCCTCCATTGGCATCCTTAAATATTCATTATGAAGACTTTTTCAGATGGAAGTTTGGAGCTAAGTTAGAGGCAGGATCTAAAGATTTGGGTTCTTCTCTTTATAATTATCGTTTAGGTATGTATTCTGATATTTACCTATTAAATTTTAAGTTGAAAATACCAGGAAAAGCTTTTCTAAATAATGCGGGCGAATTTAATTTTGGCATCGTTTCATATTTATTAAAGTTGAAGAAGGAAGCAAAGTTTAGAATTGGTCCCTATTTTGAAGTAAATAGAAATACAGATTTTTATTTTGGATCTTATTCAATGCCGCCCTTTGGATCGGATTTTAGAGGTCATTATTACATAATGAATGTTGGCTTGACTTTTGATTTATTTAATGATACAAGATATATGTGTAGTTTTAATGGACCATTTTCATCATCTGATAAAATTATGGTTACTAGGAGTAGCGTTCAGTATTCACTTAGATTAAGTGCTTTTAAAACTTCCAATCATGAATTAATAGATTATAGTGGTTCAGTTGATGATTTAGATTCTAAATATTTATTTCATAAAGAAGGACTCAGAGTTTCTTTGCAGAATAAAATGTTTGATCGAATTGTTAAACCTTTTGATAAAGATCCAAAGGAGAATAGATATACCGTTGTTGGGCTTGAATTTGGTCATATTCCAGGTTTTATCTTAGATGAATTTGGAGGGTTTACTCAATTTGGTGTGAAAATTGAAAGGGCGTTTTAATTTTGTTATATTCTAGATATTTTTAAATTTTTCATTACCAATTTCGATATTAAATTTATGAAGTATGCCTTCAAAGTCAATAATTCTAACAAATCTATTTACCATTTCCAATATTATATTGTTGTAAAAAGCTGAAGAAGTGAGCATGGCTCCTTCACATTTTGAATATGTTAATATTGAAAGGCTTCCTTTTTTAATTTTGCATTAAGGTTGGTTTAAGATCAAATCTCCGAGGAAATTTCAACCATTATCTCATTTCTTCTATTGATTAGATCATAGGGTGGGTTGTAGCCTAAAAAGTAAAACTTATCTGTGTGTGAAACGCCAGCTTTTGTAAGTGCAGACTTTAACTTCTCCTTGTATTTGTTTATTTTCTGATTATTGGCCCATCCACCAAATTGAAGAACAGCAACCTGTTTGGCAGGTTCATCTATAAATCGAATAGAGGATTCATCAGGTTTGGGAAGAGAAGCTTTATTAAACTTTTTGGGAACCATGAACATCATGGTTATTGTGTCATCCAATGTCATAGCAACAGGAGAGGTCATAGAAATTTTTTCCTTTCGATCATTTTTACCGAAAATATAACCTGCTAAAATTGAAAAACCTTGGCTGGAAGCATCATTATAATTACTTGATGGAATATTTACAGATGTAAATAATGCAGCTTCATAAAGGCGAATTTCGAATTCATTATAGGTTTTTACAACAGTGTAGGAATACGATTCAATATTTTTTCGATTGCTCATGGCGAATAGTTGAACAGTGACAAAGAGGACAAGTAGGATTACAACGGCAATCACAACTATTTTCATTTTGGACATAATTTAAACAATAGATTTATCTAAAAGGTAATTCATTTCCATCAAAGTTGTCAAATTGCCACAAATTTAAAGGCTTATTAATCTAATTCTTAATAGACTAACTTATTGAGCGAAGAAGTAGTCATTTAAACGCGCTACATTTTTTTTAGCACGGGTAATATTTGAGTGCGTTTTTGTTAGCTTATATCCTTTTACAATTCCTTGAATGATGTTTTCAGATGGGTTTTTTGGATTTCTTTTGATGTTAAATGGTTTTTTAACAATTACATTTAGTTGTTTACTTTCAAATGTTGCAATATATTTTCGCATCGAAGGATCATCTACTTGGAAAGGAGCAACAGGAGCTTTAATCTTTCGTTTCCCATTACCCCAGTTTTCTCCTGTTTTGATTCGATTAATTTGCATTTCAGAAATATCAAAAAGCCTACTGATATGGCGCAATGAATCCCCTCTTCGTAGGTGTTTTTTAATTGTTTTTATATCACTAAAGGTCAACTTACTATTTGGGTATGTTTTATCTACTACCTTTAAATTTGTAAAATGTAGATTATGTCGATCCCCATCAATATAATGGATATCTCTTTTCTTAAATTGGGAAGATTTTTGAACTAAACTAAACGCGTGAGCAACCAAAAAGGCAACATTTAAATTATGAAGTTTTCCATGGTCATCTATTAAACTTACTCTTCCATGTGCAGAAGCGTTATTTGGTTTGAAATGAATTTTATTTTCACTGACATACGTATAATTGGAAGTTGAAATAGATTTATTCCTTGTTTGTTTAGTTCGATATACTCGACCGGATTCACTAATGTGATAGGCATTAAAATCAGGAATATTCCTACATGTCTCCTGATGGATAATGAGTGTTTGCATGATAGTTTAAAAATTAGGGTATCGCAAAGATAAGTATACAATCTCTTCTTTTGAAACCTGATTATGAATGATAAGAGATGTATGTATTTATAAAATCTATAATGTAAATCGAATGCTTACCCCTCCTTTTGTAGTGGAGCTTGGGAATGAACTTTGAATATATGGCGTATTTATTGTTTGATCGTAGAATGCTCTTGCCGTTACTTTAGCGCTTACTTTATAATCTCCAGATAGTTTGATAGCAGTAATCAGTCCACCACTTGTAGTCTGACCATTTTGATCAATTTGAAGCATAGTGAGACTTGTGCTTTTTATTGAAATATCCAACCTTAAATTTAAATCTGATTTTAGTTTTCGCCCCTTAATTTCAACATTAGGGATTTCCAGATCTTTTATAGTATAGCCCCCTCCAAGAACAAAATCCCACGTATTGTTTTCGGTAACAGAGGCACCTCCAATGTTTAAACCGATTGTTCTTGTTTTTTTAACCTCAACTTTTGAAAGAATAGAGTTTCTCCATTTCATATCTACCTTTACGAGCGGACTAAAGGATTCTTTAATTGATACGTCAAGTGTCGTGTAGTCAATATTTGTTTCAAAATCACCATTTTCTGAGAGTGCTCCAATACCATCAAAAGCTAACTCATTTCTTACACCATTCATACTTAACGTACTTTTGTAAGAGTGAGATAAAGAAATAGATTTGAAATGTCTCTTGATAAACTCAAGGTTTTTTAATCCATTGTAATTAAATCGCCAATCTGGAATTCTGATTTGAGGAAAGAAGCCTCGTGTTGAATTTGGGGTTTGTGTATCGTGAAGTTTGATGCGTTTTGGACTTTGACCACTGTAGGCCGATAAGAAGGAATAGAGAAGAACTTCCGATTGTTTTAAACTATAGCCGTTTGTAACCGCATCATTTGTACTTCCGCTGTAATTACCTGCTGATTTAGCAGTTTCTGCTAATCTTGAAGCAATTGTTGCCCTATTCGCTAACATGGTAGCATAAGCATTTGATCCTTGATGGGTGACTGACTTTGAGAATGATGTAGCGAAAGTATTATAGGTAACTGAGAACTGTTGCATTTTTAATCGTGAGTCCTCTCGGTATCCTTTACTCATAGTATTATCAATTTGATAAAAGAAATTATCGTTGGTTGTAAGGTTACTCGTAGCAGAGAGGTTAACCTTAAATTGCTTAAAAGGTTCAACAGTAGCGCGTGCATTTAGAGTTTGTTTACTGGTTTTAGCAACCTGTTGCGTGATGAGATTGGTATTGGTATTAAACCAATTGTTTTTAATTCCTTTTTCAAGAATATCGATTTGACTACCAAAAGCGAAATCATAGCCTGGGGCAAAGCCTAATCGGGGATCCATACCCATGAGTTGAGTTTCTCCCATAAATCCAGGTAGAAAGGTCCCTTTATTTTCATTATAATTAATTGATACCGTTCGCAATGCCATCATTGCTCTTATGGAGTGTTCAATAATGTCTTTTACTTTGATCGGATCTCCTTTTGGTAAAGTTTTTGTTGAATCGTTAACTGTTGGTTTTTTTGGGGACTCTATTTTAGGTTTAGGCTTCTTTCGTTTCTTTGATTTTTTATTTATTTTTTTGAGGTATTTTGATTTGTTATAGAGCGTAACCATATTGAATTGACCATTAATTTGACGACTATTACTATTAGAAATGGTATTACCAATTGAGTCTACAAAAGCAGGGTTAGTGGCCTGCCAGTCAAATTTCCCTGTATATTTAGCATTAGAGGTTATCCAACTTGTCCAAGGGAATTTATTAATTGGTATTCTGTAGTTGGCATTGAAATTTTGAGTAAACAGTGTATTTCTACCGAGTTTCATAATATTGGACCAGATGGATTCTTTTTCAAAGTCTTCATCAATTTCCCCATAAGGCTCATCAATGAGTGCTTTATTACTCGCATTGTAAGTTAGTTTTAGAGGCTTCATTACGTTCCATTTTACACTGTAATCTCTATCGAAAAACCAATTTTTATTGAATGTAGGTTCTATTTTAAGGTCGGCATCAGGATCACTCGATACATTTCGCATTTCGCGCATACTAAACATTCTATTCATGTTTGTTTTCACACTCACTTGTTGAGGGACATACTGGAAATTAAAGTCTCGGTATAGCTTTAAATAATTAGATCTTTTTAATCGTGACATTCTCCTTTTATATGCCACTTTTTCTTTTTTAAGTTCTGTGAGTTCTTTTTGAATGCGCTTTGTTGTTCGCTTTGTGTCAAAACTGCCTCTAATCGCTTTTAAAGAATCTTGTAATACTTTTTCCTCTTTACTCAATTTGGCTAAATGTTTTTTCTCTATTGATTTAATAATTGGTGTTTTTCGAAAGGGTTTAATCGATTTCGGGCGGTGACTAAAGGTGTAATTTAATCCTCCTTTGTAATTGAGTATTTTATCTGTTGCGGTATTGACATCTTGTCGATTGTTTTCATTGTAAGCAAATGTGGCATCAAAGTTTTCAATGTTATAAAATTGTTTTTTCTTCTTGGCATTAGCACTGGTTCTCAGTTTTTTAACATTGGAAAGATTAATACTTCTGCTAGTTTGTTTATCAGGAGTTACTTGCCTTAAGTATGTTTTTTCTTTTCCGTTTTTTAGATTTTTGATTTGAATGTCCGTATCCAGCGGATTAAACTTTGGGTCTTTCCTAATTTGATTGTAACTCATGTAAACAGGCAAGGATATCCCATAGCGTTCAGGAAAGAATTTACCTATTTGAAAATTTCCGGCAGCGTCAACATTCCTAACTGTTTCTCGTGATCGATCACTTACTTTTTGATCGATAGTTCCCCATCCAGGTGTGCTATACCCTCCTGATAAGGACACATTTCCTAAATCGGCTAACTTCATGTTTAAACTTGCAGTACTTGCCCAACCGCCCTGTCGATCAAATTCTGATAAACGCAGTTCATTTACCCATATTTCAGCACACCGCTCATTACCCGCTTCGGAGGGATTATTGTTTCGAACACCAATCATCAACGAAGTGATATTAGCCATACTTGGATTTCCCTTTACAATGGCATTATTTTTACCATCTTGAATAGAATATCTTAAGGTTCGATCAAACTCCAAATCATTTCTCGACGCTTTTAAATTCGCAAAGACCTCTTCGTAATTAAAATCCATACGATTTGCCGCATCCCATATCGCTTCACGTTTTTGATCATCTCCATCGGGTAACGTTGTAGGATCAGTAAAAATAAGGGGGATTTCATATTCATAATAGTTATCGGTATAATCAGAACCTAAACGAATGAAAACAGACATGTTCATATTGTTAATATCCACTGGTTGATTTTGAGATTGCTCCGCATGAATATCCATTTGAATGCGTTTATATGAGAGTAAATCTAGGCTGACTGGTTTATACATGGCCTGAGCATCACCTCCTTCTAAATTGCAGAGCACCAATTGCATGGCCTGCTCGTTCTCTTGCGCTTGAGAACCTAAATTAAATTGTCGCTGAGTATTTGGAGGTAACACATATGGAATTGGTTCTTTTTTAGAGTCTTCCTCTAAATTAACGGCACCAACATTAAAAAATGGAGTGGAGCTAGGTGTCACGTTTTCGTCAGACAGGTCATCTTCATATTTTCGCCAGTCTGAACGCATCAAATCCAAAGACCCAAATCGAAGAACTACAGGAGCCTCCCAACCCTTTAAAGCCATTCTCATAAAACGAATGGATTGATATCCTTCAATATTTCCAATTGTGTTATCTGGAGATTTCACAGGGATCCGAAAGTTATACCAGTTTACTTTTTTTCCTGATCCGGAGACAGTTACGGGTACCCTCTGAACTAAATAGTTTTCACCATTTGCGATTGTTTGTTCTGTTAAATCGTTCGGCCGCATTGAAATTTTATACTCATAATAACTTTCACCCTCACTCAGCGTGTTGTCTCTGTTTAAGTCCTCAATATCGGGAAGCGTAGTTGCTGTACTTACATAATCTAATCCTGTTTGTTCTTGTGTAGGAGAGTTTCCGTCGGGTCCATTGAAGTTTTTGTAGCGTTCAATTACATTAGCCGAAGCATCATCGAGTTCTTGCCCTCGAAAGTATTGATAATTATCTGCTCCAGGATCCGCTTCAATTGTTCCTCGAATATTCTCGTCAAAATAATTTAAGTAATCGCTATAGATAATAGCCTCATTGGCATCACTCATCCCATCAAAGCCAATATCTTGAAGTTCTCGAGATTGCACATCATTGTCAAATGCATTCACAAGGTTGATTTTGTTGGAAACAAATCCCCATGCAGTTGTATCTACTTCTACATCTGGGTCATTGGGTGTAGGTATCCCGTTTTCAAATGATTTTCTTCCATCTCTGAGGATGTCTTCAGAGATATTACCGATATGAATATATAAATCTCCTCCTTCCATTGAGCCATTGAATGCTGTTATAGGATCTCTTGAGGATGAAGGGTCCTCAGGAAAGGGATCCATAACCCAAAACTCAATGAATTCTATGTTTTGGTTGGCAAAATCAACATAATCAATTTTTCGCATTATTCCTCCCCAACGCGTCTCTGGCGCATTAAGTATACCAGTTGTTTTGTCAATACCTTGAGATATTCCTGCAGATCCAGTAGTATCGAAATTATAGGGCCCTCTTTCCTCAGGAAAGTAGGCTAAATCCAATGTTTGAAGAGTTGGAGGTTCACCAACTGCAAGACTTTTTTGAGGATAAATTTCTTCCTGAAGTACAATTCTTTGGTATAAGTTTTCTTGAATGGTTTTATTTCCTTTAATGTGATCGGGTGTAGTAATACCATTATCATCTCCAAATAAAGGATCGATGTAATACCAAGCTAATTTTGCCCGATTATATCCATAAACTAACGCATTAATTGAATCCCCTTCTGGCCATTCTGGGTTGTTTTGCGGTGTTGAAGATAAGGTCCAGGCAATCCTGTTTCGAATATCAATACCTGTTTGCCCCGCTTCAAAATCATCAATAAATGAAACAGCGTCGCCTTGATTTTCTATTGCTCTGGGAGAGCCTGGAATCAACTGTGCAAATTCACCTTTTACCTCAATTGATGACTTTTCTTTAGTTTCAATAAAGGGGAGTTTATCAATAAGCTTTGTTAAATATTGAGATTCTGTTCTGTAATCTGTATTAAGCCCCCACATGGTATTTCTAATAGGTTCTTCTCCTTGATTCACCTTTTGTGTAAGAGGACGTTCTGTTAAATTCATTAATGTTCCACCAATGTGAAAGTCTTTATTCACCTCATATTCTAAATGGGTTCCAAATAAGGTTTTACTCATAATACTAAACATTGAGTTACTTTCAACATTTACCCGTATAGGAGTATTCGAGTTGAGAATGGACTCATTGAGAATAGTTACTTGTCCCATGTTGTAATCTACTCTGAAATCCACTCCTTCTGTTAGTTTTCGTCCTCCGGCAGTGACCGTAACAGCATCCTTAGGAATACTGAAAGAATTTAAGTTAATCACGTTACTTTTAGAGGAATAACGCGCATAAATTCTGAAACGATTTTGTGTTGGAAATTCATTTTTAGCTCGGAATTTACTCACATGATACAGGGAGTCAAATGCATATTTATCGGCAATAGGGTCATCATTAATTTCCTCTCTTAATTTTGCACCAAAAGGCTCAAGTACGGGGAAATAAATTTTTCCATTTTGTAATCGAATGGTTTGACCTTCAATGATATCATATTTTCCGTCAGGTTGAAGATTTTGATTTACGTCTAAACGATCTAAGTCTAAAATTTCCAACCATCTTTTTTCTTTAACATTTTCGTTAGCAGTAACCTCCTTGAAGTAATTGATGTCATTATTCGTACTTGGGTCATTGTAACGAATATCAATTTCAAGTGTGTTGGCATCAATACCGTAAGTTCCAAGAGAATACACGTTTTTCATCATTAATTCCCAAAGGGGAACTTTTGTATTATTGACTTGTGTAGACTTTAACATTTTAAGAAAAATAGAAGACTGAACATCAGGAACATCATCTGAAAATTCACCTACTTGGTAAACTTGATTAGATCCTCTAACGGTATATTCAAATGCAACAGCGATAACTTCATCATCTTCCATTTTCCGATTGAGAGAAAGATACCCAAGTTGCGGGTGTAAAAAATATTCCGAAGGATTTAATTTTCGGGCATTTTCAATTTTATTAAAGTGGACTCCGGCAGTATAATTATAGTCCGATCCAATGAGTTTCCCTGATGCAGAAGTATATTGTCTTATGAGAGGGTCAGTATTAATTTGAGCGTACAAACTGTTGCTCGAGTTATCGGGTAAATTAGTAAGTGCAGTAATTAAGTTATTGTCGTAGGGATCGTTTTCGGCCAAATCCATAAACCCAATAACATTTCTTGCACCCACTGTGGCTGTAATACCTACATTGGTTACCCAAACTTCTATTTTTGTAATGTTTACATCAGAGATGACAATAGGAGGATTCCTTAACCCTCTGTTGTAGTTATCCACAAAGTATTTTGCTAAAAAGAAGTGACGATTGTCTTCATATTCATCCGCATTAATGTATAATTCCTTTGTTTGAACACCTCCACTCAATTCAATGGTTTTGGATTCAGATTTTTGCTGGGACAAAACCGTTTGAACTTTTAATTTCCCAAATTGCATTTCTGATTTCACACCAAATAAACTCTGACTACCTTGAATTAAGGTAGAGTTCAATGGCATAGAAACATTACCAAGTTCAATATTTTTAAGGATCTCATCTTCTTTTCCCTCAAATTGAAGCTTCATTTGATTTTCAAAATCAAATGAAGCTTCCGTATTGTAACTTGTTCCTAATTCCAATTTATCCCCAATTTTCCCTGTAACGTTTAACTGGATTTTTTCATCAAAATCAAAACTGGTTACCCGTTGACTTTGGACACGAATAATGGGGTTTTCTGTTTTTGTGGATGTTACTCCAAAGATTAATTCTGCTGAACCTTGAGGCTTTATTTCAATTGTATTATCACCAAAAATAGAGCCAAGTGGATTTTTTTCAATGTCTAACCCATCAAACAGAGACTCTCCGGATGTGTTATCTGAACTTTCTTTTTGTTTTTCTTTCCAATAATCTTTCTCAGCCTCTTTATACCGATCATTCCAAAAGTCATCAAATTGTTTCTCATCACCTGGTCGATATTCTTTATCGCCTAATTTTTCTTTAACATTATAGGTGTTTGTAACAGGGTCGTATATGACCTCATATTCAATATCTGCTGGGTCATTAAGGTCAAAAGGTTGTTGATTCTGGTCATGAAGATTGAAAGGAAGCTGAAGTGAATCGCTATATTGCGCAAAAGATTCACTGTTTACAATGAATAAAAGAATCCCAAAGCAGTACCATTTTATGTAATTCAATAAATTCAATCTAAAGATTTTTCAACGCTTCTTTTATTAAATCTTCTACATCCAATTCTGGTTGAGTCTTTAGTGCCTTATTTAAAACTTTTTCCACGGAATTTTTGGTGAAACCTAATGCCAGTAATGCAGATAACGCTTCATCTCTTGTTGTATTGTTAGCAAATGTTAAAATATTTTGTTCAACACCCTCAACTTTACCTAACTTGTCCTTGAGGTCTACAATGATTCGTTGCGCAGATTTAGCCCCAATGCCTTTGATGCCCTTTAACGTGGTCACGTCTCCTGTAACAATAGCAGCAGTGATTTCTTCTGCGGTTAAACTGGATAACATTACTCTTGCTGTGCTTGCCCCAACGCCATTTACTGAAATAAGTTGACGAAAAATTTCACGCTCACTTTTTTCGAAAAATCCATAAAGCGTATGCGCATCTTCTTTAATTGATAAATGGGTATACAAGGTACAGTTTTCGTCATTTCCCAATTTTGAAAATGTGATTAATGAAATGTTCAAGAAATATCCAACGCCATTTGCTTCAATAATTGCATGAGTTGGTGCTTTTTCAACTAATCGTCCTTTTATATGGTGAATCATACTTGTTTTGCTTGTTTTACTTGTGCGTCAACAACGGCTAAGGTTGTCATGTTTACAATCTCCCGAACACTTGCGCCCAATTGCATAATATGAACGGACTTATTCATGCCAAGTAATAACGGGCCAATAACTTCGAGATCACCCATCTGTTGCAACAATTTGTAGGAGATATTACCCGATGAAAGGTTTGGAAAAACGAGGGTGTTCGCTCCTTTGTCGCCAAGTTTTGAAAACGGGAATTGCTCATTCATTAATTGAGGATTAACCGCAAAGTTTGCTTGCACATCTCCATCAACAATAATATCTGGATGCGTTTGATGTAGAATTTTCACCGCTTCCCGAACTCTGTCCGGACTTCTTCCATCTACTGAGCCAAAATTGGAGTAACTCAACATGGCAATTCGAGGTTCAATATTAAATTCTTTCACTGCATTATGTGTTAATACAGCAATGTCTGCCAAATCTTGCGCGGTAGGATGCTGGTTAATGGTCGTATCAGCAAAGAAAAATGGCCCATTATGTTTGGTCAGCACCAGATACATTCCTGCTAATTTCCCAATTTTACTATCCACACCAATAGCTTGCAAAGAGGGTCGAATAGAATCCTTATATTTTCGAGTAACACCTGTAATTAAAGCATCTGCTTCACCTGTTTCCACCATCATACTTCCATAATAGTTTCTACTTCGCATAATTTTATCTGCTTCGTATCGTGTTACTCCTCGGCGGTTTCTTTTTTGATAAAGTACCTCGCCATATTGTTTTCGTTTTGGCTTAGCTTCCTCCGATCGTGTGTCAATTATTTCAACTCCCTCTAGATCTAATTGATATTCCTCAATTAAATCAGCAATGTTTTCCTTACTTCCGAGAAGAATCGGTGTACACACACCTTCGTCAAATACTGTTTGAGCAGCTTTTAATACCTTGTAGTTGTCGGCCTCTGCAAAAACTACCTTTTGTGGATTTTGTTTAGCGCGAAGGGTAACCTGTTGCATGAGTGTACTATCATAGCCCATTCGACTAATTAATTCCTGCTTATATTTCTCCCAATTTTCAATTGGTTTTCGAGCAACACCAGAATCCATTGCAGCTTTTGCTACTGCAGGTGCTACAATAGAGATTAATCGCTGATCTGTAGGTTTTGGAATAATATACTCTTTTCCAAAAACTATGTTTTTAAGATTGTAAGCTTTGCTCACCTCTTCGGGAACAGGTTCTTTAGCAAGCGCGGCAATTGCTTTAACAGCAGCGATTTTCATCTCTTCATTTATGGCAGAAGCATTTACATCCATTGCCCCACGAAAGATAAATGGAAATCCAATAACGTTATTTACTTGATTAGGGTGATCTGATCGTCCTGTAGCAATAATAATATCCTCTCTAGAGGATACAGCAACGTTGTAAGCAATTTCAGGATCAGGATTTGCACAGGCAAATACAATGGGATTTTCAGCCATTGTTTGAACCATTTCAGGCGATAAAATATTTCCTTTTGAAAGACCTAGGAAAACATCCGCACCCTTTATCGCTTCTTCCAACGTTGAGGCGTTTACCTCGTTAGCGAAGTATAATTTTTGCTCGGTTAAATTTCCTCGTGATGGTTTTATGACCCCTTTAGAATCTACCATTAGAATATTTTCTTTCTTTGCCCCCAACGAAATGTAAAGCTTAGCACAACTCACCGCTGATGCTCCAGCTCCATTGACCACTATTTTGACTTGCTCAATATTTTTTCCTGCTATTTCAAGAGCATTTAATAAACCAGCCGTTGTTATGATAGCTGTGCCATGCTGATCATCATGCATAATTGGAATATCCAATTCATCTTTTAGTCTTTGCTCAATTTCAAAGCATTCAGGAGCCTTAATGTCCTCTAAGTTTATCCCTCCAAATGTGGGTGATATCGCTTTAACAGTATCGATAAATTTATCAACATCCGTGGCATCTACTTCAATATCAAAGCAGTCTAAATCTGCAAATATCTTAAAGAGAAGACCTTTTCCTTCCATAACAGGTTTTGAGGCTTCGGGTCCTATGTCGCCAAGACCTAAAACAGCCGTTCCATTTGAAATTACAGCCACAAGATTAGACTTTGCTGTGTATTTGTATATAGCATCTTTATTTTCAGCAATTGCCAAGCAAGGTTCTGCAACGCCTGGTGAATACGCAAGCGACAAATCTCTTTGCGTGCTGTAAGGTTTTGTGGGGATGACTTCAATTTTACCAGGTTTCCCTTGAGCATGATAGTCGAGCGCTTCTTGTTTTCTTAGTTTGGCCATTTTTTTGAACTGTATATTTGATCCTTCAGGATTAACCGAACGAAAATAATGAAATTATTAGTTTTATAGTGCTAGAGTTTGTTTAAAATGACGTGTTTTTTCTAATTTGGAAGCATGCAAAATATAGTGGTTTTATCAGGTGCAGGAATTAGTGCTGAGAGTGGAATTTCAACCTTTCGAGATAGTAATGGATTATGGGAAAATCACCCTATTGAAAAAGTAGCTACGCCGTCTGCATGGGAAGAAAATAAAAAATTAGTTCTTCAGTTTTACAACCAACGTAGAAAACAACTTTTTGAGGTTGAACCGAATAGTGGCCATCAGGCGTTAGTTGCATTGGAAGAGCATTTTAACGTCCATATCATCACTCAAAATGTTGACGATTTGCATGAACGAGCTGGATCATCAAACATTTTGCATTTGCACGGAGAATTAAAAAAAGCCCGCTCTACAGTTGATTCTCGTTTAATTTATGAAATGGATTCGTGGGAATTAAATCTTGGAGATACTTGTGAAAAAGGTAGTCAGCTCAGGCCGCATATTGTTTGGTTTGGAGAGGATGTTCCCAATATTTCTCCGGCCATTGAACTTGTAAAACAGGCAGATGTTATGATCGTAGTAGGGACGTCTTTAAATGTGTATCCAGCTGCAGGACTGATTAACGAAACAAAACATGGAACACCTTTATATTTAGTTGATCCTGCTGAAGTTGGGTCTTTTCATCTAACCAATATTATTCATATTCAAAAAGGAGCGGGTGAGGGATTAAATGAATTGGTAAAACAATTAATGTTTAATTCAAGTAAGTAAAAATATTCTTACATAATAGATGATGATTGTTTTCATTATCTCGCAGAATGAAGAAAATCAAAAAGATGAGACCAAACATTAAAGTTATTTATACTGGAGGCACCATAGGTATGGTCAAGTCAAAGGATGGACACTATGTTCCTGCTTCTTTGGATCGGTTGTTGGAATATGTTCCAAATCTAGCAGAAATTGGGGCAAATCTTTCTTTTGAATCCTTTGATAAGCCCTTGGATTCTACCTTTGTTGGCCCCAACGAATGGTTGGAAATAGCTGGAGTTATTCGGAACCAGCTCCAGCAGTTTGATGGTTTTGTAGTACTGCATGGAACTGATACTATGGCATATACTTCCTCCGCGTTAAGTTTTTTACTGAAAGGTGCATTAAAACCTATCGTAATTACAGGATCTCAAATTCCAATTTGTGAGGAGGGGTCAGATGGTGTAGAAAATTTCTATAATGCATTAAAAATAGCCAGCGATGGCCGCGTCAAAGAGGTTGCTCTATGGTTCCATAAGAGTCTTTACAAAGGAGCTTGTGTGACTAAAGTTGATACTAAATCAATGAACGGTTTTTCTTCCCCAAATCACCCCGTTTTAGCTAAGTTATCCTCTGGCATAGAATATGAGAATACGGATGAAAAATTAGAAAAATCAGCGTTTTTTTTAGACAAAATAAACAACTCGATCTTCGTTTTGAATTTTACTCCAGGAATGGATCTAAATTTAGTTGCCCAATGGCTTGAGTCAAATACATTTAAAGGGATTATACTCTCTGCATTAGGGTTGGGGAATCTGCCAATAAAAATAACAGATTTAATATATAAACAACTCTTTAAAATGAAATTACCAATTCTTGTTATTTCTGACTGTTTAAAAGGAGGTGTAGAGATTGGTAAATACGAGGCAGGTCATGCGTTAAGTGCGTTAAATGCCATATCTGGAGGAAAGATGACAAAGGAAGCTGCGGTGACAAAACTAATGATTGCAGTTGCAAATTTCAATAATGAAAAAGACGTCAGAGATTATTTAATTAAGAATCAGGTAGGGGAGTACTAGTTTAGTATGATCTGATTACATACGTTGATTTTCCCAAGGTGTATAGTAATTTATTCGAAGTAAATAAATGATGAGATAAATAAGGGTATCGGTGATTATCATGATCCCTAACTATTGAAAAAAGGTATTAAAATCCAGTTTTGAATAGATTTCGAGCACCTCGAATACCGCACTTTTGGTATTTGTTATAGGCTTGAGCAGCAGCTTCATCTGCATCAGAACCAGATTTGTTATTCATCCAGTTATTAATAATTGCATACAGAGTGTAAGCTTCTGGAGCCATATAATGAGTCGTCCACACATAAGGCTCCGCATTGCATGCTTTCAAGCCCTTATTATAATATACATTAGCCATACAGGCTAGTACAGATGTTTTTCTACTTGTAGTATCAATTCTTGAAGGATAATGGGTTAATGTAAAATCCATTAATCCATTATGGCCAACATAATTTACTAAGGTCGCTTGATTTGTGTTGATGTGTGTAGAATCATTTATTTTTATTTCCTTGTCAATCTTACCCGCTGCGGCATTAAAAAAGTCTATGTTGCATTGTTTTATTTCTTTTCCTCGATAGGCCTCTGCAATATGAAATGTATTATGCTTTTCATTATAAAAAATTAATCGCTCAAGTATTGTAGAATCAATCTTAGAACTATGAATTAATTGCCAATCGATACTCTTTTTAAAAAAAGTTTTTAGCCCATATCCGCAGCCCCAGTAAAGATTTGTGTTAGGATTATCACCATCACCAATAGCGGCTGGGACAGGAACGATTCCTTGAGATTCGTTATCACATAGCGCCACGAGGGTGTAAATGACTTTTTGAGCTTGAGTTTGAAAACCTACAAAAAGAATTAGAAAGAGTATTTTTTTCATTATCAGAATTTGAATTTCTTAAAATTCATCAAATGAATTAACTCTAAAAATACTCATTTAGTATGTGGGTTATTTCAATTCGGAAAATAGGCTTCGCATTTAGAAAAGAGGCTCTCCTTCTTCAATTTTAAAATCATCAAGTGTATATTCAATATACTTAATTGTTTTTCCCTCACTCAACCACATCTTTTCATAAAATGTTTTCAGAGAAAGTTCTTTTGTTAATTCAGAGTCTGGGTTTTGAGGGGTGTATTTAGAATAGATGTCATCACAATCAAAAAGGATTTGAAGGCCTTTCTCCTCTATTATTTCCTTAGTAAATGCATAAAAGAAGTCGCTATCGGATTTTAACCGCATCTTTCCTCCATTTTTTAAAAATTGACTGTATCTACTCAAAAAGAGTTTGTTTGTTAAACGTTTTCTTCTTCTGTTTTTATTCATTTGTGGATCAGGGAAGGTAATCCAGATTTCATCCACTTCATTCTTTGCGAAGCAATTAGCAATAAAATCAATTCGTGTTCTCAAAAAACCAACATTAGGTAAGTTTTCTTGAATGGCTTTTGTAGCACCCTTCCAAATTCTATTTCCTTTAATGTCAACACCAATAAAGTTTCTCTCTGGATACATGGCAGCCATACCAACGGTATATTCTCCACCACCACAGGCTAATTCTACAGTGATTGGATTATTGTTTTTAAAGAATTCCTGCTTCCATTTTCCTTTCAACGCAATACCTAAATGCATTGCCTCTTCCATAGAAGGTTCAACCACATTTTTATATTCGCTAATCATGGCGAATTTTTCAAGTTTTCCTTTACTCATGATTAAAAATTTCGATTTGTTGGTCGAACAATAAATTGCTCAAAATTAGTTCCTTTTGATGAGTTAATAACCATATTCAGAATGTTGACAATATCGGCACTTTGAATGAGTTGTTCTCTAGGAACATCAATCCCGTCCCAAGAAGAAGTGTTAATTGAGCCAGGAATAATTTCTGTCACCTGAACTCCAAAATCCTTCAATTCGTCACACAACAGCTTCGTATATCCTTGAAGTGCAAATTTTGAAATAGTATACGCGGCAGCAAAATCTTTTTTTGGTTCTTCTGTTACAATAGATCCAATATTCACAATGAGTCCTTTTTGCTGTCGTTTCAAGGTAGAAAGAAATCCTTGGGTGATCGAAAAGGACGCTTTAAAATTAATAGCAAGCATTTTATCGATATCCTCTAGGGTAGTCTCGTTTAAATTACCCATCTCAAAGGCACCTACATTATTTATAATTACATCAATTTTTGGAAAGTCCATTTGAAGTTCCTTCACAAGCGCTTCTACAGCAGAAGGTTCTGTGAAATCACAAACATAGGTAATCACATTGCATCCTTTTAGTTCATTTGACAAGTCTTTTAATAATTTCTGATTGGTAGCAACAATACCTACTGTTCCTCCTAATCGAGAAGCATACTTTGCAAATGCTTTTCCTAACCCTCTACTAGCTCCGGTAATAATAAAATTCATTACATAAAATTAGACTTATATATTGAATTAATCCAGTTTACTTCTGCATTTAAGGCAATAGAGATTTTTTAATGACTGGTCATCAAAAATATGGAAGTTAATATTACAGAACCCGATAAAAAGATTGCACCATTCATCGTTTGTAAGTTTGTCAACTGCATTGGACAATTTTAAATTAATATCATAATATTCGGGAGAATAAGCCTTAAGATTATTATAAACCTTAAGATATAGTATATAAACAGAATGTTTATAATTAGGAATTTCAGCTAGTGGTTTTAATCTTTCCATAGCCCAAAAGTAATTTTTTGCAAAAACATAATATTTTGCCAATTTAAATTTAAAATCTGCTGACATGGTATCAAGACATCCGTCATAGTGTTTTTTAATAAAACTTAAAGCTTTAAGTGTGGGGACTAGTCTACCTCCTTGATCTGAATAGTATCGGTTTACAATAAGATGATTCTTGTGAAGTTTAAATGGGTAAATTGTATCTTCAGAAAAATTTAATTTTTGCATTTTTGAAATTATCCAAGAAGTATTGTCAATTCTTTTTTTGATTCCTCTATTTATTTTTGCGTTAAAAAATGCAGACTTGAAATTGAATGTAATAAGCTCATTTTGATGAGGTGTTTTATTCATGGTTTCAAATTGATAATACATCTCTAAATCAGAAAGATTCTTTTTGTAGCGATAATTAAACATTAACTCATTAAATCTAAGTTGAACTAACTTTTCTTTTTCAATTGGATAATTTAAGGAAACCGAGTCGGGATGAAGTATTCCTTTACTTACTTTATCGTATAAAAACTGTTGGATTTCAGTTAGTTTTTTAACATTAGTTGTCGTGAATTTATTGGATTTAATAATGTTTTTGAAATTCTCTTTCGCAAATAAAATAAGATTATTGTTGTTGATTTTTGGACGTGTGTAAAGTGTAATGTAGGCATACCTTTGTTTGGACAAAAAATGTTCAAGTTGCGTATTGTTTTTGTTAACGTATTTCCTAATTTCTAGAGTATCTAATTCTTTAAGATGAGCTAAATTTGTTGTGTCGATTTGTTTAAAAAACATTCTCCAGTTCTCTTGAGTCTTCAATGTGTAATTAATTGAAGAGTCTTGATGTTCTTCAAATTTTTTAAGGACTCCTTCAGCTCTTTTTTTAAATAAGTTTTGGTTACCTTTTAAACTTCCTTCAACGCTTGCAAAAGCCTCAATATTTGCATTGAAAATTTCATGATGATTCAAGTTTAGTTCATCAATAGCTTCTTCAATAACTGTCGAGTTATTTTTTGTTTCATTTTTACCAAAATTCACTCTTATTTTCTTGATTGCTGGTTTTAATTTAGGTGAATAGGTCACAGGGGTTAAATTGTCAAAATAGGGAAGCTTAGGTAGTGGATTAACCATTTTCTTACCACAAGCACTATGAGTTGAAACAATATTACACACACGATTTTTTTTGAGAACTAAAAGGTTAATCTCAAACTTCTCTCCTTTGACTTTTTCAGGAAACTTTCCAAGATTAATCCAAATACATTCTTCGCGGTGAAGTCTTATTCTTTTCAATCTATAATAATCCTCTCTGTCTTTTATTTGCTCTAGGATACTTGCCTTATAAGTAGGTTCAATTATTGGTCCATCAAATTCACATCTACCATTCCTTCTCGTGGGAATTTTAGTGTTATCTCGAATATCACAAGAATAATTATATTTAAACATTACAAACTCCAGTGTTAATCCATCTTTTTTCTTTTTAAAATAATTTTTAACCTTCGAAAGGGCTCTTTTTTTTATCCCAATATAGAGCGAATCTCCTTTCGCATTTAATTCGATGTTAGCGTTTGAGAAAATACTTGAATTACTGTTTTCGCATATTTCTTTCTTTTTTTTAGTTTTTATACCATATGCATGTCGTTTATGCTTTTTGGGTAAAGAGGTAACAAATTGATCTGCAATTTTCTTAGGGACTTCTTCTGCGAAAGGAAAGAGACTTTTATTATTTTCTATGACATAAAATTGATTGACAATTGCAAATTTTTGAACTGCAACAACTGTCTTTTTTTTAGAGTTATAGTGAATAGCTAGTCCTGTTAAATCATAATCTGCTGTAACGATGTTTGCATAATGGCCTGGAGAATTTAACCAAGCCGTGACCATTTGTTGAGCTATGTTTTCTTCGGAACCATCAAGCGATACTTCAACAATATTTTCTCCAACTTGATAGTTGATTGCCCCATAAAAATCTGCTCTGTTTTGAGGAGTTTTTTTACTTGCTATTTTTTGATAATGAGTTATTGTCTTTTCACCATCAAGATATTGTGCGTGATCTTGAGCAGCAATAAAAAGTATAGAATCATTTACAAGAATATTTAAACCTTTTGACTGTCGGAAATCATCTATTTTTGTTTTTACAAGATGTTCAAGTTTCTTTTGATCAAATTTTTCTGTTTGAGCAAATGACGCAAAATAAAGCGCTATAAGGAAATATGATAAAAGTATTTTCAAAATAATGTAATCAAATAACTCTAAAATTCAAATTGGTTACAAAATTACTTCAAATGTAAAAAAGCCGGTAGGTATTGAATTCTTAGTTTAAATTTGAACCGTTGAAAAACAAGAAGAAAATATTATTTGCTGTCCTTAATTGGGGACTAGGGCACGCTACCCGAAGTTGGGAATTAATCAATAATCTCCTTAATGAAGGAAATGAGGTCATTTTGGCAAGTGATGGAGTAGCCAAAGAGTTTTTAATGAAGGAGTTTCCTCAACTTAAGATGTTCGAGGTTCCATCGTACAATATTCAGTATGGTGAGAAAGGAAATATTTTGCCGTTGATTAAGAATGGATTGAATACACAAATAGCGGTAAAGAGAGAACAAGTATGGCTCAAACGATTTCTAAAGAAACAAAAGGTAGATCTGATTATAAGTGATAATCGTTATGGAATGTATTGTTCCGAAATCAAATCGATTATTATTACACATCAACTTAATATTAAAGTACCCATATTAGAAAATGTAGTGAACGCTCAAAACCATTTTTGGCTCAATCGTTTTCATGAAATTTGGGTGCCAGATCATGAAAATACGTTATCCGGCGAGTTGTCTCAACCCATTCCGTCTAAGCTCATGAATAAGGTAAAAGAGATTGGTTGGATTTCCAGATTTAAAAAGAGTGATACTGCTTCAGAAGAATTGATTTTAGCGATCGTTTCAGGTCCGGAGCCACAAAAAACCATACTTATTGAAAAACTTGTTCCAATTCTTAAAAATCTTGATCACAAAGTGATTTTATACACAGGCAATCCAAACGAAAATAAAGAAGAGATACATGGTCTTCTAACCATAAAAAGTCATGACTCAACCCCTGAGTTTATAAAAAACATTCAAAAAGCTAAAGTAATTATTGGACGCCCTGGCTATTCATCCATAATGGATTATTGGGTACTTCAAAAGAAGATGATTCTTATTCCAACTCCAGGACAATTCGAGCAACTTTATTTGGCAAAACATCTATTTGTTAATCATAACGTAACATATACACAACAATCCTTACTTAGTTTCGCTACGCTTAGAAGATTGCTTTGTGAAAACCGAATTGAAATCTAACATAGGAGAATTTTTAGGGACATTTATATTAACTTTTATAGGATGTTCAGCGGTAGCTTTTGATTTGTTGTTCAAGGCTTTTTCCTCCCTTTTTCAAGTAGCTTGTATTTGGGGGGTAGGGGTTGTGTTAGCGATTTATGTTGTGAAATCATTTTCTAAAGCATGTTTAAATCCTGCTGTATCAATAGGTTTTGCCGTACTGAAAAAAATTTCAGTAAAGCAATTGATTCATCATTTTTTTGCTCAACTCTCAGGAGGGATAGTGGCTGGACTATTGATTTTTCTTTTATTTATATCAAAAATAGAAGAGTATGAATTAATTAACGGATTAAAACATTCCCAAGAAACTGCAGCGATATTTGGAGAGTTTTTCCCTAACCCGATTAGTAAAGACTTAAAAGAATTATCACTTATTTCAGCTTTTTTTTATGAGCTTACAGGCACGTTCATACTCATGTTAATTATTCTTTTTTTGCGTATTTCCAAAAATCTATCTCGTGTAAGTCCTTTTTTCATTGGCTTAACCGTTGCGGGTTTAATTCTCTGGATTGCACCATTTACTCAATGTGGCATAAATCCTGCACGAGATTTTGGACCTCGACTAGTGGCCTATTATTTTAAGTGGGGAGACCACGCCTTTCCAAAACCTAGATTAAGCTTTTTAAGCGTTTATATATTCGCTCCTCTTTTAGGAGCTGTAATTGCTGCGGGTTCATTTGCGTTTTTCATCAAAAGAGTAACTCAATTTGGTAAGTCCCGTAAACGTCAACATTCAATGTAGGCGTGTGAAATTTTCTCCGAGTAAACATAACCTAATGGTTTTTGGATTTATTGTTATTTTTTCCACAATAAGTATGTTGCTCCTTGTTGAAACATCATTTTCCTCAGAGTTTGAAGTTGTGACAGAGACTCCTTTTAAGCAAAAGATGCCTTTACTCATTTCTTTCCTTACAGGATTAACAGGGGTTTATGTTGCAGTGGTTAAACTTTGGAGGAATTTAGATTCAAAAGAAAATACCATATTTTTAACATCAAGTTCCGCAGTTTTAGTGGTGTCTGTAGTCATTCTGTTGAGTTGGATTTCATCAGTTCATGATTCAGTTGTGAAAACCTATCAAAACATTACTTATCCAAGTGATGTTGACCAAATTAGCACCTCGGTTCAATTATCTCTTTTAGATTCAATTTCCCTCATGTTCGCATTTTTTGGAATCATAGGATTAGCATCAATTATTGTCTCATTAATACACTTGAAGAGACTTTCTAAACTTAATTAGTGGGGGATTGGTTTATTTTCCTATCTAAAAAAGGTATTTCTTACGAAAAACAGTAGACATGAATCACGGAAAAACATTAGTTTTGTCTGTTGAATTTGAAAAGACCCAAAATGGACAAATTTACATTTGTAGGAAATGGGGATGTAAATGCTGTAGAGTCATTGTATGAGCAGTTTTTAGCAGACCCTAATCAAGTAGATGAAACGTGGCAACAATTTTTTGCTGGGTTTGATTTTGCTAAGGCGAATTTTGATACAGAGGGAGCTGTCCCAGAAAATGTATTGAAAGAATTCAAAGTCGTTGAATTAATTGAAGCATACCGAAAATGCGGTCACCTCTTTACACATACCAATCCGGTAAGAGAACGACGAAAATATGTTCCAACTCTGAACATTGAGAATTTTGGCTTAGATCAATCCGATCTTGAGGTTGAATTTCAGGCAGGAAGTAGGATAGGGATTGGAACACGTAAGTTAAAGGATATAATTGCTCACTTGGATGCAACGTATTGCGATAATATTGGAGTTGAGTATACCTATATCAGAAAACCAGATGAAGTTGAGTGGTTACAGCAAAAGATTGAAAGCGGAAAAAACAGAACAAAATTCTCTGTTGATCAAAAGCAGCAAATCTTAAAGAAATTAAACCAGGCAGTAGTTTTTGAACAATTTTTGGACAAAAAGTACGTCGGTCAAAAACGTTTTTCTTTGCAAGGAGCCGAGGTTCTTATACCGGCCTTGGATTCTGTTGTTGAAACAGGTGCCAAATTAGGCGTAGATGAATACGTATTTGGGATGGCTCACAGGGGGAGACTGAATGTTTTGGCAAATATTTTTTACAAAACGTATAAAGAAATCTTCTCGGAAATTGAAGGGAAAGATTTTGAGGATGAACCATTAGGATTTGATGGAGATGTAAAATATCATTTAGGATATACCTGTGATATCAAAACAGATTCAGGAAAAGACATAAAAATGACCTTAGCTCCTAATCCCTCTCATTTAGAGGCCGTTGATCCTGTGGTAGGAGGAATTGCTCGAGCAAAATTAGATAAAGAATACGGAAACGATAACACAAAAGTATGTCCAGTTTTGATTCACGGAGATGCGGCAGTTGCGGGGCAGGGAATCGTTTATGAGTACATCCAAATGGCTCAGCTTAAGGGATATAAAACTGGAGGGACTATTCATATTGTGATTAATAATCAGGTTGGTTTTACTACCAATTATAGAGATGCCAGATCGTCCACTTATTGCACCGATATTGGTAAAGTAACATTGTCACCAGTATTTCATGTGAATGGAGACGACGCTGAAGCATTAACACATACCATTAACCTGGCTATGGAGTACCGTCAGCGATATGGTAAAGATGTTTTTATTGATTTACTATGTTATCGAAAGCATGGACATAACGAAGGAGATGAGCCAAGATATACTCAACCGTTATTATATAAAGCCATAGCCAAGCATCCAGATCCTCGAAAAATTTACGTAGATAAATTGATGTCCGAGGGAGTACTGGAGCAACAAATGGCCAAGAAAATGGAAAAAGAATTCCAAGATGAACTTCAGGCCAGAATTTTAGAATCGAAACAAATTACTAAAGCGACTGTTACATCATTTTTGGAGGACTACTGGAAAGACTTTCGATATGGAACAGAAGCGGATTTTGAACAGTCACCTAAAACAGGCGTTGCAAAAAAGGAATTACTAAAAGTTGCGAAAGCAATTTACACGCAACCTAAGGATTTAAATTTCATTCGAAAAATTCAAAAGGAATTTGCAAAGCGTGAGGCAATGATTAATGATACAAACCAATTAGATTGGGGTATGGCAGAGCTTTTAGCCTATGGATCATTAATCAATGAAGGGAAAACAATTCGATTTACAGGACAGGATGTGCAAAGAGGAACATTTTCTCATCGTCACGCAGTGCTTAAAACGGAAGATAACGAAACAAAATATATTCCATTAAATAATATTCCTTCGGATAAAGGAGGTAAAATTTGGATATACAATTCCTTACTCTCTGAGTATGGCGTACTGGGGTATGAATATGGCTATTCATTAACAAATCCAAATTCTCTTACTATTTGGGAGGCACAGTTTGGAGACTTCAATAACGGAGCCCAAATCATGATTGATCAATTCATTGTTGCCGGTGAGGATAAATGGAAAACTCAATCTGGATTAGTGATGTTGATGCCGCACGGGTATGAGGGGCAAGGAGCAGAACATTCGAGTGCTCGATTAGAACGTTTCCTTCAATTATCTGCAGGATTAAATATTCAGATCTTAAACTGTACCACCCCAGCGAATTTCTTTCATGCGTTAAGAAGACAAATGGTGAGAGATTTCCGTAAACCTTTGATGGTATTTACTCCCAAAAAATTATTAAGGTATCCTGAATGTGTATCGCCTTTAGAAGACTTAATAAATGGGAGTTTTCAAGAGGTCATTGATGACCCATCCGACAAAAAAGCGAAAGATGTGGATACGGTAATGTTCATGTCGGGAAAAGTATACTATGAAATCATTGCTGAGCAAGAAAAATATGCAAATTTAGACAATGTTGCTCTTGTAAGAATTGAACAAATCAGCCCATTGCCAGTGAAGCAAATTAAAGCAATTCTGAAAAAATACAACAAAGCTGAAAAGCATTTTTGGGTTCAAGAGGAGCCAGAGAATATGGGTGCATGGGGATTTATGTTAAGAAAATTCCCAGAAGTCAAGTTAGAATACATTGGAAGAATGGAAAGTTCTGCTCCAGCAGCAGGTTCAAAAAAGCGTCATGAAAAGCGACTGAAAATATTTTTCGATCAAGTATTCTCGCATGCGAAAGTAGTATTAGCAAAATAAATGTTGAACAATTAGAAAAAAATATAACATGTCAATCGTAGAAATCAAAGTTCCAAGTCCAGGAGAATCTATCACAGAGGTAGAAATAGCAACCTGGTTAAAGTCCAATGGCGATTACGTTGAATTGGATGAAGATATTTGTGAAGTAGACTCGGATAAAGCAACCTTAGGATTGCCTTCTGAAGTAGCAGGAACAATTGAAATTCTTGTTGAAGAAGGTGATGTTGTTCAAGTGGGAGATGTCGTTGCAAAAATTGATACCAGCGCTGTTGCTCCACAAGGAGTAGCAAATGATCTTCCTGCAAAAGAAGAAGCCTCGTCTGTTGTGGCAGAGGTAGTACCTGCAGTAAATGGTGACGGTAAGCCAAAACCAACGGGTGAGGGCAAACCAGAAATAGAAATTGCAGTTCCTTCCCCAGGAGAATCTATCACGGAGGTAGAGATTGCGACTTGGCTTAAAGAGGATGGCGATTACGTTGAATTAGATGAAGATATTTGCGAAGTTGATTCTGACAAAGCGACATTAGGATTGCCATCGGAAGCAGCAGGTGTGATCACCCGATTAGTGGATGAGGGAACAACTGTAAATGTGGGAGATGTTATCGCAAAGATTGATCCGAACTGGTCTGCACCTGTATCTGCACCTGTTCCTGAAACAAACGTACAGAAAACAGCAGCGCCAACACCACCCCCTCAGCCTGTTTCCCCAGCGAAGACAAGTCATGCTAATGGTCATGCTGGTCCTGCAGCTGCCAAGTTAGCAAGAGAGGCGAATGTTGATTTAGCGAAAGTAAACGGCTCAGGGAAAGACGGTAGAATATTGAAGTCTGATGTAGTAGATTACATCGCAGCAGGATTTAATGCAGGAGATGTTGCTCAAGGATGGGGAGGAACCAGAGAAGAATCCTCCAAGAAAATGAAAGCTCTTCGAAGAAAAATTGCCGAGCGATTAGTAGCTGTAAAACAAGAAACGGCCATGTTAACCACATTTAATGAGGTGGACATGAAGCCAATTATGGATATTCGAAAAAAATATAAAGAAACATTTAAAGAAACACATGGTGTAGGCGTTGGATTCATGTCTTTCTTTACAAAAGCAGTAACAGAAGCATTGCGTCAGTTCCCTGATGTTAATGCAATGATTGATGATGATCACATTGTTAACTTTGACTATGCTGATGTTGGTATTGCCGTTTCATCACCAAAAGGCTTAATGGTTCCTGTTTTAAGAAATGCTGAGCAAATGAGTTTAGCTGAAATTGAAGCTGAAATCAGAAGATTAGCCATTAAAGCAAGAGATGGGAAATTAACCATCCCTGAAATGACTGGAGGAACATTTACAATAACCAACGGAGGGGTTTTTGGATCCATGTTATCCACACCAATCATCAACCCACCACAGTCGGCTATTTTGGGAATGCACAATATTGTTGAGCGACCAGTAGCCATTAATGGAAAAGTAGAAATCCGTCCTATTATGTATGTGGCATTGTCTTATGATCATAGAATTATTGATGGAAAGGACTCGGTAGGATTCCTTAAAACAGTGAAAGATTATTTAGAAAACCCAGTAAGTTTATTATTTGGAGGAAAAACTCCAGAGCAAGTATTATTGGGATTATAAACTTTAATGAAGTAAGATTAAAAAAGCTCGGCAAAACTGTCGAGCTTTTTTAATTTAAACGTATACCATTCATTGTATTCTACCCTAAACAGGGTATTGATTGAATATTCCAATCAATTAATTTTGCAGTAATGTTTCAAACGCTCGTAAAAGCTTTAGAGGCCAGTATAGGGTATACAATCAATTTACAAGAAAGAATTCATTGGTTTTATATTCTTACGTCAATTCTTTTGGCTGTATACGTATATTGGCGAACCCAATCCAGAGTGCCGAACGTCCAACACTCTAAAGGAAATACAATTAAAAATTTTTTGGCGTTTTTGTTTAAAAAAGAGCATTATTGGAGTAAAACGGCATTCACAGATTATGCGTTTCTTTTATTTAATGGTTTTTTCAAAGTCCTTTTTTTAAGCTGGGTTCTTTTGTGGGTGACTCGCCAACAAAACAACCTGAATGAATGGTTTTTGGAACATGTAGGCTATAAAACTATAGAGTTGGATATTCCTGTTTTATTGGTGATTTACCCTTTATTCATATTAATTATAGGTGATTTTTCATATTATCTCCTCCATCTATTATACCATAAAATTCCTTTTTTGTGGGCTTTTCATAAAATTCATCATTCCTCCACAGCACTCAACCCTATTACTCAATTTAGAATTCATCCCATTGAATTGGTGTTAAACAATATGAGGTATGCCCTTGTTTTGATTCTTCTAGGAGGAACCTTTAACTATTTAGCAGGAGGAGGAGTTTTTTATCAGAAAACATTTATGGGTGTTAATTTAGTGTTATTTGCCTTTAACACTTGGGGCGCAAATCTCCGGCATTCGCACATCAAATTGGTATATTTTAATTGGTTGGAGAGTTGGTTAATTAGTCCTTATCAACACCAAATTCATCACAGTGCTCAAAAGCATTTACATGATAAAAACTTAGGGTCAAAATTAGCGATATGGGATAAGATGTTTGGAACCCTTGTGAAATCGAAAGAGGTAGAACATCTCATTGTTGGACTAGGGGAAGAGGATCGTCATTATAATACCTTCTTTAAAAGTTTAATACGTCCTTTTTCGCGTTTTTTCTTGAGGTCCAAATAAAAGGAGTTTGTTTAAAAAAAATCACTCCAATTTTTCTGTAGACAAAGTTTTTTATGCTCCCATTAATTTTAAGATTATTAACTTAGGCGGTTATAATTGAATTGAAGGATTTTATCCTTCAATGTAAAAAAAAGGTTTAAACTGTATCTTTTGCGCAGGTTGTGCATTATTGCAGTGAAACTTAACAGGCTGTTATGAAAAGAATAATTGTTTTAATGCTAATCTCTTTTGGATTATTCTCCAAAATTCATGGGCAATATGAAAATAACGTTTGGTATTTTGGTTCAACTCTAACGGGGCCAATACCTGCTTGGAGGTATTCATCTTTTGGGTTAGATTTTTCAGGAGGTGGAGCACCCGTTAGAACTTGGAATGAATCTGCACTAGCTTATTATGAATCAGTTTCAGTTGCTTCGGATGAAAATGGTAATGTGCTGTTTTATTCTGATGGGATTGAAATAATGGATGCTTCACATAACCTGATGTCAGGGGCACCAGCCGCGCTTCAAGGTTCTCAACAAGGTACTACAGCAAGTGCAGTTCAAGGAGCCTATATTCTAAAAGTTCCAAATTCAGATACTAAGTATCTTCTTTTTACAACTGGAGCTGAGGATGGAAGTGGAACAGGTTTGCGATTCAGTGAAATAGATTTGTCTTTACAAGGTAATGCAGGCGGAGGTGATCCTCCCTTAGGTAGGGTAACATCATTTGATAATTTGCTTGAAGCAAGTTCTGGTGAAATGCTTACCTCGTATGGAGTTTGTGGATCTGATAGTATTTGGATTATAGCTCATCAAGAATCAAGTTATAATTTCACAAGGGTTTTAGTAACTAAAGATGGTATTCAAAGTACAGTTTCTGATAATGTTGTAATGAGAAATGGTGCAGTTGGATCAGGAATTTCTGATATAAGTAATGCATCAAGTTTAAGAGGTTCAATGGATATAAATCCTGATGGAACAAAATTAATTTTTACAGCACAATCCCCTGCTGGAACTTTTATTTTAGATTTTAATAAGCATACAGGAGCATTGTCTAATCCTAAAAAGGTTTTAGATCCAACAGGGAATACATATTGGGGGTATGGTTCTGAATTTTCACCTGATGGTTCAAAAGTATATTTAGCAAGTAATCTGTTTTCTGGAATTTTTCAGTACGATGTAGAGAATGAAACCTCTACTTGGGTATCATCATCAAATATTCATGGCGAAATCATTTCAGGACCTGATGAGAAATTATATATAGGAAAACCTACTGTTCCTGGTTCTATGACTTTGGCAAGAATTGATAATCCTAACAACCCTGCTGGTTCTGTAGGTTATAATTATTCAGCATTAAGTTTTGCAGCTGCTCCAGGGGCTCAAACCGTATCATATGCAATGCCGCAAGGATTTGTATGTAATGTTTCAAATGAATGTTTAATCAATGCTGTTGGAGCGTTTTGTAATGACGATAGTCCTGTTCAGTTAACAGCTAATCCTGCGGGAGGAACTTTTGGACCTGCTTCAGCTTCATACATAACTTCAGGGGGTATGTTTGATCCTACGTTGGCTTCAACAAGCGCTCCAAATTTAGTCACTTATGATAATGGCTGTGATGAACCAGATAGTATTTATATTACAGTGAATGAATGTTGTCCTAATATCGATCCCGATCTAGGGGATGATGTTACAATTTGTGGAAACACCACACGTAATTTAGATGTAGGCGCGGGTTATACCTCTATCCGATGGTATGAAAATGGCGTTTTACAGTCTTCATCGAATGATAGTCAAACTTTTGAAGCGGATTCTGGAACATACAGAGTAGAGGTTGAAAATGCGGATGGTTGTCCTGGTTCTGATGAAATAGAAATCAGTACGCATGCAGTTCCTAACCCAACCATTACAGGTGATGATTTCTATTGTGCAGGAAGTGATGTTACGGTAGATGCGGGTGCTGGATTTACTTCCTACGATTGGTCACCTTCTGGAGGAGATCAAAGAGAAGCTACATTTAATTCAGAAGGAACATTTACGGTAACTGTAGAGGATGCGAACGGATGTGTAGGAACAGATGATATTACCATCTCAGAGCGTTCATTACCAAGTCCTGAAATCACAGGGGCAGATATTGTTTGTGATGGAGCTTCAACGGATTTGACTGTTACGAGTGGAGGAGGGACCTTAAATTGGACCGATACTGGTAATGACGACAACCCAAGAACAGTAATAACGGGCGGGACATATACAATCACTGAAACAGATGCTTTCGGATGTGTTGGACAAGATGACCATGAAGTTACACTCGAAAACGCACCAGAGGTTGATTTAGGAAATGATACCACGATATGTTCGGGTCAAACAAATTTAGAAATTGGACCAGTTAGGCTCCCAGGTCATACTTACAGCTGGAGTACATTGGATACAAATAATATTGTTTTGGTAAATTCTCCAGGAACAATATCCATTACTGTTACTTCCCCGAATGGATGTGAAGCCACGGATGAGATTATTATTTCAGGGCATACGCTTCCTACCGTTGAAATTGTTCCTTTATCTGGAGATACTTTTTATTGTGTAGGTTCAGATGTGACTTTACGAACCGATATTGCTTTTAATACTTACGATTGGTCGTCTGGTGGAGATGAACGAGATGAAACAGTAAGTTCAGCGAATACTTATTCGGTAACAGTAACGGACGCGAATGGTTGTACGGCAACAGATGATATTGTTATTACGGAAAATGAATTGCCTACTGTAGATTTAGGGGGTGATCAAAATGTGTGTGGAAATGATTCAATAACCATTGATGCAACACATCCAGATGCAGTATCCTATGCGTGGACACCGAATGGAGAAAGTACACCTACAATAAGAGTTTCATCGGAAAATGTGACTTATGGTGTGACTGTTACGGATAATGATGGGTGTGAATTTATCACTCAGAAGACTATTACTACAGGTGCGTTACCATCCGTTGATTTGGGTGATCCAAATGTAACCATATGTAAAGATCAAGAAACGATTGTTTTAGGAGTTGATAGAAACCCAGGTGAAACATTTGAATGGAATACATTGGATACGAATAATCAAATTATTGTAGGAACAGCAGGAACCTATGTGTTAACAGTTACTGGAGAGAATGGCTGCGAGGCCAGTGATACAGTAGTAGTAGATACATTTAGTTTACCTACTGTAACAATAACAAGTACAACAGGCGATTTATTTTTCTGTGAAGAATCCGATGTGACACTGGATGCAGGAGCGGGATTTGTGGAGTATGATTGGTCTTCAGGAGGAACGGCTCAAACTGAAGTTGTGAATACGGAAGGGAATATAGAAGTAACCGTTACAGATGGTAATGGTTGTACTGCTACGGATAATGTAGATATCAATCAAAATGATTTACCTCGAGTTGATTTAGGGGGAGATGTAACCGTTTGTGCAGATGATTCTTTAACATTGGACGCAACACATCCAGATGCATCGTCCTATGCATGGACGCCAAATGGAGAAAGTACACCAACAATAAGAGTATCCTCTGATGATGCGACCTATGGTGTAACAATTACAGATGTTGATGGCTGTGAATTTGTCACCTCCAGATCAGTTACAAAGGAAAATCCACCAACGGTTGATTTGGGAGGCGATGATATTATTTGTGACAATGTAACCAAAACGTTGGATGCGGGATCTGGTTTGGACTTGACTTATCTATGGTATTTGGATGGAGTCTTATTGGCAGACGATGAACAAACTCTTGATGCAGATTCTGGAATTTATAGAGTAGTTGTACGGACAGCTAACGGGTGTGAGGCCAGTGATACCGCATACATAGATAATCATCAATTACCAGAGGTGACACTTAACTCATCGTATGAATTCTGTGCTGGAGATAGCGTTGAGGTTGATGCTGGTCCAAATGGAACGGATTATTCTTGGGACAATGGTGAAACTAGTCAAACATTTTATGTGAAAACAGCCGGTTCTATCACAGTTGAAATCACAGATGGTAATAATTGTACCAATGAGGCAACTGCTACGATTACTGAAAACGAATTGCCTGCTGTAAATTTAGCAGCTACGGATTCTGCATGTGAAGGGCGTGAAATAGAATTAGATGTCACCTTGTCTAATGGAGTGGACTATCAATGGAGTGATGGTACTTCGGGGCCTACAAATACTCAAATTGGACCAGGGTCAATTTCAGTTGTGATCACAGATGATAAGGGATGTGTGGATAGCGCTGAAATGGTGGTGAATGCTCTGGATTCATTGGATATGAGTGCTTTAGCTGATAACCATCAAGTATGTTTTGGAATGGAAGATGAAACTCCTTTCGACGCGGGGGCATTTGAAGAAGCTGTGTACGATTGGACATTGCCCGATGGGGGATCCGATCAAGGGCAAGTTATTGTGCCATATCTAGATGGTCTTTATGAGTTACTTGTAACCGATAAGTTTAATTGTAGTGGTGTCCATGAATTCACAAATGCGGTTATTCGTGTGCCATTTATTGATTTAGGTCCTGATACGGTCATGTGTTCTTTAGGTCAAGAACGACTCGATATACGAATGGTTATTGCCGATATGAATGTTATTGGTGATTTAACTTGGGCGGATTCAAAAGGTGGATCGGATAACAATAATATCAATGATACTATTTTTACAGCGGATTATGCACCGATTACCATTTATGGAACTTTAACCGACTCTGCCACTGGGTGCTATACGGGTGATACGGTATTTATAGATGAGTATTGTCTTCCGACTAATATTACAGAGAGAATTTGCGAGCTTGGAAATCCAAATAATCCTCCAGGCATGACATGCGGACTTGATATTCCAGAAGGAAAAGATAGGCAAGATTATATTGATAATATTTTATGGAGTGAGTACGAGGTTTATAATCGTTGGGGGTTAAAGGTTTTCCAAAGTAAGGATTTGGTTCCGTCTTGGGACGGTTATTTTGAAAATCAACGAGTGACTCCTGGAGTTTATTATTTTGTGCATCGATATGAAGATTCTTCCAGAGAGGTTCATTACATTAATGGTTTCTTCCAACTGTTTTTTTATGGCGGATAAAACTTTCAGCCCTTGCTTAGCAGGGGCTTTTTTTTGCCTTACATTTGAGGGATGAAAATTGCTGTTATTGGAGGAGGTGCAGCTGGTTTTTTTGCCGCTTTATCTGCTAAAAAACATCACCCAACATCAGAGGTGACTGTGTTCGAAAAATCAGATAAGCTTTTGAGTAAAGTCAAAGTTTCTGGAGGCGGCAGATGCAATGTTACTCATGCGTGTTTTAAGGCCAGTGAATTAGCCCGATTTTACCCAAGAGGAGGAAAGCAACTGAAAAAGGCTTTTGGTATTTTTAATACGAATCATACGGTTGCTTGGTTTAAGGAGCGCGGCGTTGAATTAAAACGCGAGTCCGACAACAGAATGTTCCCAATTACAGATAAGTCAATAACAATTATTAATTGTTTTTTGGATGAAGCTTCAAAATTAGGGGTAAAGATTAAAAGGCAGGTTTGTATTGATGCTTTAAAACCATTAGACAATGGAATCAATGTAGTTATTGATGGATTTGATCATTATTTTAACAAGGTTATTGTAGCAACGGGTGGAAGTCCCAAATTGGAGGGGTTGAAGTGGCTAGGGGATTTAGGTCATGCACTTGAACACCCCTTACCTTCTTTATTTACGTTTAACATGCCTGAGGAACCAATTAAAGCATTTCAGGGACTTTCTGTTCAAAACTCCATTGTTCGAATTCAAGGAACAAAATTGGTGCATGAAGGTCCTCTTTTAATTACCCATTGGGGAATGAGCGGACCTGCGATCTTAAAAACTTCTGCTTGGGGTGCTCGTGATTTAGCAGAGGTTAATTACAGTTTTATTGCTCAGGTAAATTGGGTTGGTAATCCCAATGAGGAGGACGTGAGAACACTTTTTTACAGACATTGCTACAACTACGATAAGAAAAAAGTGGAAAGCGCAAATCCTTTTGATATTCCTAATCGATTGTGGAAGCACCTCATTGAAAAAGTGGAGATTAATCCTCAAAAGATGAATGGCGAATTGAGTAAAAAAGAGAAAAATAGGATCATCAATACGCTTCTAAATGATGAATACCAAGCAAAAGGAAAAACAACGTTCAAAGAGGAATTTGTCACTTGCGGTGGTGTTTGTTTAAAGGATGTGAATATAAAAACCATGGAGAGTAAGGTGGTTCCTAATCTTTATTTTGCGGGTGAAGTGCTTAATATTGATGGTGTAACAGGAGGATTTAATTTTCAAGCGGCATGGACTACAGGATTCATTGCAGGTATGTTAAAGCAGTAAGATGATTTATTATTGATCAAGTGGATGAAATGATCTTTCCATGGAGTTGTTTGTAATCGCAAGTCTTTTTTGAATAGATTGTGCAAAGATGGATAAAAAGGGGGTAGTACCTTTTACTGAAAGGATGAGTGGACAAACAAAATTAGATTTATGTTGGCTTATAGAAGGAATGTCAAAAGTAAGGTATTCGGATCCATATGTTTTGGCAATTTCTTTTGTTCGATCAATGAATTGCTCTCGATTAGGTTGATCAATGACAGAGGGTGCATATACGGGACTTTCATATAGAATCAATTCAATATTGTGCGTACGACATAATTCAAACATTTTTTTTAAATATTTTTCTCTGCTTTTATCCCAGTTAAATCGTTGGCGTGCTGCGTAGAGTTCATAATAAATTGCTGAATCATTGAGTACGGTCACATCCATATTAGCCGCATAGATAAGATGTTTAGGAGCAATATAGCCGTCGGGTTGAGTGTGATAAATGTTATCAGGATGCGCAATATAACCGTCTTTGAAATAGGCGTTTTTTTTCCCTTTTAAATAGTGTTTAAGTCCTTGTAGGGCATCAAACGTTTTGTAACTATTATAAAAAGCGAACCGCATAAAAGGAAAACGTGACTTGGCATAGTATGTTGGATCAAGTTCGTGAACTACTGAATCTACTACCGAATCTCCCAAATAAGGGGCGAATCGATACGTGTGGAATGCATTAAATCTACGATCAAAACTTTCTGGGGTCACGTATAAATAAACCTGTTTCGGCGCTTTATTTTTTTTTAAATAGAGGTATAGATGAAGGTAGTTATCCGCAAAATCGGTATGTCTTAGGGCAAAATTGTACGATTGGGTACCGATAAGTGAATCAATATGTGAGGCATCAATGGTGAAAAGAGGTTCACATGGTCCATGAAAAAGTACATCATAATTTTTACCTCCCTTCATAACATGGGAGATTTTAATATTTTGATTTTCCTGAATAAGAAAAGAATAGGTGTAATCAAGTCCAAAAAGAGCCGTTGCAATAAGTAATATGACGAGAATAATTTTTCGCATGAAGTTCCTTTTTAAGGAATTAATTGCCAATTTACATCCAAGTCCCAGTTTGCGCGCAAATTAATGGGCTCGCTATACCAATACACGTTTTCGGGTTGTTGTTTGGTCCAATAATTCCCTGCTGACCACACGCCATTGTTATCCCAATCGGAAATATATTTCAATTGATAATCTCCGGGTTGAATGCCCTCAAGACTTACCAAACCTTGTTGATTAAGTACCTTTACTTCTTTGATTAATTTCTGCTCACGATATACTTGTAAAACACCGTGTTGATTTGCTTGTTCAAAATTGTAGTTGATATTTAAATTACCCAAGGATGCAGTGGATGTTGTAGAGAAATGGAGAGATATGGTATCGGTATTATACACATCAAAAATAGATTTTACAGCTTGAGGGAGAAGTTGCAGCGTATAATGGGTACTTTCTTGAAATATTTCATCTACAATAAGCAATTCATTTTCTTGTGAAATTTGAATGTTTGTTGTGTCGTAAGGATTTTGCAATTGAAATTTTGATACATCATACGATGAGATGGGTTGTGAAAAGGTAAGTGCTAATTTCTTTTTGTAGGAGTTTCCTAAACCCTCAAAATTGTGCTCAACAGTGAGTGGCTGATCACGTATTTTTTTTCTTTTGGAAAGATCAAAGAATATGGTGTCTAGTTCTTCATCAAAGGAGACTAAAAGATGAATGGAGTCTTGTTCTAAAATTTCTGTACTCCATATGGTGAGTAAATTTCGTGTGTTATTCCACTGTTCGATTTTCCAATCTTTTTTAAAGGAATGATCCATCATTTCAATGTTGCATTTTTGAACAGGTTGATTGAATTCCAATTGAATTACGCCGTTGAAATCACATTTTTTCGACGAGATAAATTGGCGTTGATCAGGCGTAATAAATGATTTTAAAACAATTTCTAATGAGTCTTGGTATTCAGTTACGCGAATTGGCTCGGCTACAAACGCTATTTTTTCATTGGGTAAGTCATATAAATAGTTTCCATTATTATCTACCAGGGCGATAAGTTTATATTCACCTTCAGATAGGTTGCTAAAGTGGAAATGACCTTCATTAATTTTAGCAAAGTAAGAGGGTATTTGTTGAGCAGGAACGGAATCGTCAACCTCTTTGTACAAATGAATCATACCTTCATTCATTGGTTGCATGGTTTCACCATCGTAAATTTCACCATGGAAAGATAAACTATCTATTTGATCACCTGTACTAAAAATGAATAGGTTGTTTTCTAGTGGATTTCCTTCATTTAGGTCCTTGATTCCTTTTCCTAAATAGATGCTATACGTCGTATTTTCGTTAAGAACGGTATCAAATTTCAGCGTTAGTTTTTTTCCAATTAACTTAATGGAGGGTGGGTGATTTACAGGAGGAGAAATTAATAATTCTTGGGCCAACCCTGTATTTGTAACATATTCATCAAACTTCCAGAATATTTCAGAGCCTTTGAAATTTGTCCCCATCTTTTTTGGGTATGATTGAACAACCTCAGGAGGAGTTATATCACGAGGCCCACCACTGGGGGCACCTCTTTGTCCACATCCCCACAATATCACACTAGTGATCGTAAAAAACGCGATGAAATGAATGTTGCGAAGGAATTTTGAAAACATGATACAAAGATACTTCTTTCAACGGAAAAAATGATTGGAAAACGGCAATGCAAACGGGTGTGTTTATTTTTGTCCTTCAAATTTTGTTGACCGATTTACTTTCTTTTTCTTTTTTGGAATGGTATGCTTTTTATCCTTTGTAGTGTATGTTTTTCGATTTTTAAATGGTTTTCCTTCGCGCTTTTGTTTACTTCCAATTTTATACCATTTTCGATCCGGATCTTGATACCCTCTTGTTTTCCTTTTAGCAGATGAATTATAGGGATCTTTATTGTATTTCGTTTTTATTTTGCCTCGACTATTTTTTCGATATGAATCTTTGAATCCATGTTGGTTTTTTCGTCCGGATTGACCTCCGTAAGAGTCTTTGAATCCATGTTGATTCTTTCTTCCATTTCCTCTACTGCCATAGGTGTCTCGAAATCCTATTTGACCTTTTCTTCCACCTCCTCCTCTGTATGAGTCTTTAAATCCAAGTTGATTTCGTCTTCCACCGCCACCTGCGTATGAATCTTTAAATCCGTGTTGATTTCGTCTTCCACTTCCTCCTCCATAAGTGTCTTTGAAGCCATGCTGGCTTCTCCTTCCTCCTCCTCCTCGATAGGAGTCTCTAAAGCCTAATTGTTTTTTTCGACCTGACCCGCCACCGTATGAATCGTTGAATTTAAGTCTATATTTTCTTCCTCCTGATCCACCACTGTAGCTGTCTTTAAATTTAGTGTGACAGCTTGTAAAAAGTACAGCAAAGAGAGGGAGTAAAAAAAAATATGGTTTTTGAATAAGCACTGTTCTAATTTACGATTTACTTTCATAAAAGTTGGAATGTAACTTGATTGGTTTATTCTTCTTATCTTTGCTCTTCATTATGCATATGATTAGCAAGAATATCTTATTGATTTCAGCAACTACAACCGTTATTGCTATTGCTATTATTACCCCTTTTGGGGTTTAATTTTTACATATAATTTATAGGGTTATTTATTTCTGACTAAAACGTTAGCTAGTCGCACTAATATTCAATATTTTTGCGCCTGCGGCGCACAAGTCGAATACAAGGAAAAGAGAAAGTGACACAATTGTTTCATGGATCTTGAACATTTAAACGAAATACACATGAAAGTTTTAAAATTTGGAGGAACATCAGTTGGAACATCGGACTCAATCAAAAAAGTGAGTGCAATTATTGCCAATGAAGCGAAGGAAGAGCGAGTTATTGTTGTTGTTTCGGCAATGTCTCAAGTCACCAATAAGCTTTTAGCCGCAAGCGATTTAGCTGCAAATGGTGATAATTCTTACAAGGAGATTGTTAAAGAAATTGAGGCGAAACATTTTGATGCGGTTCGATCATTGATTTCCATTGATGAACAAAGTGGTGTCATTGCTACTATAAAAGTACTCTTAAATCAACTGGAGGATATTTTAAGTGGGGTTTACTTGGTACAGGAATTGTCGCCAAAAACATCCGATTTTGTGGTGAGTTTTGGAGAATCTCTTTCTTCTATTCTGGTTTCAAAAGTATTGGACGCTGAATTGGTAGATTCTAAGCGTTTGATTTTAACAGATGACCAACATGGTGGGGCTTCAGTACAGTACGATGTGACCTACAAAAACATAAAAGAATATTTTGAGCGAAGTTCATCTCAAATATTTGTTGCCCCTGGATTTGTTGCTTCCACGCAAGCAGGAATTACCTCAACATTGGGTAGAGGAGGTTCAGACTTTTCTGCTGCGCTGTTTGCCTCAGGAGTGGAAGCCTCTGAGGTTCAAATTTGGACAGATGTAAGTGGAATGTATACAGCTGATCCCCGAAAGGTGAAAGCCGCTTTTCCAGTAAAATTTGCCTCTTACAAAGAAGCAATGGAGTTGTCTCATTTTGGTGCTAAGGTGATTTACCCACCAACTATTTTACCAGTCTATAAAAAAGGAATTCCACTAAAAATAAAAAATACGTTTGCGCCAGAGGATCAAGGGACCCTTATTACGGCAAGTGCTGATGAGGGTATGCCTATCAAAGGAATTAGTTCTATTGATCAAATTGCATTAGCAAGTTTAAGCGGTTCTGGAATGATTGGGATTCCGGGTATCTCTGCTCGCTTATTTGGAGCCCTCGCGCGCGCCAAAGTAAATATCATTCTAATTACACAGGCATCTTCGGAGCATTCTATTTCTTTCGCTATTGTCCCTGAGGACATTGATGATGCGGTAGATGCTGTAAGAGAAGAGTTTGCTTTTGAAATTCAAACAGGAAAAATTAATAGTCCACGTATGGAAACAGGGCTATCGGTTATTGCATTGGTTGGGGAGAAGATGAACGGACAGGTAAATGTTAGTGGTAAAATGTTTAACACCCTAGGTAGTAACGGAATAAATATGAGAGCGATTGCACAAGGGTCATCAGAACGAAATATTTCAGCTGTGATAGAGGAAAAAGATGTAAAAAAGGCGTTAAATGTCCTTCATGAAAATCATTTTGAGGGATCGAATAAAGTCCTGAATTTATTTGTAGTAGGTGTGGGTAATGTTGGAGGAGAGTTAGTTAATCAAATTAAGCGCCAACAAGCTACACTTCAGGAAAATTCAAATATTGTTGTTCGGGTTGCTGGTTTAGCGAACTCCAGAAAAATGCTGTTGGATGAATCAGGCATTGCGCTAGATGATTGGCAAGAACAAGTTGAAGCGTCGGATCTTCCTTTTGATAAGGATGAATTGGTTGCTCAAATTGCTCAAATGAATTTAAGAAATTCTGTGTTTGTTGATTGTACAGCTAATTATGAAATTGCTTCTGTATACAAAACAGCATTATCGAAAAACATCAATGTGGTTACCGCAAATAAAATTGCCTGTTCTTCGGATTATGATTTATATCAGGAGTTAAAAAATATTTGTTTAAAGAATAACGTTAAGTTTCTATACGAAACTAATGTTGGAGCCGGTTTGCCCGTAATTGGTACCATTAACGATTTAGTGCATTCAGGCGATCGAATTCAAAAAATTGAAGCGACTGTATCCGGGTCATTGAATTTTATTTTTAATACCTACAATGGTGAAAATACTTTTCATGATGTAGTTATGCAGGCTAAAACAGAGGGTTACACGGAGCCGGATCCTAGAATTGATCTTTCAGGAGTAGATGTGAAGCGTAAAATTTTAATTCTGATTCGTGAGGCGGGAATAAAGATGGAGTTTGATGATATTGAAGTTAAAGACATTCTTCCTAAGGCTTGTTTTGAGGTAGAATCTGTTGAAGATTTTTTCAACGTTCTAAGTAACGACGAAGCAACTTTCCGCGCTATGGTTAATGAGGCACAAGCCGAAAACAGAAAGTTACGCGTTATTGCAAAGTTTGAGAATGGAAAGGCCACGGTAGAGTTGCAAGCGGTAGATTCGAGTCATCCTTTTTATAATTTACAAGGAACGGATAACACAGTTGCGCTTTACACGGATCGTTATGTTGCTCAGCCAATGGTTATTCAAGGAGCAGGAGCAGGAGCAGGAGTTACCGCAGCAGGAGTATTTGCAGATATTGTTCGAATAGCTAATTACTAAATAATGAATCAAGTTAAAGTATTTGCTCCCGCAACCATTGCTAATGTAGCTTGTGGATTTGATGTGCTAGGATTAGCGTTAGATTATCCAGGTGATGAAGTTGTTGTAAAGAAAACGGATAGCCATGAAGTGGTTATTACGGCTTGTCATAATGCAGAGAACCTTCCGTTAGATGCCGATAAAAATGTTGCTGGAGTTGCGATTAAGGCTCTCCTGAATAAGTTGGGCTCTAAACAAGGTTTTGAACTTGAGTTAACAAAGGGTGTAAAGCCAGGAAGTGGTATTGGGAGTTCTGCAGCAAGCTCTGCAGCCGCAGTAGTTGCTGTAAATGAGTTGTTGGGAAATCCATTTACGCGAAAAGAATTGGTTGAATTTGCAATGGAAGGTGAAAAATGTGCCACTGGTGTTGCGCATGCGGATAATGTGGCTCCCTCAATTTGCGGTGGGTTTACTTTGGTTCGTTCCTATGATCCATTGGATGTGATTAAAATTGATTCTCCAGATGAACTTTGGGCAACGGTAATTCATCCTCAACTGGAGGTGAAAACACGAGATGCTCGAAGAGTTTTAAAAGGTGGGATTGATTTATCAAAGGCAATTACACAATGGGGTAATGTTGGAGGGCTCGTTGCAGGTCTTTACTCCAAAGATTATGATTTAATAGGTCGTTCTTTGGTAGATGTTGTTATTGAGCCAATTCGATCCATTTTGATTCCTGGGTATGAAAAGGTAAAAAAAGCGACAATTAATGCGGGTGCTCTAGGCTGTTCTATTTCTGGTTCTGGTCCTTCAATATTTGGGTTATCCAGGGGGGAAGAAACCGCGTTAAAGGTGAAGGAGGCAATGGCTGAAGTATATACCCAATTTGGGGTTGATTTTGAAATTCATGTTTCTCAAGTTAATTCGGAAGGGGCAAAAATTATAGGAGAATGAAATACTATAGTACGAGAAAAAAATCTGAAGAAGTTTCGTTTAAGGATGCGGTGATAAGAGGATTAGCTCCAGATGGGGGCTTATATTTCCCCGAAAGAATCGATAAATTACCAGAGGGGTTAATTGGATCTGGCGCATCCATTGAAGAGCTTGGATATGAGGTAGCTAAACGATTTGTGGATGGTGAAATTCCGGATAGTGATTTACAGCGAATTGTGTCTGAAACGGTAAATTTCCCGTTGCCTATTGTAGAGGTGGAACAGGATGTATATTCTTTGGAGTTATGGCATGGGCCAACTTGCGCGTTTAAGGATGTTGGTGGACGATTCTTAGGGCGATGTTTATCTCATTTTGTACAACAGAGCGGTGATAAGGTGACCATTCTCGTAGCAACTTCAGGAGATACTGGTTCAGCAGTAGCTTCAGGATTTTTAGGTGTTGAAGGGATTGATGTGGTAATTCTTTATCCAAAGGGATTAGTGTCCAAAATTCAAGAGCAACAACTTACTACCATGGGACAAAATATTTCTACTCTTGAGGTGGAAGGTTCTTTTGATGATTGTCAGGCCATGGTAAAGCAAGCATTTAATGATCCTGAACTTCGTGCAGCAATGAAGTTGTCTTCTGCGAATTCAATTAATGTAGCGCGATTTTTACCGCAATCGTTTTATTATTTTGGTTCTTATGAGCAATTAGAGGATAAAACGAAGCCTGTTGTATATTCTTGTCCATCAGGAAATTTTGGGAATTTAACCGCAGGTATGTTTGCAAAAGAAATGGGATTACCTATTGCTCGCTTTATTGGAGCAACAAATGCTAATGATGTTGTTCCAGAATACTTAAAAACAGGAATATATAAAGCGCGCCCATCAATTCCAACGATTTCTAATGCTATGGATATTGGCGACCCTTCTAATTTTGTAAGAATATTGGAGTTACATGGAGGAGATTGGGAAAAAGTAAAAACGTCTATGGTTGGTTATGCTTTCAGTGATGAAGAAACAAAAGAGGGAATGCGCGATGTAATCTCAAGAACAGGTTATCTTATGGAGCCCCATGGTGTAATAGGTTACATGGCGGTAAAAGAATATCAAAAACATCACGATGTTCAAGGGGTAGTTTTAGAAACAGCTCATCCTGCTAAGTTTGGAGATGTAGTTGAACCTGTTATTGGTCAAAAAGTAGAGGTTCCTGAACGACTTCAAGAATATATGAAAAGAGAAAAAGTTGCTACTTTAATTCAACCGGATTTTAATCAACTTAAACAGTATTTGCTGGCGAGAGCTAAATAAAAAATCGACCTTTTGGATGCTTTTTTATTTTCATTGGTTGTAGCAAGTCATTTCTTTTTAGGAAACCATTTTATGAACTCTTGAGTTAATTTGATATTTTGTGAATAAAGGGTTTGACCAAAATGTATTATTGCTTTTTCGTTATTGTAAGCGTATGGTCTTTGCTTTGTAACTCTAATAGCTTTAATTAAGAATTTCTGACAATCCTCCCAGTTTTTTTCAAAGAAGCATAATTCGGCATAATAAAACCACCTATCTGGTCCCCATCGAGGAGGCTTGCCATAATATATTAAGTTTTTATGGCAATTATAAATCTTTTGAAAATGAGTAGTTAATGAAGATGGAATTATACGATTTGTATCTTCTGAGTAAATCTTTTTAAGAAAGGAGATAATAGTGAGATTAATGGAGTCTGTTTTACCAAGTTGTATTAATGCATCAATTTTTTGTTCCTCCCATTTTGGAGCTGATTCATTTTTAATTAGGGAATAAATAACGTTGTGATTTTTCTTTTTTTCTGCAACCTCAATGATTTCTAACTTTACATTTTCTTCAAAATTTTTAGGATCTATTTTCTTCAGTACAGATAAGTCCTCCGTTTCTAAAATATAATCCTTAATTGAATAACTACAATAGTTGTTTTGTAGGGTATCGTAATATTCAATTAACCAAGGTAGTATTTGTCTTTTTAATGCCTTTTTATAATTGAATAATAGGTTGGACCTTTTTTTTCGGCATATTCTTTCCAACATAATGTTTATTGCAGTTTTTGCAAAAAGATTAGGAGGTATATCTGTTTTTCTTATTGTTTTGAACCAGAACAGGTCATTTTTAATTGAACTTATAGAACCTTCTCCATATACTCCTATATCACATACATTCTTTAAATGAGTGTAGTATTTTAGTTTGTTTTTCGAATTGTTAAGGGAATCTAATAAATCACTCAGTGATATTGCATTTATAGGATTTGGTAACCACAGCGAATCCTGAGATATATATAAACAATCGTCAGATAATTTTTTAATTAGCTTTTGTACGTTTTGAGACTTTAGAGTGCAAGAAGATACAATTATGAAAAATGCAATTATGATTTTCATATTTAAATAACTTACAAAAGCAATTAAGTAACAAAAAAGTCTCGAATGATCTAGGCTTTAATATTATAATAAGTTAAACTTAGCCAAGAGTTCTTCTTTATAAGACCCTCCAATAGGAATGGATTTTTCAACGTGCTCAAGCTGTAGTCTTCCATTTACATGCTCAATAGATAGAATTTTATCTACATTGACGATGAATGATCGATGAACTCTTGCGAAAAACTTTACTGGCAATTTTGCCTCAACGTCTTTCATGGTACTATGAATCGTATATCTTCCATGACGGGCGTGAAAGTTTACATAGTCTTTTAGTGCCTCAACATAAAACAGGTCCTCTACACTAATTTTAATTAATCGACTTTTGTTTTTTACAAAAACATAGTCTTTTCCGTTTTGAGACTCACTGGCAAGGGCTGAATAGATATCCAGTTCCTTTTTCATTTCAGATGTTTTTTGATGTTTATACAAGGCCATTTCAATGGTTGTATGTAAATCAATTTCTTTATATGGCTTCAAGATATACCCATATGGCTCTGTTATTTTGGCTTTATTAAGTGTGTTTTCGTCGGCATAAGCCGTTAGGAAAATAATAGGCAGTTGATGGTGCTCCTTCACGTATTCAGCAACTTCAATACCCGTCATATCTCCTTTAATCATAATATCCATCAAAAAGATGTCTGGTAGAATACCTTCTGATAAATATTCTTTTACTTTTTCTCCAGAGGAGGCAATTCCCACTACCTCATAACCGAGTTTTTTTAAACTTTGCTCAATATCTTTAGCGACAATATTTTCATCTTCGAGAATAAATACTTTCGTGTTTGCCATGGTATAAATTAATCTCTTTTAAAGTTAATAACGAATCGACTTCCTTTGTCATATTCATATTGGATGGCTCCATCAATTTGATCTACCAATGTCCATACTAGCTGCAATCCGAGCGAGTCGTTTGTTTCAATGTTTAAGTCTTGCGGCAGACCCTGTCCTGAGTCATGTACTACAAGTAGTTTATTGTTGTTGTTATCTTTGGCAAGCGACACTTTTATGCTTCCTGTATTTTGGTCATTAAATGCATACTTAAAGCAGTTGGAAACCAGTTCGTTAACAATTAAACCACAAGGTATCGCTGCGTCTAAAGATAGGGATATCTCATCAATATCAAAATCTATTAATATATTTCTATCTGGTGTGCGGTAAGAGTGTTTTAGATTGTTGCAGAGATTTTGTAAATATTCTGACAGGTTCACTTCTGCTAAATCTTCTTTTTGATAGAGACTCTCATGAATAAATGCCATAGATTTAATTCGATCTTGACATTCTCGAATGATTTCAAGGGTATGTTCATCGTCAATATATCCTGTTTGTAAATTTAAAATGGAACTAATGACTTGTAGGTTGTTTTTTACTCTATGATGAACTTCTTTTAATAAAATTTCTTTTTGTTGAACGTTGTTTTTGAGTTCTACTTCTGCTTTTTTGAGTTCAGTAATATCTCTAAGAACTCCCATGGTTCCTATAATTTCTTTTTCACCATCTACAAGTACAGATGCAGATAAATACCCCGTAAATGTCGTTTTATTTGCTCTTTTACACAAGACTTCTCCACTCCATTTTCGCTCTTGAAATACCTTTTTCAGAATGGTTTCTTTATCTCGTTCTTCAGCGAACAATGGATCCACATATGTGCCCACTATTTTTGTACTCTCATATCCAAAACCTTCAGATGCTGCTTTATTGAATTCGGTGATATTACCATTGATGTCTGTGGCGATAATCATATCGATGGAGGAGCCAATGATATATTGATTGAATTCTTTGGCTGATTTTAATTCTTTTTCTGCTGCAATTCGTACATCAATTTCTTGTTGAAGTTTTCGAGTAGTTTCTTCAGCAAACTCAGCTCTTAATTTTTCCTTTTCTGCTTCTTTTCCAAGTTTTGCAGCTTCAAATTCTCGCGTGAAGTCTTCAATGGTTCCCACTCTACCTAAAACATTTCCTTTTCGATCTTTCAGGAGATTGACTTGCGCCTTTACATATCGTTGATCTCCTTTTTTTGGTATGAGTCGATATTCGTATTGCTGATGATTATCTTTTTCGGTAATATCTGCATATCTTTTTACGCGAGCTCGGTCATCGGGATGAACTTTAGATAACCAGTTTTCCATAAATCCATCAACACTGGGGAAATAAGCAATTTCCTTGAGTTTCTCATTGACATAAATTGCTTTTCCTTGATTGTCTGTTAAGAATATACCAATAGGTGCATGCGCAGCTAAGGTTCGGAAGCGAGTTTCACTTTGTCGCATGATTTTTTCATTGTGTAATCGTTCACTGATGTCTCGTCCACTTGCAATAATGACTTCTTTTCCAAAGTAAGTTCCAGGGTGCAAGATCATTTCTAATGGAATCACTTTGCCTTTTTTGGTGGTGCAATGCCATTCGAACTTTTGAGCTTCGCCAGTCCATGCCTTCCCCATTTTTATTAAATCATCGTCACTCATAATTTGAAGTTCCCCGAGTTGCTCAAAAGGAGTTCCAACAATTTCAGTTTTAAGCATTTCGTAGGTGTCTAAAACAGGTTGATTTACATCAATTACTTCTCCTTGTCCGCTCACTATGAAGATCAGGTCTGAACTTGAGTTGAAAATCTCAAAATAGCTTTTAATGGATTGGTTTTTCTGTTCCTCGGCTATTTTTCGTTGGGTGATATCCCTTACAATTACTTGAACGAACACTTCATTTTCAACGTTAAAGCTATTTATGCTTACTTCGCTGTCAAATTGAGTTCCATTTGTTTTTGAATGTTTCCAATAAAAGAATTGCGATTCTCCATCAATGGCTTTTTGCATTTTATAATGGTAGTTTAAGATAGAGTCTTCTCCGTTTGGTTGCTTTTCCGGCATTAACTCATAGAGCTTTTTTCCCGCAATTTGAGTGAAATTTGGGGAATCAAACATGGTTAATGTTTTTTCATTACAATCTACCATTTCATGACCCTTAAAGATCATAATTGCATCGTTGGCTTCACTAAAAAGTAATCGATGTTTAAGTTCACTTTGCCTCAAAAGCTGGTCGGCTTCGATGTGTTTGGAAATATCTCTAAGAATAGCAAAATTGGCAAAATGTTCTCCTTGCTCAGTAAGTTGGGGATATATAGATAATTCAACCCATTTTGTGGATTCATTTAACGCATTTTTAATTCTGAATTGGCAGCGATCTGTTCGTCCGCTTTTATTGATTTTATCGAGGATACGATCTATTTTTTTTTGATCATCAATCACAGCAAAGTGATGTGGACGAATATTTTTGATCATCATATCCTCTGCGCTACATCCTGTAATTGAATGAACTCCTTTTGAGATGTATCCTAATCGATTTTCCTGCTTTTGATTTATTCTTTCTGTATAAACGATTTCATCAATGTTTCCGAGAAAAAAGGATAATTTCTGTTCGATAGGGTCTTTATCTTTTGATTTTAAACGATAGATGAAATAACTTTCTTTATTAAGGTGAAATTGTTGCTTTGTAATTAAAATAAAATAATCAATTTCAAATAAATCAAAACTAATCTCAACGTTTAAATCGATATTGAAATCAATAGTGATTTCAAAGTCTTTTTTTTTCGGAGATTTTGGGAGATTAGGAATAATTCGATATACTGCTGGATTGAAGTAGTGAATGTTGTGTTCTTGATCAAGAATTAGAATGCCTTCATCAGATTCATCAAAAAGGGTATTAAAATAGTGGTTTTTCATGATTCTCTTTTCGTAAAGACCGTGTTTTCCTCAAAATTAAAACGCATAATTAGCTTTATCAATTATTGGCAAAGTAATTGTTTCTACGCAAAGAATAAAAAGAAAATTAAAATGAATATGGCTTTTTAAAAAAACCTGTTTATTTTGTTAAAAAGACGATTTTAAATGAAAATAGTTATAGGAATCGCGCTGTTGGTGCTAACTTTTACCCTTCAAGCGCAAAAGTTTAAAAGTTCGAGTTCAATCATAAGTTTTTTATCCGAGACTGCTTTGGAAGATATTTATGGAGAAAGTAAAAAAAGTCAGTCTGTTTTCGTTGCGGAGGATAAACAGATTGCGATTTTAATGAAAACCAATTCATTCATTTTTAAAAATCCAATGATGCAAAAGCATTTTCAGGAGGATTATATGGAATGTGATAAATTTCCAAAAGCAACATTTAATGGGACGATTATTGGTGATTTTGATGTGGAAAAAGACGGGGAATATCCAGTTACAGTGAAGGGAAAATTGATGATTCATGGTGAGGAAAAAGACCGTGAGGTGAAGGGAACGATTTTTGTTAAAGAGGGTGTGGTAAGTGTAGAGGCTAAGTTTGCTGTAAGGGTTGCTGATCATAAAGTTAAAGTGCCGTCCGTCGTGGTTAAAAATATTGCGGAAGTTGTAGAGGTTTCTGTAAATATTACATACGCACCTATTTTAGCGAAACAATGAGAAATTTACTAGCGGGAGTACTTTTTTTACAAGTAGTTCGTCTGATTGGACAAAATGATCTTTTGGCAGAATTAGAATTGGAAATGGCACCTGATGTTGAGTGGGTGACATCTTCTTGGAAAGCGCCATATCTCATTAATGCACATACAACGGAAATGGAGCCTAAAGGTGTTCTGGATTTTCGAATAGCTCATCGATTTGGCGATCTTTTTGGTCAATCCGGAGGAATACATTCTTTATATGGACTTGACCAGGCTTCTAATATTCGATTTTCATTTGACTATGGGATTACCGAGAATTTTCAAATTGGGATTGGACGAAGTAAAACAAATGAACATGTTGATGGTCTTCTTAAGCTGAGGGTTTTAAGACAAAAAAAAGGGGAGGTTCCTTTTTCAGCTGTAGTGCTTTCAAATACTGCTATTACACCCAAAAAAGACCCAAATGGCTATTTTTCTAAATTTGCTCATCGATTAATGTTTATTAATCAAATTGTTCTTGGAAGTAAGGTAAATAATCGTTTTTCAATACTCGCTAATGGTACCTATCTTCATAAAAACGTAGTTATTCAAAAAGCTGACATTAACCTGCCGAGAGATCGTAATGAACTGTTCTCCTTAGGAGGCGGAGTCCGTTGTAAAGTCAATAAAAAGTTATCTATTGTAGGAGAGTATAATTATACTTTTGGTTTATTTAGGAACTCAAATGAGATTGAATATTATCATCCACTTTCTTTGGGTATTGAGATCGAAACAGGAGGACATGTATTTCATATTAACTTATCCAATTCGCCAGGATTGATTTATCAGGATTTATTAAATACTGGATTAGATTCATGGGCAGATGGAGAAATTAAGCTTGGTTTCACAATTTCAAGGTTTTTTGTTTTGAAATGAAAAAGGAGCTTTTAATATCAATACCTCGTGATGATTTTAATTCGCCTATCATAGCGATCTATCTTCTGTTGTCTCTTCTCCTTTTGATATACATTTCTTTTCATTACAAATTGTATCTGAAAAATATTATACTTTCAAATTTTAGCTTCCGACTCCTAAAAAACTTTAACAAAGAGGATTCCAATGTTTCTAAAAAAGCCAGTGTGTGGTTCAATTTGTTTTTTTTAATGAGTGCGAATTTAATCGTGTATTTTTGTGTTAAATACGTTGTTACACTCAACTGGCAAAGTGATTGGGTCGCTTTAGGATTAAGTACGTTGATTACTTTTTCAGTGTTTTTAATCAAGTTTGCGTTTAAAGTGTTTTTAGGGAGAGTTTTTAAAACGCAAGGAATTACTCGTCTCTATTTTTCTCATACATCGATCAGAGATAAAGGGTTTAGTGTTCTTGTTTTTCCTCTTTTATTTTTGTTTGAATTTAATGCCTCTTTAAAGGAGTTTTCTGTTGTTTTAGGGGTAGTAATACTCTTTGTTTATCTAGCGTTTCGATGGATTAGTGGAGTTCTTGTAGGATTTAAGCTAGGAAACATTCCATTTTTTTATTCAATTTTGTATATTTGCACCCTCGAAATTTTGCCATTTGGAATTGCTTTTAAAGCGTTAGGTGAAATTTTATAACCTAAAAGTTGCTACTAAAGCAAAGAAGAAAAGAAAGAGTTATGGGGAAAGCAATTAGGTCTATTCTGGTGTCACAGCCTAAACCAGATAATAAAAAATCGCCCTTTTTCGGATTGGGTGATAAGCACAGTGTAAAAATCGATTTTAGATCCTTCATTCATGTAGAAGGTGTGGGTGTAAAAGAATTTCGTGATCAAAAGGTGAATTTTTCAGAGTTTACTGCTGTTATTTTAACTTCACGAAAAGCAGTTGATCATTTTTTCAGAATGTGTGAGAAAACGAGGTATTCGGTTCCTGATTCAATGAAATATTTTTGTGTGTCAGAAGCAGTTGCTCTTTATTTACAAAAACACGTAGTGTACAGGAAGAGGAAGATTTTTCATGGTCGACAGCGATTTGTTGAATTGATGGAACTAATTAAGAAGCATAAAAACGAAAAGTTTTTGTTGCCTTCTTCGGATATTTTAAAAGATGTTATTCCAAGCCAACTTAATGATGCAAATATTAATTATAAAAGGGCGATTCTTTATCGAACAGTAGTGAGTGACTTGAGTGATTTGGAAGATGTTTTTTATGACTGTTTGGTTTTTTACAGTCCTGCAGGTATTGATTCCTTGTTTAAGAATTTTCCTGAATTTAAGCAAAACGATACCCGAATTGCTGTTTTTGGTGAGTCAACTAAAAAGGCCGCTGTTAAAGCGGGGTTGGATATAAATATTGCGGCCCCTGCTCCCAATGCTCCTTCAATGACCGGTGCTATTGAAGCTTATATCAAGGAACATAATTAATATTAATAAGAGGTAATTAAAAGGCATCTTTCGAGATGCCTTTTTTTATGGTTGAACAATAAAAGGTTTACTATTTCGATATAAAGTATACGTAGTTCTTAGATTAATCCCGAAAAGGATCGCACCCCGAATGCGGTCTTTTTTATTTTAATGGAAATATAATTTGTGAAGAAAGAAAATAAAAGGGCAAGTCGTATGATTAGAAAAAAACACTTAAGGTTTAGATTTAAGCAAATTACACATTTTTAGGCTTAAGTTCATGAATGCTAATTTTGCATAAGCATTTCTTAAAATCGATGTATGGGTATGTTCAAAAAGACTTATTATAGGTAGAATGTTTCCACCGTGTATGAATTTTGAAAACTTTTCATTAAAACGCGCTTCTTTTTGATGCAAACGATTTAACGAGGGCGAGGCATAGTTATAAATCATACACTCTCTAAATATTCGAAGTCCATATTCCAAAAAGTCTTTTTGTTTTATTCTACCTAGTTTGTGGATATGATCTACCCAGTTTTCGAGTTTAAGATAATCTACGGTATAACATAGTCGCATCCATGTTTGAAATGAATCAATGAAGAGTTCATCACCATCAGGTTGACGAACAAGCTCAAGCGCACGTGTGAAATTACCATTCGATAAGTTTGCAATTGAATCTGCTAAGTCCTCAGGTATTCCTTCTTTATCAATTAGTCCTTCTTTAATTTCTGATGGTTGAAGACTACCTAATTTTATAATTTGTACCCGAGAAAGTATGGTGGTTAAAAGTTCGTCAGTATGGTGTCCAACTAGTAAAAAGAGAGTATTAGGCGTGGGTTCTTCAAGTACTTTTAAGATTTTATTTGAGCATTCAATATTCATACGCTCTGGCCACCAAATCAAAACAATTTTATATTTTGACTCAAAGTTTTTAAGTGATATTGATTTGATAATATCTTCGCTGTCATATTTATTGATAATCGCTAGTTTTTGACCTGCTCCGATATGATCTACCCAATCCTTCATTTCAAAATATTCGTTGCACTTTAAAAATTCAATCCATTCTTTTGATAATTTTCTGCTTGTTGGCTGAGTTTTTACAGCAGTACCAATTGCACTTGGATAAAAGAAATTTAAATCAGGATGTTGTATATTTTCATATTTAATACAACTTGAGCACGTGCCACAAGAATCTGTTTCGTTAGGTGCTTCACAGTTTACATATTGTGCATATGCTAAAGCCATTTGAAAGTTCCCGTTTCCCTCGCCACCCAAAAACAATTGCGCATGGCTTATACGGTTGCTTTTTACGCTTTCAATAAGGTGCTTTTTAACCTTTTTATGTCCAACAATATTTTTGAATTGCATGAATAATTAAAGATATTAAAGTCTACTTGAGTATCAATATACATACGAATTATTTATTCTGTTCATTCACGGTTATATGGCTGTTTTTAATTTCGATAATGAATCGAAATATTACAATAAACCAACAAGAATCGCTATTTTAGTACTGTCCCTGTGGACAACGAATTAAGAACAAACGATAATACAATATGAACACAGTAAGAGATTATGATTTTTCTGGCAAAAAGGCCATTGTTAGGGTTGATTTTAATGTTCCATTAGATGATCACTTTAATGTAACGGATGATACAAGAATTAGAGCGGCAGCCCCAACGATTAAAACCATATTGGAAAAGGGAGGGAGTGCAATATTAATGTCACATCTTGGACGTCCAAAAAATGGACCAGAGGATAAGTTTTCTTTGAAACATATCGTAACTAAAGTTTCTGAGCATTTAGGAGTAAATGTAAAATTTGTTTCAGATTGTATCGGAGAGGATGTTGAGGCCGAAGCAAATAATTTAAAGGCTGGAGAGGTGTTGTTGTTAGACAATTTAAGATTTTATAAGGAAGAGACTAATGGTGACAATGCGTTTGCTGAGAAATTGGCTAAATTGGCTGACTGCTACGTAAACGATGCGTTTGGTACTGCCCATAGAGCCCATGCATCAACCACGATTATTGCTAAGTTTTTCCCTAAGGATAAAATGTTTGGATTATTATTGGCGGGTGAACTTGAAAGTATTGAAAAAGCAATTAAAACAGGAAAAGCACCACTTACAGCAATTATGGGTGGATCAAAAGTATCTTCAAAGATTCAAATCATTACTCAGTTATTAGACAAGGTGGATAATTTAATTATTGGTGGTGGTATGGGATATACTTTTTCTAAGGCAAAAGGTGGAAAAATTGGGAATTCAATTGTTGAAGACGATTTCTTAGAAACTGCGTTAAATGTGCTTAAAGAGGCTGAGGAAAAAGGTGTAAATATTTATCTTCCAGTTGATTCTTTAATTGCCGATGATTTTTCGAATGATGCGAATACAAAAGTAGCTTCAGCTGGTGAAATCCCTGATGGTTGGGAGGGACTAGATTGTGGTCCTGAATCAAGAAAGGTATTTGGAAGTGTTATTGAACAGTCTGGTACTGTTTTATGGAATGGTCCTGTTGGTGTCTTTGAAATGGAAACATTTGGAGCGGGAACTAAGGCTATTGCTGAATCTGTTGTTCGGGCTACTGAAAACGGAGCCTTTACCTTAATTGGAGGTGGTGATTCGGTTGCAGCGATTAATAAATATGGTTTGGCTGATCAAGTTTCCTACATTTCTACAGGTGGAGGCGCTTTATTAGAATTGTTGGAGGGGAAGGTACTTCCTGGAGTGGATGCGGTATTAAACTAGTATTAACTTAAGATTTTGAAAGCCTCACAAATTTAGTGGGGCTTTTTTATTGCTCAATACAAAACGCCCATACTTCATTAAAAGTGGTACATGTTTTTAGCAAGTGATAAAAGGCTTTCACATGAGTAAACCCCTATATTGATATAGAGGGATTCTCATAGGTTCTATGTTTTAGGGGGTGAGTTATATTGACATAATTTATAACCAATACTCACTAAAAAAGGTTTCGTTATTTGACTTTTTTCTTTAAAAGAATTAGAGACCGACGTACTCTGTTGTAGATATCTTTACTTTTTTTGAGATGCCTAGTGCTGATGCTTTTACATACCCATCAATATCAACTTTGAACTTTCCACCGTTAGATAAAACTGAAATTAATTACATCACTCCGCTTCCTAGCAGGTTTTTAAATTTAGACTCAACAGTGACATGAACGACACCGTCACTTCGCTTGGGAATTTTAACGGGTTTAACGATTTTGAAACTTCCCAAATTAATTTCATTTGCTTTAATGTGAATTTCTCCACCTTTTGCTTTTATGGCAAACCAATTGGGGTTATCTAGTTTTATTCCAAGATTAATTTTGACTCCTTTCATAGATAGCTCCTCTACTTTAAAATTTTGAATACCATTAAATTTCAGGTCTTTGAATGCTACACATCCTTGCAGGGATAACGAAACAATAACAAAAAGAGTGAGTCTTGAAATAAGTTGCATATTAAAAAATAAAGCAGATTTAGTGTTCGAGAATTTTTTTGATATTTGGCTTGAAGTAATTGGGGCCTTTTAAAACTTTTCCGTCCTCTCGATAAATAGGCTGTCCATTGGCATCCAATTTACTCATATTGCTTTTCTGAATTTCTTCAAATACTTCAACAATCTTATGTTGCATGCCGTGTTTCATTATTGTCCCAAAAAGAATATACATTAAATCACCCAACGCATCCGCAACTTCAACCATATCTCCGTTTTGGGCTGCCTCTAAGTATTCATTATTCTCCTCTTTTAATAGTTCGAAACGCAATTGAATATCTTCTTTGGACAATTCTACAGTGGGAGCATAGTTATTGGAGATACCAAATGAGTCATGAAATTGCTCAACACAACCAATCAATGCGTGAATATCTTTTTCTAAAGCCATATTATCCTAATTTTATTTCTTTTAATGTGTCAGGTAGGTTTTCCCAACTGTAAAATACCCCTATATCTTCTCCCTCTCTCCAAAGTGGGCGATCAGGATGAAGAGCAAAATTAAATACTCGGTCATTATCCTCTACGTCAAAAACTTCTTGTTCTTTAATAAGTGCTGTTTCAATTACCACTAAAAAAGTGTCTTCATCTCCAATCAATTCGATCACTCGACAGTTTTTCATTAAAATGGTTTCTGTTACAATATCGTTTTCATCATAGAGTGGTAATTCAAAATCTTGAATTTGATCATTGATTGTAACAATGTCAAACGGAAGTTCTTCTTTAAATTCCCATTCAGCAGCGTGAATATTAAAATTAACAGTCATAAAAACATCTTTTAGTCAAATATAAGCACTGTGCGAGCAGAATTAACGATTGTGAATAGTTTGTGAAAAGATTAATCGTAATGATTTGGTTGTTCTTGTTCTAGAACCGCTAAATACTCTTGCAGTGTTTTTTTTGCTGTTTCTGTTTTAGTAAATAAAGGGAGGATCTCTTGCTGACCTTTGATAATTTGTGCTTGTAAAGAGGCTGAGTTTAAGATTAATTCTATTTGATTTGCAAGACCCACGGGGTCTTTAATATCTGCAAGTAATCCTGTTTTTTCATGATGAACTAATTCAGGAATACCCCCGGCTCGAGTAGCTACAACGGGAACTCTGCATGCAAAGGCATCAATTACCGAAGTGCCGAGCCCCTCAGTTTCACTTGTAATTAGAAAAAGATCAAGTTCAGGAAGGATTGTTGGAATATCGGAACGAAATCCGGTGAAAATGATGTGGTCACTTAATCCTTTCATTAAACAATATTCTTTTATTTCTAATTCTAGAGGGCCTGTACCGATAATAATAAATTTGGCGTTCAATCCTCTTTTGATAACTTCTTCAGCTGTGTCAATAAATGTAAAGTAATCTTTATGGGGCGCAATGGCTGCTACATTCCCAATTAGAGGAATATTTGCGGCAATATTAAATTCAGTTCTTAACACATCCATAGGTTGATTCACAGAGTGAAATCGTTCAAGATCAATCCCTGAATAAATTGTTTTTAGGATAGATTGATCAACTATTTTGGTTGCTGTAATTGCTTTTATGGCATCAGAAACACATAGTATTCTTTTGATATTCTTGTGATTGTATTTTTTTATAGATGAGTTGCTAATGGGGAAATCTACTCTTCTACTTACTACTATCGGAATATTATTTCTCCAAATACTAGAAGATATCATGGCAAAAGTATGCGCATGCGAGTCATGAACATGAATGATGTCAATATTTTTCAATCGACTTATTCGTTTTATTGAGAAAGAGAAAAAAGGGTCAATAGCAGCTCTTTTACGAGACTCAATAATGTTCCACTTTTTGGCTTTTCCTCGTTTGGCTAGTTCTCCTCCTTTTGCACAAAGAATATATTGCTCAATACCTATTTGGGCTAATTCTTCGTACAAATAGGCAATTTGTTGTTCACCTCCTCTCCAACTTTTAGGCGTAGAAACATGTAGTATTTTAGGGGTTTTATTCACTGGATTGATGAAGTTGAAGAAGTTTATAATAACGCAAGTACGTCGCATGAGCAGACATTCTACAAATATGTAAACCTATGGCACCATCCAAAAATCCAAATTTGATGAAGTAGTTGCGTATAAATTTTGCAATGGTTTTTAGATATATTTTTAGCCAACTAGATTTTATACCAAGTTCATATAACGATTGAGCGGCGATATCTGTGAATTTTATTATTTGTTTTTTATGATCTTCAACTGTGTAAAAGCTATAATGCAAAAGATCTCCTTTCAAATGATGTGGTTTACCTGAGGTTAATATAAATTGATCATGCGGATTTTTTCCGCCCCATTTACCATGGCTTTTATGGAAAATGCGAAGTTTTTTATCGGGGTACCATCCACTATGTTTAATCCATTTTCCGCAATAGTTGGTTAATCGGTTAAATTCATAAGCGGTATCCGAAAGGTTGTTTTTTATTGATAAGATTGAAAATTTTAATTCTTCAGAGAGTGCTTCATCAGCATCTAAAGAAATAATCCAGTCATATTTCGTTTGAGTGATTGCAAAATTCTTTTGTTCAATATGTCCTTTAAAGGGGTTTACTACCACTTTTGCACCTAATTCCAAAGCTATTTTTTGCGTTTGATCCGTTGACCCTGAATCAACCACTACAATTTCATCAACCACTTCCATCAATGAGTATAAACAACGTTTTATATTGATTTCTTCATTAAAAGTTATAATGGCCGCTGAGATTTTTGGCATAATTCAATTTGAACTATCAAAGTTAACTTTTTATAAGAAAGTACGCAGATAAGGAAGGCATCTTTTAAAAAAGGGGTATGTAATTTTAAGCATTTTTATTTATAATATTTCACTCGATAAAACAATAGTAAAATAACTTAGGTGTTAACGTAACAAAATCAATGAAAAGGAGTATTTTAACCGCAATATTGTGTTTCACATGAAAAAACTATTTTATGCCCTCGCAATAATATCAATTGTGGCATGCGGGGATGAAAATGTAACCATAAAGCCGAAAGAGATTGAAGCTGATCTTGGTGCTAACCATCAGGAGGAAGAGCGAATTGTCTCTCAGCGAACTTTAAAAGAGCTGAAGAACGCGTCAAAAGTTGTTTATACATTACCTTCTCCAGTTGAAATGGCGGATATATTACACAAAACAAGTGCTGTTTATGATGTTGCGATATTAAATGATCCTAACAGTATTTCCAATTATGTAACGGATTTCAAAAGAGCATTGAATTTAGGTGTGTATTTTGCCGATTTGAGTTTTACGAGCATGTTTGATTATCCACAAGATGCGATGAAGTTCATGGGCGCTGCACAGGCGATGTCTGATGAGTTAAATATACAAGGGGTATATACAGAGGAAGTCATGATGAAGTTAGAAGATAATTTGAGTAACAAAGATTCTTTGATTGATATTGTGGCTTCAGCATATATGGATACCGATATGTATTTGCAAGACAATGAACGTCCAATTATTGCGAAATCAATACTTGCTGGAGCTTGGTTGGAAGGGTTATATATTGCTGTCAACCTTAAAACAGAACCTCCCAAAGAATCGGAGGTTTGGAGTAAGATTGGTGAGCAAAAACCCGCGATACGAAATTTGAAAAACATGTTGGCTGATTGTAATGAACCTCAATTTGATAGTTTGGTGAATAAATTGGATGAACTTGTTGTTTTGTTTGATAGCATTAAGCTTGAGGAAATTTCTAAAGATAAATCAACAGAAAGTAAACGAGTTGTGAGTCCACTTTTTAAAGTTGAAGTAACGGAAGAATTGTTTGAGAAAATTCAGGCAAAAGCGATTGAAGTTAGAAATGGAATTATTCAATAGAGCCCTCTCTCCAATAAAGAATCATCTTACACGTTAAAATTAAGAATCGTTTTTTTCATCAATTCATAATGTATATTTCGCGATTGCTTTTGTTGTTCTGAATACTCAATAGGGTTATTTTTGCGATTCTTTTTATAAAGTGTGAGAAAGGTTATTAAAAAAGTCTTAAAGTTTGTTTATTGGTTTTCAGGAATCATGGTGGTTTGTGGATTATTTGTTACCAGTATTTCTCCCCAAACTATAGGTCTTGCCCCTTTTTTGGCGTATTCAATGCCCGCATGGCTTTTATTGAATATGTATTTTCTTTTATTGGTGTTTTATAAGAGAAAATATCGACTCATTTCCGGCTTGTTTTTAGTGATTGGTTTAATTGGATTAAAAGATACCTTCGCATTGAACATTTTTCAAAAGCAAGGAGATTTGTCTGTGATGAGTTATAATGTTCGTTTATTTGATGTGTATAATTGGATTCAACGAGAGGAGTGGGATGATTGGGAGGAGCGTAAGGATAATGGTCTTATTCTGGATAGTATTTACAAGTCGATCCGATATGAAAATCCAGATGTGATTTGTTTTCAGGAATATTTTAATCAGCCATCAGGAGAATATAAAACAAAAAAGGAGCTTAAACGAAAACAAGGTTTTAAGTATGTGAATGATGCGTACACGTTTAAGGAAAAAGGAAATCATTATGGTATGGCTACTTTTTCTAAGTTCCCTATTTTTTACAAAGCTTTTATTCCTTTTAAAAACACTCAAAATAATGGGATTTTAATCAGTGATATAAGAAAGGATGATGATACGGTAAGGGTGTTTAATATCCATCTTCAAAGTTTTAAGTTTGGTAAAAAGCACTATAAATACATGAAAGGATTGAAAGACAGTACGATTGAAGCAATAAATGTTTCTAAAACGAAGGATTTGGTGAGTCAGTTAAATAGTGGCTTTAAAAAAAGAGTGGAACAAATTGAGATCGTGAAAGCGCAAATTCAGAAAAGCCCCTATCCTGTTATAATTTGTGGTGATTTAAATGAGATACCACTTTCTTATGCATACGATCAGTTAACCGAGAACTTAAAAGATGCTTTTTTGGAAAGAGGGAGAGGATTGGGAGTTACCCATTCCAGTAACTATCCTTTCATGAGAATTGATTATGTTTTCACTTCTCATGAATTAGAAGTGAAAGGGTTTAACCTAATTGAAAAGGAGTTAAGCGATCATTACCCAATTGTTGCTGAAATTTCCTTTAAAGATTCGATTTGAAGAAATTTCCTCATGTGCTTTACGGTAATTTATGGTTTAAACTGAAATAAAAAGCCCCCATCAAATTTTACTTTTCTGGGAGCTCTAATAAAACAGGATAAGTTCGATCATTGTTAACCAAATACAATGCCAGAATTGAATAATCAATCTGTTTTGCATAGCAGGAATAATTTATCTTTAACTATGGAATTAAACATTCAAAGAAAGCTCCAAGGCATTCCACCATCCATATTTCCAATTATGACTGGGTTAGCCAATCAATACAATGCGGTTAATCTTGCTCAAGGTTTTCCTGGATTTGATGCGGATAAGGATTTAATCCAACTAGTTAATCACTATATGTTGGCCGGAAAAAATCAATATGCACCAATGCAAGGTGTACCTATTTTAAGGGAACGATTGTGTGCAAAAATGGATGAACAGAATGGTTATTCTTATGCTCCTGATTCTGAAATATGTATTACTGCAGGGGCAACTCAAGCAATTTTTACCGTTGTGAGTGCTGTGATCAAAAAAGGAGATGAGGTAATTATTATTGATCCGTCATTTGATTGTTATGACCCGGTAGTTAGATTTAATGGAGGGATTCCCATTCGAAGTGCATTAAAAAAAGTAAAGACCTTGGATTCAAATGGATCGCAACATATTATATTTTCCTACGACTGGAAGGATATTCAATCAAAAGTATCTAAGAAAACAAGAATGATTATTATAAACACGCCCCAAAACCCTACTGGAACCGTGTTTAATAAACGCGATATTCAAGAATTAAGAAAAATCGTACAGCATTCAAATGTGATCATTTTATCGGATGAAGTGTATGAGCATATTGTATTTGATGATTGTAGCCATGAAAGTATTGGTAAATATCCTGATTTAGTTGAGCGATCATTTATAGTATATTCTTTAGGTAAAACCTACCACACTACAGGATGGAGAATGGGGTATGTTTTTGCTCCTAAACCAATGATGGAGTGCTTCATGAGGGCTCATCAATATCAAGTATATGCAGTGCCAACACCACTTCAGTATGCCATAGCAGATTACACGTTGAAAAAAGATAAATATTTGGAATTGTCTGCGTTTTTCCAAGAAAGGAGAGACTATTTTGTTCAATGCTTGGATGGAAGTAAATTTAAGTCCATATCGTGTCCGGGAACCTATTTTCAATTGTTGGATTATTCAGCCATCACAAAAGAAAATGATGTGGATTTTGCCAAATGGTTAACCAAAACGAAAGGGGTTGCTTCTATTCCAATTTCCGTGTTTTATGAAGATAAAAAACAAGATAATTTGTTGCGTTTTTGTTTTGCAAAGGATTTGGAGGAACTTGAAAAGGGTGCAGAGCGTTTGCTAAAAGTATAAAGGTGCCTATTACTGGTTATTTTATCTGTTTTACAACAAAAAGTCTCATTACTTTAGTAGTATGAAAGTGATTGCTATTATTCCTGCGCGTTTTGCATCCACTCGTTTCCCAGGAAAACCGTTAGTGCTAATTCATGACAAACCGATGATTCAACATGTGTATGAAAAAGCGTTGAGTTCAGGATTTTTTAAAAAAGTGATTGTAGCCACGGATGATGAACGGATTAAAAACGTTGTTAGTGAATTTGGTGGCGAGGTTATGATGACAAATAAAAATCATCAAAGTGGTACGGATCGATGTGGAGAAGTCATTCAAAAACTTCCAAACGAGTTCGATGTAGTAGTAAATATTCAGGGAGATGAGCCATTTATACATTTCGCTCAACTCGAGGAATTAATCGGCTTATTTAAAACCACTCCTGCTCAAATTGGGACATTGAAAAAAGCGTTAACTAATCATGATGAATTAATAAATCCTAATGTAGTAAAGGTAGTTACAGGAGTAGATCAACGAGCGTTGTATTTCTCTCGTCATCCAATTCCATTTTTACGGGATTCAGTACAAAAGGAATGGATTGGTAAACAAGCGTATTACAAGCATATTGGCTTGTACGGCTACCGTGTAGAGACTTTGCAAGAAATTGTACGGTTGTCTGCTTCGTTGTTAGAAAAAAGTGAATCTTTGGAGCAATTAAGATGGTTGGAGTATGGATATCAAATTTTTGTAGCAGAAACTAATCATGAGAGTATAGGAATTGATACTCCGGAGGATTTAAAAAAAATAATAGGAAAAGAATAGGTGAAAAAGCGCACTCTCGTGCGCCTCTAAATCACATTTCACTGCTCCATTGTTTCGCTTGATTTTATATCTAAATGACTGTAGGGATTATACAGACCTTCATTTAGCATGTCATACAACACATCTTTGCCTAAAGACATTGTATTTTCCATATCTGCAAGGGCAGCTCTTTTGGCTTTTCTAATTTTAACGCGTATTCTCTTTGATTTTTTCATTGTGGTGATGAGTGTTTAGTTGTTTATTTATGTACTACAAGAGGAGTAATATGATGTTAAATTTAGACTAATGATGTTTTTTTATAGCTTAAAAGATTTTAATTATCGATTAAAAATCATGCACATAAAAAAAAATAATACTTGTTACTGGCTGATTTTGTTATAATGAAATAATAAAAAACAGTTTCGCTTCACGTTTATATACTTTTAATTCAACGCATAAATTCCTATTTTAGTAGCTATTCGAAAGACATTTTCTGATGGTCTCTTAAAGGCATATTGGAGATATTGAAAACCAAACGTTATGAGCAACGACAAAGAATCTTCATCGATTGATCCTAAATTGGAAAAAGATGTAGTAAAAGAAATGGTTCTGAATGATTTTCGAATCATGATGGAAAGTCGTGAGGCATCCTTAATGGGTAGACGTGAGGTACTTACTGGCAAAGCGAAGTTTGGTATTTTTGGCGATGGAAAAGAATTGGCTCAACTCTGTTTAGCAAAGCAATTCATGGATGGAGACTATAGAAGCGGGTATTATCGAGATCAGACAATTATGCTTGCCCTTGGAGAAGTTTCGTTAAAAGAATTCTATGCTCAATTATTTTCAGACACCAATTTGGAGAATGAGCCGCACTCGGGAGGGAGACAAATGAATTGTCATTATGGATCTCGTTTCATTAATGCTGATGGATCGTGGAAAGATATGACGAAAATGAAAATTACTACCACAGATTTGTCACCAACCGCAGCTCAAATGCCTAGAATAATGGGATTGGGATTAGCATCTAAGTTATTTCGACAAGATGAAAATTTACATCAGTTTTCTACGCTTTCAAATAATGGGAATGAAATAGTATTTGGAACGATTGGAGACGGTTCTACCTCAGAAGGAATCTTTTTAGAGGCAATTAATGCAATGGGTGTTCTACAAATTCCTGTTGTGATGAGTGTTTGGGATGATGGGCACGCGATTTCTGTCCCTGTAGAAAAACAAACTACAAAAGGAAGTATATCAGAGGCGCTAAAAGGGTTTAAGAAGGAAAATGGTTCAAATGGGATAGAAATTTTGAAAGTAAGGGGCTGGAACTATCCTGAATTATGTGCAGCCTATGATAAAGCCGCTAAATTGGCTCGAGAAAACCACATACCTGTTTTGGTGCATGTTGTTGAATTAACTCAGCCTCAGGGTCATTCCACCTCAGGATCGCATGAGCGTTATAAGTCTAAGGAACGATTAGAGTGGGAATCGAAGTATGATTGTACTGTTCAGTTTAAACAATGGATTTTAGATAATAATTGGGCAAGTGAAGAAGAGTTGTCCTCTATTCACAAGCAATGTAAAAAGGTAGTTCGTGATGCTAAAAATGCTGCGTGGAAGGAATATATAGAGCCATTAAAGGCCGAGTTAACAGAGGTGTTAGGTATGATTGATGCAATTGCATCAAAGAGCCGAAGCAGAACGTTCATTAAAAAATATAGAGATGAACTCACTGGAGAGATGGATCTTTATCGCAACTATATGATTAGTTGTGCAAAAAAAGTACTTCGACTGGTGCGTTTTGAAGATATTCCGGATGAAAAACAACGGTTAGCAGATTGGTTAAATGAATCAAAAATTGCGAATCATGATCGTTATAATTCGCTTTTATATGCGCATGGGGATTTTTCCTCATCCAGTATAAAAGAAATCGCTCCCACTTATGAAGCGTCCAGTAATCTTGTGGATGGTAGAATTATTTTGCGAGAAAACTTTGATGCGATATTAGCCAAAAATCCTAAGGTGTTCATTTTTGGTGAAGACACTGGTAAAATTGGAGGTGTTAATCAAGGTTGTGAGGGATTGCAGGAAAAATATGGTGAATTAAGAGTCTTTGATACAGGTATTCGAGAGGCCGCTATCATGGGGAAAGGTTCTGGGATGGCTATTAGGGGGTTGAGGCCTATTGCAGAGATTCAATATTTAGATTATCTAGTATATGGCTTAATGACCTTAACAGATGATGTGGCTTCTTTACATTGGCGAACCAAAGGTGGTCAAAAATCCCCAATGATTATCCGAACCAGAGGGCATCGTTTTGAAGGTATTTGGCATTCGGGTTCACCATTGGGAATGATCATTAATTCTATGAGGGGGTTTGTGATTTGTGTTCCAAGAAATATGACACAGGCAGCAGGGATGTATAATACTCTTTTAGAGGCACATGACCCATCTTTGGTTATTGAACCGCTTTTACATTACAGAAAAAAGGAAGATTTACCTACTAACCTTGGTGAGTTCAGAGTTCCAGTGGGTATTCCAGATGTAATTATTGAGGGAACGGATTTAACTATTGTTACCTATGGTTCCTGTGTTGGAATCGCAGAGGAATCAGTAAAGTCATTGAGAGAGGTTGGGATTTCTGCTGAATTGATAGATGTTCAAACTTTATTGCCGTTTGATATAAATTCCAGTATCCAAAAGTCTTTAGAAAAAACGAATCGTTTAATTGTATTGGATGAAGATGTTTCGGGTGGGGCAACTGGTTTTATGATGCAACAAATATTGGATGAACAAGACGGATATTTTCATTTAGATTCACCACCTCGTGCTTTAAGCGCTCAGGATCATCGTCCTGCCTACGGATCGGATGGGAATTATTTTAGTAAACCTAACCCCGAACTTATTTTTGATACTGCCTATGAAATGATGAATGAAGTTGATCCAGAAAAATATCCTGTTCTTTATTGATTTGATTTTCTAGTCATCCTTGTTCTCATCAAACGAATTGTTATTTTTTAAGGGTATTAGGATATGAGACATTATAAATGATGAATGTTTCATTTTCGAATACTTTCAGACCTTTAATTTTTGAGTAGTTTCCCTTGAATGTAGGTTTATATATAATCAATTTGTTCATTTCAAATTGAGCGCTATTATTGTAGTTACTTATTGCCTGTTTAAATTTTGATAGATAGTCAGAAGGACTCATAAAGTAGTGAAGCATAGCTTCTACTGATCCTAATATATTATCTGGGTAAACTTTGGACAAAGAGTCTCTTTCAAAAATATTTCCTTTGGTATATAGTTGATGGTATTTTGGTATTTGTTCATATTTTTTATACTCTTCAATAATTCCTTCGTTTGAATAACCCATTAATTTATAGGGGTGTATGAATCGCTGTGCTGATTCATCAAAAGTGGAAATATTATTGCATGAAATTCCTTCATAAATATAGAGGTCGGTATGGGCCAAAAAAGTAATTAGGGGCATCATGTTATTTCCTGCGATCACACTGTATGGGTGTTCTTTTAAATGGTTAATTACTTCTATTTCATCATCGTGAATTGTCCAAAATTTATAATTAAACTGGGCTAATTTGAAGGAATTGGTTATTCCAATAATAATAATGATTAAAGAGGAGGAAATGACTGTCCATTTTAGGTGTTTGGAATGAATGTAGTTTTTCCAAACACTTATAAGAGACACAATTAATAGTGGGTAAAAAGCCGTGTAAACCCAATGAAATGGTTGGATGTTAAAGCCAATAATGAATTTCAAACAACAAAGAAGAATAATGAGAAAATAGTTGGATAAACTTAAAAATGCTTGCGGTCCCCAATGCTTTTTCTTTAATGCTAAAAAACCAAAGATAATCAAAGGAAATGGCAGAATATACGAGTGCGATTTATAGATAAAATTAGACGGAGGTATTCCATAGTTATGAATAAATTCAACCATTATATAAATCACTATTGGAGCCGAAAAGATACCTGCAGTAAGTAGTTTGTTTGTGCGTCTCAAAAAAGGAAGTATATTAAGGGATCCAACGATAAGAATCCAAAATAGAGGAAACGTTTCAACTCCTTGCATCTTCTGCTGGTATTCGGTATAAAAATCGAGTTGTGTAAAGGTGTAATATTGCCACCAGAAATGTGCGCTTCCTACCACATATCCTAGGAGTAATAATTTCCATTCTTTCCATTGTTTCTTCTCAACAATAATGGATGCAATAACAATAGGTATGGCATACGTCCAATAGTAGAAATATGCGTATTGTAATCCAATTAAGGAAAGGATTAAGAGGGCTTGGTTTTTAAAATTAGACTCTTCTCGATATCGGAGAAAACGATAAATCCAAAAAAGAAAAAAGGGTAGTGCAGATTGTGCGTAGGTAAATCGCTGTGAATAACCAAAAACAAGATAGTTTCCATGATAATTTTCTTGGAAGAATATTCCATCAAGGAATTGAAGAATACCAAAAAAGTCGTTGAAGTTTGAGCACAAAATAAGTATTGAACTTCCTACTGCAATAGGGATCGCATGTTGCTGAAAAAAAAGTTGGATGATTTTGAAAATTAGAATAACCCCAATAAATATTGGTAATAACCCTCCGATGTAATAGGTTAGATTAATGTCTCCGAGAAGACGATGTAGAATTCCTTGATAAAGAATAACTACATTTCCAATTGCGAAACGCTGATTTTTATTTTCTTTAACAACCCCATTGGGTACATAGAGCTGGGGGTGTTTACTCGCGTAACGAGTCATACATGCATACGCAATGTTGTCTTCCGCTAATCCAAAAGGAGCTTTGTATGCAAAAGGTGTTGTATGCATAGAGGGGTCATTATTAAGCAGTCGAGCAAACAGAAGAGGGGAACTATGAAGGCTAAAAATAATTAAGCAGGTAGCAGCGAGGTAAAGGTTGGCTTTAGAAAATAACTTATCCATAAACCTGTTGGATTTCATCCAAGGTGGATAAGATTTCCTGTTCTGTTTGATAGGTAACTAATTTAAGTCGATATCCTTTAATACCGGGAAGTCCTCTAAAGTAATTGGTGTAGTGCCTTCTCATTTCAAGGATACCAAGAGTAAGCCCCTTCCATTTAATAGATTCTGTTAAATGTATTTTTGCAGCTTCAATACGATCTTTGATTGTAGGAGGTTTAAGTATTTCTCCTGTTTCAAAATAATGTTTAATTTCTTTGAAAATCCAAGGATAACCTATGGCTGCCCTTCCAATCATGAGCCCATCAACACCATATTCATTTTTATATTGAAGTGCTTTCTCAGGAGAATCAATATCGCCATTTCCAAAAACGGGAATAGTCAATCGAGGATTATTTTTTGTGTCACGGATTAAATCCCATTTCGCATCTCCTTTATACATTTGTTTTCGGGTTCTACCATGAATAGAGATACCTTGAATACCTACGTCCTGCAATCTCTCAGCCACTTCAACTATGTATTTGGTGTCCTCATCCCAACCTAAGCGAGTTTTCACGGTAACAGGTTTGTTGGTAGCTTTTACTACAGCTTCTGTTAGTTTAACCATTTTGGGAATGTCTTGAAGAATACCCGATCCCGCTCCTTTGCAAACTACTTTTTTAACTGGGCAACCATAGTTGATATCAATTACATCAGGATTGGCTTGTTCTACAATTTTGGTAGCTTGGATCATGCTTTCCATATTTCCTCCAAAAATTTGTATTCCAATTGGTCGTTCGTAATCGTAGATATCCAATTTTTGAACACTTTTATGAGCGTCTCTAATCAGTCCCTCACTAGAAATAAACTCTGTATACATCATGTCTGCGCCTTGCTGTTTACATAATGCTCTAAATGGTGGATCGCTTACATCCTCCATTGGCGCTAACAGCAGAGGAAATTCACCAAGATCTATATTTCCTATCTTTATGCTCATAAAACGATGACAAAGATAATTCAAATTCACATGTTATGTCTCTAAACCATTTGAAGAGCTGGTCTTTCAACCAAAAAGTGACGTTTTCATTACTTGCTCTTCTTGTTATGATGCTGTTTTTTGGTGCTTTTGTCACGCTCTTTGTACAAGATGATTTACAAAGTTTTCAGCAAGGTGAGATCGGTGAGAAAATCACTGCGCTAACGGAGAAAATGTTAGATGGTAATGAAAATCAAAGTGAATTGTTTAAGGGGGTTAATGATCTAATTAAAGCAGTAGATTCAAGTAAATTAAATAGTGGTTTTTACATCCAGATTGTATACAATCTGATTGTTTTTTTAGGTGTTTCATTATTATTAGGAAAGGTTTTTTTACCAAAAGGAATACATTCGTTTACATTTAAAAATAAAGCACCGATTCTTTTTATTGCCTCTTTTGTTGTTGCGGTTAACATTCAAATTATTGGTAGTGATGCATTAAAATTGAATGAGATTCTTGGACTAGATCAGTTGCAGGAATATTTTACTGGAACAGATAAATTCGATGATTTAAAAAATATGATTACACAGTATATGTTTTTACTACCAAACGAGCATAGAGGTTGGTTAATTACGTTGATTGGTGTTGCATTAATCCCAGCGGTGGGTGAGGAATTTATGTTTAGGGGATATTTAATGAAACTATTGAGTTCTAAATTTAATCACCACAATGGAATAGCCTTAAGCGGTCTTTTATTTGCATTGATTCATTTTAATCTGACGAATTTTTTTTATTATTTCGTTTTAGGAGTCGTATTAGGTTATATGTATTATTGGGGTCGAAATTTGTTATTCCCCATTATTGTTCATTTTATTAATAATGCACTTGTCGTTATTGTTTACCTAGAATCAATTTCTACCGGAGCGATACAAACAGATGATGCCCTTGACTATTCCTTGCGAACATATTCAATTATGGCTTATGCATCGGTAGCTTTATGTTTGGTGATTTTTTTCATGAATTATAAAAGGAATAAGTTTATTGTAAAGTAGATTTACTTCTGAGCAGAGTCAGTTTTCTTAACGCTGTATGCCTTTTAGTCCTATCTTTGCGGCAAATAAATTTTAAACAGCGTTTTATGAAAGTGAAAAACATAGCGATTATTGCGCACGTTGACCACGGTAAGACTACACTTGTAGATAAGATGTTACATGCCTGTGAGGTATTTGCTAAACACCAAGAGGTTGGTGAATTAATCATGGACAACAATGATTTAGAGAGGGAGCGTGGAATTACTATCCGCTCTAAAAACGCGGCTGTTCAATACAAAGATTACAAAATTAATATTATAGATACACCGGGTCACTCCGATTTTGGCGGAGAGGTTGAGCGCGTGCTTAAAATGTGTGATGGTGTTTGTTTACTTGTTGATGCTTTTGAAGGTCCTATGCCTCAAACGCGTTTCGTTCTTCAAAAAGCTATTCAGCTCGGTTTAAAACCAATGGTATGCGTAAATAAAGTAGATAAAGAAAATTGTGATCCAGAGGCTGTTTACGAAAAGGTATTTGATTTAATGTTTGAATTAGAAGCTACAGAGGAGCAATTGGATTTCCCAGTAGTTTATGGTTCTGCTAAAAACGGTTGGTTAAGTGATGATTGGCAAAAGCCCACCGATAATATTAACATTATTTTTGAGAAAATTATTGAACATATTCCAGATCCTAAAGTGGAAGTGGGGACTACTCAAATGCAAATAACATCGTTGGATTACTCTTCTTTTGTTGGAAGAATTGCTATCGGTAGACTGTTTAGAGGAACCTTGAAGGTAAATCAAAAAGTAAGTTTGGTTAAACGTGATGGCCAAGCAGTTAAGTCCCAAATAAAAGAGTTGATGGTATTTAACGATCTAGGTAGAGTTAATGTTGAAGAGGTTGAAGCTGGGGAGATTTGTGCGATTACGGGATTAGAAGGGTTTGAAATTGGTGATACAGTGGCTGATTTTGAAGCGCCTGAAGGTCTTCCTGCTATTGCGATTGATGAACCCACAATGAGCATGTTATTCACCATTAATAACTCTCCTTTTTTTGGGAAGGAAGGGAAGTTTGTAACTTCTCGCCATATTAAAGATCGTTTAGAAAAAGAATTAGAAAAAAATCTGGCCTTGCGAGTAGATGATACAGATTCTGCAGATTCATGGATGGTAGCAGGTAGAGGAATTATGCATTTGGCTGTACTCATTGAAGAAATGAGACGAGAAGGATTTGAGCTTCAAGTTGGACAACCTCAAGTTTTAATCAAGAATATTGATGGGATGAAATCAGAGCCGATTGAAGAATTAACAGTAGATACACCTGATGAATCTTCTGGTAAGGTGATTGAAATGGTGACTAAAAATAAAGGTGAATTAAAGTCGATGACGCCAGTTGGGACAAGGGTTAAAATAGAGTTTGAGGTTCCATCTAGAGGATTAATTGGAATGAGGGGTCCCATGTTAACCGCTACTCAAGGGGAGGCAATTATGGCGCATAGGTTTATTAAATATGAACCATGGAAGGGAGATATCCCGCAACGTCAGAACGGTTCCTTAATCTCGATGGAAACAGGTACGGCGATACCATATTCAATTAATAAAATTCAAGAAAGAGGTAAGTTTTTTGTAGATCCAAACGAACAGATATATGAAGGTCAAGTTATTGGAGAGAATTCAAGAGAGGGTGATTTAACGGTTAATGTCACTAAAGCGAAAAAACAAACGAATGTTCGATCGTCTGGGGCAGATGATTCTGTTAAAATTGTTCCTGCTATTAAGCGAACTCTTGAGGAATCATTGGAATATATTCAATCTGATGAATATGTGGAAGTGACACCAAATTCAATCCGATTGAGAAAAATTCTTTTAACAGAAAATGAGAGAAAGCGCGCAAAGTAGAAGGTGTCTTTCAAATGAATATTTAAGGGAGCATTGCTCCCTTTTTTTGTATCATGAGTTATTGTGTTCGATATTTTCGCATACGATTTCTTACCTTTATTCGTTTATTTTCTGATAAAAAGATCAAAATTGAATTTGAGTATAAAAATATCTATATTTTTTTGCGCCATCATTTTACTTTCGGGTTCGTTTTTCAGTTCCTGTACAACGGAAAAAAATGCCTTTTTAAATAAGAAGTATCATTATATTACCGCACGTTTTAATGGATATTTTAATGGGAATGAATCATATAAAGAGGCAAAGAACAATATTGCAGAGCGACATAAGGATGATTTTGATGAGATCTTGGATGTGTTTAAATACGGAAATGCGACAGACAATAAAGATCAATTTTCCAATTTAGATAGAGCAATGACGAAAGGCGCTAAAATGATTGATCGCCACTCGATGAAATTCAAAGTAAAATCTGAAGAGGTAGAGTTTAATCAAATTATTGACGATTGTTATTTACTTATTGGAAAGGCAAGATTTCTAAAACATGATTTTAATGCTGCCAAAGAAACGTTTTTATATATTAAAAATTCTTACGAAACAGGTAAAGAAAAAGATAAAGCCAATTTATGGTTGGTGATGACTTATATATATCAAGAAAATTTCGTAGATGCTGAAACAACGTTAAAGGCTATAAAATCTTCAATAGAGGAGGAAAAGGATAAGGCTCAAAAGTTTCCGAAGCAATTAATGGATGATCTTGCGCTTGTTGAGGCTATTTATTTGAAAAGAAGTGGCCAATTTGAATTAGCAATTCCTGCATTTGAATTAGCTGTTTCGAAATTGAAAAAAAGGGCGTTAAAACAACGAATTCAGTATATTCTTGCCCAGTTGTATCAACAACAAGGAAATATGTCAAAAGCCTCTGACTTATATAGAATAGTAGCCAAAAAAGCTACAAGTTATGAGTTGCAATTTAATGCTAAAATTAGTTTGGCTACCACCTACGAAGGGAACAGTAAAGAAGTGATTGATATTTTGGAAAATATGTTGAAGGACATTAAGAATAAAGAGTATCAAGATCAAATTTTTTATGCATTAGCCAAAGTGTATGAAAATCAAGGTCTTGAGGAAGCTGCCATTCGAAATTACAAATTAGCGGCAAAAACAAGCGTCTCTAATTTTAAGCAAAAAGGAAAATCTTTTTTGGCGTTGGGGAATTATTATTTTGATAAAGCTTCTTACATCCTTGCCTCTGATTATTATGATTCCACACTTACTGTGATTACGAAAGACTTTCCAAATTTTGAAGAAATTAAGAGTAAAAAGGAGAGTTTAGTAGATTTAGTAAAGCATTTAAAAGTTGTAAAAGTTCAAGACAGTTTACTTCACTTGGTGAACATGAGTGAAGAGGAACGAACTCGATTTATTGATGAAAAAATTAAGATTGCCAAGGCAAGAGCTGATGAATTAAAGGCACTTCAAGAAGTTGAACGGGAAAAAGCGATCGCAAATGCTTCGGTTCAAGGAGCAGCGGGTGCAAATTGGATTTTTGATAATCCGAGTTTGTTGGTAACTGGTCTTGCTCAGTTTAAAGGGTTGTGGGGCGATCGAATACTGGAGGATCATTGGAGAAGGAGTGATAAATCTTCTCTTTCCTTTGATCAAATTTCCCAAGATGAAGGTGCTGATTTTGATGATGTTGAAGGGGGGCAGTTGCCTGAGGATCAACGCCCCGAATTTTATTTAAAAGACCTGCCTTTTGATAATGATCAACAAGCTGTTTCAAATCAACTGATTATGGATGCTTATTATCAGCTCGGTGTCTTATATCGAGATAATTTTAGTGATTTACCTAGATCTACATATTATTTCAATCAGCTTAATTCTCGTTACCCTAGAAACTTAAAAGAAGCAGAGGCTTGGTATCAGTTGTATAGAAATTATGATAAAATGAACCAACTATCCAAAAAGAATGAAGTTAAACAAAAAGTAATTAAAAATTATCCCACATCAGAATTGGCGCAATTACTCCTTCACCCTAATATGCTGGCTGAACAAGAACAAAAATATGCTGAGCAAGAACAAGCATATGAGAAGATTTTTTCTTTGTATGAAAAAGAAAAATATTCAGAAGTACTTCAAGCTGTTGTGGACAACAAGAAGAAGGTTATAGGAGGGGACTTGGCAGGAAGGTTTAATTTAATTTATGCATTTACCCAAGGGAATCTGTTTGGAAAAGACTCATTAGAATATTACTTAAAGCGTGTTATGGAGGAAAATACTGGTACGCTTGCTGCTTCAGAGGCAGGTCAATTACTTAGTAGAATGAAAAAAGATAATGCAATTGCTATTGGAAAAAAGTTAGCTGCTGAAAGTAAAGCACGTGAATTTATTTCTTCTGAAAAAGAAGTACACTATTACATGATGATTTTTGGAAATGAATTAAACAATACCAAAGAGCTTTCATTAAAGCTTTCTGACGTAAATATGATGTTTTACAGTACAAAAATGTTGCAATCCAAATCGATAAAATGGTCGGAAAATGAGGATGCTATTATTGTGAAGCCATTTAAAACGAAAAGCGAGGCACTCGATTATTATGAAACCATTGAGCAAAAAATATTGAATGATAAAAAGACATTGGGTGATCTTAACTTCATAATTTCAAAAACGAATTATTCAACACTAATTAAGTATAAGGACATCTTGCCATATATGGACTTTTTTAAGAAACATTATTCGAATAAGAATTGAGTTTTTTTGTTTAATGGGAATCAATAATTATTCTTTAACTGTGTTTAAAGGAACAGATAGATTTTTATAGGTTGCTAAGTCCATTTTTATAGATCCTATTAAAAGATTCGTTTTTAATCGAAGAGGAACTTTATTTTCATCGTCACTTAACCATAGAGTCATATCTTCTTCTTCCTTAAATACTCGTCCTTTCTCAACCATTGGTCTAAATTTTAAGCAATTGAATTCTCCTAAATCTGTTTCAATTTCTTCTTTCCCTAAATATTTTATTTTCAAGGGATACATTTCTCGATCAAAAAAAGTATTTATAATAAATTCCTGACCCACTTTAGCTGATCTTAAATCGAGCGTTCTGGCATAGTAAAAAGCTGATAATAAGTCTTGTGTATTTGGTTTTACTGTGTAGTTTTTCGTGTCTTTTTGAAAAACAATTGCTTTATTTTTGTACTGATCAAAATCGATGCTCCGGTCTAATTTATAACCACCTTCTCGTACATGTCGAATAAATCTCCATGGTAGTATAGCCTCCTCATCAACATACGTTTCATAACTGTCGTCTACTTTAAAAAACCATCTTAAGGCACCACTTGACCTTCCTTTTCCGACAATATGCATTGTTTTTCTTCCATTTACATTTTGTGATTCAGGTTTAATCTCTAATGTGGCTTTCGCAGCATCAAAGAGACCATAAGAAACCTTATATTCTAAATATTCTCCTCTTCCAAATGAAGTTTGGGAAACTGATCGAAGTGTTTCATTTTGATCAGTTTCTATTTTCCTTTTACTCGTAAAAGCTCCAAAAAGACTCAATAAAAAAATACCTAAAAGTAGTGACCTCATGTTTTGATTAAAATTAATTTTAATTGTTGATCAAATATTATTCCAAAGCGCAAATGAAAAATTGATAATCAAAGTTCCTTAAAATTCATTTAAATAAACAATCATTGCTTAATTTAGTTGCCTTATTTTTCCAATTTGAAAGCAAGAATCAAAGATCAACTTAATCTTACATCCAAATTAACTCCTGCCAAGTTGTTTAATAGTTTTAGGTTGTTGGCTAGTTATTATTGGTCGCGTCTTACTAAAAAAGCAGTTCAATGGGGGTATCCAGCGAGTATATCTTTTGAGCCTACAACATCATGTAATTTAAGATGCCCAGAGTGTCCAAGCGGATTGCGAGCTTTTACCCGTCCAACAGGAATGTTGGAAAATAAGTTTTTTAAAGATTCAATTCTTCAACTTAAAAAAGAATTACACTATTTAACCTTTTATTTTCAAGGTGAACCTTATTTAAATCCAGCTTTTTTAGATATGGTAAAGTTCGCTCATGAAAACAATATTTACACAGCTACGTCAACTAATGCCCATTATTTAAAACCAGAAATGGCCGAGAAAACAATTGAATCTGGTTTGGACAGATTGATTATCTCAATTGATGGAACAACCCAAGAGACATATGAGTCCTACAGAGTTGGTGGTAAGCTGGAAAAGGTACTTGAAGGCGCAAAGAATGTAATAGCTGCAAAGAAGAAAATAAACTCCTCTAAACCCTTTGTAATTTTTCAATTCTTGGTAGTTAAACCAAATGAACATCAAATTGATGATGTATTGAGATTAGGGAAAGAGATTGGCGTAGATGAGGTTCGATTAAAAACTGCCCAGGTTTACAATTATGAAAATGGAAATGAGTTAATCCCTTCAATAGATAAATACGCCCGTTACTACCAAAAAAAAGATGGTACCTGGGGAGTGAAAAACCGGATGATTAATGCGTGTTGGAGGATGTGGCAAGGCTGTGTGATTACTTGGAATGGAGGAATAGTTCCTTGCTGTTTCGATAAAGATGCTACCCACCAACTAGGTCAGTTAGCCGAACAAGATTTCAAATCAATTTGGAAAGGTCAAAAATATAAAGGCTTTCGTCAGGCCATTCTTAAATCTCGTTCAGAAATAGATATATGTAAAAATTGTACAGAAGGAACGAAGGTTTGGGGAGAGAAGAGTGCGACATAAATTAGGATGTGTATACCTTACGTAGGAATGCGTGATTAAATTAAATCAATTAATCCTAATTCTCCTGTGGATTTAGGTGTTTTATAATTTGAAATCCCTAGTTTCTCAAGTTCCTTTCCAGTTGTTAGACCCATCGAAATCACTACTTGGTTTTCGTCGAATTCGAATTCTGAAAAATATGCTCTAGCGTTTGAGGGACTAGTAAATATTAATACATCAGCTTTAGGGTTACTAAAATTAGATTTTTCTACAGTGTTGTATACAACTAAATCAAAAACTTTGGATTGGTCTTTAAAATAGTTCTGAATGGTTCTTTTAGAAATATTGGATACGGGGAATAAACAAGTCCCACCATTTACAGTTAACTCAAATTTTTCACCTATTTCATTAATATTAACGGCATCCCCAACAAAGTGAATTTCTTGAACGTGTTTAGATAACTCTTTGTAAGTACCTGTTCCTACACAAGCTACTTTGCGAGTGTCTATTTTTAGGTCTTGTTTGAAAAAAAATCGAACGGAATTTTTACTGGTGAAAAATATCCAATCGGTTGCAGGGATTTCGTGTGTAAGATTAATTTCAAAACCAATTAAAGATTCCGCCAGAATTTTATACTCAGGTAAAATGAAATTAGAACGGAATAAGCTGTTTATATCAAGGTTTTTAGAGATAAATACCTTTTTAGTTTCTACTTTTTTTTTAATTCGGAAACAATAGCATCTGCTGCTCCTTCTTCTGAAGTAAACGTAGATTGTAATCTTTTTACAGATCCATTTTCTTGTCCAAGAGCAGTCCACACTTCGTATTTATCACCAATTTTCTCCGCATAAACACCAAGTGGTAATTGACACCCTCCGTTCAGTTTATTTAAAACTCCTCTTTCGATATTGATAATAGACTTAACTCGGGCATTATTCATTTTAGCCACATACTTTCGTGTTTGCTCATCGTTCGATCGGATTTGTAATCCTAATACACCTTGCGCAGGTGCAGGAATAAAATCTTGAGGTTTTAAAATTTCAACGTGAAATTCTGAAAGATCGATTTTTAATCTTGAAACACCTGCATTTGCTAAAACAATGGCATCGTAATCTTGTTGTCTTAGTTTATCAATTCTGGTAGGGACATTCCCTCTTAAATCTTTAATTTCAATATCGGATCGAAAAGCATTTAATAGAGCCTTTCTTCTCGCTGAAGAGGTTCCCACAATAGCGCCTTTTTTTAATGCTAATTGTTTTGAAGGATCATAAGCATCTTTTTGGATAAGTAGTATATCAGAGGGATTTTCGCGATCTGAAACAGCAACTATTTCTAATCCATCTGGTTGATTTGTTTCAAGATCCTTATGGGAGTGAACGGCAAGATCAACAGTTTTATCTAATAAGGCTTCCTCAATTTCTTTGGTGAAGAATCCTTTTCCCTCAAGCTTGTCGAAACTTAAGTGTTGAATTTTATCCCCTTGGGTTTTGATGATTTTCAGCTCAACATCGCAACCTAATTTCTCTAACTCACTTTTTACAAAGTTGGCCTGCCATAGGGCAAGGTCGCTTCCTCTTGTTCCAATCTTAATTAAAGCCATACTGTAAAATTAGTTAAAAAGGACGTTTTACAATACATATTAAATTGATCTTCTTCATTTAATGTTTTTTGTTGTTATCTTTATATTATTATGTTAGTTAGTTCTAGAATAATATATAAAATTTTTATTTTTCTTATTGTTGGTGCTATGTTGTCCTTTACACTTAGTGGGGACACTAAGAATTATGGTATTACAGTAAAAAAAACCATTAAAAAAATTGATCATAATCATTACGAAGTAGGTATTCACGTTAGAAACGCAGACCAAATTAATGGTGTGGCAAGATATCAGGCAAAACTTCCAATTACGGCAGATTTTATTCAAGAAATTGGTCGAGATGAATCAGTGAATTTCAGAGTTGCTGGACGAAAAGTCAAAATGATATGGATGCATATGCAAAAAAATAAAACGTATTCGGCGAAATTTCAAATTAAGTCAAAAGTAAACATGAATAAATTAAAAATGCCTGGGAAATTGTCTGTTCACTTAGGAGATGAACAAGTTGATATTAAAGATTCCTCAGAACTTATTCAGTTTAATGTTGAATAACGACCATTTTTTGTTTTTGCATGCTTTTGACTGCATATTCTATTCCGCCAAGCCCTTCACCACTTCTTCCTTGACCTCCAAAAGGCATCCAGTCAACGCGAAATGCAGGATGGGTGTTAATCATTACTGCTGATCCATTCAATTTTTTCGCAAACAAAAGTGCTTGGTTTAAATTCTCAGTATAGGCAGCTGACTGAAAAATATAGGGTGAACGATTCGCACGTTCTATGGCATTGTTTACATTTTCATAGGAATAGACACACAAAACCGGCCCAAAAATTTCCTCTGTTGATACCAGACTGTCTTCGGAGGGGTTAAGGAGAACTGTTGGAGCATAGCAGTTATTTGATAGTTCCATTCCTCCGCATATTAACGATGCGCCTTCTTTGATCGCCTTTTGAATCCATTGATGTATTCTGTTCTGTGCTTTTTTTGTTATAATAGGCCCTATCAAAGTTTCAGGATGTGCAGGATCTCCCACCTTTTGACGCATTGTTACGTTTTTTAATTTTTCTATAAATGGTTTAAGGATTGAGTTATGGACATATATTCTTTGTGCAGAAACACATACTTGACCTGCGTGATAAAATCCAGCTTTTGCTATATCTTCCGAAGCTTTTTCTATGTTGGTTTCTGCTGTAAGGATAACAGGTGCATTTCCTCCATGTTCTAATGTGAGGGTTACACCAGGAGCAATCTTGCGCTTGATCTCCCAACCAATCTGTGCGGCACCTATAAATGAAATGTGACTAATTTTATCATTTTCACAAAGTATTGATGTGGTATCATCGTCACATAAAAGGTAGGAACACCAACCATCTGGTAATCCTGCGTTATACAATAATTCGATCAATTTTTTACTAACCAGTGGTGTGGTTAATGCGGGTTTATAAATTACAGGGCATCCTGCTGCTATTGCGGGAATTATTTGATGCACAGCAAGATTAATAGGGTGATTAAACGCGCTGATTGCGAATACAACCCCTATTGGTCCTTTTTGGGTAAATGCTAATTTATTTGAACTAGCGTTATTCAGATCCATAGGGATTTCTTCTCCATATATTTTGAAAATGGATTGAATACTTAATTTCACACCTTCTAGTGCACGATCCATTTCAATAATAGAGTCATGAAGTGGTTTCCCACCCTCCGAAAGGCTTAATTGGATAAGTTCCTCCCGATTTTCTTTAAGGAGGATGTAAAATTGTTCTAAGACCTCAATTCGTTTCGCTTTTGACAATCCCAAAGGATTCTTTTGAAAAAGATCAAAGGACATATTGAATACCTCTACTGCTTCTTCCCTTGACTGTAATTGTAAAGTAGCAATGAGTTCTGATGTATAAGGATTAGAAATGTTTAAAAGCGCCATGGGTCTATATTTAATGAATAGGGCTAAAAGAAGAAAAAACTTTTAAATTATGCGAAGAGATCTCTAAAGACCTCTTCAATTTTTTTTGCTTTAAAAAGAGCAATACTATGAGCACTATTTAAAGCACTGAAATCATTATAATGAGAAACATAAATCTTTTCGAAACCTAATTTTTCAGCTTCAGTTATACGAGCAGAAATTTTTTGAACTGGACGTATTTCTCCTGAAAGTCCAACCTCTCCTGCGAAACAGACTTTGCTGGAGATCGAAATATCTTCTCTGCTAGATACAATGGCCGCAAGTACTGCTAGATCAGACGCAGGATCTTCAATTTTAATACCGCCCGTGATATTGAGAAATACATCTTCAAGTCCAACTTTAAAGCCGCATTTTTTCTCTAGCACAGCCAAAAGCATGTTCATTCTTCGTGCATCAAATCCTGTTGCAGAACGCTGAGGGGTTCCATAAGCTGCTCTTGACACTAAGGCTTGTGTCTCAATCATCAGAGGACGTACGCCCTCTAGATTAGCAGTAATCGCAATTCCGCTCAAATGTTCTTCCCTTGCAGAAATAAGAATTTTTGATGGATCGATTACAGGTTGTAATCCAGACTCCAGCATTTCATAAATCCCAAGCTCATTTGTAGAACCAAATCTATTTTTTATACTTCGAACAATTCGGTAAAAATGATTGCGATCTCCCTCAAATTGAAGAACCGTATCCACCATATGCTCCAGGACTTTAGGTCCCGCAAGACTACCTTCCTTATTGATATGTCCAATTATGAATGTGGGAAGCGATAGGCTTTTTGAAAAGGCTAAAATTTCGAATGTACATTCTCTTATTTGTGATACAGTACCTGGGGCGGAATCCAACTTATCCGAGTGAAGGGTTTGAATGGAATCTATAATTAAGATGTCTGGATTAATATTTTCAGCAGTTTTTCGAATAATGGTCGTATCGGTTTCAGTTAGAATAAAAATATTTTCGCTTGTAATGTTGTTAATACGATCAGCTCGGGTTTTAATTTGCTCATCACTCTCTTCACCCGATACATAGAGAACTTTAAATTGTGGGTTACTAATTGCTAATTGCAACATGAGTGTGGATTTCCCAATTCCTGGTTCTCCGCCAAATAAAATAAGAGAACCCGGTATTGCTCCTCCTCCTAATACGCGATTGAGTTCTGGATCATTAAAGATGAGTCGTTTTTGGGTGAGAGGCTGAACCTCACTCAGTATTTTCGCTTTTTTGGTCGTTCTTAAAGGATGATCTGAATGCGCGTTAGAGGATGAAATGCTTACAATTTCCTCTACAAACGAGTTCCATGCACTACATTGCGGACACTTTCCCAACCATTTGGCAGATTGATTGCCACAATTTTGACATACAAAGGTCGTTTTTTTCTTCCCCAATTTAAATTAGAGTTCTAAGACTAAAAATAAATTAATCCAATTGTATGAAACCCTTTTGAAATTCGTACCACTGAGTACCCGAATCGGTTTCTCTTTTAAGTGTCATTCCGGTTTCATTAAGCGTGTTGATTTCCCAGTCTCCTGTGTAAGAGCTTCCTCTGCACGGAACACCAGGAAGAGCTAATGTTAAAATACCATTTTTTATTGTGTAAGAACCAGAAGCACACGTGTCTATTTCACCAGTCATTCCTTGATTTTCTTTAGCATCTGTAGCCATAACATGTACTTCATCTTCTTCAAAGCTCCATCTGTAGTTAACATGTGAATAGGGTCTAGATAATAATTCCCAATCACCTTGGATGTTAATCTTGTTTTGTCGGTTACAAGAAGATAACATGACTGCGCTAAAAACAATAATTAATAGGGTATATTTTTTCATAATCTACAGATTGATTTTGCGAATATATAAACAATTTAACTTCTACTAAAACTTTGAATTTTAGTTACGATACTGGTGGTGGAGAATCCTTCCAAAAATGGAATTATTTTTACGTCTCCACCGTATTTCATTACTTCTTTGGCGCCTACAACAGTTTCTAGTGTGTAATCCCCCCCTTTCACCAAAATATTAGGCTTAATATTTGAAATTAAATCTATTGGCGTATCGTCTTCAAATATTACGACCAAATCAACAAATTTGAAAGCCGCCAACATAAAGGCTCTCGTTTCAGTTGAATTAATGGGTCTAGTAGGACCTTTTAAGCGCGTAACTGATTGGGAGGAATTAACACCAATGATTAATTTTGATCCCAAATCCTTTGCTTTCGTTAAGTAATCGATATGTCCAAGATGCAATAAGTCAAAACAACCATTGGTAAAAACAATGGTTTCTTTTTCCTTTCTCCAATTTTCAATCGTTTTATTTGATTGCTCAATGGATTGAATTTTCGATGCAATCTGTTGAAAGGTATCCAATTACTTTATCTGGTTAGTAGACGTATTGGGAAATACGATGGTTGGCTTAAATTGTTTAGCTTTTTCAAAATCCATTTGAGCATAGGAGATAATGATAATGATATCACCTACTGCAACTCTACGAGCGGCAGGCCCATTGAGGCAAATTGCCCCTGATCCCCTCGGTCCTTTAATGATATAAGTTTCCAATCGTTCACCATTGTTGATGTTGACAATTTGAACCTTTTCCCCTTCAATTACATTCGCCGCATCCATGATGTCTTCATCAATAGTAATACTTCCAATGTAATTCAAATCAGCTTCTGTGACAGTAACCCTGTGGATTTTAGATTTTAGTACTTCAACTAACATGGCCGCAAAATTACAACTTTTTACATTATGTAATAGACAATGGTACTAATCAAGTTCAATTTTGATGATGTGCGATAAAAATAATTGGAATATAGAATGGGTAATATGAAGTATTTAAAATAAAAAAGGAATGTTTGACACATTCCTTTGGTAGAGGTTGCGGACGGAATCGAACCGCCGTAGCAGGTTTTGCAGACCTGTGCCTAAGCCCCTCGGCCACGCAACCAATTAAAACTGGACCTAAAGATAATACATTTCCTTTGTTCACACCAAAATTAAACAGGTGTTAATTCCATTACCTAATTTAGATCAGCGGAAGGACATTCGCATTTTGTCATAATGCGTTTAAGTATTATGTTATCCGTTGATCATTATTTTTGAAGTTCATCCCTAAATAATATTCATGTGAAATCCCTATTTTTGTATAGAATTATTCTAAATAAGGTATGATACCAAGTAAAGATCAAGTTTTAGAGGCATTGAGTTCCGTTCAAGAACCCGATCTCAAAAAGAATATTGTGGAACTTAAATTAGTTGATGATCTCGTGTTTACGGAACAATCAATTGCGTTTTCAGTTAAAGTGCATAATCCGGCATTACACAATCGAAAAAAAATGGTGGAGGCTTGTGAATTTGCTATTCATCGATTTATTTCAAAAGACATTAAAGTCAAAGCAGATATTATTCCGCTCCCTCAAGATCGCGAGCCGGATCAAAGAAAAGTACTTCCGGGCGTTAAAAATATAATTGCAGTTTCATCTGGGAAAGGAGGTGTAGGGAAATCAACAATTACTTCAAATCTTGCGGTTGGTTTAGCAGAACAAGGGTATAGTGTTGGATTAGTGGATGCAGATATCTATGGTCCGAGTATGCCATTAATGTTCGATGTTGCCGAAGAAAAACCATCTACGATTGACATTGACGGGAAGAATTACATTAAGCCCATTGAAAATTATGGGGTAAAAATGCTTTCCATTGGTTTTTTTGCTGACGCTAATCAGGCGATTGTTTGGAGGGGGCCTATGGCAAGTAAGGCACTTAGGCAAATGTTTATTGATACCTATTGGGGGAATTTAGATTATTTACTTATTGATTTACCTCCAGGAACGGGTGATATTCATCTGAGCTTAGTGCAAACGGTCCCTGTAACGGGGGCAATTGTTGTGACTACTCCCCAAGGTATTGCGTTAGCTGACGCAAAAAAAGGTGTAGGAATGTTTCAGGTAGAACATATTAAAGTACCTGTTCTCGGAATTGTGGAGAATATGGCATACTTTACTCCAGCCGAATTGCCTAACAACAAATATCACATTTTTGGAAAAGAAGGAGGTGTGCAATTGGCCAATCAACTCGGAGTGAACTTATTGGGTCAGATTCCTCTTGTTCAAAGTATTTGTGAAGCAGGGGAAGCTGGACGACCTGCAATACTTCAAGAAACAACACCACAAGCAATTGCTTTGAAGGAAATGGTGAAAGCGGTTGATCATGCTGTTGATGTGAGGAACAAAACAATGGAGCCTACCAAATTAGTAAAGATGAATAATTAATCATACAAACTAAAAGTCATGATTAAGAACAAAAAAGTAGTTTTGGAAAAAGTGGATATTGGATTGGCAAAAGTAAGGCCTTTTCTTAATTCTGATGGTGGAGATGTAAAAGTGGTTGATTTGTCCGATGACGGTGTTTTAACATTAGAGTTTTTAGGGAATTGCAGTTCGTGTTCAATGAGTAATATGACCTTTAAGAGCGGTATAGAGGAGAATATCTTACAAGAAGCTCCGGAAATAACATCGGTGCAGGTGACTAATTTAGCATCTAATTGATTTTCACGTCTAATATATGTTTGATATAATTAAAAATTAGTGGAATAATCTTATTTTTGTGCTCTTCACAAATCTGTTGATTTTGAATGGCTTCAACAGGATAAATTAAATAACAACAAGACCTTTCTAATTAGAAATGTCTTTTTATAAAAAGTATGTCGCAAATTACAAGTGAAATAAAGGATGAGGTTACCATTTTGTTTGCAGGAGATTCTGGGGATGGTATACAATTAACTGGAGGTCAATTTACAGATACAGCAGCTCTCGTGGGTAATGACATTAGTACATTTCCAAATTTCCCTGCAGAGATTAGAGCTCCACAAGGAACAGTGGCAGGTGTATCTGGATTTCAACTACACTTTGGTAGTATTGAGCTTTTTACTCCAGGTGATCAAGCAGATGTGCTTGTGGTGATGAACGCTGCAGCACTAAAATCAAATCTAGCTTCCTTAAAAAAAGGAGGTATCGTTATTGCTAATATTGATGGGTTCGATAAGAAAAACTTACGATTAGCAAAATATGAAGAAGGCCTAACGCCTCTAACTGATGGTACATTGGATGGGTATAAGGTCCATGAAGTGGATGTAACTAAAATTACTCGAGAAACATTAAAAGAATCTGGACTAGGAACAAAAATAGTTGATCGATCCAAGAATATGTTTGTTCTTGGATTTCTCTATTGGATGTATAATCGATCATTGGATAATACCATCAAATTTATTGAAACTAAGTTCGCTAAGAAGCCGGAATTAATTAATTCAAATATATCAGTACTTAAAGCTGGGTATCATTACGGCGATACAGCTGAAGCAATAGCCTCTAGGTTCGAGGTTAAACCCGCCAATATAAAACCAGGGACTTACAGAAATATCATGGGAAACGAGGCTACAGCCATAGGATTGATTTCAGCGAGTCAAAAAACAGGATTGGAATTGTTTTGTGGCACATATCCAATTACTCCCGCCTCGGATATTCTTCATTTCCTATCGAAGTATAAAAATTTTGGCGTTAAAACTTTTCAGGCCGAAGATGAAATTGCAGGCATTTGTTCGGCGATTGGAGCATCATTTGGTGGGAAATTAGGCATTACAACATCCTCAGGTCCGGGGATTGCATTAAAAGGAGAGGCGATTGGTTTGGCAGGTATGTTTGAGTTACCTCTTGTTGTAATCAATGTTCAACGAGGAGGGCCCTCTACTGGGTTGCCTACTAAAACGGAACAGGCGGATTTATTTCAGGCCATGTACGGTCGAAATGGAGAATCTCCTGTGCCCGTTATTGCAGCTCAGTCTCCCAAAGATTGTTTTGATGCGGCTTACGAAGCATGTCGCATTGCGATTGAGCATATGACACCCGTTTTCTTACTTACCGACGGATATATTGCAAATGGTTCAGAACCTTGGGAAGTGATGAAATCTGAGGATTTAAAAAATATCAGTGTGAATTTTGCGGAGCCAAGAGAGCCTCAAGATCCAGCTTTCTTACCGTATAAAAGAGACGATAAACTTGTTCGACCATGGGCCATACCTGGAACTAAGGGATTGGCACATAGAATTGGAGGTTTAGAAAAGGATTTTGAAACAGGTAACGTTTCTTATGATCCCGAAAATCATGAGAAAATGGTAAAAGTTCGTCAAGCTAAGGTGGATGAAATTGCCAATTATATCCCAAAACAAAAAATTGATACGGGAGCTGAATCAGGAGATGTCTTACTACTAAGTTGGGGTTCAACCTACGGTGCAGTAAAAACAGCAACTACCAAATTAATTGATGAGGGATTCAGTGTTTCTCATGCGCATGTTCGTTATTTAAATCCGTTACCTAAAAATCTTGGTGAGTTGATTAAAAAGTTTGACCAGGTTGTGATGCCTGAAATGAACAATGGTCAATTCATTAAAATTATCCGAGAAAAGTTTTTAGTGGATGCAAAGGGGTTGAACAAAATTAAAGGCCTCCCGTTTGCAACTGGTGAGATTGTAGATAAGGTAAAAGAAGTTTTAGCTTAAAAATAAAGGAATGGCAGAAGTAAAAGCAAAAAAAATTACGGCTAAAGATTATGCATCTGATCAAGATGTAAAGTGGTGTCCTGGATGTGGAGATTATTCAATACTTAAGCAAGTTCAAAGTGTATGTGCTGAACTTGAGTTAAATAATGATGAGACGGTTTTTATATCGGGTATTGGTTGTTCGTCAAGGTTTCCATACTATATGGAAACCTACGGAATGCATTCTATCCATGGAAGAGGACCGGCATTTGTTACGGGGTTAAAAACTGTTCGGCCTGATTTGAATGTGTGGATGATAACGGGAGACGGTGATTCGCTATCTATTGGTGGAAATCACTTTATTCATTTATTAAGAAGAAACGTTGATGTAAATGTTTTAATGTTTAATAATCAAATTTATGGATTAACTAAAGGTCAGTATTCTCCAACATCTGAAAAAGGAAAAATTACAAAATCAACTCCATTTGGTTCTATTGATCATCCATTTAATCCGCTTGCTTTAGCCAAAGGGGCAGATGCTACCTTCATAGCAAGAACGTTAGATAGAGATCCTAAGCATATGCGTCCTGTTTTACTAGAAGCGTCAAAACACAAAGGAACGAGTTTAGTAGAGATCTATCAAAATTGTAATATTTTCAATGACGGTGCGTTTTTTACATTTACAGAGAAAGACAGCAAGCCTGATAATACCATTTTCGTAGAGCATGGAGCTCCACTTCTTTTTGGAAAGGAAAAACAAAAGGCAATTATTCTTGATGGGTTTACACCCAAAGTAGTAAATCTAGAAGATGTGGATGAATCAGAATTATGGATTCATGATAAATATGATAAAGTAAAGGCGTCTATATTGGTGCGTTTCTTTGATGACCCTAGAGAGGATGGTTGTTTGCCAAGACCTTTTGGTATTTTTTATCAAGAAGAAAGACCCATTTACGAGGCCGGCGTTCAGGCTCAAGTTGATAAGCATGTGGAGGCAAAAGGAGAGCCAGATCTAAATACTTTATTGGAAGGGCCTAATACCTGGACAATTAAATAGAACTAAGGCGTTGCTAAAAGTGTTAGATTGATGTGCATTGTTTCTAATTTAGAAAAGTCTGGGGTATTAATTTTTAAAATCTTTTCTATCAAAAAACAAACCAACGCAATTGCACTAAATCTGAATGTTTATAACCTATAATGTTTTATTCTACAATTATGAATTATAGTTTCTATTTTTGGAAATTGATTTTGTTCGATGTGGAATAACATTTCTCATATTATTTTAAGGGGTAGGCTTTGGGTCATTTTTGTCCTCATAGCTATTACTGGCTTTATGGCTTCAAATTTGGGTCATGTTAAAGTTTCCTATGATCTTACGAGGTTATTACCTGTTGGTGATTCTACATCGATCATATTCAGTGAATTTAAAAATACATTTGGTGCAAATGATAATGTTTTTTTAATATCAACAGAAGATTCTTCTTTTTACGATCTTCCAAAATTCCAGGTGTTTTATGACTTTTCTCAGAAAATACAAGAGGAACCAGCCGTAGATAGTGTATTTTCATTTGCTAATTTTGGATGTTTACGAATTGACAAGGGTAAAAATAAATTTCAATTAGAAAAAGCTTTTCATAAAAAGCCAGAAACCCAAGAAGAAATTAATCAAGCTATTCGCTTATTACATGATCAACCATTTTATGAGCGTATTTTATACTTGCCTGAAAATCAAATTTCTCTTATTGCGATAACCTTAAATTCAGACTCTCTAGAAACCGTAAAGAGAAACCAATATATTTTATCAATAACCGACAAAGTGGAAGCATTTGCTAAGGAAGTGGATATTGATTTCAACTATTCAGGTATGCCGTATATTCGAGCAAAATTAAGTTCTCAAGTTAGTAATGAAATTATACTATTCATTAGCTTGGCATTTTTGCTTACTGCTTTATTGTTATATTTCTTTCTAAGAGCACCTCGAGCAGTATTTGTGTCGTTACTTGTTGTTGCAGTCGGGGTTGTATGGCTGTTTGGTTCTCTTGGATTGTTGCATCGCTTAGCAGAAACTGGAGTTTTTGGATCACTTCGGTTCAATATGAATGTGCTTACAAGTTTAGTTCCTCCTTTAGTAATTGTTATAGGGATACCAAATTGTATCTTTCTGATTAACAAATACTTTGATGAATATCGAGATCATAAAAATCAGGCACTTGCATTGAAAAGAGTAATACAGAAAATTGGAGGTGCTACATTCATGACAAATGTTACTACTGCAAGTGGGTTTGCTACATTTATTTTCGCATCAAGTGATATTTTAAAAGAATTTGGAATTATTGCATCAATTAGTATTCTGGGTGTTTTTTTCTTATCTATTCTTCTTTTACCAATTATATACAGTTATTTATCACCACCTGCAGAGAAGCATTATAAACACTTAGATTATAGATGGACAAACTCGTTAATCGAGTGGTTCGTAAACGTATGTATTAATTATAGAGGAACGGTGTATGTGATTATGATTTTTATCGCAGGTACCGCCGGTTTTGGTTTAAGTCAATTAGACAATGATGCTTTGGTGGTAGATGATATGCCCGAGGATCATCCTGTAATGATAGATTTAAAATATTATGAGGGGAAATTTAATGGAGTTGTTCCTTTTGAAATTATTGTTAAAACGAATAAAAAGGGAAAGGCGTTAAAAACGAAAACCTTGAAAAAGGTTCAAAAGTTGTACGATTTATTGGATACTTATGATGAGTTTTCTCGGCCATTATCCATGCTTGATGTCTTAAAATATAGTAAGCAAGCATTGTGGGGAGGAGATAAAAATGAATACAGTGTGCCTTTAAGGAATGAACTCGGTTTTATTTATCAATATGCGTCTTCTTCAAAAGACCAGTCATCGGATATGTTAAATGCGTTTATTTCAAAAGATAAAAGTCAATTAAGGATTAGTTTACAGATGAAAGATGTGGGAACGAATCGCACAAAGGTACTTATGGCTGAACTGAAAGAAAAAATGGAAAAAATCTTTAGAACGGAACAATATTCATTTTCCTTCACGGGCATTGGAGTCATTGTTGCTAAAGGAGTTGAAACGTTAATATCCAATCTTATTATGTCCCTTATACTAACAGTAATTATAATTTCGGCTTTAATGGGGGCAATGTTTAAGAATGTTCGAATGGTTTTAATCAGTCTGTTGCCCAATATACTTCCATTATTCATTACAGCAGCAATAATGGGATATTGTGGGATTAATCTTAAGCCTTCAACGATTCTTGTTTTTAGCATAGCCTTTGGGATTTCAATAGATGATACCATCCATTTTTTAGTGAAGTATCGTCAAGAATTAGCGGTTAACGAAGGTGCAATTAAGGTTTCTGTCATTAAGGCACTTCGAGAGACAGGGTTGAGTATGTTTTACACTTCAGTAGTTTTATTCTTTGGATTTGGTATTTTTGTTGCCTCAGAGTTTGGGGGTACAGTAGCATTGGGATTATTAGTGGCACTAACTCTATTGGTTGCCATGTTATCTAATCTAATTTTATTACCTTGTTTATTACTTACTTTGGATAAGTTAATCACGATAAAGGCCGAAAGGGCTGAACAAAATTAAAAAATGATGAAGGGAATTATTTTGGCAGGAGGTTCTGGAACAAGATTGCATCCATTAACCCTTACCGTTAGTAAACAACTTATGCCTGTTTACGACAAACCAATGATCTATTATCCACTCTCTACACTCATGCTTGCGGGGATTAATGAGATTCTAATAATAACTACTCCCCATGATCAATTGGCTTTTCAACAATTATTGGGTGATGGAAGTAGAATTGGATGTAAGTTTGACTATGTTATTCAGCACGAACCAAATGGTTTAGCCCAGGCTTTTGTTTTAGGAGAGGAATTTATCGGGGATGATGATGTGGCTTTAGTTCTAGGAGATAATATTTTTTACGGTTCGGGAATGTCTAGTTTACTTCAGTCTAATAATTCCCCTGATGGAGGAGTGGTTTATGCGTATCACGTATCTGATCCTGAACGTTATGGTGTAGTAGAGTTTGATGATAATATGAACGCGATTTCTATTGAAGAAAAACCAGAATCTCCGAAATCAAATTATGCAGTACCTGGGTTATATTTTTATGATAATGATGTAGTAGATATTGCTAAAAATATTCAACCATCTCCTCGAGGAGAATATGAAATTACTGACGTTAACGCGGAATATCTCAAGAGAGGAAAGTTAAAAGTAAGCTTATTAAATAGAGGTACAGCATGGTTAGATACAGGAACTTTTTCTAGCTTGATGCAAGCTGGTCAATACGTTCAGGTCATAGAAGAGCGACAAGGACTAAAGATTGGGTGTATTGAAGAGGTTGCTTACCGAATGGGTTTTATAGATAGAGAACAGTTGTTAGCATTGGCACAACCTCTAAAGAAGAGTGGTTATGGTGTATACATGGAAAATATAGTGAAATAAAATGACAAGAATATTAGTTACCGGAGGAGCAGGTTTTATAGGAAGTGTCCTAGCTGAAAAGTTAATTACGAATCCTGATAATTATGTGGTAATTGTGGATGATTTGTCCACAGGAAATGTAGAAAAATTGCCTCATCATTTACCAAAGGATAATTGGCGTTTTGTTAAAGCAGATGTTAATGAGTATCGTGATATTGCTGAAATTATGCTCGGGAAAAAGTTTGATTATGTGTTCCATTATGCCGCTTTAGTTGGTGTGCAAAGAACACAAGACAATCCTGTTAAGGTATTACGAGACATTGAAGGCTTTAAGCATGTGTTAAATTTATCCAAAAGCACAGGAGTAAAAAGAGTATTCTTTTCCTCTTCTTCAGAAGTATATGGAGAGCCTGTGGAGTTGCCTCAACACGAGCAAACAACGCCACTTAATTCGAAGGTTCCTTATGCTGTAGTTAAAAATATTGGAGAGGCATTTTTAAGATCATATCATCAGGAATTTGGTTTAGAGTATACAATATTTCGATTCTTTAATACTTATGGACCAAAACAAAGCGATGATTTTGTAATGTCCAAATTTTTATACAAAGCGCTACAAGGAGAAGATATTACCATATATGGAGATGGTTCTCAAACAAGGACCTTTTGTTATTGTGATGATAATATTGATGCATGTTTGAAAGCGCTCTATGAAAATAAGGTAATTAATGATGTGATAAATATTGGAGGAGAAACTGAAATAAGAATCATTGATTTGGCTAAAAAGATTATAGAAATCACAAACAGTTCGTCTAAAATCGTTCACTTACCTCCTTTAAAGGATGGTGATATGAATCGAAGATGTCCAGATAATAGAAAGATGCGTGATTTACTAGGAAGGGATTTAATTACTATAGAAGAAGGGTTGATAAAACTTATAAAAAGTCCTCAATTTCAAAATAAAAAGTAACATTTAATGGGTTTAGGGTATAAGGAAATCATTCCTTTGGTTCAAGATGAAATCTCCAATACAACGTATTCCGGGAGCCCTGGTGAACTTTACGATCCGATGAATTATATTCTTCAGTTGGGAGGAAAAAGACTTCGTCCAGTCACTACATTACTTGCATCCCAATTATTTGGTTCAACATTAGATCGCGCTCTTCCTGCTGCGAAAGCAATAGAGGTTTTTCATAATTTCACACTTGTTCATGATGATATCATGGACAAGGCACCACTTCGAAGAGGAAAACAGACAGTACATGAAAAGTGGAATGACAATATTGCAATTTTGTCTGGTGACACCCTCTTGATTGAGGTGTATAATCATTTTCTTGAAGGCGAGTATACCAATTTATCAGAAATATTAAAGGTATTTAATATGACTGCAATTGAAGTGTGTGAGGGACAGCAGCTCGACATGAATTTCGAAACACGTACTGATGTTACTTTAGCTGAATATATGAATATGATACGGCTAAAAACTTCAGTTTTAGTAGGAGGTTCATTTAAAATTGGTGCATTGGTTGCGGAGGCTTCCAAAGAAAATGCAGATTTAATTTATGAATTTGGGGTAAATTTAGGTATTGCATTTCAGTTGCAGGATGATTATCTAGATTGTTTTGGTGAACCTGAAAAGTTTGGAAAACAAGTGGGTGGAGATATTATTTCCAATAAAAAGACTTTCATGATGCTTAAAGCAATGGAGCTTGATCAGTCAGGAGAGCTTGATGTTTGGTTGAATAATAAAAATGTGGATTCTTTGAAGAAAGTGGAGGCCGTAAAAAGAATATATACTTCATTAAAAGTGGATCAGTTAGCCTTTCAGCTTATGGATGAATATTATCAAAAGGCAATTTCTAGCCTCCATAAAATTAATGCTTCAGAGGAACTTAAAATTCCAATTCTTGAGTTTTCAGAGGCATTGATGAAAAGATCATCTTGATGGATCTTAAGAAGAGTGATGGATTAGCATTTTACCTTCGTCAAGAGGATTATTTTAGAAAACTGAAGGCGCAACTATCCAAAGATTTTAATGATGTTGATTTTGATAGAGAATTACAAAAGATAACACTAGTTAATAGCGATTTTCTTTTGCAAACAGTATCTCGTTTTCTTTCTAAAGTATTTGACTTAAGTGCTTCTGATTTTTTTGATGTGCTTTATCGAGTTGATATCCCAGAACAGGAATTTCAGCATCAAATACAGAGCATGGGAATTGTTTTTGATGAAATCGCTTTACTAATCGTTAAAAGAGAGTTAATGAAGATTTTATTTAGAGAAAAATACTCTGAATAAGGAATAAATATGAAACGTTTATTTAGGATACGGAATGTCTTCTAAAGAAGCGATTACCACTTGCTTAATTTTTTGATATGTTTCAAGATTTGCTTTTTTAATCGGTTCTGCTTTTGGAAGATTTTGACGGTAAGGGTCTACTTGTTTACCGTTTTTCCAGAATCGATAACACACATGTGGTCCTGTAGCCAGTCCGGTGGAGCCAACAAAACCTATCACATCGCCTTGCGATACACTTACTCCAGGTCGAATTCCTCTCTTTATTTTACTCATGTGTAAATACTGTGTGGAGTATACAGAGTTATGTTTTACTTTAACATAGTTCCCATTGTATTTGCTAAATCTTGCATGAGTAATAACACCATTTGCGGTAGAGTATATAGGGGTTCCTTTTGGTGCTGCATAATCTGTTCCCAAGTGCGGTTTATTTCTTTTCTGAACAGGGTGGAATCTTTTTTTGGAATACCTTGAAGAAATCCTTGAGAATTTAACAGGAGCTTTTAAGAATTGTCTTCTTACACTTCTGTTCTCCTGATCATAGTAACCCAAATGATTTCCTTGACTAAATTGTATTGCATAATATGGTTTTTTAAAATGCTCAAAGTAAGCTGCTTTTATACGCTTAATTCCTATACTTTCATTATCTACTACTAATTCGTCATAAATGACTTTAAATCGATCTCCTTTTTGAATGTGGTAAAAGTCAATACTCCAGGCGTAAACTTCTGAAAGCGTAATTGCGAGTTCAGGATTATATCCTTGTTGATCTAAAGTAAGGTAAAGCGAGTTGTTGATAATTCCTGCTGCCGATCGCTCAATTATTTTTACAGGTTTTTTAGCGCGATAGATTGTTAAAGAATCTCTTAGGTCATACACAACATAATTGATTCGATCAATTTCATACACAAAGATTAAGGCCTTTTCGGTAGAATCTTTTTTTTCAAAAACAGTATAATCTCTTCCTGCACGTAATCTACGCACATCAAATAATTCTTCGCCTTGTTTAACCATTTTGTTCATCATGGAATAACTTATGCCATGACTGGTTATTAAGTCACTAAAAAATTGATTTTTTTTCACTTTATCACCAACAACTTTGAATGAATCAACAGGAAATCCGTAGAGTAGTTGGGGTGCTTTTGGAATTGAATCAATAGCATCTGGATTTTCAATGATTTTGAGGTCGCTCTTTTTGTGATCACCACAACTTTGAATAATAAAGTAGATTAAAAGTATTGGAATAAGTTGTTTAAAATAAAGCATTCTCATGATTTAAAGGTACATGAAGATATTTTAGATTTAAAAAATAAAAGAAAGAGAAATTAACTTTTTATGGTGTATTAACTGGATTTCCCTAATGCTTTACCAATGACAAGTTTAGCTTGAATAAGCAAATTCAAATGAACCATAAGATCATTGATGTCATTAGATACATCATTTGATTCTATTTTCGCTTTAATATGTTCAATTTGAGTTTGTAACTTTTGATATTTAAAGCGATTAATAGCAATAGAAAGGGCTAATTTAATTTTTTCTTCCTCAGTGGCTACATAAATAGAATGCTTGTTCCAATTGGCTAGTGAATGTCTTTCCTCTGTAATATCAATAACGTGCTTTACCAAATCAGCCTCCGTACTTTGAAGAAAGAACTTTTCTGTAGGAATCTCCCCTTCATAAAATTTATTTTTGAACGTAGTCCAAATAGTTTGATGTTTAGGGTTGTCAAAGGATAATTCGTCTTGGGTGATTTCTTCAATAACCATCTGTGCAATGGTAATTTGATAGTGTTTTTCAGGAAGATCGATATCATTTTCCTTTTTCTCTTCAGAATTGGGATGATCGACATAAATCTCAAAGTGACCGTATTTTAGTAAAAGCCTCAAAAGATAGGCTTCTTGGGGATCATTGGGGTAGTTAATTTCACTCTGCTTCGACTGATTTGTTCCCGATGAAGGAGGAATATCAGAGGTGTCTTTTTGTAAAAGGGTGTCAACAGGAGGCGGAGGAATAAACCCCGGAGGCGGAGCGTCTTCTTGTGGAGTAAATTTTTGCTCTTTTTCTAGATTATACCGTCTTAATTTATTCAATTCGGTAATCAAAACTTTTTCCTCAATAGCAAGGAGTTTAGAAGCTTCTTGTGTATATACGGATCGGATGATTCGATCAGGAATAATAGCAATTGATTGCATAACCTCCTTTATTAAACCTGCACGCTTGAGGGGATCATTTCCTGCATCTTTTAACAAAATAGATGTTTTGAAATGCATAAAGTCCTGTTGATTCGACTCAATATATTCCTTCAGTTCCGCTCCTGTATTCGCTCTTGAAAATGAATCAGGGTCCTCTCCATCAGGGAAGGTGACGACTTTTACATTCATTCCTTCTTTCAAAATGAGATCAATACCTCTAAAAGATGCTTTGATACCTGCTGCATCACCATCATACAAAACAGTGATATTCGGAGTGAATCGTTTAATTAGTTTAATTTGACCAGGAGTTAATGATGTTCCACTGGAAGCAACCACATTTTCAATACCTTTTTGATGAAAGGAAATAACATCGGTATACCCTTCTACCAAAAAGCAGTTGTCAAATTGAATCATGGATCTTTTTGCAAGATATAATCCATAAAGGACATCGCTTTTATGATATATTTCAGTTTCAGGAGAATTTAAGTACTTAGCTGCTTTCTTGTGGCTATGTAAAATTCGAGCACCAAAACCTATAGCTCTTCCCGATAAATTATGAATGGGGAATATGATTCTTCCAAAAAATCGATCATAAAGGGTGCTGTTTTTTTCAGAAGTTAATCCGGCATCAATAAGGTGCTCCGTTTTATACCCTTTATCCTGAGCAATTTTGGTAAAGTGATTTCGCTCCTCAAATGAATACCCTAATCCAAATTTCTCCATCATTTCTGAAGATATTCCTCGTGAGTTTAAATAGCTTAGCCCAACTGATTTTCCTTCATCTGTTTGATGGAGATTTTTAATAAATTGTTCCTTTGCAAATTGCGTGACCAAAAAGAGAGATTCTCTCTTGTCCAGTTTTTTTCGATCCTCGGGACTAACTTCCTTTTCCTGAATTTCTATGTTATACTTTTTTGCAAGATATTTTAGCGCTTCAGGATAAGAGATGTGTTCATGCTCCATGATGAAGTTAATGGAATTGCCGGAGGCTCCACAACCGAAACATTTATATATTCCTTTTGCAGGCGATACAGTAAAAGACGGTGTTTTTTCATTGTGAAATGGACAGAGTCCCAGTAAATTGACACCTCTTTTCTTCAAAGCGACAAAATCTCCCACAACCTCTTCAACACGAGATTCTTCTACTATTTTATCTATGGTATCCTTAGGAATCATACATTAAACAACATCTTATGGATATAAACTATAATTGTGTTTATTAGAATTTCAAAATAAATACAAGAAGTGATTTATTTCGTCAAAATATTCATTTCTTTTCCTATTTCCATTCCAAACGCTTTGATTTTCTTCGCTACTGTATGTTCGCCTGTCGATCGTTCCAATGAGTCGGCCAAAGTCATTAATGTTTGAAAATGAAAGTATTTCATTTCATCTACCATCATTTCTTTTGTCCATAAATCAACTCGTTTAGCCACTTTTTCATTACCATCCCACACAGATAGCATAATTGCTTTTATAACTTCTTTGTCAACACCTCCTTCATCAGATGCTGTCCATTCTAATTTTTCTGGAATATGATTTTCGTCTAACGTAACGGTGAACTTTATTTCTTTGGATATGCTCATGACCTATGGATTGTATTTTGAAGCCTTAAAAATAGCTGTAAAATCTGTATTTATCATCAAATCCTGTAGGGTAACTTCGGGATTTTTATTCATATAATCTTGAACAATACGATATCCTATAAAAACACCCGCTCTTCCAGGTGAATCTCGCTCCAAAGAGGAAACAAAAGGACCTGGTTGAAGAAATTTTTTGAACGTGTGAACATCTTTAGAAAAAAGATATTGTTTGAGGGTTAAATGTTTCCAAAATGAATGTTCGTGACTGTAACACCAGATCATTTGCTGCGTGGTAAATTGGAAACGCGCTGAATCCATCATTTGAGGCATCATAGCTTCCACAAAATACTCAAGCTTTCCTAATGCAATCATATTTTCCAGCATATTTGTACCATTTAGGTAAGGTGCAAACTTACGTTTAGCAAAATTTCGGATGACTTTAGGGGCAATATACTCTTTTCGAAAAGTTTGAGAAATATATTGAGGAATCTGAAGTTTTGGATAAGATTCGTAGTCTTTACCATAAAAGAGATCTATTCCGATGATGATTTCCTTCGGACGTATAATAATAGGTTCTTCATAATTTACTCCAGATATATAGGTGTATATTTCAGGTAAACTATCCGAAGGGTAATAGTGATGATAATAGGTAAAGGCAGTGTTTAAGTCATGCGTAAATTGGTCATAGTTTCCAATTCTTTTAGACCAGTCATTGAATAACTTTTTATTGAGGTCATTATTGAGGTAATTATTTAATTCAAAAATTTTGGTAGGGTTTTTGTACTCACCGTTTACAAAAACGGGATACATTTTGGCTAGATCATCAAGTGATTTTTTAATCTCTGCTTTTTTGATGGTAAATAAATCTTGTTCATAATGTTTGAATGTTAAATTTACTTTGCTTTGAGATACATCTACCATAAGTTTAGGATCGGTACATGCGTAAGCCAAAACAGTAAATAAAAACAAAATAAAGACGTTCTTCATACAACTATCAATTGCTTTCTTTAAATTCGTAAGGTGAGTTGTTCAAATTAGGGCTTTGATGTGAAAACTCAACTAACATTTGAAGTAATTTTTAAATAAACTGTAAATTATGAAAAAAATTATTGCTTTTTTATTCGTTATTGCGATTTATTCGCATGGTTTTGCACAAGACGTTTCATCGGGACCAGAGTTTAGAAAACATCGATTTGGACTAAAGGGAACTCCCGGAGTATCTTACTTTACCATGGGTAAAAATGGTTCAAAAAACAAAGGGTTAGGGTACCATTTGTCGGGAGGGTTAAATTATGAATATTGTTTAAATAAAAGCACGGCTATTGCAACGGGGATTCTGTTTTCTCAAACTTCAGGAGGAGTTTCCTACACCGATTCCGTTGGGTTAGAATTTTCCTGGACAAGTGGAGGGCAGAAACTTTCTGATAATGCCTTTATGTTATTGTCTCGAAGGTATGTTTTTAACTCTGTTGATATCCCATTAAAGTTGAAATTTAGAGCAGCCGAGGTAGGATATTTTACCTACTATGCGGAGTTTGGTGCCACTGCAAATATTATAACCAAGGCGATCACAAAGAAAAATGATGTCATCATGAATAGCGGTGAGCTTCAAACCACGATTTCTGAAAATGAGGGTAAGTTTGATGCCAATGATGAAACGAGATTTTATAGAGGAGCGGTGAATGTGGGCGCAGGAGTTGAATGGAACCTAGTAGGGAATACATCCTTGCTTTTGGGAGCTAATGCGAATATTCCATTTACAAATTTACTTACTAAAGAATCAGGCTCAATTAGCTATATGAGTGGAAGTGATTTTACAAGAGCCACTAAATTAAATTATATTTCGCTTCAAATTGGAATACAATTCTAATCATACAGTAAATTATATCATGGTGTTTTGTTCGCCTTCTCTTTTAATCTAAAAGACGATTGCGTAACTTAGGTGTCTAACATTCTACGATGAAAATTGCTGTTGCTCAATTAAATTTCCATGTTGGGAATTTCGAATCAAATACAAAAAAAATAATTAAATGCATCGCGGAAGCCAAGACTCAACAGGTTGATTTAATTGTTTTTTCAGAATTGGCTATTTGTGGTTATCCTCCTCGAGATTTTTTAGAATTTGATGATTTTGTAGAAAAATGTATGGCCAGTATTCATGAGGTGGCTAAAGTTTCTGAGGGAATCTCTGTAATTGTTGGAGGTCCTAGTAAAAATGATACAGGAAAAGGGAAATCGCTATTTAATTCTGCTTTTGTAATTACAAACCAGAAAATAGAAAAAGTTATTCATAAAACGCTTTTGCCAACCTATGATGTTTTTGATGAATATCGATATTTTGAGCCCAACAGATCATTTGATGTAGTTCGTGTTGCAGGGAAAAAAGTAGGTGTAGCAATTTGTGAAGATTTGTGGAATGTTGGTGATAATCCTTTGTATACAAAAACTCCAGCAATAGAACTAAAAAATAAAGGCGCAGAGCTTATCGTGAATATTTCTGCCTCTCCATTTTCCTATAATCAGGATTTTGAGCGTAAAAAAGTACTTGGTGAAAACACAAATAAAACAGGATTACCCATAGTTTATTGTAATAATGTAGGAGCTCAAACAGAGCTTATTTTTGATGGAGGATCATTTTTTATGAATGCTGATGGAACTGTTGCGTCGCAGGAAGAATTCTTCAAAGAGGGGATTTTGGTCTCTGATTTTGATGGAAGCTCTTTTGAAAAAGAAAGTGTAAAAACAGGATCCAAGATTGAGTTGATTCATGATGCAATCGTACTGGGAATTCAGGATTATTTCAAAAAACTGAATTTTCAGAAAGCTATAGTTGGATTAAGTGGAGGAATTGACTCTGCAGTAACTTTTGCCCTTGCGGCCAGAGCGCTTGGTAGTGAGAATGTTTTTGGCGTGTTGATGCCATCACAATTTTCATCCGAACATTCTATTGCTGACGCTAAAAAATTAGCGGAAAACATCCGAGCTCCTTTTGAGGTAATTCCTATTGAAGATATTTATCATGCCTATGAGGGAAAATTACATCCTATGTTTAAGGATTTGCCCTTTGGTTTAGCAGAAGAAAATTTACAAGCCAGAACAAGAGGTGTTCTTTTAATGGCTATTTCCAATAAGTTTGGTCATATTGTGTTGAATACCTCCAATAAGAGTGAGGCTGCAGTTGGTTATGGAACGTTATATGGTGACATGTGTGGTGGATTATCTGTTTTGGGAGACGTATATAAAACAGAAGTATTTGATTTGGCAAGATTTATTAATAAGTATGCAGAGGTGATTCCTGAGAATACAATTATAAAACCGCCATCCGCAGAATTAAGACCAGATCAAAAAGATTCGGATTCATTACCAGATTATATGGTTTTGGATAAAGTGCTCTTTGAATATATTGAGAATAGAAGGGGCCCAAGAGAACTTGTAAAAATGGGTGTCGACGAAAACTTAGTAAAAAGAGTGTTGAAAATGGTCAATGTCAATGAATATAAACGTTATCAAACTCCCCCAATTCTTAGGGTAAGTCCCAAGGCATTTGGAATGGGAAGGCGTCTGCCTATTGTTGCTAAGTATTTAGCCTAAATGAAGCTTTCCAAGGCTAATCGATAGGAATCTAATCCAAACCCAAGAATAACCCCTTTACAAACAGGAGATAGGAACGAGTGATGTCGAAATTCTTCTCGTTGGTGTGTGTTGGAGATATGTACTTCGATTACAGGTGTTTTTATTCCTGCAATTGCATCTCTTAAAGCAACAGATGTATGCGTATAGGCCCCTGCATTTAAGACAATACCATCATAACTAAATCCAACATTGTGTATTTTATCAATCAGTTCACCCTCCATGTTACTTTGATAAAATTCTAACTTGAGACTACTGAAACGTTTTTTCAGCGTCTTAAAGTAGTCTTCAAAAGAAGTTGATCCATATACCTCAGGTTCTCTTTTTCCTAATAAATTTAAATTAGGTCCATTAATAATAAGTATTTTCATAATTAATGCGGAATAACTATGCTTTAATATAAGCTAAAATAATCAAGAGTTATGGATTACGATGTACACACAGAAAATAACTATTAACTATTCTTTGTTCTTAGAATCAATATGAATGGTTACTGGTCCATCATTTATTAGCGAAACGTGCATATCTGCACCAAAGATTCCTGTTTTTATCTTTTTACCTGTTTTTTGAGATAATTGGCGGGTAAATTCATCAATCATCTTTTTAGCAAAATTAGGGTCTCCAGAGCGCGTAAAACTGGGTTGATTCCCTTTTTTAGTGCTTGCAAAAAGAGTGAATTGACTTACAACAAGTATTTCTCCATCAACATCAATCACACTTTTATTCATTGGTAAATGATCGTCTGCAAAGATCCTTAATTGACTTATTTTATGACTTAGCCATTGAATATCTTCAAGCGTATCTGAATTTTCAATACCGATAAAAACCAGAAGACCTCGTTGGATTTCTCCAACCGTATTATCATTAATTTTTACGCTCGATTCTTTGACGCGTTGTATAGTAGCCCTCATTAACGGTAGTTTTCTTCTTGGTCATTGTGATACATACTGAGATAACTATTATATCGTGAAAAAGCAATTTCACCTTGTTCCACAGCAGTCTTAATTGCACAATTGGGTTCATTAATGTGTACACAATTATTGAATTTACACATTTCTTTCCGTTTCATGAATTCGGGAAAGTAGTTGGTGAGTTCTTTGGATTCAATATCTATAATGCCTAATCCACGAATTCCAGGAGTATCAATTAAATGCCCACCATCCGATAAATCATACATTTCAGCAAACGTGGTGGTATGCACGCCTTGTTGATGGATTTCTGATATTTCTTTAATGGCTACCTCCTCACTAGGGATTAAATTTTTGATTAAACTACTTTTCCCAACCCCGCTATTACCAGATAGTACTGTGGTTTTATTGTGAAATAATTGTTTTACTTGATCCATATTGATTCCCTTCTCAACACTAATAGGAAGTACCTTATATCCAATTTCTTGATAAATATTGTCCCAGTCAGCAAGTTGTTCTAGATGCTTGTCCTCATAGAGGTCTAATTTGTTTACTAAGATGATCGCAGGAATATCATACGCAGTCACACTCACTAAAAATCGATCAATAAATTCGTTCAATGTCTCAGGTTGAGTAATAGTGGCTACTAATACAGCTTGGTCAATATTAGCGGCTAAAATATGGTATTGTTTAGAGAGGTTTACAGACTTTCTAATGAGGTAATTTTTTCGATTCTCTACCTTAAGAATTAAGCCTGTTTCTTTATTTGCTTCAGGTTCATAATAAACAATATCTCCAACAGATATAGGGTTGGTCGCCTTTAAGCCTTTGATGCGAAATTTTCCTTTTAAACGGCAATCGATAAAAAAACCTTCTTCGTTTCTTACTTTGTACCAGCTTCCTGTTGATTTGTAAACCAGACCTTTCATTATTACAAAAATACGTATTAAACTGAATTGTTACTTATGTTGATAATGCCATACTAGATTAATCAATACTGCGTTGATATTACTAATTAGTAAAGTTTATTTTTAAATTAGATGAACGATTTAGTTATCCATAAGTATATAACCTATAATTTGTCCAATGTCAGTTTCAGTAAAAAATGTTACCAAGTATTATGGAAGTCAGAAAGCGTTAAATAATGTTTCTTTTGAAATAGGAACTGGAGAAGTTGTTGGGTTTTTAGGACCAAATGGTGCAGGAAAATCGACAATGATGAAGATTTTAACAAGTTACCTTACTCAAAGCGAAGGAGAGGTTAAAGTATGTGAGGTTGATGTATTAATGAATTCGATAGCGTCTCGGAAGAAAATCGGTTATCTCCCTGAACATAATCCCCTCTATTTAGATATGTATGTCAAGGAATTTCTTTCATTTATCGCAGATATTCACAAGGTGAAAAATAAGCGTGAACGTGTGGAGGAAATGATTGAGCTAACTGGTTTAACTCCAGAAAAATCCAAAAAAATACGACAGCTCTCTAAAGGGTTTCGTCAAAGAGTAGGCATTGCAGCTGCACTTATTCATGACCCTGAGGTACTTATTTTAGACGAGCCTACAACAGGTTTAGACCCGAATCAATTGCTTGATATTCGCGCCCTAATTAAATCCATTGGGAAAACAAAAACTGTTATGCTCTCTACTCATATTATGCAGGAAGTTGAGGCAATTTGTGATCGAGCAATTATTATTAAGCAAGGAGAAATCGTAGCAGACGGAGAAATTCAAAAGCTTCAAAGTACAAATACTGAAATCATTATTGAAGTGGAGTTTGAGCATCCAATACCTTTGAGTGAATTACACGCAATAGAAGGTGTTCGTAAGGTTACTGAAATTTCGGATACAACATTTAAAGTGTATAGCGCTCAAATGGTAGATGTACGTCCAAAAATAGCTCAATTGGCGATCGATCAACAAAACCTTGTGATCAGCATGCAAAAGAAAGAGCAGAAAATGGAGGATGTTTTTCAAAGCCTCACCAAGGAATAGTCTTATTAAATTCATACATTTGGGACATATTTCAATATCTTCCAAATGGCAAACTATTTATTTACTTCTGAGTCTGTTTCTGAAGGACATCCAGATAAAGTTGCAGATCAGATTTCTGACGCCTTAATTGATCACTTTTTAGCTTTTGATCCGCAGTCAAAGGTAGCCTGTGAAACACTTGTTACCACAGGACAGGTAGTTTTAGCAGGTGAGGTTAAATCTACAACCTATTTAGATGTCCAAAAAATTGCGCGTGATGTCATTAAGAAAATAGGATATACCAAATCTGAATATATGTTTGAGGCAAATTCTTGTGGTGTTTTCTCGGCTATTCATGAACAATCGTCAGACATCAATCAGGGAGTTGATCGTGCAAACCCAGAGGAACAAGGTGCGGGGGATCAGGGAATGATGTTTGGTTATGCATCAATAGAAACAGAGAATTATATGCCTCTTGCTTTAGATTTATCCCATAAAATTCTCATTGAACACGCAAGGTTAAGAAGAGAAGGAAGATTAATCCCTTATTTAAGACCAGATGCAAAATCTCAGGTAACAATTGAATACTCTGAAGATAATGTGCCGTTAAGAATTGACTCCATTGTACTTTCAACTCAACATGATGAGTTTGATACAGAGGAAGGAATGTTGGAGAAAATAAAACAGGATGTCATTACGATTTTAATTCCTCGAGTTGTAGAACAATTGCCTGAAAATCTAAAATCCTTATTTAATGACGAAATCACCTATCACATTAATCCAACTGGGAAATTTGTTATTGGTGGACCGCATGGTGATACAGGATTAACAGGAAGAAAAATAGTTGTGGATACTTACGGAGGTAAAGGTGCTCATGGCGGAGGAGCGTTTTCTGGAAAAGACCCCTCTAAAGTTGATCGATCTGCTGCATATGCCACTCGTCATATTGCAAAAAATCTTGTGGCAGCAGGAGTATGTGATGAGGTTCTCGTTCAAGTATCTTATGCAATTGGTGTAGTTGAACCAATGGGTATATTTATTAACACTTATGGGACAGCGAAAGTTGAATTAACCGATGGTCAAATTGCTCAACTTGTAGAGCAAGTTTTTGATATGAGACCATATGCTATAGAGCAACGATTAAAACTGAGAAATCCAATTTATCTTGAATCTGCCGCATATGGACATATGGGGCGTAAAAATGAAGTGGTTGAGAAAACCTTCATAGGAGCTGATGGAACAAAAAAATCAGTGGTTGTAGAATTATTTACCTGGGAAAAATTAGATTATGTAGATAAGGTAAAATCCGCGTTCAAGCTGTAATACATATGATTAGATAAAGTATAAACCCCTTTTACAAAGGGGTTTTTTATTATCAGGAATCATTTAATAGTAAAATGAGAAACGGGGTGATTCTTTTGAAAAAAGACAATCCCAACCCAGAAAATATCAATAGTGATAGTAACCGAGGGGTGCGATTTAATTTGATGCCATGCCTCTTCCATTCCTTTACTCCAGTGGATATCATCAAAAATAAAAATAGAGTCTTTGTGCGATTTTTCTAGGCATTGATGAAAATATTTTACAGTAGCATCTTTTTGGTGGTTGCCATCAAAAAAAACATAATCTAAATGTGGTTGAGAATGAAGAAATTCAGGAAGTGTTTTTTTAAAGTCCCCAACTTTGATCACCGTATGGTCGGCATTAAATTTTGAAAGAACTTTTCGGGCAATTTTAGCCGTTTCGGGACATCCTTCTAACGTGGTAAATTGAGCAGATTTATTTGCGCCAATCTGATAACAAGCGGAAACACCAAGAGAGGTTCCTAATTCCAACATAGTTTTCGGTTGAAATTTATTGACGAGTCGAAACATGATTTGTCCAATTCTAGGAGATTTTGCAGAATGAGTAGCAATATCCGAAACTTTTCGTTCGCTGGATGAATTGATGGTACTTCCTGCTCCAAAATCTGTAATTTTAATGGTGGAATAATTTTTTTTAAGAGCGGATCTTATTCCTTCAATTTCCTTAAAATCATAGTATTGCTGTTTACTTTTAAACACATCGTTGATGAGTTCATTAACAAAATCTGATTCAGTTTTTGTTTTTGCTTTTAACCAGTATTTTAAATACCGTAATGCAAATTGAAATCGTTTCAACATCCAACAAAGATACAGGTTATTTAAGAAAGTTGATACCAAGATATGCTTGCGTAAAAAGGGCTGCAACACTGCAGCCCATCCTTCTAACATCATACCTGGATTAGAGGTATGTCCTGACATAAGATAATTATCGAATCGTTACCGTTTTATCTAAATTATGAGGGACTCCATCAGGCCCCACTGCCTTTAACGTTATCGTAACTGTATTTCCTCTTCTAAGTCTTTTGATAACTTGAGCGGTGTTCTTACTGATTTTTTTTCCTGCTAAAGGTTTGTCAGGCATAATTCCCTCAGTGGAAACATATCCGATCATTGGTTTTTTTACAGTAGGTTTTGCCGAAATAGGAAAAGACTTATCGTATTCTACTTTTATTCCAACGTTTGTTAATATACTTTCAAGCGTTTTTGCTGATACGAATTTACCTCGAACGCCAGGAATACTTAAAATTGGTTTTGGTAGCATTGAGCTTTTCCAATATTGCTGAGAAATCACTTTTTGCTCCCCATTTATTTTTGCTGATACTGTAATTTGAACTCTCCCTGTTCTATTTGGTTTTATGATAAATTTCCCATCACCTTTTGGTTGAATAGAACATCCGGGAGCAGCTACGACCAAATCTTCTGATTTCATACCTGGAGCAGATACACTCATTTCATTATCAACCCCTTTATACATTATGTTTAATTGGTCTGACGAAATAACTGCACTTGGGGCAGCCACGGTGTATTGATTCACAAAAGGATATTCAAGAAACTTCCCTTTCATTTTCGGATTCGGATGGGGAACTTTCATAATACCGCCCCAAGAGTGGTTTCCTGTTTCACTGGCTTGAAATCTAAAGTTTCCAATTCCCCCTTTTACAGGTAAATCGCTCGTTTCTCCAATGAATTTAATTTCGCCTGTGGATCGATAATGAGCAGTATCGTAATCACCAACGGTTATAATTGGAGATTGATTTGTGTCAGCCGCGGCAAGGAAAATATTTGCGGAATACTCATCACCTTGCAGGACATAACCAGATTGAGCGATTGAGGTAGCAAAAATTTTATTTACTTTCAACGCATTGATATTAATTTCCTCGTGAATATAATTCAATACTTGTGCCTCTGCATTTCGTATGTAGCTTTGCAAATTCGTAAGATTTGCTGTTACTGCAGCGAGGGGAAGATATTCACTAATTCCATTTTCCCATGGACTTGTTACACCTTCATAGTCAACATGTTCAGGAGTTTCTAATAGTTTATTTATTCCGTTGATTACACCAGTATCTTGAGCGTCAACAAGATTAATTAATTGGGCTTTATAGGCTCCAATTTTCCGTTTTAAAGTTTCACCATGTCCTTTTACAACAAGATATTCTGCACCAACATCCTGATTATCTTTTCCAATTGGTACCCCCGTATCCTCATCTATCCCTCCGCCTATGTCAATAATATCACGTTTATATTTGTCAATTTCAATAAACAGTTCATTCGCTGATTTAGCAATTGAAAGTGCTTTTTGGTTTGCTTCAATTGCAATGTCCGCACCTGTTGCAGCAGATTCAGAGATCTTGTCATATATTGTTTGATTCGTATTGTTGAAGTTTTTAGTGGTTACGTTAATACCGTCTTCTAGAAAAATAAATGCGTTAAGAAGATCCTTGGACGCATTCATCGCAAGCATAGCCAGTAGTACGAGATACATCATACCGATCATTGCTTGTCTTGGGGTTTGTTTTCCTCCTGCCATAATTACTGATTTTTAAGTGAAAAAATTCAGCATCAACATGAGCTCTTTTGTTGAAGCCTCAGTAATTAAATACAGAAAAAAATGAAGGTTACAAAAAAAATAATCCCAGTTCTAAAAAAAGAGATTATTCATTAAAAATAACTTCAATATGATCGGAAAGTACACGAGATTGACAGGCAAGAATAGCACCACTTTCAATTTCTTCTTCAGAGAGTACAAGGTTGTTTTCCATTTCAACTTCTCCATTTCCTTTCATACACCTACAAACACCACATACTCCACCTTGACAAGAAAAGGGTACATCAAAGCCAGCAGCCAAACCACCCTCAAGAATACTTTGATTTTTCTTTACAGAAAAGTTAACCACCTCTCCATTTATTGTTGCTTTTACCTCACTGATGCCCTCGGATTTACTATTTTTTTTAGGTACAATAGGGGTTGATGTGGTAAATAACTCAAAATGAATATTTGAAGGGTCAAATTTAAATTTGTTAATGAGTAGCTCCTTAACGTTCATAGTTAACGTTTCGGGCCCACAAATAAAAATATCATCAGTATGACTAATTGGAGCGAATTTTTTAAAAAGTTTATTTAGTTTTCTGCCCTCAAGTCTTCCTGTATGAAACCTGCTTTCACCTTTCGATCTACTATAAACAAAATGTAAATTAAATCGATTACCATAATTTATTTTGATTTGTTCAAGTTCTTCCTTAAAAATGGTGAGTTCAGGATTTTTATTACCATAAAATAAATTCACTGTACTATTTGGTTCTTCTTTAAGTACGGTTTTTAAAATAGACATCATGGGAGTTATGCCACTTCCTGCTGCTAAAAGTGTATAGTTTTTATTATTTGAAGGAGCTGTTTCAATATAAAATGAACCTGCTGGTTTATTCACTTCTAACGTATCCGATATTTTTAGTTCTTGATTGGCAAAAGATGAGAACATTCCATTGGGTATTTGCTTAACCACCACTTTGTGCTGTCCTGAGGATGGTGATGAACAAAGAGAATAGGATCTTTTCACATCCTTATCCTGTATTTTCGCCTTAAGAGTTAAAAATTGACCGGGTTTAAAAGAGAATTCGTCTTTTAGATTTTCAGGAATATCAAATTCTATGGAAACGGCTTCAGGCGTTTCTTTATTTATATTCTTAATCGTTATTTTGTGGAACATAAGTGATTTTATATTGATCATGTAAAAATAGTAAAGTAATCATCTCAACACCCGATAAAAGTGGTTTATAAGTTTATACAGGTCATATTAAGAATTTATCTTCCTATTTTTTTTAAAAAAATAGTGGTTCGAGGTATTGAAAATGTACCAACAAGTAAACCTGTAATTTTTGCAGTGAATCATCAAAACACATTCATGGATGGTATTTTGGTGGCGTTAAAATTAAAAAAACCGGTTTTTTTCTTAACTCGTTCGGATGTATTCAAGGGCTCCCTATTTCTGAAGATCTCAAAGCGTTTAAATTTAATCCCGATTTTTCGTAAACAAGATGGTTTTGATGACATAGCCCAAAAAAATAAAGGGACATTTTCATTTTGTATTGAAGAATTGGAAAAAGGTAGTAATGTGCTTATTTTTCCAGAGGGTGTAAGTGAACCCGTTCATCATCTTTTTGAATTAAAAAAAGGAGTAGCAAGATTGGCTCTAGAGGCAGAAAGTAAAAATAATTTTCAGTTAGATTTACACGTTGTCCCCGTTGCAATTAACTATGAAAATCATTTTGTTGGTGGTTCCAAGGTTTTTATAAATTATACCAGCCCAATACCCATCTCAAGCTATCAACAGTTATGTAAAGAGAGTGAGTCAAAAGCACGGAATAAGCTGTTATTGGAGATAAAAAATAGATTAAAAAGTAATATGATTCATATTGAAGGTGATTACACGGTATTTAGGGCTTCACATTGGAAAAAAATCATTCAAAAAGCTGACAGTGATCATGAAATAATTAAAGCGTTAGAAGCATTAAATTATGAAAAGAAAATACCTCTTAAAACTGAAGGTTTCAATTGGAAGAAGGAGAAATATCGTTACAACCAATCTAGTTCATATATAAACAAGCTGTTGGCGTTTGTGATTTGCTTACCTGGATTCGTAGCTTTTTTACCTACTGTTTTTTTAACAAGAGGAATAGTTTGGTTTGTTAAAGATGAGTCCTTTTATTTATCGGTGGTAGCAGTGAGTTGGTTGTTTTTTGGATTAATTCAATTTTTATTTTGTTTACTTTATGCTTGGAATTATTTTGATGCGAATATTGTTTTATTGTTAGTCGTTTGTTTACCGTTTTTTGCTTTTCTTTCACTTCGAAATTTTCAACGAGTAGTAGCAAGAGATTAATCCTGTTTTTCATTGAATTCAGGCGCCTCAGAATTGATGTAATTGGTAAATTTCCAAATCTCTAAAATTTCGTCTACTTTCACCTCATAGGGCTCGAATAATGGATTGGTTGAACAAAGCAAGAACGATTTATTTTTCTTCAATTGATTGTATAGAATTTTAAAAACAATGCCTTCAGATTTGGTTATTACAATATAGGGATAGCCATTTTTAATGTAATTCCAATTCTGTATAAATTCGCCAGTGACAAAACTTCCATCCGATACAGGAGGCATTGAATCACCAGATATTGGAAAGGTTCTATATGTTTTGTCCTTTGCCAAAAATGGTAGCTGAAAAGTAGGTAAAACTTTAATGTATTCTGGATCATATAGGCCTTGAGTATATCCCGCTTGTGCAGCTATTGGTACCAATTCAATATTTTCTTGATCGTTTTGATCTACTGTTGTTGTTAAAACTCTTAGCTTTCTCCCACTAACATCAACATTAAAACCATTTTCTAAATTAGTTAATCGCAATTCAGAAAATTCCTGAAGATCCTCCTTCAAAAAAACATCGATTGGAACACTGAAGTATTTTGCAATTTTCATGAGTGTATCAAAATTAGGCTCGGCAGCATTGTTTTCATACGCACTCCATGTAGATCGCGTGATTTTCAATGTTTGAGCAACGTCAGCTTGTGATCTTGCTCTTCGTTTTCGTAATAATTTTAAATTGCTTCCAAAGTAACTCATTGACAGAAAATTTGTCAAAAGATAGAAAACATTATAAGCAATAGCAAATTCTAATTGGATGGGGCGTAAACAATGACATTGAATATTTTTTCAAAATGAAAAAAATCTATTTGATTCAATTGAGAGGATAAAAACGGTTGAATTCGATTTTCGGGATAACAAAAGTCCGCCGCAGCATCCAAAAAAATTACTTGATCAACGTTTGATAACAAACTGAGATCAATATCTTCCTTTCCCTTAATCGGATAGATGTTATCTTTTTTAAGAGCTGTATGAAGTTGAGATTTAGAAGGGTTTATTTTTTTTTGAAATATTTCCTTGTTGTAATAATAAGTAAAGTTTAAATCAAACCAATCTGGACATAGGTAAATAATCGTCCTGTCAGTTTTTAAATTTAAAACCTGTTGAATAGCTCCTTTTGTATCCCTCTGATTCGTCACATTTGGGTTAGAAGAAATTATAAATAGGAGGCACAGTACACATGGGAAGATATATTTTGTCTTTTTCTTATCCATCAAATAGGTACTTGCTATGGCGAGTAGGATAGGAAAAGCGATTCCTGCCACCATTAAATAACGTTTAATGAAAATAGGTGTTGTAAATGAGACTGTAAACATGGAAAGAAAAACAAAAAAGAACCAAAAGGAAATGAATCGCGCTCCAATGGAAGTTTGATTGAAAACTTTATGGATCAATAACTTAATTAAAGAGGCGATTAAAATGACTATGGAGCAAACTGCAACTAGGGGTTGATTGGAGAATTTACGTAACATGTGATAAAGACCATCCCACTTTGGCGGCTTTACCCAAGTCCCGTTTCCAGTAGAATCCGTAAAGCGATCGATTAAAACACCCATATTTGGAATGTAAAGGATAAGAACAATACCGATGCCAAGTCCAATAACCTTCCAATACTGTTTGAATAGAGTAGGGTTAATTATTAAGAAGATCAATTCAGTAAGTAGAATAAGGAATCCAAAATAATGACAAGAAATCAATAAAAATGATGAGATTGAGAAAAAAACAAGTGAGCGTTTATTAAACACGTTTTTCTCACTTTTAATAAGATTCAAGAAGAAGTAGACAGAACCTATAGATAACATTCCCAATAAAGCGTATGACCTAGCTTCGTGGGCAAAAAATATGTGATAATTTGAAAAAACAAATAAAATTCCAGCAATTAACCCTGTGTTTTTTTGTAAATGTTTCTCACAAAGACGGTATATAAGAAGAACAGAAAGCGAACTAAAAATTAAAGAGGGTAGTCGCATGGATAACGCTGATGTCCCAAATACCCCACCCCAATAATGTAGAATTATTTCATAAAGTGGAGGGTTGTTCCCTGTCGCCAAAAAATCTATAATAGAAGAAATATCCATCTGAGACACCCAAATACTGAAGGGTTCATCTGCTGCAATTGGATGATTGATTAAAAACAACCCTTTAAATACAAGGTTCGCTAATACTAAACCAATGGGAATGTACAGGTTAAAATGTCGACTGGTTAAAACAGAAATCATGTTATAAATTCTCACTTAAGGACTTTAGCGTATTAAAAGCCTCCTCAATTGATCTTATCTGATTAAATGTTACGGCGAGTTTTCCTTTGATTTCTTTCATTTTACAGGACTTTGAATTTTGTTGGACAAACAATAATACCTTCCCAAATTTTTCAGTTTGATAATAATTGCTATCCGGATTGGAGACAAAATATCCTCTTAACAATCCATTTTTCATGTATAATTTCTCTAATCCGATGTCTTGCGCTAACCATTTTAAACGCATGGTTGAAATCAATTCCTCTGTTTGGTGAGGGATGTCCCCAAATCGATCCTTTAGATTATTAGCATATGCTTTTAACTCCGCTTCATTTTTTACATCGTTAAGTTCTTTATATAACTTTAATCGCTCATCAACTGCATTTACGTAGGTTGTTGGCATTAAAATCTCCATATCGGTTTCAATCACACAATCTTTTACAAAAATTCTATTTTCTTCTTTAAGTTCCTCTGCATACAGCGTTTTAAATTCTCCTTCCTTCAGTTCCTGAATCGCTTCATCTAATATTTTTTGATACGTATCGTAGCCAATGTCTGCAATAAATCCTGATTGTTCAGCACCAAGCATATCTCCAGCGCCGCGAATATCTAAGTCTCTCATAGCAATATTAAAACCACTACCCAAGTCACTAAACTCCTCTAATGCTCTTAAACGCTTTCTAGCCTCTGTAGTTAAAGAACTTTGTGGAGGAGCAATTAAATAGCAGAATGCTTTCTTGTTGGATCTTCCCACTCGTCCTCTCATTTGATGCAGATCACTTAACCCAAAATTTTGGGCTTGATTAATAATAATTGTATTTGCATTTGGGATATCTAATCCCGATTCAATAATTGTTGTAGCCACTAAAACATCAAAATCACCATGCATAAAATCTATCATAATTAACTCCAATTGTTTGCCCTCCATTTGGCCATGTCCAATACCAATTTTCGCGTTAGGGACTAAACGTTGAATAGTTCCTGCAACTTCTTTGATATTTTCTACTCTATTGTGGATAAAATACACTTGCCCTCCACGAGCCAATTCATATGAAACAGCATCTCTAAGGGTTTCCTCATTAAAACCAGATATGGAAGTCTCAACAGGATATCGATTAGGGGGTGGGGTATTAATGACACTTAAGTCTCTGGCTCCAAGCAAAGAGAATTGAAGTGTTCTTGGTATTGGTGTAGCTGTTAGAGTAAGCGTGTCCAGGTTTGCTTTTAATGTTTTTAATTTATCCTTTACAGCAACTCCAAATTTTTGTTCTTCGTCAATGATTAGTAGGCCCAGATCGTTATATTTCACGTCTTTTCCGGCTAGGCGATGTGTACCTATAATAATATCTATCTTTCCCTCTTCTAATTTTTTTAGTGTTTCTTTTTGTTGTTTAGTTGACCGAAACCGATTAATGTAATCAATATTTACCGGATAATCTTTTAACCGTTTTGTAAACGTTTGATAATGCTGAAAAGCCAAAATTGTTGTGGGGACAAGGATAGCGACCTGTTTCCCATCAACAGCGGCTTTGAAGGCAGCTCGAATTGCGATTTCTGTTTTACCAAATCCCACATCACCACAAATTAAACGATCCATTGGGAAAGCTTTTTCCATGTCTTTTTTTACTGCAGCAGTTGACGTGATTTGATCGGGAGTATCTTCAAAAATAAATGAAGCCTCTAATTCTGTTTGTAAATAGGAGTCCTGGCTATATGAAAAACCTTGCGTTGCCTTTCGTTTTGCATATAACTTTATGAGATCATAAGCAATTTTCTTGACCTTCTTTTTAGTATTTGCTTTTTTCGTCTTCCATGTGGTAGTTCCTAGTTTGTTCAATACCGGTTCCTTCCCTTCTTTTCCAGAATATTTGGCAACACGATGTAAGGACTGGATTCCAACATATAGCACGTCTCTATCCTTATAAAGTAATCGAATAGACTCAGTTTTTTTTCCACCTTGATCAATAATTTCTAATCCGTCAAAAATACCAATTCCGTAATCAATGTGTGTAACATAATCTCCTTTCTGAAGTCCGGTTAGCTCCTTTATGGTTAAGGATTGGCTACTTTTTCTTAAATTATCTTTTATTCGAAACCGGTGGTATCGGTCAAAAATTTGATGATCAGTGTAAACTACAGTTTTGGTTGTGTGGTCAATAAACCCTTCATGGAGAGTAAAATATTGAGGGTGGAATTTCGTGTGTTCTCCAATGAAGACATCCTCTACTACATAATCCTTAAAAATGGCGTGAATTCGTTCTATTTGTTTTGCGTTTTCACTAATGATATAAGTTGTGTATCCCTTTTTTTGATGTTTTTCAAGATCTTCAATTAATAGCTGGAAATTTTTATTAAAATTAGGTTGAGGTGAAACATCAAAACGCAGTGAAGTTGCATTTTTAAAAAAATCTTTCCCTCCATATTCAATCACTTTTACATTTGAAAGTGATTTTTGAAGTCCGTTTCTATTTGTAAATAATTCATGAGGTGGGCGTTGAGTTGTGTTATCCTCAATTTTACTCCAAGCATCAACAGCTTTTTGGTAATGTTGTTCTACTTTATCTAGAGAGAACTGCACATCTTTCATCCAGATGACCGATGAAGTTCCTAAAAAATCAAGAAATGAACTTTGTACCTCTTGGACCAATTTATTTCCAACATTCGGAACTATACTTATATTGTCATATGCATTAATAGAAAGTTGATCAGCAGGATCAAATGATCGTATACTATCAATGTCGTCGCCGAAAAATTCAATTCTAAATGGTTTATCATATGAATAGGACCAGATATCTATTAGTCCGCCACGAACAGCAAATTGACCAGGTTCTATAACAAACTGTTCTCGCTCAAATTCGTATTCAAAAAGCACATCAATTAAAAAGTCCATAGAGATTGAGTCACCAACTTTTATTTGGAGACTATTAATACGGAATTCTTTTTGACTAACAACATTTTCAAGCAGCGCTTCAGGATACGTAACAATACACTTTTTTTTATCATTGTTTAACTCGGATAAAACTTCTGATCGTTGAATGATATTCGCGTTCTGTGTTTTTTGGAGGGCATATGGCGCTGTAGAGCTTGCTGGATAGAAAAGGGCTTTATTTTCTCCTAAAAGATTTTGTAGGTCATTAAAAAAGTATGCTGCTTCCTCTTGATCATTTGCAATGATTAATTGTTTTCTAGCTTTATTCTTTTGTAAGGTTGCCATGATAACTTGAAGGAAAGCACCCTTGTTTCCTTCAATCACTAATTTTTCATCAGTGATCAGTGCGTCTTGAAGAAAGGAAAATGAAGGATGATCTTCAAATTGTTCTAGCCATTTTATGGACTCCATTATTCAAAATTAAACTTTTTCAAAAAATCCATCAAAGTTAGTAACAAATCAAGTTCAGTAGGCGTTCATAAAAAAAGATCAATATTTAATTACTTGTCTGTCAAAGCGATAGATATCTGTTAATTAAATGTTCTTATTATTTATATGAAAAATTTGGAAGGTTTCCGCAAAAGTATATTTTTGCGGGGAATTTTGGACCACCACACTTTAAAAAAAATAGCGATATGTATTGGACATTAGAACTTGCAAATTATTTAACTGACGCTCCTTGGCCCGCTACCAAAGACGAGTTAATTGATTACGCAATGAGATCTGGAGCGCCATTAGAGGTGACAGAAAACTTGCAAGAGTTAGAGGAGGAGGTTGAGGCTTACGAGAATATTGAAGAGATCTGGCCCGACTTTCCTACTAAAGAAGATTTCCTTTTTAATGAGGATGAATACTAAAAATCCCGCATCTGCGGGATTTTTTTTGATGCTTTTATTTCATTGATTCCTCGATTTTTACTAGAACCTCTTGAATATTTTTGTGAATCGATTTTCTTATCAACCATGTAAAATAACGAGCGAAAATTTTTGTCTTATTGTTAATGGTGATAGAGCATGTAACAAAGCTGATTTGATTATCGGGTTCAAGATTAAATAGAATTTCACCTCTACGTTGTTTTCCATATCTCCATTCAAATTCAAGTTGGTGATATTCTCGAGCGGATTTTAAAATAATTAATCCGTCTTTCAATTCTTTTATTTTGCTTTTCCATCTATATCTTGCTCCAATTTGATCAGAAGGCTCAGATAGAAGGATGTTTAATGTGTTATCACTATTCCAAATAGACCAATCCTTCCAGTTTTTAAAATCTTTCAGTGTTTCATAAGTTTTAGTAAGATCTGTATTCATTTTTAATGATGCCGCAATTGTAGTGGTTTTAGGCAGGAATATGGCAATCAAGAAATAAAGAAGAAAAATTAGTAGTATGAGAATGAAAACAATCATAGGGATAATTTAATGCATCCATTTGTTACTTCCATGGTTACTTTTTCACCCAAAACAAGTGATTTATTGTTTTTAATATGACCTGCTGGGAAACCAGTAAATATGGGAATTTCTAACTCTTTACATAAGTTGAAAATAATTTCCTCAGTTGAGTAGCCAAAAGGAACAGAACTATCTTTCATATCTGAAAAGCTTCCGATAATTAACCCTGCAATTTTATTTAAAAAACCATTTCTTTTTAAATTTTGTAACATTCGATCAGTATGGTATAAATATTCACATAAATCCTCTAAAAAAAGGATTTTTCCATCTGTTTCAACTGCAGAAACAGAACCACTTAAGCTAGATAAAATTGAAAGATTACCACCAATTATTTCAGCCTTACATACTCCGTTTTTGCATAGGTTTGGCTGAACTGACGTTTCTTCATAATGCATACTTCCTTTGAAGAGTATATTTTTTAAACTCATTAATGATTCTTCACTGTTTTCTTTGAAAAAAACAGGCATAGTAGCATGTAAGGTTGGTATGTGAAAATTTTGAGCGATATGTGAGTGAAAAACGGTAACATCACTAAATCCAATGATCCATTTAGGCTGTTTAATGTAAGTTGAAAAATCAATTTGGTCAATTAATCTTACACATCCGTATCCTCCTCGTGCAGATATTAATGCTTTTATTGAAGTGTCATCTAGCATTTTCTGTATATCGGCTTGCCTTTGTTCGTCTTTTCCTGAGAATTGATGCCATTCAGATCCAATTGTATCGCCAATAATTACCTGAAGCCCCCAGCGTTCAAATATTTTTATGGCTGGTTGAATTTCTTCTCGTGTAATTTTTTTTGCAAAAGCAACTATACCAATTTTATCGCCTTTTTTGAGTAGAGGAGGAAGCATGATTTAAATATACAAAACTTAGCAAGAAAGCATTGTAACAAAAAAAGCATGTAATAATGATCTAATTATTCAATGAAATATTACTCTTCAGAAACTTATAGGCCTTCAAAATTTCTTTATCATTAAAAGTTTTGCCTATTCTTATTACCCTTTTTTTAGTTTGAACAGCAATCATTGCTTTTTTATAGGCTTTAGTGTCGGATTGTACTTGATCAAGAGCAGCTAATGGCATAAAAACATTTGATCGCTCAGTTTTATTTATAAAACCTTGTTGAATTACCTTTAGCTTTAAAACATTCTTTTTATGGAATTTAAAATTATCAGTAAATAACCTTTTTCTTTCTTTAATTTTAACTATATCATTTTCAATATTTACAGTAGTGGCGTCCAAGAGAGTCCAAAGTGCAAAAAGCACAAGAAAAGGGAAGAAAAATATTGCGATTAAAATCCATCCTGGATTAATGAAGCATAGTATTAGTAATGTTAAGGCTGTAGAAGATGCAATAATTTTAGTTGCTATTGAATAATGATAAATTTTCATTTTATTTTTGAAAAAGTGGGTTTATACTATCAATATAATTTAAAATGTTTTCCTTTCCTGTTTTTTTTTCTGCTGAGGTAATAAAGAAAGGAGGGATTTCCTCCCAATAATTAAAAAGTTCTTCTTCGTAAGCTTTAATGTTTTTCGCTAATTCACGCTGCTTTAGTTTATCTGATTTAGTGAAGATTATTGAAAAAGGAACGTCATTTTTTCCAAGCCAAAGCATGAATTCAAGGTCTATTTTTTGGGTTTTTATCCTTGAGTCAATAAGAACAAAGGTATTCATTAAGTTTTCGCGATTCAGGATATAGTCTTTAATCATCTTCTCCCATTTCTCACGAGACTTTTTACTCACCTTGGCATAGCCATAACCAGGTAAATCACATAAGTACCAATTATCATTAATTAAAAAGTGATTGATTAATTGGGTTTTTCCCGGTGTAGAAGAGGTTTTTGCTAAACCTTTATGACCACAAAGCATATTGATTAATGAGCTTTTACCCACGTTGGATCTTCCAATGAATGCGTACTCAGGCATTACCGGTTTAGGACAATCTTTCCAATGTGGTTTGCTAATTACAAAGCTTGCGGACTTAATTTCCATACTGAATAGGGATAAACAAAAAAAGACCGTTTTATCGGTCTTTCTTCTTATTTAAGCTCTTACCTTTTCGAGCCAAGGTTCTAATATTGTATTGAACTCTATGGGGTGTTCCATCATTGGAGCATGTCCGCATTTATCTATCCAAAACAACTCAGCGTTTGGCATTAATCTATTGAAATCTTCAGCAACCTCAGGAGGAGTAACAATATCTTGCTTTCCCCAAATTAAACATACGGGTATATTAAAGTTTGGAAGCTCTTTTTCCATGTTATGCCGAATAGCACTCTTGGCCAAAGCCAAGATTTTAATTAATTTACTTCTATCACCAATGATTCCCTGTACTTCTTCAACAAGCTCATCTGTAGCTAATTCGGGGTCATAAAAAGTTTTCGCTGTTTTTTCACGAATATATTCTTTGTCTCCTTTTCTGGGATATTGATTTCCAAAAGCGTTCTCATATAAGCCGGAGGACCCAGTTAAACACATAGAGTGCACTTTCTCTGGCCAGTTAGCGTAGTATACTAAAGAAACGTGTCCTCCTAAGGAGTTTCCTAAAAGAGTCACATTATCATATCCTTTATGATCAATAAATTTCTTTACAAACTTTGCAAGAGATTTCACCCCTGTTGTAGCAACAGGCATGTCATACAAGGGCAACATTGGAATGACAACTTTGTATTTTCCTTTGAAATGCTCAAATAGATCTTTAAAGTTAGATAACGCTCCGAAAAGACCATGCAAGAGTACAATAACCTCTCCTTCGCCTTCCTCTAAGTACTTGAATTTTCCGTCTTCTTTAATTTGATAATCCATATAACCTCCCTGAAATATTTGATGCTAATATAACAAAAGCGATGTTGGAATCAAAAGTTAATACTCAATTGTGTTTTTCATTTTTTAATCAGTTGATGGATCCTATAAATTCAATATTCAATGATATCGGTACGCTCATCTCCGAATATATTTATTAACAATTAACTTTCTTCCCACCATTTACCACAATGTGTTAAAGTGTAAAAAAACCCTGTAAATATTGGTTTTATATTGAGTAAAATAATTTGTTTTATCTTAGATTATTCGTAAGTTATTAACAACGTGGTAAAAGGTGGGCAAAAGTGGTACAAACTTTTTATATTTATAATATCAGCATAACGTTATGACAAACCTTATAGGAGAATATGAATGCAAGGTAGACGCGAAAGGCCGGTTATTGGTCCCATCGGGTTTGCGTAAGCAGTTTTCTCCTGAGGCAGAAGGGAAGTTATTTGTTAAGCGTGGTATTGAGCGATGTTTAGAGTTGTACCAAAAACACGATTGGGAGTCTGTCTCCGAGAAAGTGAGTAGCCTTAATCAGTTTGTTAAGAAGAACAGGGTATTTGCCCGTAAGTTCATCAGTGGTGCGACGCAACTAGAGCTCGATAGTGTAGGAAGAATTAATCTTCCTAATGGCTTGTTGGAATATGCAGGAGTTGAAAAGGAGTTGGTCCTTTTTGCATATGGAAACAAGATTGAGATTTGGGATAAAGCGGCGTATGATTCAGAGCTGGAAATGTCGGACGACGATTTTGCCGGTCTTGCTGAAGAAGTTATGGGGAATGATAACCTGGGTGATTAAATGAAATACCATCAGTCTGTATTATTGAATGAAAGTGTTGATGCGCTTGGAATAGAGGCTGGAGGGGTGTACGTTGATGTTACTTTTGGAGGAGGAGGTCACTCTAAAGAGATCTTAAAAAGAAACGACGGTTGCTTTTTATATGCGTTCGATCAAGATGAAGATGCGCTTGAAAATGAGTTAGAGGATGAGCGATTCACGTTAATCCATGAAAATTTCTCTGAATTAGAGAATATGCTTAAGCTTTATCGGGTAGAAGTTGTTGACGGTTTATTGGCAGATTTAGGTGTGTCGTCTCATCAGTTTGATCAAGAAAGTAGGGGTTTTTCTATTCGTTTTGATGGTCCGTTGGACATGAGGATGGGAAAGGGAGTTCAGAAAACTGCCGCAGATATTTTACTTGAATATAGTTGGGAAGAGTTGGCAGAAGTGTTTAGAAATTATTCGGATATAAAAGGCGCGGGAAGGGTGGCCAGAAAAATAAAAGAGGCAGTTGATTTAAATGGGTTAAAAACTACAGGGGAATTAGTTGATGTATTGAAAAAAATGACGCCAGTTAAAAAGGAAAATAAGTTTTTAGCACAAGTTTTTCAAGCTTTGCGAATCGAGGTAAATGATGAAATGAAAGCATTGAAAGCCTTGCTGGAGCAGACAGTTAAAGTCTTGAGGCCAGGGGGGAAGCTGGTTGTAATTTCCTATCATTCTATAGAGGATAGGTTGGTTAAAAATTTTATGAGAACAGGTGGTTTCACAGGTGAGGAGTCAAAAGATTTTTATGGGAATTCACTCTCTCCGCTCAAAGTGCTAACAAGAAAGCCAATTGTTCCGAATGAGAAAGAGATTGAAGTGAATAACCGTGCAAGAAGCGCAAAACTTAGAATAGCAGAAAAAAGATAACACAGGAAGAATAAGTGAAAGGAACACGAAAAATAAAAAAATGGTTGGGGTTAAATGAACAGGTGTTCTTCAAAAACTTACCCTATGTGCTTTTTCTAACAGCACTAGGCTTTTTGTATATCACAAACTCATATTATTTAGAAGAAACGGTGCGTGAAATGGACGCAATAAAGAATGAGATAAATGATCAGAATAATGAGTTTGTCATTACAAAAACAGCCGTGAGTTTAAAAGGACAGCGAAATGAGGTAGTAAATAAAGTGGAAGAATTGGGATTAAGAGAGAGTAAAAAACCTCCTTTTCAATTGGATGAAATTAAAATAAAAGCAGATCGTAAATCATTAGAGGATTAAGTGGAGTCAAAAGCAAACATATTAAAGCGAGTGTATCTCTTCTTTTTTTTATTAGTAGCCTTTAGCTTGGTTATTATAGCAGCAACAGTAAATATTCAATTTATTAAAACTGAGCGCGTTCAGGTAGCCGTTAAGTCAACCAACGTCAAAGAACGTGAGTTCCCAGCAAAGCGAGGTGATCTTTATGCAAAAGACGGAAGTTTATTGGCTACTTCACTTACCTACTACGAGGTTGGGTTAGATTTAACCTCACCTTCAATAAACGAGGATACATTAACGAAATATATCGGTGCATTATCAGATTCCTTGGCAAGATTAATTGGTAAGCGAACAGCGAAAGAATATTACAGGGGAATAACAGAGTCCTATAAAAATTCAGACAGATGGTACTCTTTGAGTAGAGGCTTAAATCATCCAGAATTTCAAAAACTGAGGCAGTTTCCTTTTATAAACCAAGGACGATTAAAAAGTGGTCTTGCGTATCGAAAGTATACAAAGCGAAAAAAGCCATTTGGAGTTTTAGCTTCAAGAACAATTGGGTCTAGAGCGCCTTTTGGGTTGGAAGGAGCGTACGATGGGTATTTAAAAGGAGAGGATGGTAAGCAGTTACAACGAAGAAAATCAGGTGTTTGGGTCCCCGTGAATGAGTCTGCAATTCAAGAGCCTGTAAATGGATCAGATGTATATTCTACGATAGATATAAATATTCAAGAGGTTGCTGAAAATGCATTAAAAGATCAACTTTTTTATAATAAAGCGGATTATGGATGTGCAGTAGTTATGGAGGTAGAGACGGGGAAGATTAGAGCGATTGCGAATCTTTTAATTGATACGGCGACCGGCGAGTATTTAGAGGCAAGGAATTACGCTGTGGCAGATGCAGAAGAGCCTGGATCAACTATAAAGCTTGCAAGTTTTATGGCAATTTTAGAGAAAGAACAATTTGATTTAGACGAAAAAAAAATTAACGTGAAACGAGGAAGGTATCAAGTATATGATCGTAAGGTTAGAGATTCTCATGAATACAATAAGAATACGATTTTTTCGGCCAGGGAAGTGTTTGAAAAATCCTCTAACGTGGGTACTGTAAAATTGATTGAAGAGTATTACAAAGACAATCCTTCGGAGTATGTTGAACGATTATATGGTTTTGGTCTTTGTGAAAAGCTTGGTCTTGATATTATAGGGGAGGCAACACCAAAGATAAAGTCACCATCAGATCATGACTGGTATGGAACATCTTTACAATGGATGTGTCATGGTTATGAAACGCAAATTACTCCTTTACAAATTTTATCTTATTACAATGCTGTGGCAAATAACGGGAAATTAGTAAAACCTATTTTCATTGAAAAAATTGTTGATGAACAAAAAGGAGAAACCATTTTTGAACCAGCTGTAATCAAGAATTCAATTTGCTCCCAGGAAACTGTAAATAAATTGCAGGAGCTTTTAAATGGAGTGGTTGAGCATGGAACGGCAAGGCGACCGTTTAGAGGTTCTCTTTACAAAGTCGCAGGGAAAACAGGGACAGCCAAAATCAATTATGCTAAAAATGGAAAAAACAAAGTAGAATACAGGAGTTCATTTGCAGGATATTTTCCTGCAGATCATCCTCGTTATTCTTGTATTGTAGTTGTTACGAACCCGCGTGAAAATGGATTTTATGGAGGGAGTACAGCCGCGCCTGTTTTTAGGAAGATTTCAGATCGAGTGTATGCATTGGATAAAGAACTAAGAACAGAGCTCATAGCACAAGAAAAAAACATCAAAATAAAAGCAAAGAACGGACTTGAAAGTGAAATTATAACGGTTGCTAAAAAGTTAAATGTAAAGACCAGTTCAAGTGGAGAGAATAAGTATGTGTCTGGTGTGGTCAATAAAAATGAATTAAAAACAAAACCATTGAAAAAACAAGGTGATAAAGTGCCAAATGTAAAAGGATTGTCAGCAAAGGACGCTTTATTTCTTCTTGAGGATATTGGGTTAACAGTTAAGATTTTTGGAAAAGGCAAAGTGATTAAACAAAGCATGTCACCGGGTAGCAAAGTGATAAAAGGAAAACAAATTGAGATCATATTAGGATAATGAAATTACTATCTGATTTATTATATAAAACAGGGATTGAGGAAATAAAGGGGAATACCAATTTGGCGATTACTTCCATTTGTTTTGATTCTCGAAAAGTAACGAGAGATACTTTGTTTATTGCTACTCGAGGAACAAATCAGGATGGACATGCATTTATAGAAACAGCGATTCATGATGGCGCTATGGCCATCGTTTGCGAGAAGTTTCCAGAGGAAATTATAGAAAAAATAACCTATGTAAAGGTGAAAAGTTCGTCCAATGCTCTTGGTGTAATAGCGGCTAACTTTTATGATAATCCATCGGAGAAGTTGAAGCTCGTAGGGATTACAGGAACTAATGGGAAAACAACAACCGCCACATTATTGTATTTACTTTTCAGAAGCTTGGCCAAAAAAGTAGGCTTGCTGTCAACTGTGAAAAATAGGATAATAGGAGAAACAGTTCCTGCTACCCATACCACTCCAGATGCCATTGCAATCAATGAGCTTTTGGCAAAAATGGTCGAAAAAGGGTGTACACATTGTTTTATGGAGGTGAGTTCACATGCGATTCATCAACGAAGAATTTCGGGCTTGGCATTTGATATTGCATTATTTACGAATATCACACACGATCATTTGGATTATCATCAAACGTTTGAAGAATATATTAAGGCAAAAAAGTTATTTTTTGACGAATTACCAAAAGGGACGATTGCGATTACAAATGCGGATGAGCGACATGGGTCTACAATGGTTTTAAATACTAGGGCTGATGTGAAAAAATACGGTCTGAAAGCCATGGCTGATTACAAATGTAGGTTAGTTGAAAATTCATTTGAGGGGTTGCAATTACAAATTGATGGGCAAGACGTCTGGACCAGAATTGTTGGCTCATTCAATGCCTATAATCTCTTGGCGGTTTATGCAGCAGCGATTGAACTTGGAGAAGATAAGATGGATGTGTTAACATCATTAAGTAGTCTCTCAGCTGTTGAAGGACGATTTCAGCATTTTAAATCCAATAGTGGAATTATTGCGATTGTGGATTATGCACATACGCCCGATGCATTAAAAAAGGTGTTAAATACAGTAAAAGATATTAGATCTGGAAATGAACAACTCATTACAGTGGTTGGTTGTGGAGGAGACAGAGATCGTGCAAAACGACCTTTAATGGCACGTATCGCTGCAAATTTAAGTGATCGTGTTTTTGCCACATCAGATAATCCAAGATCTGAAAATCCCGAAGCAATTATAAATGAAATGAAATTAGGGCTCGATCCAACAGAGTTAGCAAAAATTTTAACCATTACAGATCGAGCAGAGGCTATTAAAACAGCTTGTGCACTCGCTCAGCCTGGAGATATTGTAATAGTTGCAGGTAAAGGACATGAGAAATATCAAGAGATAAATGGGGTTAAACACCCATTTGATGATATGGAAGTACTAGAAGATTCATTTAAAATACTACAGAAATAAAATGTTGTACTACTTATTTGATTACTTAAATGAAATTGATTTCCCTGGAGCGGGAGCGTTTACTTATATCACAACCAGAACAGCTTTTGCCGTGATTATCTCTTTGGTTATTTCTATGGTTTTGGGGAAACGAATTATCCGAATGTTACACCAACTTCAAGTAGGAGAAACAGTGCGAGATTTAGGTTTAGAGGGACAGTTGGAAAAGTCTGGTACTCCTACGATGGGAGGTTTATTGATTTTAGCGGCTATTTTGATTCCAACATTACTTTTTGCCAAATTGGATAACATTTACATTTTGATGCTTTTATTATCTACCGTTTGGCTTGGACTTATTGGATTCTTGGATGATTACATTAAAGTATTTAAAAAGAATAAAGAGGGTTTACAAGGTAAAATGAAGATAGTGGGTCAGGTAGGTATTGGGGTTATTGTTGGTACCACGCTATTTTTCAGTGAAGATGTAAAAATTGAAAGATCAATTAAAAAAGAACAACAACACGTGGTAGTTGATGGCGTTAAATATGTGAATCAATCCACTGATAAAGTTCAAGAAAAATCATTATCTACCACAATACCATTTTTTAAGAATAATGAGTTAAACTATGGTGAAATCGTAGAGTGGGTTGGATTAGATGCTGCAAAATGGGGGTGGGTTATTTTTATTCCAGTTGTGATTATAATAATTACAGCAGTATCCAATGGCGCCAATCTAACAGACGGAATAGACGGATTAGCAACAGGGACATCAGCAATAATAGGATTAGCCTTAGGGGTATTGGCCTATGTTTCGGGAAATGTGTTTTTTGCTGATTACCTAAACATTATGTACATCCCTGATTCAGGAGAACTAGTTGTGTTCATGGGAGCATTTGTAGGAGCCTGCATAGGATTTCTATGGTACAACGCATATCCTGCTCAAGTATTTATGGGAGACACGGGCAGTTTAGCACTTGGAGGAATCATCGCTACGTTTGCTATAGCAATTAGAAAAGAGTTACTAATTCCTGTTCTATGTGGAATATTTCTAGTTGAAAATTTAAGTGTGATTCTTCAAGTAGGATATTTTAAGTACTCCAAGAAAAAGTGGGGAGAAGGAAGGCGAATTTTTAAAATGGCGCCCTTGCATCATCATTATCAAAAATCGGGCGTGCATGAGGCTAAGATTGTAAGTAGATTTTGGATTGTAGGAATTTTGTTGGCTGTTTTAGCCATTGCAACATTAAAGTTGAGATAGTAAGTGAGTAAAAGACTCGTCATATTAGGTGCTGGAGAAAGTGGTGTAGGTGCTGCTATACTCGGAAAACAAGAACAGTTTGATGTTTTTGTTTCCGATAGGGGTAGGATTGCAACAAAATACAAAGACCTGCTTTTGGAGGAGAATATTGCTTTTGAGGAAGGATGTCATAGTGAGGAAAAAATTTTAACTGCTGATCTTGTGGTGAAAAGCCCGGGCATTCCCGATCGCACTCCTTTAGTAGAAAAATTAAGAAATCAAGATGTTTCTGTGATTTCTGAAATTGAATTTGGTTCATGGTTTACTCAAGCGAAGTTAATCGGAATAACAGGTAGTAATGGAAAAACAACCACAACAAGTCTTGTATACCATATTCTAAAAAGTGCGGGTTATAACGTTGGTATAGCAGGTAACATAGGTGATAGTTTTGCGCTTCAAGTCGCAAAGTCTGATTACGAGTATTATGTGTTGGAATTGAGTAGTTTTCAGCTGGATGGGATTGTTGACTTAAAATTAGATATATCTATATTGCTAAATATTACCACTGACCATCTTGATCGTTACAATAATAATTTAAGTGAATATATCGATGCTAAATTTCAATTGATAAAAAACGTTGATCAATACTCTGTTTTCTTCTACAATTCCGATGATCATAATATTGTGACGAAGCTACATAAAACAGAGCGCCCTCACTTATCCTATGCCTTTAGTATAAATGGTGCATTAGAGAACGGTATTGGACTGGAATCGAATGAAATCATCATAGATATTAACAAAGCCATGAGGATATCTGTTGATAGAATTCCCCTAAAGGGTAAACATAATGCGTATAATATAATGGCTTCTGTTTCAGTCGCATCTGTTTTAGGAGTTGACAAACACGATATTATGGTTGCTTTAGCGTCTTTTCAGCCTATCGAGCATAGAATGGAGCAAGTGGTTGTTCTTAATGGAGTGGAATACATCAATGACTCCAAGGCCACAAATGTTGATAGTGTCTTTTATGCATTGGAAAGTATAACCAATAAAATTATATGGATTGCCGGAGGTGTGGATAAAGGCAATGACTATTCTCAATTACTTCCTTTAGTAAAATCAAAAGTGCATGGTATGGTTTGCTTAGGTAAGGATAATTCGAAACTACATGAGGTATTTGGAGATATTGTTCATCAAATTACTGATGCAAGAAGTGCTTACGAGGCTGTACAAAAATCCTCTGCCATGGCTGAGGAAGGATTTACTGTGTTATTATCTCCGGCCTGCGCGAGTTTCGATTTATTTGAGAATTATGAGGATCGAGGAAAAAAATTTAAACACGAAATATATAAACTAAACGCTAAATTTAAATAAATCATGACAAAGGGAAATTTTGAAATTCAAAACAGGTTAAACATTGGTGACACAATGGCTGAAAACCTAAAAAAGAACGTTGGAAACTTAAGAAAAGAAAACTTAAGAGAAAAGTTCAGTGACTTTGAAAATGTTGAACATCGACTAGAATTTGTGGCTAATGTTCATGGTATTGAATATATCAATGATTCTAAAGCTACTAACGTCAATTCTACATGGTACGCCCTTGAAAGAATGCAAAGACAAATTGTTTGGATTGTAGGTGGAGTGGATAAAACGGTAGATTATTCAACTTTACAGCAATTAGCTAAAGAAAAAGTGAGGGCAATTGTTTATATTGGTACCAACAAATCGAAAATATTCGAGAATTTTTTGGATAAAGTAGATATGATTGTAGACGCTGGGTCAATGGAAGAGGCCGTGCAGATGGGGTATTACATTGCTGACAAAGGAGAAACTGTATTGCTTTCGCCTGCTTCAGCAAGTTTTAATATGTTTGAAAATTTAGAGGAAAGAGGCAATGCTTTCAAGCAAGCAGTTAGAAGTTTATAAATAAATTAAATTATGACTCAAATAAAACCAGATAAGAGTAATGAGGTTAGACACCTTGCTTCCATTATTGCGTCGGGTATATTGTTGTTTGTAATTTTTAGCATTGTGTGGGTGATCAAGAAGTTCAAGAAAGGTCTACTCTAAAATAAATGCAAGGGATTTATAACAAAATATATGGCGATAAAGTCATTTGGGGTGTTATTATATCTCTAGCCCTTTTGTCTATTCCTATCGTATACGTTGGGACTGAACAATTGGCATCTTTGAGAGGAGGGAATTTTTTCTATTTTGTTATTAAACATGCTATCATTTTGGTTAGTGCCTTTGTCATCGCTTACCAATTTTCCAAAATTAAGCATGGTTATCTTTCCCGACTCTCCCTCATATTAATGATCATTACGATTCCATTGCTTCTTTATACCATGCTTGCTGGTCATAATGTTGATGATGCATCAAGATGGATCAAAATTCCAATAATTGGATTGAGTTTCCAAACTTCTGATTTTGCAAAAATTTCGTTAACTATTTATTTAGCGCGTGTACTCAGTAGGAAGCAAGATTGTTTACACAGTTTTAAAGAAGTTCTTACACACTTATTTCTCCCTGTTATTTTAACATGCGCTCTTATTATTAAGTCTGATTTTTCTACAGCAGCTTTAATCATGGGAGGATGCTTTATAGTTCTGTTTGTTGGAGGGGTTAAATTCTCTCATTTTGGAATAATTTTCTTAGCCATAATATGTTTGTTTCTTATAGCTGTTTTAATTTTCCCTGATAACTTACAACGTTTACAAACGTGGTCAAATAGATTAACAGCTTTTACCTCGGACAATATGAATGCGGGGAGCGGGAATTATCAAACAAGTTTAGCACAAGCCTCTATTTATGATGGGGGAGCAGTTGGTTTGTGGTTTGATCTTTTGCCTGGTAAATATGGTCAGCCACCTCAGGCAGCCTCTGATTTTATATATGCCACAATCCTTCGAAATTATGGGTTGTTTGGTGGTGTTTTTACAATTATCATGTATTTAGTTCTGTTTTTTAGAAGCATTAAGATAGCACGTAAATGTACCAAGTTATTTTCTACCCTTTTAGTAATTGGTTTGTCTTCTGGACTGGTGATTCAAGCCTTTAGTAATATGGCTGTTGCAGTTGGCGTTTTTCCTGTTACAGGGCAGCCGCTTCCAATGGTTAGTATGGGAGGAACCTCTTTATGGTTTACAGCAATTTCAATTGGGATTATACTTAATGTAAGTCGAGAAACGAGCCGAAATATTTCTAATGATGAAGCAGTCACCTAGAGTTATAATAAGCGGGGGTGGAACTGGAGGCCATATATTTCCTGCGGTTGCTATAGCAAACGCTATTCAAAAAAAATATCCCGATTCAACTATTCTTTTTGTAGGTGCAAAGGGAAAAATGGAGATGGAAAAGGTTCCCAAAGCAGGGTACAAAATCAAAGGGTTATGGATTAGTGGCATTCAGAGAAAGTTAACCTTATCAAACCTCTCTTTTCCAATTAAATTAATCCATAGTTTATGGAATGCTCGTAAAATCATAAAACAGTTTCAACCAGATATTTGTATTGGTGTTGGAGGATTTGCCAGTGGCCCTCTTTTGAAAGCCGCAACATGGAGTAAAGTACCAACATTAATTCATGAATCAAATTCATATCCAGGGATTACCAATAAATTACTCGGTAAACATGTAAATACAGTATGTGTTGCATTTCAAGGGATGAAATCCTTTTTTCCAAAAGCGAATAATCTAGTTATTACAGGGAATCCTGTTCGACAGGAAATTCAGAAACTTGAAGGGAAAAGAGCGCGAGCATTAGAACACTTTAATCTAAAAAGTGACAAACCAATCGTTTTATCCATTGGAGGAAGTCAAGGTGCTCGAAGTATTAATCATGCACTTGATGCAGTATTGGAAAAATTTGTAGAAAAAGAATATCAACTTTTATGGCAAACTGGAAAGTTTTATAAAACCCAATCTCAGGATCGGGTAAAGGCTATTGGAAGTGAATTACTCCAAGCGCATGAGTTTATTTACAATATGGACCTCGCTTACGCTGCAGCGGATATCGTGATTTCTCGGTCTGGAGCCATGTCAGTAACTGAATTAAGCCTTGTGGGTAAACCTTGTATTTTAATACCCTTTCCTCATGCTGCAGAAGATCATCAAACAGCTAATGCCTTGGCCCTTGTAAATAATAATGCAGGTGTTTTGGTAAAAGATTCAGAGGCGAAAGAGCGTTTATTCACGGAACTGGACTCATTACTTTCTGATGAAATAAAACGAACTGTTTTAACACGAAATATTGAGAAACTAAAAATTGAAAACGCCGCAGATCTAATAATGATTGAGGTGGAAAAATTAATCCAAAAGTGACATCTAAAGAAAATGTTTATTTCATTGGGATTGGAGGAATAGGAATGAGTGCCTTGGCGCGTTATTTTTCACAAAATGGGTGTCGCGTCGGCGGCTATGATAAAACAGCCACACCACTTACTCAACAACTTGAGGCGGAAGGAATAGAAATTCATTATGAAGATGACTTGTCATTAGTCGCTCCGGAATTTAAGAAAAAGGAGCGTGCTCTAATCATTTATACTCCAGCTATTCCAAATAATCATTCTGAATATAATTACTTCAAAACGGAAGGGTTCGAACTGTTGAAAAGATCGGAAGTCTTAGGCTTGATTACACAATCAAATAAAAGTGTAGCAATTTCAGGTACGCACGGTAAAACAACAATCTCCAGTATGGTTGCTCATGTATTTCACCATTGTAATATTCCGTTTACCGCTTTTTTAGGAGGAATTTCAAAAGATCTTGGAAGCAATTATTTCCATGACTCGGAAAGTAAAGTTACCGTAATTGAAGCCGATGAGTACGACAGGTCATTTTTACACTTACATCCAGAAATGATTGTTGTATCAGCCATTGACCCAGATCATTTGGATATTTATGGAACAAAGGAAGAAATGCAGCGAACGTTTAAGCATTTTTTAACAAACAACCTTTCTTCAAATGGAATTGGATTGATTCATTCCTCCCTCAAACCAATTTTGGGTAATTCCTACAAAACATATTCGATTGAAGATACTGAAGCGGATTATTACACGGCTAATTTTCGGGTAGAAAATTCGGAGTTTAGAGCTGACTTTCATTGGGCAGGAGGTGTTGTTGAAGATGTTAAAATAGGGTTGCCTGGAATTCATAATATGGAAAATGCCCTAGCTGCATTTGGGGTTGGTATTGAACGAGGTATATCTCCCGAAGAATTAAAATCGGCCATTGCTCGCTATACAGGAGTGGATAGGCGATTTGATGTTCAGCTTAAGACCGATAAAATAGTGTATATCGATGACTACGCGCATCATCCAGCAGAGATTACAAAATTGGTAGAGTCTGTACGAAAAATGTTTCCAAACCGCATGGTTCTTGGAGTTTTTCAACCTCATTTATATAGCAGAACACATGATTTTGCAAAAGGATTTGCTCAAAGTCTAGAATTGTTGGATGAAGTGATCCTTCTTCCCATTTATCCAGCAAGAGAATTACCTATTCCTGGAGTGAATTCGCAAATGCTTTTGGACCTTATTCAAATGAATTCAAAAACGCTTTGTTCAAAAAAACAACTCCTATCCCTTATTCGCGCATCAAAATGTAACGTAGTTTTAACTATAGGAGCCGGAGATATTGGCGCAGAAGTACAAAACGTTAAAGAGTTCTTGCAAAAACATCGAGAATAGGAAAACCAACATGAAAAAAGCGCTAAGGAATATCGTTTTATTTACATTGTTTTTTAGCCTCATAGTTTTGGTTTCTTTTGCTAAACATGAACAGGAAAAAACGTTGGTGCGAAATGTCATCGTATCCATTGATATTACTCAAGGTGATCCTTTTATGGATCAAAACGATATCAGGGATCTAGTTTATTCTCGGCAAGATACTTTAATGGGGAAGCCATTAAGCAGTCTGCATTTAGAGGAGGTTGAAAAGCTACTAGAAGAGCAAACAGCTGTAAAAAGTGCAGAGGTATATACAGGACATAATGGGGACGTTCATTTAGAAATAACGCTTAAAAAAGTAATTGCACGAATAAAACCGGATTCCACATCTGGATTTTATGTGGATGATAATGGAGGAACTATGGAATGGACTTCTAAATACTCGCCGCGTGTATTATTGGTAACAGGACATCTAAGTCAGTACAATCGGTTCTTGAAGGATACGTTAGTGAATAAGGATGTAATAAATCATACAAAGCTGATTAATGATGTGTATGCATTTGCGGAGTATGTGCGCAAAGATTCATTTTGGAGATCACAAATAGGGCAGGTATACATTAATGAAAAAGGAGATGCTGTACTTGTACCCCTGTTAGGAAGAGAAGAATTTATTTTTGGAGAATTAACCAACTACAAAAAGAAATTAAGAAAAATAAAAAGGTATTACGATGAGATCGCCCCGAAAATGGGGTGGAACAAATATCAAGAGGTGAACGTGAAGTTTGAAAGACAGATTGTTTGCAAATAATGAAATTAGAATGAGTACGTCAGATATTGTTGTAGGATTAGATATAGGAACCACCAAAATCGTTTGTATGGTGGGGCGCAGAAATGAATTTGGTAAAATTGAAATCCTAGGGATGGGGAAAACCGAGTCCGTCGGAGTAACCAGAGGAGTGGTTTCAAACATTGATAAAACAGTTGATAGTATTAAAACAGCCGTAGCAGAGGCAGAGGCGCAATCCGGTGTGGATATTCGCGTTGTGAATGTAGGGATAGCGGGTCAGCACATTAAAAGTTTGCAGCATAGAGGAGAAAGGATTAGACATTCTTACGACGACGAGATAGGTCAAGTTGATGTAGATGGATTGATTGACGATATGTACAAGCTGGTTACATTACCAGGTGAAGAAATCATCCATGTTCTTCCACAGGAATACATCGTAGACAATGAGCAAGGTATAAAAGATCCAATAGGAATGGCAGGTGTCCGATTGGAGGCGAACTTTCATATTATAACAGGTCAGGTTACTGCAGCAAAAAATATTTATAAATGCGTTGAAAAGGCAGGACTCGAGGTGGCCGATCTTATACTTGAACCATTGGCCTCTTCAGAAGCTGTATTAAGTGAGGAAGAAAAAGAAGCTGGAATTGCTTTAATTGATATTGGAGGAGGAACAACAGATATTGCTATTTTCCAGGATCAAATAATTCGGCATACCGCTGTGATTCCATTTGGTGGAAATATAGTCACAGAAGATATAAAGGAAGGGTGTACAATCATTAAATCACAAGCAGAATTATTAAAAGTTAAATTTGGTTCTGCCTTGGCCAATGAAAACCAAGAAAATGAAATTGTCAGTATTCCCGGCTTGAGAGGAAGAGCGCCCAAAGAAATATCTGTGAAAAATCTAGCCCATATTATTCAGGCCAGATTGGAAGAAATTATAGAAAATGTGCATTTTGAAATAAAAAACTCAGGATTTGAAAAAAAATTAATTGGTGGTATAGTAGTAACAGGAGGAGGATCTCAATTAAAGCACATTACGCAGTTAATAGAATACATGACAGGGATGGATACTAGAGTAGGGTATCCCAACGAACACTTGGCTAGTGGAAATGCAGAGGAGATTACGAGTCCAGTATTTGCAACAGGAGTAGGGTTAGTTATTAAAGGATTGGAGAAAGTTGCAAAACAACAAAAGAATAAAGAGAATAAAGTTAAAGGGCATTCGAGTAAGAGTAAAGGAAATTTCTTTGATGTTATTTTAAAGAAAAGTCGCGAGTTTTTTGAAGATGATAGTGAATAAATAACTTTTTCTCAGACGTAGAAAAGATTTTTAGTGACCACGAAAAGAGATAAAAATGAAAAAGGGAAAAATTGATGTTTCCCACCTAAATATAAAAACGAGAGACTGGTGAAAAAATCAGTGCTCACAAAACCATATGTTATGATGCAATTTGAAATAGAAAAACCAGAAAGCTCCATCATCAAGGTGTTTGGTGTTGGCGGTGGGGGATCCAATGCGGTTAACCACATGTTTAAACAGGGTATCAAAGGAGTAGATTTTTACATCTGTAATACGGATGAACAGTCTTTAGAAATGAGTCCTGTTCCCAACAAAATTCAATTGGGTTTAAGCCTTACAGGAGGAAGAGGAGCAGGCTCGATTGCTGAGGTTGGAAAGAATGCAGCAATTGAAAATATTGATGAGATCAAGGAAATTCTTGAAAAAGACACCAAAATGCTGTTTATAACAGCAGGAATGGGTGGTGGAACCGGAACAGGAGCAGCACCAATAATTGCTAGAGCAGCAAGAGAGTTGGGGATATTAACTGTTGCAATTGTTACCTATCCATTTGGTTTTGAAGGAAGAAAAAGATCAAATCAGGCCGATGGTGGACTAGAAGAATTAAGAGATTCAGTAGATACATGTGTGATTATCTGTAATGATAAGTTAAGAGAAATATATGGAAACCTCTCTCTAACCGATGCGTTTGCAAAAGCGGACGATATCTTAACTACTGCCTCAAAAGGAATTGCAGAAATCATTACCAGAACAGGATATATTAATGTTGACTTTGAGGATGTGCGGACAGTTATGACCAATAGTGGTGTTGCGATAATGGGATCCTCATTGGCGTCAGGTGAAAACAGAGCACTAAAAGCCGCTCAAGAAGCATTGGAATCACCCTTATTAAATGACAATAATATTGAAGGAGCGAATTATATACTCTTGAATATCACCTCTGGTAGTAATGAAGTGATGATGGATGAAATTTCTCAAATTACAGACTATATTCAAGATGAAGCAGGACTATCCGCAGATATAATCTGGGGAACAGGAAGGGATGAAGAATTAGGAGATAATATATCTATTACATTAATTGCTACAGGATTTGAAGCCAACAAAACTATTGGCGGTATTCAAACAGAAAAGAAAAAAGAAAAAGTAGTCCATAATTTAAAAGAAGAAGTCGCTCCTGCAGAGGAGAAAAAACAAGAGCCGATTCTTCCATCTAATCAACCAGAACTTAAGATTACGAATGAAATTCAAAATAGTGTTCCGCAGCCAAGAGTAGAGCAGATCAAAATGGATTTAGATGTTCCTTCGTATCAAACAACAGATACCAAAGAGAAGTTTCAAGAGCCTCAGGCAAATACGCCTCCAAAAATAATACATAACCTTTATGATGAATTAGAAAAAAGTACTGTTGAAGAGGCTGAAGATTCTATAGTAGATAATGTAATTATAGAGGAGAGCCCAGTATTTGATTTTAAAGAGGAAAATCAAGTAAATGATGAAATTGAATCTATCGAAGAATCAACATCATTGGATACAGAAGTAAATCAGCAATTTGAACCTGTTTTCAATAGTATTCCATCCAATCAGGAAACCCCGTCCACTCCAAATGAATCATTGTCTGCAATTGAGTCCGATGAATCAAAGAAAGCTACTTTTGCGGATGAATTAGATGCAGAAGAGCGATTGAGGAGATCACAGCAGAGATTAAGTCAGCTAAACAACTTAACAGCTAAGTTAAAAAATCCTTCAAGTATAAGTGATTTAGAGAATGAGCCAGCTTATATTAGAAGACAAGTGAGATTGGATAATGTTCAACATTCATCAGAGCATAAAGTATCTCGATTTACATTAGGAGACGATGGAGGGAACAATCCAGAAATCCGCCCAAATAATTCGTTTTTACATGATAATGTAGATTAAGAATAAGTAAAACATAACATTGGTAACTATCAGCCTCGCTTTATGCGGAGCTGATTGCTTTTAGTCAGTCTATCAATACAATTTTTTATAAAACCATCGGAAATGATTTACTTAATCACCAATTGCTGAGTTCGGTTTCCTTTTTCATCCTCCAAGATGAAATAATACGAACCGCTTGATAGGAAAGAGGCATCATAGGAGATGTGATTATTCCCTTCATCACCTAAAACTTTTGTACTGTAAATCAATTTCCCTGTTTGTGTAGTGATGTTTAATGTAAACACGCCACCATCAGGAGCTACAAAAGCAATGTGTGCAGTTTGGTTTATCGGATTTGGACTCACAGAAATAGCCAGTTCAGGAGTTTGAGTGTTGTCTTTTAGGACAAGAACTTCGGGTTCAGCTCTTTGCCCATCAAAATCCACTTGAATCAATCTATAATAACAGATACCTACACACCCATTAATATCAATTTGTGAATAGTAAGTAGGTTGCGAGGTATTTCCTTGTCCGTCAACAGTGAGAATTTCCTCCCAGTTTTCGCCATCGGTAGATTTTTCCACAATGAAATAATCGTTATTGACTTCAGCCAGAGTCTCCCACTCGAGTAGAACATGACTGCCCACTCGTTTTCCTTCAAAGTATAAAAGCTCTACAGGCAGTGCATTTGGTGTGTTCATCACCGTAAAGTAATCACCATTTGAAAAGTTCACGGCATTGAAGGTAACTTTGTTAGAGGAGTAGGTGTCTGCACCAATCCATGATTGTGTACCTCCTGTAAAGTCACCATCATCATCAATCACCAGTCCGAAATTTTTCACATGTGTATTGGAGAATCCGGCAGAGGATAAATCCACCTCTACCACAACATCCCCCACAGTACCAGTTTCTTGAACAAGCCATTCTCTTCCCAATCGTTCTGAGAATTCGGCGTGTAATTCGGAGGTTTGTTTCACCAATGACCCTCCATTATTGGCCCACATTTCAAATGATTTATCTGTACCGAGTTGGGTAGTATTCCCCGCATTTGTTGTGGCGATAGCCTGAGTGGACATCGTTACAACCGCATCTGAGTTCCCGGATTTCCCTTGTCGCTGATCGAATTCAGAAAGGTCATCACGTCCAATCATGGCAAAATCATCATCAAACGTGGCGTCATCAGTCCATACTGTTCCACCACTGGAATTGTAGTAGGTAAATCCATTATCCATTTGCACGCCGTACTTCATAGCTAGGTACGATTCTATTTGTGCTTGTTCCGTAGCTGTTGGGACGTCTTCAAAAATGATTAACTCAGCGAGTTGACCATCAAAGTAATTTGTACTGTTATTCCACCTGTAACCAATGTAGAAGGGTTGAGTATGGTCTTCTGTAGAAATTCCGGTAGCTGAAGAAGTTGCTACGGAATTATTATCTCTTTTTATTTCCATAGAACCGGTAGTACTTTTGAGTGAGAATAAATGCGGTTGTCCAACAGTAACACCAGAGGCAGCTACTGCCCTGTAGGCAGACGAATTTCCATTGTCCCAGTATGAGTAGCTATTACTATAATGCGGAATAAAGCTAAAGACTTCATTTGTATTCCCGGTATTTAAATCTTGCCAAAACAATGTTTGTGTTTGAGTAACATCGGTGGTAACTACAGTATATACATACATGTCCGTCTTTGTTCCTCCTTCCATGATTCCGTTTGGAATATCCAATGGCGTTCCAGTAGAGCCTCCAGTAAAATCAATAGCTGGATTAAAATTAATCGCATCTTCATCCCAAGTAGGGCTATTCCCTCCACTGTCGTCAGCATCAAGATTGTGACCAGACTGATCGTGCCAATTATCCACATCTTGCCCGTCCGTAGCCAATGTCGTTCCTGAATTATGAGCCTGATCATCCGCTTTAAGCCAAAGGAGTAGATTGTTAGATGCTCCTCCCGGACCAGGCTCTTGAGTAGCGAGAGTAAAGTATTGTCCATCCGAGAAGTTTACATCATCAAAGGTGACTTTATTGGCTGAGAAACTTGAAGCAACCGTTGCGGATGCTCCAGCAGTAAAATTACCATCAGCATCGGTGAGTAAATAGAAATCGGAGGCGGCATCTCCACCCAAACGCAAATCAGTGATATCAAATTCAACGTGGACATTGGAAACGGTACCCGTCATTTCAACCACCCATTCCTTATCCAATCTACCAGAATATCCTGATGGTAAATCATCATAAGAAGAAGTTGAGGAATTGTTATTCCCCCATAAGAGGTAAGCTCCATCGGTTACAGAAGTAGAGTTAGCGGCATTGTTCGCTGCTGTAGCTTCAGTACTCATAGTAACAATAGCATCACTGTTTACGGATTTAGATTGTTTTTGATGCAATCCTGAGAGGTCATCGCGTCCAATTCCTGCAATATCATTGTGGTAAGAGCTGTAGGTTGAGTTGTCCCAAATTACAGTTCCGCTTGAACTTAAATAGTCCATTGAAGCTAAGGTGACACCATACTTAACAGCCAAATACGATTGTATTTGATCTTCTTCTGCAGCAGTAGGAATTGTATTTAAAATGATTAATTCAGACATATTACCATGCCAATCGTTGCCATTCGCATCATGTGAACCAAGATAAAAATCGTCCCCGTTTCCTTCCGCATTACTGGTTCCGTCCTGAGTGTCAACAACGGTGTTGTCTCTCGTGATGTATTTATTCGTTCCCTGAGGAGTGCTTGTGGTTTCTCCAGCACAAGCTGAAACGATATGGGGTTGATCAACTGTTTCACCGAACGTTCCAACTACTCTACCTGTACCGTTAGTATGTTGTCCTTTGTCTAACAATATGTTTCCCGTATTACTTCTATTCATATATACTTCATAAGTATCACTTGTATGATTAAGTGTATTTTCATTAAACACAGTTCTTCCCGCTCCGGTTGAGGCTACAGTTCCCGCAAAATAGACGAACAGATTGTGTAACGTATCATCGTCTCCAATAATTCCTCCTGATACAGTGTAGTTTTCTCCTGTACCATCAAAGGTGAGGGTTGGGTNGAAGTTCATACCGTTTTCGTGGTAAGAAGCATCTCCCTGATTTGAATTTGCATCGAAATTGTTTCCGGATTGATCGTGCCAGTTATTAACATCTTGGCCATCGGTAGCTTGAGTAGTTCCAGTATTGTGCGATTGAGTAGAGGCATTATACCATAAGTGCAACCCTGAAGCAATTCCTCCAGGAGCAGATTGCTTCGTTGCCAAGGTGAAATACTGTCCATCTGAAAAATTAAAATCGTCAAATGTTACTTTATTACTTGAAAAACTTGTAGCGACAGTTGCCGTTGCACCCGATGTAAAATCGCCGTCAGCATCAGTCAATAAGTAAAAATCACTTGCTGCATCTCCCGCCAAATTTAAATGCTGGTCGGATAAATCAAATTCAACATGTACATTAGCAACTGTACCCGTCATCTCTACAAGCCATTCTTTCTGCAACCTTCCTGTGTATCCTCCACCAGTAGGTAAATCAGCATAAGCTGAAGTACTGGAGTTATTGTTTCCCCACATCAGAAACTCGCCGTCGTCCAATGATGTAGTATTCGCATTATTATTAGCGGCAACGGCTTGAGTTGACATCGTCAGAATAGCGTCATAATTCACGGATTTGGATTGTTTTTGATGCAATCCCGATGCATCATCCCGTCCGATACCGGCAACATCATTTTGAAAAGTAGCATTTCCTGTCCAAACGGTTGTTCCTGCCGAATTGAGGTAACTGAACGTTGAGCTTGTCGTCCCCATTGTAATACCATACTTAATAGCTAAGTAGGATTGAATTTTGTCCTCATCTGCAGCTGAACTAACTCCTTCATAAATAATTAATTCCGATATGTTTCCATCAAAATCATCACCTCCACTATTATTTGATCCAATGTGAAAGTCTCCACCATTACCCTCGGCATTACTGGTACCGTTGTTTGCTAAAATCAGGTTGTCGTTTCTGGTGATATACTTGTTAGTTCCTTGAGGTGTACTTGTGTTGGAAGCAGCTACCGCTGTCCATAAATAGGGTTGGCTACTCGTTGCTCCCCAATCACTTTTTACTAAACTATAAGAAGAACTAGCCCTTCCTTTACCGTACCAAATTTCCGCATCGGATTCGCGTTGAAATTTCCAATATGAACTATTTCCACCATTGGCAGCGTCACTACAGCTCTCATGGAAAACGGCCATTTGAGTATTGTCGGTATCAAATGTACCAACGTAATAAATAAAAGCATCATCTATGTTTACCCCATTCCCAATTATACCTCCTGAAATGGTATAGTAATCATTGGCACCGTCAAAAGTTATGGTCGGGTTGAAGTTAATCCCGTTTTCATAGTATTTTCCTCCGGCAGAATATCCAGAAGCTGAATATGAATTGTTGGATTGATCAGTCCATGTATTGACATCAGCTGCGTCTGTTGTGCTGCTTGTTCCTGCGTCGGCTTTTAACCATAATTTTAAATTAGTTCCAATCCCACCTGGAGGAGGTATGATAGTCGCAGTAACAGCAGTTCTTGAACTTGAATTACAAAATCCATTGCTTGCCTCTGCGTAGTAAGTTGTTGTTGAAGAAATACTTGGAGTAGTCCAGTTGACCCCTGATGAACTTGATCCCAGTGAAGTTCCTCCTGATGAAGCTGCGTACCAATAAATAGTGCCTGATGTTGCAGTAGCCTGTATGTCCAGAGTACCTGTACCCGTTCGGGACGCACCTGCTGAAGCTGTGATTACTGTATTTGTTGTAGCCACGGTCGCCGTTCTTGAAGCTGAAGTACAGGTGCCATCGTTTGCCTCTGCGTAGAATGTCGTAGTATTGGATATACTTGGAGTGGTCCAGTTGGCTCCCGAGGCTGAATTTCCAAGTGAAGAACCGCCAGAAGATGCAGCGTACCAATCTATTGAGCCGGCGCTTGCATTACCTGAAATGTTGACGGTACCTGCATTACACCTTGATCCTCCGGTGGTTGAAGTTACAGTGGGCTGAGTGTTTACCGTAGCGGTTACAGCGGTTCTTGAAGCTGAAGTACAAGTACCGTCATCAGCTTCTGCGTAATAGGTAGTTGTGGAGGAAATACTGGATGTTGTGTATGAAGTTCCTGTACTTAAAGAAGAACCACCTGAAGAAGCAGCGTACCAATTAACACTACCGGAACTTGCAGTGGCTCCCAGGGTTACAGTTCCTGTACCACATCTGCTTGCGGGAGTTGAACCGTCGATGGTAGGTAAAGCGTTTAAAGTTGTAAAAGAAACTTCAGGACCATAACTTGTTCCTTCACTGTTTGTAGCGTATGCTCTTACGTAGTAGGTAGTATTTGCATTAAGTCCTGTTAACGCAGAACTACTGAAATCTGCATCACCACTTCCATCATTTGTTGTATTGTCGGAGGTGGTAGGAGACGAGCTGGTACTCCAACACACTCCCTTAGCTGTGATACTTGCACCCCCATCACTAATTGTAGCAGCACCACCGGTAGCTGTACAACTTGTTATTGAAGAAATTGCATTGGTTGTTGTGATAGTAGGAGCTGTAGCGCTTGCTGCAGCTTTTATTTCAAGAGCGTATGGGTAGTTGTGCCCATTATTTTCTTTAGATCTACTGCTGGTACTTCCTGCCGACAAGGCTGCCGAAACACCTCCAAAAGCACCCTTGCTACAACACATACTAGCGTTCCATTCTTTAGTGATGTTAGTACTTGTTGGACTTTGAAGAGAGTTAACAGTTCCAGCACTTGAAAGACCTCCAAAAAGAATCTTAGAGTTCTCTTCAACCGTTAGCGTAACTGTTTCCCATGCAGCCCATCCACCAGAAGTGTTTTTACCTGTCACTCCAATTCCATCGGCATTTGTAAAGGATACGGCAATCATTCCACACTTATTGGTTTGGTTACCACTGAAAGTTACCACCACATTATTGGATCCTTCAGCTGGGTCCTCTAAATACCAAATTCGTGTTCTCCAGCCGATAGCGGTTGTATTGTAATTCATTTTACTTGTTAATGAAACGCCACCGTATGTTACGCCGGTTGTATTCACTCCATTTGGGTTGTGAACAATAACGACTAAAAGACGATCCGATCCTGAATTTTGGGTATGTGAAAATGTTTCGGAAGAACCAGGAGAGACAAATTTTTTGGTGATATTACCAGTAGTAGGCTGAGCAACAGCAAAAATAGAGGTCAGCATGAAAACTAGTGAAATATATAACTTATACGTACGTAGATTTTTTCGACAGTTAGGCATAACTAAAAGGTTTAGTTAGTTTAATTTTTTATAATCTCGGTGTTAAAGATAACTTTATTTACGAAAAAAAGTTGATTTTGTTTCCGATGTTTTTGGTGGGAGGTTTTTGGAGTTTATATTTCCTTATTAAGAAAAAAAAGTCGCTGGTTACAGCGACTTTTAAAATGTGGTGCCTCCAGGAATCGAACCAGGGACACAAGGATTTTCAGTCCTTTGCTCTACCAACTGAGCTAAGGCACCAGCTTTTTTTGAGGGTGCGAATATAAATGATTTATTTCACTTAAAAAAGTTAAAGGATTAAAATTATTTTTTGACTCAAATATTTATTTGTATCTCAAAGTTGTATGAATGTAGAATTCTTACTTTTTTTGTTTTACTATGCATCATTTAGATAAAATATGGAGGTTTCAAAATACGTATCTTAAATTACCCTCTTCCTTTTATACAGAAATTATTCCTTCGCCAATTTCCAACCCTAAATTACTGCTATACAACAAAGATTTGGCAAATGACTTAGGGTTTGAATTATTGAATGAAAAATTCGAATATCTTTCGGATGTTTTTTCAGGTAACTATATTCCAGAAGAATCAAGACCTTTTGCTCAGGCATACGGCGGGCATCAGTTTGGGNATTTTAATACTCTTGGGGACGGTAGAGCAATTTTGTTGGGTGAAGTAACAGGGGTCGATGCTAAAAAATACGATATACAATTAAAGGGTTCAGGAAAGACTCCTTATTCGAGAAGAGGAGATGGTAGGGCAACTTTGTATTCGATGTTGCGCGAATACTTAATTAGTGAAGCCATGCATGGTTTGGGGATTCCTACTACTCGCAGTTTAGCTGTTGTGAAAAGTGAAGATCTTGTATATCGAGAAAAGGTTCATGAGATGGGTGTTTTAACCCGAATAGCGTCTAGCCATATAAGAGTGGGAACTTTTGAGTTAGCGGCAAGAATGGGCGATTCGGATTGTATTCGGAAATTATTTGATTATACCTTGGAGCGGCATTATCCCGAATTAAAAGACATTGAAAATTCCGTTGTTGCTTTTTTAGAAAAGGTGATCGATCGTCAAATCCATCTGGTAAACGAATGGATGAGAGTAGGATTTATTCACGGGGTAATGAACTCCGATAATATGAGTATATCAGGAGAAACAATTGATTATGGTCCTTGTGCTTTTATGAATGGCTTTAATCCGAATACCGTTTTTAGTTCCATTGACGAAAATGGTCGTTATGCTTATGCAAATCAACCAAAAATGGCGAAATGGAATTTAATGCGTTTAGCCGAAACATTACTTTCCCTTATCGATAAAGATGCTGAAAAGTCAGTAGAACAGGTTCAGCCCTTGTTCGATAATTTTGAAGAAAAGTTTAACGAGCTTTGGAAAAACAATCACCTGAAAAAAATTGGTATAAGAAAAGAACAGGATGGTGATCAAGAGTTATTGGATGAATTAATGGATTGGATGGAAAAGGAAAAACCTGATTTCACAAATACTTTCCGTGGGTTGGTTAACGGTTACCTGCATAAAGATGATGTTTTTCAATTGGAAGAATTTCAAATTTGGAAATCGAAATGGAAAAGGAGAGTTGCATCTATTGATGGTTATGAAGAATGTTTAATCAGCGCTAACCCATCAATTATTCCAAGAAATCATTTGGTGGAAGAGGCTTTAAAAAACGGAAGTGAGGGAGGCGATTTAAAAGATTTCCATGCTGTTTTGGAGAAACTTAAAAAGCCCTATGATACTTATAAATCCGATAGGTTTCAAAGTCCTCCGCTTTCAGATTTCGGATATAAAACCTTTTGTGGGACGTGATTTTTAAGAAACTTTTTTTCTGGTGTTTTCAACTAATTTTTGAAGATTCTTGATGTGCTTTTTAAGTATTTTAACTCTGTTATCTTCAGCCTTTTTTATCATTATTCTGTATCTATGGTATTTAGTGTGACGGTAATTTTCCACTTTATTATCCAATTTAATTCTTCGTTTGGATTTCTTTAGTATTTTATTTTGAATTTTAAGCCTGTATAGAAGTTTTTTCTTCAGTTTTAAATGCTCTGTTAAATCTTCTCTTATTTTTAATAAATTCTGGCTATAACTGATTAGAATCTCTTTGTTTTTTTCGTTTTCACCTTGATTATTAAAACTTGCCTTTTTTGCCTTTTTCAAAGTTTTGAAAACATATTTTTGATGTTTGTTGTATATTTTTATTTTTCTTTTTAATTGCTTCAGAGTGTTTTCGTTTTTGTTGGTAAGAAGTTTACTGTATCGCTTATTTAAACTATCTGCCTTATTATGGTTTAATTTAAACCATTCTTTTTTAGTGTAGAAATCGTTAAAATACCACCAAGGCCTCAATCCAGGATTTTTTGTGATGTTTTTCATTGATTTTTTATTCATTCTATGAATTCTTTTATTCTTTTTTTCAAATGCATAATGAGCGTTGAAAGTATCTATTTTAAAGGGTTTTATTAAACTATCCATTTCTTTCTTTTTACTGATTTGAAGTTGCCAAAGTGAATCGGCTGCTTTAATAAATTTCTGTCCTGATTTTTTATTTGATTTTTTTTGTTTTGGCCTTTTGGTTCTGTTGTATCTTGTTTTGTATCTGGTGATTGTTTTTTGACTTTTTTTTAGTTTTTTGCGCAGTGTTTTTCTCTCTTTTTTCGATTTTTTACATTGTTTTATTTCGATCTTGTTAAGTTTTATTCTCGAATTTATTTCTTTGGATATTTGTTTGTTGGTTTTCTTTACATCGGATTTCCAGCCTTTATTTCTTGTTTTTTTTATATTGAACTCCCTTTTTGTTTCACTTTTCGTTTCGGCTAAGTGGTTTTTTGCCTCCTTTAATAGGTGTTCAATTCTTTTTAATTCTTTGTCGTCACAATTTAAAGTTCCGCTGGATTTATTAAAGTATTTTCTGCATAGAGTATCGGCTAATAATATTCCTGAAACAGCAGAAATTCTATGGTTTCGTGGGTTGTTTTTTAAGGATTGGTTTTTGTATTCTTCCCATCGTTCATAAAATGATTTCTTTTGATAAGAATCGACTTTAGGATGCTCAATTTCTTTCACCTTTTTTTCTGTGAAAAAATTAAAAACAGCACTTCCTCCAATTGTAAAACTATCTATTGGTACAGCAGGCGATAATAGTTGAAATTCATTCAAAATCGGTAAGTGACTGGTTACAAAAAACATAGGATCAGGAGTTAGCCACTTAAAGTTTGTTAATTTTTCAGAGTAGGATAATTCTCTTAAATACGGTATTTGAAATACTTTCCAAAGTAACCATCTAATAGGTTTTTTTTTGACTTTAACACCTCCATTTGCCCATGTTATATCTGTTAATTGCCATTCGTTATTGAGTTTAACAATCGACCAAGCATGTTCAGCCCTGAAAAGGGAATCATTTTTCATAAAATCGACTTCTTTGGTATAGCCATAAATTGTTTCGCAAGGGATTCCAACTGCGTTGCACATCTCTTTTAAAAGATTGCTGAAGTCCCCGCAAACACCTTTTTTTGTTTTAAGAGTTTGTTTAACAGTTTTTGGGTTATTACCGCGAGAGGCATATAATTTATAGTCGTATCTTATTTTTCGAATAATCCAAAATGAAATAGCATAATATTTACTAAGATCATCAGAATATTCTTTAGTAAGCTTTTGAGCTATTTCTTTAGCTGATTTATTACCTATTCTTATGTTTTTAAAGTCCTTATAGATGGTTTGAGGATCAACTTGAGATTTTGCTGAATTTGAAATTTGGAAAAAGAGAAGAAAAAGCAGAATCCTTAAATACATATTTTATTTTTTTTATTGAAACGAGGTATTTAAATATAAATTACATACGCGTGTTGTTATAATTAATAAATCATAAAAAGGATACACTTTTTAATTGGAATTAAAAACATTTATTTATGTGTTTTGTTTGGAATAGGGTTTCTATATAAGTGTTTGATTTTATACATTTACACGTATGACAACAATTCAAAAAGTAATGGATTCCTTGGAGGAATGGGCGCCATTAAGCTATCAGGAAGGTTATGATAATGCAGGTTTAATAGTAGGTGATCCTAAAACTGAAATCAAGGGTGTTATAATTGCGCTGGATAGCACAGAGGAGGTTGTTGAGGAAGCTATTCATTTAGGTGCTAATCTTATTATTGCGCATCATCCAATTGTTTTTAAGGGTTTAAAAAAGTTTAATGGTTCAAATTATATCGAAAGAACTGTGATTAAAGCCATAAAAAATAACATAGCCATATACGCTTGTCATACAAATTTGGATGCTGTAATGACTGGTGTTAATTCGAAAATATGTGACTTGTTAAAATTAAAAAATCGTTCCATTTTAAATTTAAAAAAAGGTGAGGATGAGGTTGGGTCAGGTATGATTGGTGAGCTTTCTGAGCCCTTGGATGAGATGGACTTTTTGAAAAATGTGAAAAAAACTTTTAATACAGGTGCATTAAAGTACACAAAGCTTCTTAATAAATCTGTTTGCAGAGTTGCGGTTTGTGGAGGTAGTGGAAGTTTTTTATTGGAAGATGCAATTCGAGCAAAAGCCGATGTTTTTATAACCAGTGATTTTAAGTATCATCAATTTTTTGATGCTGACGGACAGATAGTTATTGCCGATATTGGTCATTTTGAGTCTGAAATTTGTACGCAGGAGCTTATTTATGATTATCTGTCTGAAAAATTCACTACATTTGTGGCTTGTTTTTCGAAAGTAAACACGAATCCGATTAATTATTTATAGAGATTAAGATGGCAAAAGTTAAGGAAATTACAGTAGAAGATAAGTTAAAAGCATTATACTCATTGCAACTTATTGATTCCAAAATTGATAAAATTAGAATTGTAAGAGGAGAACTGCCTTTGGAAGTTCAGGACTTGGAGGACGAAGTTGCCGGTTTAAATAAACGTATTAATAAGATTAATGAGGAGATTGCTGATCTTGACCAAAACGTTTCAGATAAAAAAAATATTATTGTTGATGCTGAGTCTGCAATTGAGAAATATAAAGAGCAGCAAAACAATGTAAGAAACAATAGAGAGTTTGATTCATTGTCGAAAGAAATAGAATTTCAAACTTTGGAAATTGAGTTGGCCAACAAAAGAATAAAAGAAGCAAAAGCAAAAATTGAGGGTAAGAAAGAGATATTACTTGAAAATGAAACTAAGCTTGAGGCAAGAGCTTCTGATTTGAAATTGAAACAAGACGAGCTTGATAGTATAATTACTGAAACCGAAAAAGAAGAAAAAAGTCTTCAGGCGAAGTCCGTAAAAGCCGAAAAAGTTATTGATGATCGACTTCTTATAGCTTATAAGAGAGTGAGAGGTTCTGTGAGAAATGGTTTGGCGGTTGTTTCTGTTGAGCGTGAATCCTGTGGCGGTTGTTTCAATAGTATCCCACCTCAAAGACAACTTGAAATCAGGTTAAGAAAAAAAATAATTGTTTGTGAACATTGTGGAAGAATTTTAGTTGATTCAGATTTAGCTGAAGAACTTTCCTAGTTAATCGCAAATCAAACTGATTAAAAAAGTCCCGGTGTTTATCCGGGACTTTTTTTGTAATCTTTTGTTTTTCTTTTGGTGGGTTTTTATGTTATTGTGTTCGATTTTTAGTTTTATTGTTTTTATTTCTGAAGCCTGTTTTTGAAGTATGTATTTTTTCTTTAAACATTTCGTGTTTGCATTTGTGTTGCTGTGGAAAGTAGAACAATTATAATTTGTCTAAACAGCTTCATTCCTATATCAATCGTTTATTTGTATTTTTATGATTTAATTGAAGTGAAAATTTTAACGATACTTTTATTGAGTACTGTATTGTAAAGCATAAAATTATTCCAAAATATGGCTAAAGATTTTACAACAAGAGCTGAGGATTTTTCGAAATGGTACAACGAATTGGTAATTAAGGCAGATCTTGCCCAAAACTCTGATGTTAGGGGTTGTATGGTTATAAAGCCATATGGATACTCTATCTGGGAAAGTATGCAAAGTGAACTCGATAGAATGTTCAAAGAAACAGGTCACAGTAACGCTTATTTTCCTTTGCTTATTCCAAAGTCGTATTTAAGTAAGGAGGCTGATCATGTAGATGGGTTTGCTAAAGAATGTGCGGTTGTTACGCATTACAGGCTTAAAAATAATGATGAGGGAGACGGCGTTGTAGTTGATCCAGAGGCAAAATTAGAGGAGGAGTTAATCATCCGACCTACTTCTGAAACAATAATTTGGAATACTTACAAGGGTTGGATTCAATCGCATAGAGATTTACCGATATTAATCAATCAGTGGGCAAATGTTATGCGCTGGGAAATGAGGACCAGAATTTTTTTAAGAACCTCAGAGTTTTTATGGCAAGAAGGACATACAGCACATGCTACAAAAGATGAGGCTGTCGAAGAGACTAAATTAATGCTGGATGTTTATGCTGATTTTGCAGAGAATTTTATGGCGGTTCCGGTAATTAAAGGGGGAAAAACTGAAAATGAAAGGTTTCCTGGAGCATTAGATACCTATTGTATCGAAGCGCTTATGCAAGATGGTAAGGCATTACAAGCTGGTACGTCTCATTTTTTAGGGCAAAAATTCTCAGAAACTTTTGATGTAAAGTTTACTGATAAGGATGGTAAATTAAAGCACGTATGGGCCTCTTCATGGGGTGTTTCAACGCGACTTATGGGAGCTTTGATAATGAGCCATTCCGATGATGAAGGTTTAGTGGTTCCTCCTAAATTAGCTCCTGTTCAGGTGGTAATTGTTCCCATTTATAAAGGGGAGGAACAGTTGAAATCGATCTCTGATAAGTTAAGCCCAATAATACAGGGACTAAAAAAGATTGGAATTAGAGTTAAGTTCGATAACAGAGACAATCAGAGACCGGGATGGAAGTTTGCTCAGTATGAATTTCAGGGTGTTCCTGTGCGTTTGGCTCTTGGTAAAAGAGATTTAGAAAATGGAGTAATTGAAGTCGCCAGAAGAGATAATAAATCAAAGGAAACAGTTGCTTTTGACGCTGTTGTCGAACATGTGGCCCAATTGCTGGAAGAGATTCAGATCAATTTGTTCAACAGGGCAAAGAAATATAGAGATGAACATATATCAGAAGTAAATTCTTACGAAGAATTTAAAGAAGTTCTTAAAAATAAGGGTGGATTTGTTTCTGCTCATTGGGACGGAACTACTGAAACGGAACTAAAAATTAAGGAAGAGACATCGGCGACTATCCGTTGTATTCCATTAGAGAATACTCAGGAATCCGGGGTTTGTATTTATTCGGGCAAGCCCTCTGAACAAAGAGTTTTGTTTGCAAAAGCATATTAAGGAAACTTCTTTTGCAATAATAGTGGGATAAATGAGTGTTTTTTTAAAATAAAATTTGCGTTACAAGAAAAATCGATTTACATTTGCAGTCCTCAATTAAAAGAGGATGTATTGGCCCGTTCGTCTAGGGGTTAGGACGCCAGGTTTTCATCCTGGAAACAGGGGTTCGATTCCCCTACGGGCTACTTAGATTATACAAAAAGAGATTCGTCTCTTTTTACATTTAAAAATTATGGCAAATAACGCTTCTGCAAAGAAAAGAATAAGACAAGCTGAAAAAAAGAGAATCAGCAACAAGTATTACCATAAAACTATGCGTAATGCTATTAGAGATATCAAAAGCTTGGAAGATAAGAAGGCTGCTGAGGATGCTTTACCTAAAGTAGTTTCTTTAATTGATAGAGTTGCGAAAAGAAACATCATTCATAAAAACAAAGCTTCTAATTTGAAAAGCTCTGTTGCTAAAAGTGTTGCTTCAATAAAGTAAAATATTTTATAATACACAATTTTAAGGGTTACTCAAATGGGTAACCTTTTTTTGTTTCTATATTTTTCTCTTTTTTTCAGAAAAAAACCAAATTGGAGTATTGTGTGTTTTTTTTGTGAATAGTTTTATTTCTCTTTTAAACGTCGTTTTGATTTTTATAAATTTCCATCGTGCAAACTATTTCTTCGATAAAGTCATGGTCAATGGACGATCGTCCACGTGAAAAACTCATTGAGAAAGGACCAAAAAGTTTAAGCAACGCTGAACTTGTTGCTATTTTATTGGGAAGTGGGACAAAAAATGAATCGGCAGTTGATTTAGCAAAAAAAATACTGAATTATGCTCAAAACAATTTATTGGTACTTGGAAAGTTAGGTGTTGATGATTTAATGCAGTTTAAGGGGATTGGTCAGGCAAAGGCGGTAACTTTATGCTCAACTTTTGAATTGGTAAGAAGAAGAAAGGCAGTTATAGAAGAAAGGGTTAAAATTAGTTCAGCTGTTGATGTTTTTAATGAGTTATTTCCATTTATTTCAGATCTCAACCATGAAGAGTTTTGGGTGCTTTTTTTAAACAGAGCCAACGTTATAGTTAAAAAAGAAAGAATTAGTTCTGGTGGCATTACTGGGACTGTTGTTGATCAGAAAATCATTTTAAAAAAAGCTTTATTGAATTTGGCATCTTCAATAATTGTGGTTCACAATCATCCATCTGGAAATTTAAATCCGAGTATTCAAGACAAAAAAGTGACTCAAAAAATGAAATTAGCATGTGAATTGTTGGAAATTAATTTATTGGATCACATTATAATAGCAGGAAATTCTTATTATAGCTTTGCCGACGAATTGGAGCTTTAATGAAAAAGGTATTAACTGTATTGGGTGCACGTCCTCAAGTGATAAAGTCAGCCGCAATAACTCGAGTTATTCGGTCGGATTTTTCTCTTGAACTTGAGGAGGTAGTATTGAATACTGGGCAACACTATGATGCCAATATGAATGCTGTGTTTTTTGAAGAGTTATTTTTACCTCCTCCCAAATATAATCACGCCATTAACTTTAAAAAACAATTCCCAATAAATCAAATGGTAGAAGGAGTTGATGAAGCAATAAGGATTGAAAACCCTGATTTAATTCTTGTTTATGGCGATACCAATTCTACACTTGCAGGTGCAATTAGTGCTGTTAAAAATAATATTCCATTGGTTCACGTTGAAGCAGGTTTGAGATCTTTTAATATAAAAATGCCTGAGGAAGGAAATCGCATACTGACCGACCATTCCTCAAGGTTGCTTTTTTCTCCAACTTTGCAGGGTGTTAGGAATTTAAAAAAAGAGGCAATTAACAGTTCTTATATTTTCCATTGTGGAGATATTATGTTCGACAACAGTTTGTTTTACTTTGAAAAAGCAAAGCTTGCGTCAGCTGTTCTCAAGGATAATAATTTGATTGCTGGTAACTATATTTTATTCACTTGTCATCGTCCAGGCAACACGGACAGTAAAGAGAATTTATTGTCAATTTTAAAGGCATTAAAGAGTATAAGCTTGGAGTCTGGAAAAAAAATTGTTTTTCCTGTTCATCCAAGAACTCAAAAACAGATTGTCAAATTTTTTGGTGAATCTTTTTTGTCTTCAGAATTGTGTGACTTTTTATTACTTCCTCCAGTAAGTTTTCTGGATAATATTCTCTTAATTTCAAATGCACATTTAATTGTTACAGATTCGGGCGGAATTCAAAAGGAAGCTTATTTTTTTAAGAAAAAATCTTTGGTATTGAGAGAGGAGACAGAATGGGTAGAAATTATTGAAAACAATGGTGCGCTTCTTGTTGGTCCAAATTTCAAGAGAATTATTGATGGATATAGTGAAATAAAGCATTTAATTCCTTCGTTTAGTCCTATTTTTGGAGACGGAAAGGCAGGTCACTTTATTTGTGACAAAATAGTTAAAGAGTTAAAATGATTTATGTTTTTACGCATAAAATAACCAGCAGAGTAAAGTTTGCATTCAATCTTATTTTTAGAGATTTGATGCAGGTGGAGTTTGAAATAATTACAAAAAGACAGGATTTTGAGGAAAAAAAAGGGACTAAAATCTCATATACTCTAAATCCCGTTGGAGATTCTTTTTTTGTAAGAAGCAAGCCTCTTTTGTTCGAACAAGGAATAAATGATCAGGATATTAATATAATTCCTTTTCACAGAACAAAAGCTTTTTTTAGTGTAGGCGGAAATAGTATGTTTTCGTTTGATGTTTTTGCGGCTTCTTTTTATTTGGCGTCTCGGTATGAAGAGTACTTGCCTCATAAAAAAGATCACTATAATCGTTTTGATGCCGACCAAAGTTTAGCTTATAAAGAAGATTTTTTGCATCAACCCGTAATTAATATATGGGTAAAAAAACTGGTGGAATCTGTTCAGGAATTCTACCCTGAATTTAAAATTCCCGAGAGAAACTATAAATTCATTACTACAATAGATGTAGATAATGCGTATGCGTATAAAGAAAAAGGATTTGTGCGAACTGTAATGGGGTATGCAAAATCTATTCTCACATTTAATACACAGGAATTTAAAGATAGAACACGTACTTTACTTGGCTTGCAAAAAGATCCTTACGATACATTTGATTATCAGGAAAAACTAGTCAAAGACAAAAAGTTGACTTTTATTTACTTTTTCCTGCTCGGAGATTATGGATTGAATGATAAGAATATACCTGTTGCCAACACAAATTTTCAGGCATTGATAAAATCAATTTCAGATCATTCAAAAATTGGAATACATCCCTCTTTTGCATCAAATTCCAGTTTTGTTCAATTGCAAAAAGAAGTTGGTCGCTTGAGTAAAATCATTAATCGTGAGATTTGGCGAAGTCGACAACATTTTCTAAAAATAAACCTTCCAGAAACGTATAGGAATTTGATTGAATTGGATATTACGGATGATTTTACAATGGGATACGCTTCCAATTATGGTTTTAGAGCGGGTATTTGTACTCCTTTTTATTTTTATGATTTGGATTTAGAGGTTGAAACAAATTTAAAAGTACACCCCTTTGCAATAATGGAGGGTACATTAAAGTATTATATGGGAATTGGTCCAGATCATGCAATGCCACATTACAGGAGATTGATTGACGAGGTGAAAATGGTTAACGGTAATTTTATATCTCTCTGGCACAACGATAGCTTAAATAATTACAAGCAATGGAAAGGATGGAGAGGGGTGTTTGAGGAAATGATTGAATACGGTAAGCAATAAATGGAATTTTTAAAAAGAAATCAAATTGATGAAAAGAAATGGAACGATTGTGTTCTGAAGTCATCTAATGGTTTGGTATATGCCCTTACCTGGTTTTTGGATGGATTGGCCATGAATTGGTGTGCTTATGTCAGAGAGGATAAGGGCTGTTACGTATCAGTTTTTCCTGTTCCGTACAAAAGAAAATTCGGAATAAAGTATGTATATACCCCATTTTTTATTCAACAATTGGGACTGTTTTCTCTTAAATATTCAAAAAAAGAGGAAGAAGAAGTTATTTATATGCTTAAAAAAAATTGGAAATTTATTGAGTTGAATTTGAATTTCAGCTCGAAAAATGGCGAGTCTCGAAAAAATTTAGTTCTTTCATTGCCTTCAGAATATTCAATTCTTCAAAAATCATATTCCAAAAACCATTTTCGAAATTTAAAAAAATCTGAACACAACGGTTTGGTTTTAAAAAGAGAAGTTTCACCTGAAAAAACGGTTGATTTGTTTCGCTCTAACAGAGGGGCTAAATTAAAAACTTTTTCAAATTCTGATTATCAGAATTTATTGAGTTTGTGTAATGAGGCCAAGAGTAAAAATGCTCTTTTTTCAATGGGGGTAGAGTGTAATAGTGAGTTGGTTTGTGCAGGAATTTTTATAAAGTTTAAAAATCGTATTACCTTTCTTTTTTCAGGTAATTCGAAAAAAGGAAAAGATTCGGGGGCATTGTTTTTTCTTATCGATTCTGTAATTAAGAGGTATGCTAAATCAGGTTTTATTTTAGATTTTGAAGGTTCAGAAAATGAAGGTTTAAATCGTTTTTACTCTGGGTTTGGGTCTTCAGAAGAAAATTACAGAGTGTTAAAAATCAATAATTTACCCAGAGTGATTAAAGCGTTTAAAAATTGATTTTAATCTGGAATCCTTTTTGTAATAAAATTGAATAAAGAATAGTACAGTTAACATTTGAAATTTACCTTTGTTTCACTGAAAAATTTTTGTGTATGTCTTTAAAAATGCCGTCTAAATTTATAAATCGAGAAGTAAGTTGGTTGAGTTTTAATGAAAGGGTGCTACAAGAAGCTGAGGACGACTCTAACCCCATTATTGAAAGAATGCGGTTTTTAGGTATTTTTTCCAATAACAGAGATGAGTTTTTTCGAGTTAGGGTTGCCAATATAAGGAGGGTGGCAGAATTGTCAGGAAATAACCTATTGTCCACTGGTGAAGATCCAAAAGTTGTCTTAGACCAAATTCTAAAGTTGGTATTGAAGCAGCAAACTCGATTTGATCGAGTCTTTAAAAGACTCATCAAAGATTTACAAAAAGAAAATATTTACTTTTTAAACGAAACTCAAATTAGTGATGAACATATAGATTTTGTAAGAGATTTTTTTGTTGACAAAGTTCGAACGAATATTGTTCCTATCATTATAAATAAACGCAAAAGTTTTCCTTTTCTGAAGGACGCCTCTACCTACATGTTCGTAAAAATGTACAATAAGAGGGATAAGAGTGATAAATCGGAGTATGCACTAATTGAAATTCCATCGAGTCAAGTAGACCGAATTTTGATATTGCCTTCAAACGACAAAAAAAAGTATTTGATTATGTTGGACGATGTAATTCGTTATAACTTACCTCAGGTATTTTCAATATTTAATTACGATACCATTGAAGCATACAATATTAAATTAACTAGAGATGCAGAACTGGATATCGATGAGGATATTTCTAAATCACTTGTTGATAAGCTTTCTAAAGGGATTAAGAATCGTCAAGTAGGTGAACCTGTTCGTTTTGTATATGATGATGAGATGCCTAAAGACATGAGGATGTTGATCGAGAAAAAAATGAAGTTACAAAAGAGTGACAACTTGATTCCTGGTGGTCGATATCATAATTTTAAGGATTATATCGCATTCCCTCAAATTGGTAATTCTAAATTATTAAATCCCTCAATGCCTCCTTTAGCCAATAAGGATTTAGAGGGTGTTTCAAGTATCATTGATGTAATTAAGAAGAAAGATGTAGCATGTTTCTATCCTTTTCAAAAATTTGATTACGTGATTGATTTTCTTCGGCAGGCTGCAATTGATCCAAATGTAACAACCATAAAGATTAATATTTACCGGGTTGCCAATAATTCGAGAATTATAAACGCTTTAGTAAATGCTGCAAAAAATGGGAAGGATGTAACTGTTTTGATTGAGTTAAGAGCACGTTTCGATGAGCATAATAATATACAGTGGAGTAGGGAGCTTGAGGATGAAGGGGTAAAGGTCCACTTCGGTTTGAGAGGTTTGAAGATTCATAGTAAGCTTATAATGGTTAAGCGAAAAGAAGGTAGAGGCGAGAATACTTATGTCCATGTTGGTACAGGTAATTTTCATGAGAAAACAGCAAAAATATATTCAGACGCGTCTTTGTTAACTTCAGATAAGCGAATTGCCAATGATATAGAGAAAGTTTTTGATTTTATTGAACGACCATACATCAATAAACGCTTTAACAACATTATTATTTCTCCCTATAATACCAGATCCAAGTTTATTCGATTGATAAATCAAGAAATAAGAAACGCCAGAAAAGGTAAAACAGCGAAAATAACCATCAAACTGAATAATTTCAATGATCCTGAATTGATAAAAAAGTTTTACGAAGCTTCTTGTGAGGGGGTTGAAATAAAAATGATAATCAGAGGAATATGCTCTTTGGTTCCCGGAATAAAAGATTTATCAGAAAATATTGAAGTTGTTTCTATTGTTGATCGATATCTTGAACATGTTCGAATGTTTCATTTTCATAATGGCGGAAACGAATTGTTTTTTATTGGTTCTGCAGATTGGTTGGTTCGAAATTTAGATCGAAGAGTTGAAGTTACTACTCCAATTTATGATCCCAAAATTCAGGACAATATGCGTGAATTTTTGAACTTACAATTAAAAGATAATGTAAAAGCAAGAATTGTTGACGAAAAAGGTAGAAACAAATATGTGTCAAAAAAAGGGAAGAAGGTTCGTTCTCAAATAGAGCAATACAATTATTTCAGGTCGTTATTAAACGCTTGAATTGGTGTGATTTTTTTGTCTAAAAGATATGTTGAAGAAGTTTTTAAACTGGTTTTTCCTCTCGGTAATTTTTGTTGGATTAATAATTGGCGTTTTTGCAGTTGTTGAACTCTATTGTGCTTATGCCTATTATAAATATAGAGATACACTCAAAAATAATCTTCAGGCAATAAGGCTAAGACAGCCTTTACAAAATCAAAAATTCAACAACTACAGAACAGATTCTTTGGGGTTTATTCTACCCTACACCTCTCCGGACTCTACTTCGAAAACAGTTTTTTTACTTGGTGGGTCAACAACAGAGTGTCTTGAGGTGTCTGAAGAAAAAAGAATACACGTGGAGATAGAAAAAAGACTGGATAATTTATCCTGTATAAATATGGGATATAGTGGAAACCATTCAATGCATTCTTTGAATTTGCTGGCAAATAAAATAATAAGTTTGTCTCCTGATGTTGTAGTGATTAATCACAACGTTAACGATTTGAGTATTTTACTCAATACGGGGACTTATTTCAATCAGCATCCTAAAAGATCTCTTATTTTGACTCATTCTGATCAGTTGAACCCTTATAAAGTCGGGTATCCAAAAAATTGGTTTGTAAGAACTTTTATTCCTCACATCTCTTTGGTTCTTCTTCCTACTACATTTGAAGGTCAGGACATTCCTAAAAATAATGAATTTTCAAAAGACGCTTTAAGACCGGATTTGAACATTGACTCTTTGAAGCAGCTCTATAGTAAAAGCTTAACGGGGTTAGTAAATTATGCCAAATCCTGGAATGTTCAACCCGTTTTAATGACTCAGGCAAGTTGCTTCAAGGAGTTTGAAGTTGAAAACATTGAGAAATTTAAAGGTTATAACCTTGATTCTTTGCATAAGGAGTTTAATAAAGTAGTACGTTCTGTTGCCAGAATTTCTGATGTTTCCTTGGTTGATGCAGAAAAATTAATGGAAGATAAAAAAGAGTATTTTTACGACACAGTTCATTACACGGATTCAGGTTCAACATTCATTTCAAATCACCTTGCAAAGGAAATTAAACGTTTGTTAAATTAAAATCTTTTTCTTCAATACTCATATTTGATTTTTTAAGAGAATATTGTATGTCCAGAACTCTTTTGTTTTAAGAGTGCTAAAACATTGGCGCTGTGTTTTTAAAACATTAACCTACCAAAAGAAGAAAAGCAAAAACAAAAGGAGAGGCAATAAGTAATCCGTCAAAACGATCCAGAATGCCTCCATGTCCAGGCATTATCTTACCAGAGTCTTTAACTCCCATACTTCTTTTAAAGAGGCTTTCTGCTAAGTCTCCCATGGAGCCAAATATAGAGATGATTATTCCGATGATTATCCATTGCCATATGGGCAATGTCGTAAAAATAAAGCTGATTAAAACTGAAACCCCAATTGCTAAAAGGCCACCTCCAATACTTCCTTGCCATGTCTTATTAGGTGAAATTCGTTCAAAAAGTTTGTGCTTTCCAAAGGCTTTTCCCGATAGGTAAGCTCCTGTATCATTACTCCATAAAACAAAGTAAAATCCAAGTATGAGCTCAGCATTGTATTTTTCTGTATAACCAGGTGCTTGACTGTTTGCTAAAATAAGAAGTCCAAAGGGTATTGAAACATAAAGAACAGGGAAAAGTGAATGACAGATGTTTGAAAACGGTTCTTCTTTTTTATTATAGAGTTCGATTAGAGGGGTAGCAAAAACACCAATTAATAATACTGCTAAAAACGGTTCATTGTTCATTTTTAAAATCGGTTCTGCTGTAACGGTAATAAATCCTATAGCAGAGTTGAACATGCCCAAGGCGATATTGGGTGAAAGTTTGGTGTTTGATTTTAAAATATTTAAATACTCCCAACTTCCTATAAGAACAAAAAACAGATACATCCCAAACAAAGAAATTGGGTGCAGATAGGTGCAAACAATTAAAACAGTGACAAAAACGGAACCTGTGATTGCTCTTTTAAGCATGTTTAGGTTGTTGGGTTCTCATTGTTTTCCTCTTCTTCATGCTCTTCTTCAACAGGAGGTTGGTTTTCTTCCTGTTGCTGAGCGTCAGCGACACCATTTTTTGATGCGTTTTCTTCTTGATTATTATCTGTATCAGTCGATTCAGAATCCGATTCAGTGTTAATCTCAGCCTCCTCAACTTCAGCCCCAGGTCTTTTACCAAATATGTTTTCAAGATCTTCTTTGAATATGACTTCTTTTTCAAGTAATGCTTCTGCCAATTGGGTCAGCTTTTCCTTGTTTTCAAGAAGTATATCTTTCGCTTTCACGTAAGCTTTCTCGATTATTTTACTGATTTCTTCATCGATTACTTGTGCAGTGTGTTCACTATACGGTTTACCAAAAGCGAACTCGCTTTGACCTGTTGAGTCGTAATAGGAAATGTTTCCAAGTTTATCGTTCAATCCATAAATTGTTACAATTGCCTGAGCTTGTTTGGTAACCTTTTCAAGGTCGCTTAATGCTCCAGTTGAGATTTCACCGAAAATAATTTCTTCTGCGGCTCTACCACCAAGTGTCGCACACATTTCATGGAAAATTTGCTCTTTTGTGGTGATTTGTCTTTCCTCGGGTAAGTACCATGCCGCGCCCAAGGATTTACCTCTGGGAACAATAGTTACTTTTACCAATGGAGAGGCGTGTTCCATCATCCAGCTCACTGTAGCATGACCAGCTTCATGAAATGCAATTGTTTTCTTCTCTTTTGGTTTTATGATTTTGTTCTTTTTTTCAAGTCCACCTATCACTCTATCAACTGCAGCAAGGAAATCTTCTTTACCGACGAACTTTTTTTCGCTACGAGCAGCAATTAGAGCTGCTTCGTTACAAATGTTCGCAATATCAGCACCTGAGAAACCTGGAGTTTGACGAGCAAGGAAATCAACTTCAACACTGTCGTCAAGTTTTAAAGGCTTTAAGTGAACTTCAAATATTTCTTGTCTTTCGTTCAAATCAGGCATGTCTACCATGATTTGGCGATCAAACCTACCTGGGCGAAGAAGTGCTTTATCTAAAATATCTGCTCTGTTGGTGGCTGCCATAACGATAATTCCACTATTAGAACCAAAACCATCCATTTCTGTAAGCATTTGGTTTAACGTGTTTTCACGTTCATCATTTGCTTGCTGAGCAGGGTTTTTTCCTCGTGCTCTACCAATTGCATCAATTTCATCAATAAAGATGATACATGGCGATTTTTCTTTTGCTTGTTTGAATAAGTCTCTTACTCTGGAGGCTCCAACTCCTACAAACATTTCAACAAAATCAGAACCTGATAAGGAAAAGAAAGGTACTTGAGCTTCACCCGCTACCGCTTTTGCTAAGAGGGTTTTTCCGGTACCTGGAGGACCAACCAATAAGGCTCCTTTAGGAATCTTAGCACCGAGGACAGTATATTTTTTAGGGTTTTTAAGGAAATCAACAATTTCAACAATCTCTTCTTTTGCCTCAGCCAGTCCAGCAACATCCTTAAAGCTTACATCTACCGTTGTGTCTTTTTCAAAAAGTTTGGCTTTAGATTTTCCAATATTAAAAATTTGTCCGCCAGGACCTCCTCCACCTCCCATACGTCGCATCATAAACATCCAGATGGCAATAATTAAGCCGAAGAATATAATGTAACTGAATAAATTGTCCCACATCGATGGTTGTTTGTTTCTGGAAACTATTGTGAAATTTTCACCTTGATCGGGGCTCGATTTCGATAACTTATTCATTTCGTTTTTAGCATCAGATGCATCGTGAATATCAAATTGATAGTATCCACCTTTTCTTAGTTTTTGATGATCAGGTAAGGTTTTTGCTTCTTCTGTTACGTAAGCTTCACAATAGGCATAATCTCCTTCTTTTACTATAATAACCCGCTTTATTTCACCTTTCTTGATGAACTCATAGCATTCGTCTGAGCTGATTTTTGTCGGCCCATTATACATGTTGAAAAATTGAAAGCTTAAGATTAAACCTCCTATGGCTACGTAAATCCACCAAACTGGAACAATTTTAGGACTTTTTGGTCCTCCTTTTCCCCCTGTATTTTTTCCTTTCATATTATTCATCTTCTAAAACGGTTATTTCGGCATCAGCCCAAAGTTCCTCAATGTTGTAAAAATTTCTCACTTCTTTTTGAAAAACATGAACAACAATCGAAGAAAAGTCGACCAGCACCCATTCTCCATTTGTATGACCTTCCTTTTTCCATGGATATTCTCCCAAAACGGTTTTAACTTCTTTCTCAACGGATTGAGCAGTTGATGAAACATGAGTTCTGGAAGTTCCGTGACAAACAACAAAATATTCTGAAACGGCATTGTCTAAATTTTTAAGATTTAGAACACGAATGTCTTTCGCTTTATTATTTTTTAAACCTTCGATGACGGTCTCTAGTAATTTCTCTGTTGGTAGGCTCACTGTTTTTTGTCGCAATGCTTATATATGAGCAAAAGTAACTAAATTCTATTAGTACCGTGTTAAAAAGATTACAAAATGGTTAAATATTATTAAGTACGGAGTATTAACTTTATAAACGTATGGTGTTTTTTGGTAAAAATAGGATTCACTACTCAAAAGTTGATTCAACAAACGAAGAGCTTAAACGATTATTTTCAATATCGGAATTGGAAAATGGAACGTTGCTTACCGCTGATTTTCAAACAGATGGAAAGGGTCAGATGGGTTCCCAATGGAACAGTATTGTTGGAGAAAATTTTTTAGGGACATTTTATTTGAAATCTACATTTTCTTTGAGTGAAGTATTTGTTTTAAACATGATGGTTAGTTTAGCTCTTAGGGAGTCCGTGAGTGAGTTTGTCCGAGGTGTTGTTGAAATTAAATGGCCCAATGATGTAGTGGTAAATGGAAAGAAAATTGCTGGGGTTTTGATTGAAAACAAAAATTCAGGAGGAGAATTTAAAGGTTCTTTCATCGGTGTGGGCTTAAATGTAAATCAAAAATCTTTTGATGGGTTTGAGCGAGAAGGAACTTCAATTGCAAAAGAAACTGGCTCAGATGTTAATTGTGAGTCGGTAATTGAAAGAATGTGTTTCCATCTTCAACAATACTATTCTCTTTTTAAACTTAAAGGGTATGATACCATAAATTTCATGTATCACAAAGAACTTTATCTCAAGGGAGAAGAGCATCCGTTTCAAGTAGGTAAGGATATTCGATATTTTACTTTACAATCGGTAAACAAAAAGGGAGATTTACAAATGTTTAACCAATATGGGAAAATAGAGGAGTTTGGATTGAAACAGATTGAGTTTTTGAAATAATGGTAATTTTCCTTTAAGTTTTTTGAAAGTCAATCAACCGAATTTTTCTTTTAAGTTTTCAACTATCGCACTGACCCATGTTTTTACTTTTGATTCAAAAGTGAAATCGATTACCGGAGAAGTGTCGGTTTCTGCATGGACTGTAATGTGTGATTCTTTTTTTTCGCTCTCAATATCAAACCGAATTGCCGTCGCAAATGGGACTTCTTCTGTAGACTCAATCAAAACATATTCCTCAGTTATTGCGGTTATACTGAAGTTAAATCGAGCAGCCCATTTTAAAATAAAAGTAATGTTATCTCCATTCACCTGAACATGTTTTGTTTTTTTAAAGGAGATGATTTCGGCCATATTTGATGTTTGACCTAAAAAATCAAAAAGCTCTTGCGAAGAGCTTTTTAGTTTTATTTTTTCAGTTGAAAGATGAATCATTTTCCAGTCCAGCTTGCAGGGTCTAATCGCCAATCTTTAATAAGTGCAACATCCGATTCGGTGATGTAGCTGGATTCAACGGCTTGCTGAACAAGAGCATCGTAATCCGATAGTGTAATCAACTCACACCCTTCTTCTTTGAGTCGATTGAAAGATATTTGAAAGTTGTAAGTGAAAATAGCTGCCATACCCAGAACAGTTGCCCCAACTTCTTTAAGAGCCTGAACCGCCTTTAAGCTGCTTCCTGCAGTAGAAATTAAATCTTCTATAACAACGACTCTTTGACCGCTGTCAACCTTTCCTTCAATTAAGTTCCCGAGACCGTGATCTTTTGCAGATGCTCTAACATAAGCAAAAGGAACACCCAGCTCTTCAGCTACCAATGCTCCCTGGGCAATCGCACCTGTTGCAACTCCAACAATTACATCAGGGGTTCCATACTTTTCAATAATGGCTTTGGCCAGTTCTTGCCTTATGTAAGTTCTTATTCTTGGAAAGGAAAGTGTAATTCTGTTATCGCAATAAATTGGTGACTTCCAGCCCGACGACCATGTGAAAGGTTCTTTGGGTTGTAATTTTATTGCTTTTGCTTGTAGTAAATATTCTGCTACTTTTGCTGCAGTTTCCAGATTTAAAATCATTGTGCAAATGTATAAAGTTTTTATTTACGATAAGCCTGTTTTAATACACAAAAAACCTCAAAAAGAAGGAAGTTATGAACAGTTTTCTAACGCTGAGGATGTAAAGAGAATAATTCTTACCGCGGAAAAGGAGGGTGTTCAAGGAATAGAAGTTATAACTAATAATCCAATGCGAGAATGGGAGTCTTTACAATCTTTTTTTAAAAACATTATTGCGGCTGGTGGCGTCGTTTCGAATTCAACGGGAGAGATTTTAGTGATTTTTAGAAATGGAAAATGGGACTTACCCAAAGGTAAGCTGGAGAGAGGGGAAGATATTGAAAATTGCGCTGTTAGAGAGGTAGAGGAGGAGTGTGGAGTATCAGGATTGGAAATAATAAACGAGCTGCCGAGCACATATCATTGCTATCAAACGAAAAAAGGGAAATGGGTTTTAAAGCGAACATATTGGTACAGAATGGTTACAAAATTCAATGGTAATTTGGTGCCTCAAACCGAGGAGGGTATCGAACGAGTAGAGTGGTTTTTACCGGAAAGGTATGGTGAAATAAGGTCAAATTCTTACAATTCCATTAAGTTGGTTTTTGATGAGTTGAGTTAGTGTAACAATATGCAAGTTGTAAAATATACAAAACGTTTCTTTCCTCTTGTCGTATTCTAACTGATTACATTTTTAAAAAGCAATTTATATGGAAAGCGGATCTCTTAAATATTATGCGCGTTTTTCTGCAATAGCCTTCCAGATGGGAGGGACGATTTTTGTGGGTGCTTATTTTGGTAAATGGTTGGATGGAAAGTATCCGATGGATAAAAATTGGTTTACTATTATCTTTACCCTGCTGGCGGTGACGATTTCATTAGTTAACCTTTTACGTCAAGTAAATAAAATAAATAAACAATTGGATGAAAATAAAAAGGACGATTCGAAAAAGGCTGGGTAGTTTTTTTGTGTTTTTGATTTTTTTGTTGGCAGTTGTTTTTTGCCTACACGCAGGCTTCAAATATTTTGTCGGAGAACCAATCTTTTCGAATAGAATCGTAGAGTCGTATGTGTTGAATTTTTGTTTGGGGTATGCCTCTTTTATTGTTTTGATGTTATCGTTAAAAAAACACATAAACAGTTTAGGCTTTATATTTATGTATACTAGCTTTTTCAAATTTGTGGTGTTTTATCTTCTGTTTAAATCGTATTTCAATTCGGACGGTGAAATTGATGGAGGAGAATTTTTAACGTTAATAATTCCTTATGCATTCGCTTTGTTTGGTGAAATTTTCACCATGTCCAGAGTACTTAAAGAATAAGTGGTTTCATACCAATTTTGTTTTTTTTAAAAAATATTCAAATACGCTTTCCCAATCGTTTTTTATTCGTATTTTTGCACCTAGTTTTCATAAGAGACACTAGATTTAGCAGAATATGAGTAAGTTTTTAAAGTTATCACTCCTTTTAGTTTTAGTACTAAATATATATGGTTGTTCTGAAGAACAACTTACTGATGAGGCAAAAGCGGAGAGAAAATCAAAAATTAAACAAGATATTCAGCATCACTTACAAGATGCACATGATTTTCATTTGTTCACTATAAAAGGTGAAAAAAAGGAGGATGATAAACATTACGGTTTTCCTCTACCTGTTGTTTTGATTGACGGAGGTCTTCACATGTTTATGTCCTCTAAATTTCATCACGGTGAAGCTGTTGCCGAATCCAATGGTAATTATTACAAATTGTATCACGGAAAAATATACAAAACAGATTCTGAGGGTACTATAACTTTAGATGATAGTCAACATCCAACAAATGCTATGCCATTTGATATTTCAATTACAAAAAGTGTTTTAAGTGTAGTATTAGTATCTATTCTTATTTTCTTCTTGTTTGGAAGAATGGCTAAAAACTACAAAACTTCATTACTTCCTAAAGGTTTTGGTAAGTTTGTTGAACCAATAATAATTTTCGTTCGTGACGAAATAGCAATCCCAAATATTGGGGAAAAGTATTATTCTCGTTACATGAGTTATTTACTCACGGTATTTTTCTTCATTTGGTTCATCAATCTTACAGGTTTAACTCCTTTTGGTATCAATGTTACTGGAAACATTGCGGTGACTACTGCATTGGCGATAATGACTTTTGTAATTACAACTTTTTCAGGTAAAAAAGATTACTGGAAACATATTTTTTGGATGCCGGGTGTTCCTACACCCATGAAATTCATACTTATGCCAATTGAATTACTTGGGGTGTTTATTAAGCCTTTTGCTCTTTTAATTCGTTTGTATGCGAATATTTCAGCAGGGCATATTGTTCTTATGAGTTTGATTGGATTGTTGTTTGTTTTTCAAAATTGGTTCGCCAGAGGCGCATTTTTGGGACTAACAGTATTTTTATCGTTGATTGAGCTTTTGGTTGCGTTTTTGCAAGCCTACATTTTTACAATGCTGACTGCTTTGTATTTTGGAATGGCAGTAGAGGAACATGATCATGAGCACGCTCACTAACTTTGAATGTTTAACTTTTAATATATATTTACTATGGAAGAAGCAGCTATTGAAATCCCAAAAATCATTGGAGCTGGACTTATCGTAATCGGTGCCGGAATTGGAATCGGTAAAATCGGTGGTGCAGCGATGGAGGGAATTGCACGGCAGCCTGAAGCTACTAACAAAATTCAAACTGCGATGTTAATCGCAGCCGCTCTTATCGAGGGGATTGGATTTGCAGCTTTATTTGCAGTGTAAAAAATCTAACAGGAGTTGTAGCGATTGGCTGCAGCTCTTGTTTCTTAAATTAATTAAAATCTAATCATAAGTTTTCATGGAAAAACTAATAGCAGAATTTTCAGTAGGTTTATTTTTTTGGCAAACATTATTGTTTTTGGCACTTCTTTTCTTGTTAAGAAAATTTGCGTGGAAACCAATTTTGGGTGCTGTTAACAGTAGAGAAGAAAGTATAAAAAAAGCTTTGGATTCGGCTAAGGAAGCTGAAGAAAAAATGGCATCGTTAACTGCTCAGAACGAAGAGTTTTTAAAGCAAGCTCGAGAAGAAAGAGACGTTATCCTTAGAGAAGCTAAAGAGGCTAAAGATGCTATTGTTTCAGAAGCAAAAGGTCAGGCTAAAGAAGAAGCGGATAGAATTCTAGTTCTTGCAAATGAGCAAATTGCTAATGAAAGAATGAAGGCAGTTACTGAATTAAAAAATCAGGTAGGAAAACTTTCACTTGAAATTGCAGAGAAAATTTTAACCGCTGAATTAGACGACAAATCAAAGCAGGAAGCTTTAGTAAACAATTTAGTAGAAGACGTAAACTTAAATTAAAATGGCATACGCGAGAGCTGCAGTACGTTACGCAAAATCTATAATTCAACTTTCTATTGAACAAGATTCTCTTGAACTTGTGAAATCGGATATGGATTTAATTCGTGCAACCTGTGCTGAATCAAAAGAGCTGGTTTTGTTGTTGCAAAGTCCAGTTGTAAAAGCAGATAAAAAACTTGCTGTTTTAAATGCTGTTTTTGGTTCCAAACTTTCTGATTTAACCAAAAACTTCATCAATATTCTAACCAATAAGGGAAGGGAATCATTAATTAATGATATTTCTTTTGCTTTTGAAGATCAATATTTAAGTCATAAAAATGTTTTGAGAACCGTAATCAAATCTGTAGACGGTTTAAACGATGATTTCAAATTTAAGGTTACTGAGTTGGTTAGAACTGCATACGAAAAAGATGTCGAAATTATCGAAGAAATTGATCCTTCTTTAATTGGAGGATTTGTTTTAACAATAGGTGACAAACAAGTTGATGCAAGCATAAGCAGAAAACTTGCTGAATTGGAAAAAGAATTCAGTAAGAATACATATATGAAAGATTATTAATATTTAGAAAAGTTAAAAACTAGTTATAATGGCAGAAGTAAAACCAGCAGAAGTATCAGCAATTTTAAGAGAGCAATTGGCTGGCTTAAAAACTGAAGCAGAGTTACAAGAAGTTGGTACTGTTCTTCAAATTGGAGACGGTATTGCTCGTGTTTACGGTTTATCAAACGTTCAGTACGGAGAGTTAGTAGAATTCGAAAACGGATTACAATCTATGGCTCTTAACCTTGAGGAAGACAATGTAGGTCTTGTACTTTTAGGAAGTGGAAAAGGAATAAAAGAAGGAGCAACAGTAAAAAGAACTGGTAAAATTGCTTCAGTAAAAATTGGTGAAGGTATCGTTGGACGAGTTGTTGACACACTCGGTGAACCAATCGATGGTAAAGGTCCGATTCAAGGAGAGCTTTACGACATGCCTATAGAAAGAAAAGCCCCAGGGGTAATATATCGTCAGCCTGTTGATGAACCACTTCAAACTGGAATTAAAGCAGTTGACTCTATGATTCCAATAGGAAGAGGTCAAAGAGAGTTGATTATCGGTGACCGTCAAACTGGTAAAACTACGGTTGCTATTGATACAATCATAAATCAAAAAGAATTTTATGATGCTGGTGAACCAGTTTACTGTATTTATGTTGCTGTAGGTCAAAAAGGTTCTACTGTAGCAGGTATTGTTGCTACTCTTGAGAAGGCTGGAGCAATGGCTTATACTACAGTGGTTTCCGCGAGTGCATCTGATCCAGCTCCAATGCAGTTTTTTGCTCCGTTTACGGGTGCTGCTATAGGTGAGTACTTTAGAGACACTGGGCGTCCAGCTTTAATTGTTTATGATGATTTATCAAAGCAAGCGGTTGCATATCGTGAGGTTTCTCTATTGTTAAGAAGACCTCCGGGTCGTGAGGCATATCCTGGTGATGTATTTTACTTGCACTCAAGATTGTTAGAAAGAGCCGCAAAATTAAATTCATCGGATGAGATTGCTGCTCAAATGAATGATTTACCGGATGTTCTAAAGGATAAAGTAAAAGGAGGAGGTTCACTAACGGCTCTGCCAATTATTGAAACTCAAGCAGGAGACGTTTCTGCGTATATTCCTACGAATGTTATTTCCATTACTGATGGTCAAATTTTCTTGGAATCTGACTTGTTCCTTTCTGGTGTTCGTCCAGCAATTAATGTTGGTATATCTGTATCTCGTGTAGGTGGTTCTGCTCAGATTAAATCGATGAAAAAGATTTCTGGTACTCTTAAATTGGATCAAGCTCAGTACAGAGAACTTGAGGCTTTTGCGAAGTTCGGTTCTGACTTAGATGCAGCCACTAAATCGGTTATTGATAAGGGAGCCAGAAACGTTGAGATTTTGAAGCAAGCTCAAAATAGTCCATATACAGTTGAAGAGCAGTGTGCGATTATTTTCTCAGGAACAAATGGTTTAATTATGGACGTTCCTGTGAATAAGGTGAAGCAATTTGAAACGGATTATTTAGCTGTTTTAAACGCAAGCCATTCGGATGTGTTAGCTGCACTTAAAGCAGGTAAATTAAGCGACGAGGTAGTTGAGACCTTAACGAAGGTAACCAAAGAGGTGGCATCAAAGTTTGCTTAATTAAAAAATGATTAAATGAGGTGGTTTAACCACCTCTTACCATAAAATTTGAATGAGCTAAATGGCAAATTTAAAGGAAACTAGAAATAGAATTACATCGGTTAAATCAACAATGCAAATAACCAGTGCCATGAAAATGGTATCGGCTGCAAAGTTAAAAAGAGCGACAGATGCAATTACAAAAATGCGTCCTTATGCAGAGAAATTACAAGAAATTCTTGTGAATCTTACTGCTGGAGCTGATAGTGCTGATGAAAATGTTTATGCATCTGTAAGACCCGAAGAAAAGGTTTTGGTTGTTGCTGTTACCTCAAACAGAGGTTTGTGTGGTGGGTTTAATGCCTACATAACCAAAAGCTGTTTAAATTTGGCTAATAATGAATTTGCATCTAAGGATGTTTCTTTTTTATGCATTGGTAAAAAAGGAGGTGAATTTTTAGCTAATAAGGGATTGAATGTTATCAAAACTGAGATTGACGTATTCAATGAGTTGAACTTTGATAATGTTGCTCCAATTGCAGAGGGTGTGATGTCAGAGTTTGCAGAAGGTAAGTACGATAAAGTGATCTTGGTTTATAATCATTTTCAAAATGCAGCTATTCAAATAGTTCAGAATGAACAATTTCTTCCAATAGTTGTTGATGAAAGCCAAATTTCTTCAAGCTCTACAGATTACATTTATGAACCAAACAAAGAGGATATTGTTTCTGAGTTAATTCCTAAATCTTTGAAAACACAGTTTTATAAGGCTCTTTTGGATTCAGTTGCGGGTGAACACGGAGCGCGAATGACTGCTATGCATAAAGCTACTGATAATGCTAAAGATTTAGCTGATAGATTAACTTTAGAGTATAATAAAGCTCGTCAGGCTGCGATTACAACAGAAATTTTAGAAATTGTTGGTGGTGCGGAAGCCCTAAAAGGGTAATACTTTAAGAATATTTTCAAACAAAAAAGTCGCTGATAAAGCGACTTTTTTGTTATTTACTCAATTGGACGATCCAAAGCTCTAAAGTCCAAAAAATTAATTAACTTGAATCGGGTATAGTTTTTGCTAGATTTCCATATTGGAACAGGTTAAGTCATATTATTTAAGATTCATTCTATTTGGATTGGGTTTGCTGCTGTTTTCTGGACTGTACAAATTGTATTACCAGGATCGTAACTGGGCCGTAAATCATCAGGTAAATCATTTTCAGGAATCTCTCAACGAAGTTGATGAACAACTTTTTTATGAACTCGATCATTATAAATCAATCATTGACACTTCTGGTTTAGAGATTTTACTTAAAAATGATGTTAATTATCATAAGAAACTTGAGCGAAAGGGTGTTGGTATTTACATTTATTCCGGGGACAATTTAAAGTTTTGGAGTACAAATAAATTCATTATTCCAAAGCATCAAGCTAAATCAGGGCTATCTAAGTTAAAAAATGGGTATTACTTGCAAGAGGTAATCAAAGAGGGTGAGGTTACTTTAATCGCTCAGTTTTTTATCAAAAAATCTTTTGGTTTTGAAAATTCATATGTAAGAAATTCTTTTGATCAAAAATTATATCTGGAAGGAGGATGGGACATCCAATTGTACGGTATGGAGGGCGGTTATGAAATTGTCTTGAATTCGAATAAAGATACCTTGTTCATAAAACCTAACGGTTTTTTTCAAGCCCCCCATAATGTAACGTTAATGGTTTTGGAGGTAATAGGATTGTTTTTGTTTTTTACAGGATGTATTCTTTTAGTCAGAGGGCTGAATTTTTTAAGTAAAATTGTTTTTCTCTTTTGTTTACTTGTATTTGGGAGAATTATACTTTGGTTTTTTGATGCTCCAATTAATTTACACGGACTGGAAATATTTGATTCTAAATTGCTGGCTTTTTCAAAGCTAATTCCTTCTTTGGGTGATTTGTTACTTTATGTAATTTTTTCTTTGGTTTTGACTTTTTCTCTTTTCAAACACATTCGTTACTCCGTGAATGGACTGCTTAAATTTAAGTTTACGGTTGTATTAATTTGCTTTACAATAGTATATCTAATGACTTGGGGTATTGTTGAAACGATTGAGGGTATTGTATTGTATTCTGAAATCCCTCTAGATTTATCTCATATTTTATCTGTTGAATACACATCAATTATTGCACTTTTTTGCATTGCTGGAATCATAGCTGTTTATGTTGTTGTTTCGTGGAAACTTATAGAGTTGATGCACAAAATGGCATTAAAACTTTCAGTCGTTTTAATTTCATTTTTGTTTTTAATGGTGATGGTAACAATTTTCGGGTTGTTCTTTGGGTTCTCTGATTCTTACGAGATTTTATGGTCAATTCCCGTGGTCTTTTTACTTTCTTATTCTTATTATCGAAACCAAAAAACAGTTTCTTTTTCTTTTGCAATTAGTTTGTTGTTTCTTTTTTCTTTAATGGTAACCCAGTCTTTGCGAAGCTATACGGACGAAAAACTTATTAACGATAAAAAACAACTCCTAACAAAATTGGCGAAAGAAAAAGATTTGATTGCGGAGTATCTTTTTCAAAGTGTACAAGAGGCTATTAGAGAGGATAATAATGTTTACGATTTGCTTTCGGATTATTCTCATACAGACCAGGATATTTTTGAATATTTCAAAAAAAAATATTTCCAAGGTTTTTGGAATCGCTTTGATTTACAAGTGAATCCGTGTTTTAAGGGAGATAGTATTGTGTTTTTAAATGAATCAGAACCCGTTCCCTGTGAACAGTTTTTTTCGGGTATTATTGAGTCTACTGGAATAGAAGTTTCTCCTGGTTTTTACTATTTAGAAAATCAAAATGGAAGGATAAGCTATTTAGGAGTTATCTCATTCCAAAAAAATGCTAAAGTTTTTATTGAGTTGGATTCCAAGTTTAAACCGGATGGGGTGGGTTTTCCAACTTTGTTACTGGATGAGCAAATCGAACGTATGTCCCTAAATCCAGATTACTCTTTTGCTCATTTTAAACATGGAGAATTAGTGAAGCAAAAGGGTCCGGTTTTATATAGTACAAAGCTTTCTTACTATTTAGTCCTAAAGGATGGAGATTGGAGTTATATTGAAAGAGATCAAATTGGACATTTAATAAAACGTGTTGGTGATCATGTTTATTTTTTAAGTCAGCCAATAACCAGTACCTGGAATCAAATGGCATTTTATTCCTACTTATTTGCTTTTTTCTCACTTTTGACTGTTGTTTCCATTGTAGTTTATCGATTTTTTTACGGGAAAATTAATGAAGCTTCAAGCTTTAAAACTAGATTTCAGTCGGTTATAATTTTTATTTTATTTTTTAGCACTGTTTTTATTGGTGTTGGAAGCGTATATTATTTAAAAAATCAATATAATCAGAAAAATTTCGATGCTATTTCAGAAAAAATTAAATCGGTTAAAATTGAAGTAGAACAAAAATTAGGTGGAGACGCGTCCATTGAAAAAACAGATAAAGAGTTTGCGCAGTTGATTTTAGAAAAATTTTCTAAAGTATTTTTTACGGATATCAATTTGTTTGATCCCAACGGTAAGCTCGTTGTTTCCTCTCAACACAAAATGTTTGAAGAAGGTTTAGTGGGTGAAAGGATGAATCCAATGGCCATGTATCAAATGTTATTTAATGCACAGTCACAGTTCGTTCAAATTGAAGAAATTGAAGGAATACAATTTTTATCGGCGTATGTTCCTTTTTATAATAATGATGGTGATTTAATGGCGTATTTAAACCTTCCTTATTTTGCTCGGTCGAATGATTTGAAAAACGAAATATCAAATTTTATTGTTGCATTGCTTAACATATATGTTTTATTAATTGTTTTAGCACTAGTTATAGGACTGATATTAACAAATAAAATAACGGAGCCACTCAGATTAATCCAGGAAAAAATGGCCAACATCAAGTTGGGAAAATCCAATGAATTGATTAATTACACTGGAAAAGATGAGGTTGGGAAGCTTGTAAATGAATACAATCGAATGATTATTGAATTGACAGAGAGTGCTAAAAGATTAGCTGAAAGTGAAAGAGAAGATGCTTGGAGAGAAATGGCCAAACAGGTGGCGCATGAAATTAAAAACCCGTTAACTCCAATGAAGTTGAGTATACAACATCTGCAAATGCGATGGGCATTATTTGATGAAAAAGAGAGACAGGAGCGATTCGACAATTTTGCCAAAAATTTGATTCAGCAGATTGATACCTTATCGGCAATCGCTGGAGAGTTCTCTTCTTTTGCTAAGCTGGGAGAGACTGAATTTAGAGAAATTGATTTAACTGAAATTATAAAGTCTGCTGTTGATGTGTACAACTGGACAAATGGAGTACGAGTAATTTTTGATAGTGAATTGGATGATTTAATTGTTCATGGCGATAAAGATCAAATGTTAAGAGTATTTAATAATTTGATTAAGAATGCCATACAGGCAATTCCTGATCATAAAGATGGTTTGGTTAAAGTACTTACAAAATCAGAAAATGAATTGTTAAAAATTATTGTTGAGGATAATGGTAAAGGGATATCAAAAGACAACTACAATAGAATTTTTGTTCCGAATTTTACCACAAAAAATTCAGGAATGGGTCTTGGTCTTGCAATGGTTCAAAAGATTATTGAGAATATGGGAGGTTCAATTTATTTTGAATCTGAGGAAAATGAAGGTACTCGATTTATTATTGAGTTAAAAATAAAATGAATTTATATCGCTGAATTCCATAAGTTAATCTAAGTGAACAGGTTTCTAGTCTAATTTCTGAAACTTTTTTTAAAAACAACAGTTGAAAGACGATGTTGACTGTTGAGGAATCTGCCTAAATCAAAATAAATTTTTCATAAAGAAGTGTTTATACAATTGGTTTTAGAGAATGTATTTACGGTCATACATTGAGGTTTATTAATGAATGATTTCAAGTTAAATTTGAGAGACCAACAGATTACATTTGACCACCAGCAGATTACTGAAACTATTGAGTCTGTTTTGCAAAAAAACAATCGAAAAGTGGATAATCATCTCGTTGAGCTTACAACTGCAAATTATATTCTAACAAAACAAAATGAATCTATAAATAAGGCTCAAGAACTATTGAATTCCAGTTTGCGTTACGGGAGAATAATTCAAAATAGTATTAACGCCAGCAAGGATGAGGTCGCTCATTTATTTCCAGAAAGTTTTACTTTTTATTCTCCGCAAAATTTAATTGGTGGAGATTTGATTTGGACTCAAAAATGTAAGTTCGGGAAAATAATTGCAGTTGTCGATTGTATGGGTCACGGTGTTCCAGGAGCTATGTTGGCTATGTCGGTTTATCATATTTTGAACTCTACATTAATGGCAAATACTTTTGAGTCTGCAACTGAGTTTTTATGTAATGTTTCTGATGCTTATTTTAAAAGTTTTTTCGATTCGAATAAGTCAGAAGATTTTGCTGATACTTTCGATATTTCCTTGTGTGTAGTAGATGAAAAATCACAAATTGTAAGATACAGAGGGGTTAAACAGTCTTTGATTGTTTTAAGAAATCGGGAAATTATCGAGTTTAAAGGAGATAGGGTTTCTGTAGCTGATGAAAAGGCTTCTCAAATTATTAAAAATAAGCCTTGGGATCGAGTTTGGCCATACAAAGAAGGAGACCAGATTTATTTATTTACTGATGGTTTTCAAGATCAATTTGGAGGAGAATCGAATAAAAAATATAAGTATTCCAAATTTAAAAAGTATTTGCAGTCAATATCCGATTACTCTATGTCAACGCAACAAAGTATGCTGATTGATGAATTGACTCGTTGGAAAAATCCCAGTAATTTTTTTCATGAACAAACCGATGATATTGCTGTTGTTGGAATTCAATTGTAGTAAATTGAATTATATTTTTTCTTTTTTAATATTTCTTGTTTTCCTAAAGTTTTTTTGCTTCAATTTTTATTTCGAATGAAGTTGATTTATTTACAGAAAAGTGACTGTTTTTAAATGGTTTCGATGTATTTTTGATGCGTATTTTGCTCAACTCATCTATGGCTGATTTAACGAACCTACCTGCTTGGTCTGCCCTGCAGAACCATTATAATTCTTTCAAAGATATTCATCTTCGCGATTTGTTTTTAGATGAGCGTCGTTTTGGGGAGTTTTCTATTCGGTTCAAGGATATTTTATTCGATTTTTCAAAAAACAGAATCAATAAAGAAACGTTTCGTTTGCTGATGGATTTGGCTCACCAAGCGGGTGTTCGAAATGCAATTGATTCTATGTTCTCCGGTGACAAAATAAACAATACAGAGAAGAGATCTGTTCTACATACTGCTCTTCGTAACCGTTCAAATGATCCTGTATATGTGAATGGGGAAAATGTGATGCCCCAAGTAAATGATGTTTTACTTCGTGTGAAATGCTTTACAGAAAAAGTTCGATCAGGTAAATGGAAGGGATATTCTGGCAAATCAATTACTGATGTTGTAAACATCGGTATTGGAGGTTCAGACTTGGGGCCTCTCATGGTTACTGAAGCATTAAAACCTTATGGTGGTACTTTAAATGTTCATTTTGTTTCTAATGTTGATGGAACTCATATTGTTGAAACATTAAAGACAATAAATCCTGAAACGACTTTGTTTGTCATTGCCTCTAAAACGTTTACTACACAAGAAACTTTAACAAATGCAAACTCAGCAAAGGATTGGTTTTTAAGTTCTGAAGCCGAGTATGGTGACGTAGCTAAACATTTCATTGCCCTGTCTACGAATTCAAAAGGAGTCTCTGCCTTTGGTATTGATACTCAAAATATGTTTGAGTTTTGGGATTGGGTAGGTGGTAGATATAGCCTTTGGAGTTCAATTGGATTGAGTATTGCTCTTTATATTGGTTTTGATAATTTTGAGGAGTTGCTATTGGGTGCTCACCAAATGGATGTTCATTATAAATCAGCTCCATTTGAAGAAAATATTCCGGTGGTATTAGGTTTGCTGGGAATTTGGTACAATAATTTTTTTGATGCTGAATCCCACTGTATACTTCCCTATGATCAGTATATGCATAGGTTTGCGGCATATTTTCAGCAGGGAGATATGGAGAGTAATGGTAAATACATCAAAAAGAATGGTGAAAAGGTAGATTATAGTACCGGTCCAATTGTGTGGGGTGAACCTGGAACAAATGGTCAACATGCTTTTTATCAATTAATTCATCAAGGAACTAAATTGATTCCTTGTGATTTTATAGCTCCTGTAAATACGCAAAATCCAATTGGTGATCATCACATTAAGTTGCTTTCCAATTTTTTCGCTCAAACTGAGGCGCTCATGAAAGGAAAAACAGTTGATCAAGCAAAGAATGAATTAGAGGCTAATGGATGCAGTGATATTGAAATTGCTGAATTATTACCTCACAAAGTATTTGAAGGGAATAAACCATCCAACTCAATACTTGTAAAAAAAATAACTCCAAAGGTTTTGGGCAGCTTGATTGCTATGTATGAACACAAGATTTTTACACAGAGTGTTGTTTGGGGTATTAATGCTTTTGATCAATGGGGAGTTGAGCTGGGAAAACAATTGGCTAAAGTTATTTTACCTGAATTGGAAAATGATAATAAAGTTGAAACTCACGATTCTTCAACAAATGGGCTTATACAGTTTTATAAGGAGAATCGAGATTAATAAAGTTAATGAGTACTGTAAGTTTTGATAAGGAATTTTTAACAGAGTTTGATAAATCAAGCAAACGAGAGTTTCTGGAAACCAACTCTCTTGGTGCTTATTCAAGTTCTACCTTAGCTGGAGTTAACACGCGAAAGTATCATGGAACTTTTGTTGTAAGACAACCGCAAATTGATCATCATAGCTATGTTTTATTGAACGCTTTACATGAGGTGTTGGATGTTAATAATAATGTTTATGAATTAGGAGTGCATCAATACTCATTAACGGCTCATCCCGAAGGTTATCAATACTTATCTTATTTTCAATTAAAAAAAATACCAACCTTTATTTTTGAAGTTGACGGGCATAAAATTCAAAAGGAGATACAGTTTTCTCCAAATAAAAATCAATTGTTGATTCGATATTCTCTTCTGGAGGGTGACCGAATTGAGTTGGGCTTAAAGCCTTTTTCATCTTATCGACGAATTCATAAGCTTCGCAAGGCAGATGACCGTAAAATAAGTGTTTTGAAACATAGCAATGGAGTCAGTTATTGTATGGAGAATGGATACGATAGTGTATTCATTCAAACCTCTGTTGAAAATGAATTTATTGCTCATGGTGATTGGCATTATAAAGCAGAATATCTCGAAGAATTAAATAGAGGGTATGATTTTAAAGAGGATCTATACTCCATAGGATTAATTCTTTTTGAATTAAAAAAGGGAAGTCCGGTTGTTGTTTCGGTTTCGACACAACAAGAAAATTTAGATGAAATTGATTCGGTATTTAGTGAGATTTTAGAGAATAAGGAAGTTTTGAAGGACTTAAGCAGCTATTTGGAGAAAGCTGCGGATCAATTTGTTTGTAAAACACCTCAGAATGGGGTCGAAATTTGCGCAGGTTTGCATTGGTTTGGCAGATGGGGACGAGATACCTTTTTATCTTTACCTGGGCTTACTTTGTACCGAAAACTTCCACAGCCTGAGGTGTGTAAGGAAGTTTTGAAAACTATGCTAAAAGATCTGAAAGGAGGATTGCTTACAAATATTGGAGTAGGATCCTCTGCTCGATATAATTCTGCAGATGCTTCATTGTGGTTTTTTTGGGCTTTACAGGAATACGTTGAGTTTACAGGGACGGCTGAAAAAACATGGTTATATTTCAAAAAAGAAATCAATCACATCCTCGATAAATATAAAGAAGGAACTCTTTACAATATTCATATGAAATCGAGTGGTTTATTGTATGGAGGGCAGAAGGACGTAGCTTTAACATGGATGGATGCGGTTGTTGACGGTGTGCCTGTAACGCCACGAGGAGGATATGCTGTTGAATTGAACGCATTATGGTATAATGCAATTTGTTTTAGTCTGGAAATGGCAAAAGCAGCAGGAGATAATAAGTTTATTGCAAATTGGAAAAATGTACCTTCTTCTCTAAAAATTGCCTTTAAAAAGATGTTTTGGGATGAAAAAAAGGGCTATTTAGCCGATGCTTGTGAGGAAAAAATTAAGGATTGGAGCTTTCGTCCGAATCAAGTATTTGCTACCGCATTAAAATATTCGGTTTGTGATTTAGAAATGAGTCGATCAATATTAAAAAAAGTAAAAGATAAACTATTGACGCCCAAAGGTTTAAGGACTTTGTGTGAAGAAGATGAAAAATTTATTGGCATTTATAACGGAAATCAAAAAAATAGAGATCATTCTTATCACCAAGGAATTGTATGGCCTTGGTTATTAGGTCATTTTGCTCAGGGATATGTTAATGTTTTTGGATATAATGCATTACCTTTACTTCGGCAAATTTTAAGTGAATTTAATTCTGATTTAGCAGACTATGGTGTTGGCTCAATTGGAGAAATATACGATTCTAAACCTCCGTTTGCTCCTAAAGGGACGATAGCTCAAGCCTGGAGTATTTCGGAGTTAATAAGAATAAAAGCTTTGATAAATAAAATAAGTTAAATAATAATTAAAAACTATGGCATTGCAACCTAAAGTATTAATGTTTGGATGGGAGTTTCCACCAGAAATATCAGGAGGATTGGGAACCGCTTGTTATGGACTCGTAAGTGGTTTAATTGAAAATGGTGTAGATGTAACCTTTGTTGTCCCTAAATTATACGGATCTGAGGAAACGGATAAATTCAGATTGGTTGGAGCAAGCGATGTTGAAGTAAATTTTTCTACCAGTAAGTTTCAAAAAAATCTTGAAAAGGTAAATTACATGCAAATTCATTCTCACATTATTCCTTATGCTTCTCCTCAGGAGTTTATGGATAGAGAGGAGTTTGATATTGATTCCATCTCTAAAGTTGATTCCAATTTTAGCTCTGCAAAATTTCAATTTGGAGGAAGGTATGGTAAAAGCCTTTTAAGTGAAGTTTCGAAGTATGCAGTTGTTGCCATGCAGATTGCACAGGATCAGGATTTTGATGTTATTCATGCTCATGACTGGTTGACTTTTCCCGCCGCTATTATGGCAAAAGAAGTTAGTGGTAAGCCATTAGTGGTTCATGTTCATGCTACTGAATTTGATCGTTCTGGAGAATCTGTTAATCAGGAGGTGTATGATTTGGAAAGAAGAGGATGTGAAGCTGCTGATCGAATAATATGCGTTTCACGTTTAACAAGAAGAATTCTAATGAATCGATACGGTATTGATGGAAGAAAAATTTCTGTTGTTCATAATGCTGTAGTTCCAAAACCTGCTATAATCTATCCTAAACGAAATTTAATAGATAAAAAAATTGTTACTTTCTTGGGGAGAATTACTTTTCAAAAAGGACCAGATTATTTTGTTGATGCAGCAAGAAAGGTTTTGGATGTTATGCCAGATACTCATTTTGTTATGGCTGGAAACGGAGATATGTTTTTAAAGTGCGTAGAACGTGCTGCTGAGTTAAGAATCAGTAATCGATTCCATTTTACAGGGTTTTTAAATTACTTTGAAACCAATAATCTTTTTGGAATGACAGATGTGTATGTAATGCCTTCTGTTTCAGAGCCATTTGGGATTACTCCGCTTGAAGCAATGCGAACCGGGGTACCGGTAATTATATCCAAACAATCGGGTGTGGCCGAGGTTTTAAAGAATTCAATAAAGGTTGATTTTTGGGATGTAAATGCATTGTCGGATACGATAATCGGACTTTTGAAAAATGAAGAGGTTTCTAAAAAATTAGCAGCCGATGGTACGCATGAAGTCAATGAAATGAAGTGGGAGTATGCGTCTTTAAAGGTTCGTGAGATATACAATAAAACGATTAATAGAAGAAGAAGCGTTAGAAATTAGGAGTTATGAAAAAATTATGTTTTTATTTTCAGGTTCATCAACCGTTCAGGTTAAAAAATTATCGGTTTTTTGACATAAGTGTTGATAATCAATATTTTGATGAAAAGAAAAATCACGATATTATGAGAAAAGTAGCACATAAGTGTTACTTACCAATGAATCAACTTTTATTAGAGCAAATTCAAGCTCATAATGGAAACTTTAAGGTGGCTTTCTCTATTTCCGGAGTATGTATTGAACAATTTGAATTATATGCTCAGGATGTGTTGGAGTCTTTTAAACGCTTGGCAGATACGGGTTGCGTTGAGTTTATTGCTGAAACCTATGGACATTCACTGTCAGCATTGAAATCCCCAGAAGAATTTAAAAAGCAGGTTGCGAAGCAAACCGCTAAAATCGAACAGCATTTTGGACAAACGCCTAAAACCTTCAGAAATACTGAGCTGATTTACAACAACTACATTGGTAGTATAGTTCAGGATATGGGATACAAAACTATGATTACTGAAGGTGCAGACCATGTCATGGGATGGAGAAGTCCTAACTTTTTATATAGTCATTGTCAACATCCTGATTTAAAGTTGTTGCTTAAGAATTACAAATTATCAGATGATATTGCCTTTCGCTTTTCAGAAAGATCCTGGGAGTCATGGCCTCTTAAGTCTGAAACATTTGCTCATTGGGTAGATTCTATTCCATGGAATGAAGAAATTGTCAATTTATTTATGGATTATGAGACGTTTGGGGAGCATCAATGGGAAGACAGTGGTATTTTTGATTTTATGAGAGAATTACCAAATCAAATTATAAATCATTCGCAATTTGATTTTGTTACTCCTTCCGAAGCAGCTAAAGAACTGAAGCCGATATCTGGCATAGATATTCACTCTACTATTTCATGGGCAGATGCAGAGAGAGACCTGACGGCCTGGTTGGGTAATCCAATGCAGGACGATGCTTTTGACTCAATATACGCTTTAGAGTATCTCGTTAATAAAATTGATGATGATAAAATAAAAGACGATTGGGTAAAACTTCAAACTTCCGATCATTTTTACTATATGTGTACCAAGTTCTGGAGCGATGGGGATGTTCACAAATACTTTTCGCATTATGACTCACCTTACGAGGCTTTTTTAAATTACATGAATGTGTTGACTGATTTTGAAGAAAGAGTTCGTAATGCGGCGGGTGTGGATGAGGAGTACAGAGAAGTTCATCCTGGAATATTAGAGAACTTTAAAAAGTTTTTACCAGAAGGTGTAGAATTGAATTAAAACAATTAAAATCACATTCTTAAAAGGCAACGTTTTGTTGCCTTTTTTTATATCGATACTTTAATCTGTTACGCAATTGGTTTTTATCGTTATGAGTTAAATTTTGCGTATGAGGTTAACTATTTTAATTGGTCTTTTTGTTTTGGGATTTGTTGTATCGGCTAAAAATACAACTCGAGGTGTGCAGTTGGAATTTGAAAATAATGGACGTGTTCTTAGCAGGGAAAATAAGGAAAAAATCCTCGAAATGTATATTAAAACAGGTCCTGGTGATTGGATCTATTTCAATACGGTTCAGGAATCTGAAATAGAAAAAAATAGACATTTGGCTCACAGTAATGCAAAAATCAGGAACAGAATAATTGCTGATTTCCTTAAAGAAAATGGTATTGACGGTGAGCAGATCAAATTTAAGTACGGTACTTTTGAAAACCTTTGGGTCAACAAACCACTTCGGTTGAAAAGTTCTGTTAAACTGAAAAATAAAGAAGATAGCACAAATCAAATTGTAAAAGATTTCCGAAATATTGATGGCTGTTTTTTAAGGTTCAAATCTGGAAATATCATAAAGTTTAAACCGATGAGTTTTGAGGGAAGTAGTACAGATGTAATCACAGTTCGTATTCAGGAATTTAACTCCAAATATGATTTTGTTAAGTATGGAGTAACTGCTCTTGGTGATAAAGGTATACTTGAAACAAAGGGAATGTATTTTATTGAGGCTTTTTCCAATGACGTAAAAATTAATCTCAGACCTCAAGTAACCTACACACTAAAAATTAATGAGGCTAAATCTGATGTTCCGTTTTATTCCTTTTATGGCAAAGAAACAAATGGTCAGCTCACTTGGGTCAAAAACAGTCAGCAAAAATTTTATCAGGAGTCTCCGGAGGTAAACAATGATGAGAACGAATTAGACGAAGAGAATTATTTAAATCAAAATGAAATCACAGATACCGTTTTTATTGAATTAAGCTCAGGTGAAATGCAGGCGATTCTTGTTAAACATGTAGTAAGTGAACAAGATTATTTGGTTGGTGAATACAGTGATTTAGGTTGGATTAATTGTGATCGATTCTACGATGCCGAAGAAAAAATTACAATGACTTTCAGTATTGATAATGGAATATGTGATAATTCTTTTGCTGTATATTTAATTTTTAAAGACATCAATAGCGTGCTCCCAATTTATAAAATAACCAATGGAGTTTATCAAACGCCAGAAATACCAAAGGGTTCGGAGGTTACGCTCCTTGCTTTGCAAACCAGTAAGTCACAAAATAAATTGGCGTTTCTTGATTTTACTACGAACGATGATAATTTAGTTAATGTCAACTCTAGTAATTTGACAAAAGAAGATCTGGAACGTTATCTTCGAGATGTAATTTTCTAGATTTTGATTGTACCTTATCGAAGAAACCTATTCTTCTTTTCGTATTTAGTAAAAATGAATGTATATTTTTAAACTATGAAAAGAAAGAATTTAATTCTCTTCACAGTACTTTTGGTATATGTTTCTTTACAATCTGTTTGGTGGTTGTACAACATATACAGGCTTTCCGCTCAAGTTACGGACCCAACTGATATGGATCGAAAGTTTTATATGATTTTAGGAGAAGGCGGGGTGTTTTTTATTATCCTTTTTACAGGTTTTCTTTTGACTTATCGTTCGTTCAACAAAGAAATTCAAGTAGGAAATCAACAAAAAAATTTTTTACTGGCTATAACTCACGAATTAAAAACTCCCATAGCTTCATTGAAACTTTATTTACAAACTTTACTGAAGAGGACTTTAAACCCATCCAAACAAGAAGAGATTTTGAATAAATCGGTAAAGGATGCCGATCGTTTGAATGCTTTGGTTGAAAATATTTTGTTGGCCACTAAAATTGACGATAATGGTCTTCCTCTAAATCCAGAGCGTATCAATCTCTCAGAGATGATGGAAAAAGTAACACTAGATATGTTGGAATCTTCAGGAAAAACAGTTGATGTTGAGTTTTTTATAGAGCCGGAAGTTTATTTTCAAGGAGATAAGGATGCGTTTTATTCAATTTTAATAAACCTTATTGGTAATGCTTTGAAGTATTCACCCGAGAAGTCATCAATCTGTGTCACTCTTGTTCAAAAAGGAAAAGAAACAGCTCTAAGTATATCAGATGAGGGGCCCGGTGTTCCAATGGACGAGACAGAAAAAATATTTGATAAATTTTATCGCTCAGGAAATGAAGAAACAAGAAGTCAGAAAGGTACAGGTTTAGGATTATATATTGTAAAGAAATTAGTTGAACAACACAATGGTATGATTCAAGTAAAACCAAACGTCCCCAGCGGAAGTATCTTCGTTGCCTCCTTCAGATAAAAAGTATAAAAGAATCTTAAATCGACAATAGAAATAAGCGTATGAAGTGTCAAGAAATAGATTACGAAATATATGGAGACGATATGCAAATCGTTGAGGTTGAACTGGACCCTTATGAAACTGTTATTGCAGAGGCAGGAGCAATGAACTGGATGGAGGATTCCATAAATTTTGAAGCCAAGATGGGTGACGGTTCAGAACCAGAAAAAGGAATTTTTGGAAAATTATTCGATGGAGCTAAAAGAGTTTTGACTGGAGAGTCAATTTTTATTACTCATTTCACAAATATTGGCCAAGGAAAGAAAAGGGTAGCTTTTGCAGCTCCGTATCCTGGGAAGATTATACCTATTGATATGAATAGAATTGGGCAGCGTTTGATTTGTCAGAAGGATGCCTTTCTTTGTGCTGCCTTGGGAACAAAGGTTTCAATTGCTTTCAATAGGAAATTGGGTGTAGGTTTTTTTGGTGGAGAGGGATTTATACTTCAAAAATTAGAAGGAGATGGAAAGGCTTTTCTGCATGCTGGTGGAACAGTTGTAAAGAAAGAACTTAATGGAGAATCGCTCAAAGTAGATACTGGTTGTATTGTAGGATTTACCGATGGAATAACGTATGATATTCAAAAAGCAGGAAATCTGAAATCTATGTTTTTTGGCGGCGAGGGATTATTTCTGGCAACCTTAAGTGGATATGGGGTCGTTTATCTTCAGAGCTTACCTTTTTCAAGATTAGCAGATCGCATCATTCAAAGTGCTTCAAGTTCAGGAGAAAGTCGAAAAGGAGAGGGCAGTATTCTGGGAGGAATAGGTGGTTTAATAAACGGCGATAATCGGTGAATTTTTAGTTTAGTGTGAAAATTTCAATGGATTAATTAAAATGATTTATCCTTTAAATTATTATTTTAACAGGCTTTTAAAAAGTATATCTTTGCTGCAAATATTGAAATACTAAACTCCTTATTATGATGAATAAAAAAGTTGCTCTTGTGATTCTTGATGGATGGGGGCATGGTGATAAAACAGAGTCAGATGCAATTTATAATGCACAAACCCCTTTTATGGATTCTCTTTATGAGAAGTATCCTCATTCAACATTAGTTACAAGTGGAGAAGAAGTTGGCTTGCCTGAGGGACAAATGGGTAATTCGGAGGTAGGACATTTAAATATTGGTGCTGGTAGAGTTGTTTATCAGGATTTAGTTAAAATTAATTTAGCGGTTAAAGACGGCTCTTTTTTTGAAAACCCTGTGTTGTCGACTGCTTTAAATTATGCGAAGGAAAATGGAAAAAAAGTACACTATCTGGGTTTAGTTTCTGAGGGCAGAGTGCATTCATCACAGGCTCATTTACACGCTTTATGTGATATGGCTAAGCAGTATGGAGTTAATGATGTTTTTGTCCATGCTTTTACTGATGGAAGAGACGTTGATCCAAAATCTGGTAAGGGGTATATGGAGGAGCTTCAATCTCATCTTAAAACTTCAAATGGAACTGTCGCCTCGGTAACCGGAAGATACTATGCTATGGATAGAGATAAGCGCTGGGAAAGGGTTGCTAAAGCTTACAATGTAATGGTAAAAGGGACGGGTACTAAATTTCAAGATCCAATTGAAGCAATTCAGGCTTCATACGATTCTGGGGTGACGGATGAATTTATTGAGCCCGTATCAATCGTTGATGAAAATAATGTTCCTGTTGGTTTGATTGAACAAGGAGATGTAGTGATTTGTTTTAATTTTCGAACAGATAGATGTAGAGAAATTACTCAGGCATTGTCCCAACAAGAATTTCCAGAGGAAGGAATGAAGACTATTCCGTTACATTATGTTACTATGACCAAATACGATGAAACATTTAAAAATGTAAACATCGCATATGAAAAAGACAATTTAACCAACACAATGGGTGAGGTTTTAGAGTCTGCAGGTAAAACACAAATTAGAATCGCTGAAACTGAAAAATATCCTCACGTTACTTTCTTTTTCTCAGGAGGAAGAGAGGAAGAATTTGTAGGCGAGAAGAGATTAATTGCTGCATCACCAAAAGTAGCAACCTATGATTTACAACCTGAAATGAGTGCGCCAGAAGTGACTGATAAAATCACAGCTGAACTCGAAAAAGGAGAAGTGGATTTTGTATGCTTGAATTTTGCTAATCCAGACATGGTTGGTCATACAGGAGTTTATGATGCAGTTGTAAAAGCTGTTGAAACCGTAGATTCTTGTTTAAAAAGGGTTGTTGAGACAGGTTTGGAAAAAGGTTATTCATATATCATAATTGCCGATCACGGAAATGCTGATTTTGTAATTAATCCTGATGGATCACCCCACACAGCTCATACAACAAACCCTGTTCCTTGTATTTTAATTGATGATGATTATAAATCCATCAATCCAGGAAAGTTAGGCGATTTGGCTCCGACCATCTTAAAAATGATGGAAGTGGAAATTCCCTCAGATATGACGGGTGATGTTTTGGTATAAGTCAAAACATTGTAAATAAAGATTTTTCATATTTATCATTTGAAATGGATTAAAAACATAGGTATACTTTTTTTGGGAGCTATTTTATTGGCTTCCAGTTTCCCTCCCTTTGATTTTTTACCGGGAGCCATGATTGGATTGGTTCCTTTGTTCCTTATAGAAGACAGAATTTCATCCAATAATGAGTACAAAATGCGGTCTGTATTCATGACGTCTTTTTTATTTTTTGCTGGTTTTAATTTTTTAACTATTTGGTGGGTAAAGAATGCGTCTTGGTTGGGTGTTGGAGCTTCTGTCTTGGTAAATAGTTTATTTTTTGCTTTGCTTATTGTTTTATATAGCGCTGTTAAAAGAAGATTAAGTTTCAAAGCAGCACTAATTGCTTTTCCTTCATTTTTTATCGGTTGGGAATACATCGAGTTTCAGGATTGGGACTTGTCATGGCCATGGCTGACATTAGGTCATGCCTTCGGAAATTGGCCTAAATTAATTCAATGGTTTTCTTATTCAGGAGTATTGGGGGGAAGCTTATGGCTAATTGTAATTAATATTTATGTTTTTTTGATTTTAAAGTCATGGAGGGAGAAGGAAGAGTCTTTCACTCGATTTAAGAAAGGTCTTCAACTGGGTGCAGTAATAACTATCCCTGTAGTAATTTCACTTTTTCAATACTATACCTATGATGAGAAAGGGTTTGAGCAAGATGTTGTTGTATTGCAGCCCAATTTGGAACCCTACTCAGATTCGTTTATGGATTCTCAAGGTAATAATATAAGAAAGTACAGTGATGAAGAAAAATGGAAGTACGCGAGAGACTTCGTTCAAATGGCTGAGGGAGTAATGGATAACGAAGTTGATTGGTTGCTTATGCATGAAACAGCTCTTCCTCAAGCAGAAACCAATCGTTCAATCTTTTTTTCAAAATCTATAGGATTTTTAAAAGATTGGCAAAAAGAGAAATATCCTAATACCTCGATTCTTACCGGTTTAGCATACAGGGAGTTCAAAGGTAGAGTAAATAAGTTTGATGAAGTTCCAGCAACTTATCAAAGAACAAAAGATGGTTATTATTTTGAGTATTATAACTCCTCTGTCCTCATCAATGGAAAAAGCGATACCTTACCACAATATCATAAATCAAGGTTGGTTGTTGGAGTAGAAAGAATCCCCAGTTATTTTGTTTATTTTCAAAAATATTTGTTTGATTTTAACAGCAACCCTAACGCTAGTATCTATAACCCAAATAATGCAATACAGCCTGAACGAGAAGTATTTAAAGGAATATGTGATTCTTCAATTGTCGCTCCAGTTATTTGTTACGAGAGCGTATTTGGTGAATACTTGACGGAGTATATAAATAAAGGAGCAAATTTTATTGGAATCATAACAAACGATTCTTGGTGGGGAGATACTCCCGGTCACAAGCAGCATTGGAGTTTTGCTCGGTTGAGAGCAATAGAATCAAGAAGGTCTGTTGCTCGGTCTGCCAATACAGGAATTAGTGGTTTTATCAATCAGAGGGGAGATGAATTGCAAAAATCAAAGTATTTAATTCCGGCTTGCTTGAGACAAAAAATTAAATGTAATAATGAAATTACTTTTTATGTTAAGTACGGAGATGTTATTGGAAAACTTGCATTAGGTTTAGCAATTATGATTTTACTTAATTTGATTGTAAAAAAAATAATAAACAATTAGATTATGTTCTTTTACAGAACTCCTCATTCCAAGTAAGTTGAATTTACTTTTGAATTAAATCACGTCTAAATAGCGGTAAAGTACAAACAACTCATCGGAAGTTTGTAAATTTGTCTCTTACTAAATCATAAACAAATGTCTGAATTAAATAAGTACTCAAAAACAATCACTCAAGATCCAACTCAGCCTGCTTCACAAGCAATGCTTTACGGTGTGGGATTAACTGAGGATGATATGAATAAAGCTCAGGTTGGTATTGCTTCTACAGGTTGGGAGGGTAATACTTGTAATATGCATTTAAATGGTTTTGCTGCCGATATCAAGGCCAGTGTAAATGCTTCTGATTTAGTTGGGTTAGTATTTCATACAATCGGGGTTTCAGATGGTATATCCAATGGAACAACGGGTATGAAATATTCTTTGGTTTCCAGAGATATAATAGCTGATTCTATTGAAACTGTTATGTGTGCTCAATTTTATGATGCATTAGTTCCTGTAGTTGGTTGTGACAAGAATATGCCTGGCGCAATGATGGCGATAGGTAGGCTGAATCGACCATCTATTTTAGTGTATGGAGGAACCATTGCGGGAGGAGAGTTTTGTGGAGAAAAATTAAATATTGTATCTGCATTTGAGGCATTGGGAAAGAAAAATTCCGGTGAAATTGATGATGAGCAATACAAGGGGATTATTAAGAATTCATGTCCAGGAGCTGGAGCATGTGGGGGTATGTATACCGCAAACACTATGTCATCAGCAATTGAAGCATTGGGAATGTCTCTTCCGTATTCTTCTTCAAATCCAGCAAATTCTCAAGATAAAATTGATGAGCTAAACAAGGTTGGGCCAGCCATTAGAAACTTAATGGAGAAAAATATATTACCAAGAGATATTATGACACGTAAAGCATTTGATAATGCTTTGAGAGTAATTATTGCATTAGGTGGTTCAACTAATGCTACTATGCACCTAATTGCTATGGCAGACGCAGTTGAAGTAGAGTTGACTTTAGACGATATTCAAAAAATGAGTGATGAAACTCCTTTTTTGGCTGATTTGAAACCATCGGGTAAGTATTTAATGGAAGATTTACATGCTATAGGAGGTGTACCGGCAGTGATGAAGTTTTTATTAGAAAAAGGCCTACTTCACGGTGATGTAATGACAGTTACAGGAAAAACACTCGCAGAGAATTTAGCTCAAGTTCCAAGTTTAGCTGAAGGGCAAGATTTATTACGAGATTTAGATAACCCAATTAAACCGGAGGGTCACTTACAGATTTTATATGGAAATTTGGCTACTGAAGGATCAGTTGCTAAAATTACAGGAAAAGAGGGGACGCGTTTTGAAGGGCCTGCTGTAGTTTTTGATGATGAGTTTTCGGCAATTGATGGTATTTTAGATGGAACAGTAAAAAAAGGAAACGTTATAGTAATTCGTTTTGAGGGACCAAAAGGTGGTCCTGGAATGCCTGAAATGTTAAAGCCAACTTCGGCTGTAATGGGTGCAGGTTTAGGTCAGGATGTTGCGTTGATTACCGATGGAAGGTTTTCAGGAGGGTCTCATGGGTTTGTTGTTGGTCATGTTTCTCCAGAGGCCCAGGAGGGTGGAGTAATTGGTTTGGTGAAAAACGGAGATATAATAACGATTGATGCTGAGAATAATGTCATGAATGTAGCTGTTTCTGATGATGAATTGGAAGACAGAAGAAAAGATTGGAAACCGAAAGAATTACCCAAAAGAGGAATTTTGGCAAAATATGCTCGCCAAGTGAGCAGTGCGTCCAAAGGAGCATTAACCGATAGTTTCTAGTTGGGTTGAGTATGTGCTTTGTTTGTAAAACACTTATTGTCAATGAGTTAGATTGTTGTTGTTGCTTTTGGATGTTGGAGTGAGTTTTAAAAAACTAGAAATCCGAATTTACTTTTATTCTTTTCTTCAATATTTTTGACGTTGAGAATTTCTTCTTAGGAATCAAAAAGTGCCTTAATTGTTTTATTATCGATGAGAGGACTTTTCCAGTATAAGTAAGAAAATGTTTTGGGATTTAATAATATTGAAAAGCTTTTCTCATTGAGGAAAGCTTTTTTTAAGGAATTGAAATGGGTGAAAAAACTGTAACTCAACCGAGTAAAATGCAAAAAGAAAACAAAATTAAAAAAGTCACAGGTGCAGAGGCTGTGGTTTTAAGCTTATTGGAAGAGGGAGTAGAAAAGGTTTATGGATATCCTGGAGGTGCGATTATGCCTGTGTACGACGAATTTTATAAGTACAGGGATAAGATTAAGCACATACTTGTGCGTCACGAACAAGGTGCTGCCCATGCTGCTCAGGGAGAAGCAAGAGTCAATAATAAAACTGGAGTTGCTATTGCTACATCAGGGCCAGGTGCAACTAACCTTATTACGGGAATTGCGGACGCACAAATAGATAGTACTCCCTTAGTGTGTATAACCGGACAAGTTGCTTCTCATTTATTGGGAACTGATGCTTTTCAAGAAACGGATGTGATTGGAATTTCATCTCCTGTGGTAAAATGGAGTTTTCAAGTTACCAAAGCAGAAGAGGTTCCGTGGGCTATAGCGAAAGCTTTTTATATTGCGAACTCGGGACGTCCAGGTCCCGTTTTGATTGACATAACTAAAGATGCGCAATTTGCAGAATTGGATTTTAATTATACTAAATGTGAATTTGTAAGGTCATATAATCCCCGGGTTGAAGTGAATCTTGATCAAGTTAAAGAAGCTGCTCAAGCTATTAATGGGGCAAAAAAGCCAATGATGATTGTTGGCCATGGAGTGCTATTGGGAAATGCTCAAAAAGAGGTTTTGGAATTGGCTGAAAAAGCTCAAATTCCGGTTACAACTACTTGGTTGGGTGCCTCTGCTTTTCCTGCAAAACACGATTTGTTTCAAGGAATGGTAGGAATGCATGGTTCTTATGCTCCTAATTTGATGACAAACGAATGCGATGTGCTTATTGCGGTTGGTATGCGATTTGACGATAGAGTTACGGGTGATTTGAGTCGATATGCTAAACAAGCAAAAATTGTCCATTTTGAATTGGATTTCTCTGAGGTGAATAAAAATGTTTTTGCACATTATCCTGTTTTGGGAGATTGTAAGGAAACAGTAACAGCTTTAAATCGAATGATTATTGAATCCGACGGACGTAAAGATTGGTTTAATGTTTGGGACGAGTTATATAAAAAAGAAGAAGAATTTGTGATTAATGAAGATATTAATCCTTCTGGAGATAATCTCAAAATGGCTGAAGTTGTTCGTAAACTATCGGATTTAACGCAAGGTCAAGCCATTATATCAACCGACGTTGGTCAACACCAAATGATTACAGCTCGATACTATGAATTCATGGACACTAATACCAATGTCACTTCTGGAGGTCTTGGTACTATGGGGTTTGGTTTGCCCGCAGCTATTGGAGCAAAAGTAGCTCGTCCGGACAAGGAAGTTGTAGCAATTATAGGAGACGGTGGTTTTCAAATGACAATTCAAGAATTAGGAGTTATTATGCAGGAAAAAATTCCTGTAAAAATTCTGATTTTGAATAATGAATTTTTGGGAATGGTGCGTCAATGGCAGCAATTGTTTTTTGACAAAAGGTATGCTGAAACAGTTATTGAGTCCCCTAATTTTGTCAAGGTTGCTGAGGCATATGGTATTAAGGCCAAGTCTGTCTCTGAACGAAAGGACTTAGAGTCATCATTAAAGGAAATGATTGATTCCAAGGAGTCTTATTTGTTGGAAGTGATGGTTGAGAAAGAGGGGAATGTATTTCCAATGGTTCCAACAGGAGCTAGTGTTGCCGAGTGTAGATTAAAATAATGGATTGATTTAAAGAGTTTAAAATGAGTACAGATACTATACAAAGATTTACTATTTCTGTTTATGCTGAAAACCATATCGGTTTAGCGGGCAGATTAATGCAGATATTTACCAGAAGAAAGATAAACATTGATAGTTTAACAACTTCTGAGAGCGAAATAGAGGGGATTTATCGTTTTACTATAGTCATTCATGTAACGAAAGAGAGTGTTGTTAAAGTTGTCAATCAAATCAAAAAAGTTGTTGATGTTATGGTTGCATTTTATTTCGAGGAAGATGATGTCGTTTATCAGGAAATTGCGCTATATAAAATTAAATCTTCGACGCTGTTGGGAAGTAATGTTGAAAAGGTAGTTAGAAGAAATGCTGCGAGAATTTTATATGTTGATCAAGAATTTACAGTAATTGAAAAAACAGGTCATAAAGAGGAAACTCAAGAGCTGTTTGAAAAATTAAAGCCTTTTGGTATTTTGGAATTTGTTCGTTCTGGTAGAGTTGCGATTGCTCGGCCAATGCCTAATCTTCATTCGTGGATTGAAGAAGTCGGGTTAACCGATAAATTCGTTGTTAATTCATAAAACAAATTCGTTTTTAACTTAAAGAGATAAAAAAAGGTCGATGTTTACATCGACCTTTTTTTAAAGTTTCTTTTTAATAGGACTATTTTACAATTTTCCAACTCATGTTGGGGCATTTTATAAAATAGATTCCTGGATTCATTGAGTTCAAATCAATTATTTTCCCAAAGTTTTTTACGATCAAACTTCCTTTGATATCAAAAAGTTCCCAATTAACAGCTTGAGAAAGAATGTAATGATTACTGTTTAGTCTTGTTAATTTAATTTCGGGTACATAATTTAAATGGGTTCCTGTGACGTTATCAGGGGATAAAACAATATGATATGCAGATAAATTAGGAGTAGAAATGTAGAGTGAGTCGGCAGATACATGAGATGTTGTTCCCGTGATTTCAGTAATTGAGGAGCTCTCATTGAATCCCCAAATGGATTCTATCGAGTAGTTTTCTTCTCCTAACTTAATTTCATAATTGTTTATTTTAGTTAAGTCCTTATTAAGGATAAGTAAATGAATTTTTTGATCTGTGGAACTTTTTGATGCCCATACAGATGCTTTGTTTTTATTACTAAAGGTAGTTGGAATACAAATATCTCCATAAGTTGAAAATGAACCGTCGTAATTCCTCAGCAGTTTATATGCTTGTTCTGTGTAATTTCCTGAATTGCCACTGCTTGTGTTCCAGCGATTTGCTATCTGAACTTGATATTGAGCGAATACGCCCAGTGCATCAACTGTTGAAATTCCATGAGAAATATCCATATCGTGTCCGAAATCCCATTCTCCAATCATAATTCCAACTCCAGGAGAATAGGTGTCAATTGCATTTTGGATTCTTTTTAAGATTTTGTGAGGTTCATTGTTTAATTTTGAACTGGTTAACCAGCTCGGCTCTACGTAGTTCTCATCCCAAAGTGATCTTGCTAAATCCATTCTTTCTCTTCGGATGTAATTTTCTGAGCTGTTTGAATTTCTAATGACAACTCCACTTGAGCTGAAATTGTTATCACTGTCCACTTTATGTTGAGGATAATAATGAAATGAAATGTAATCAATTAAATTAATGCCTGCATCAATTGATGCTTGTTCCAATTTGTCTAAAAAATAAGAAGGAAAATCTGGGTAACCGGATGTTTCAGAACTCCAATCTGAAGCATCGTTGAATTGAATAATTCGAATCCCGGTAAATTCACCTGCAATTAATTTAACATAAGGGTCAACAGCCTTAATGGCTTTAGCGGTTTCAATTACTTTATTTACGTAATCCGAGAGGCTTATTGTGTTCGGAAAAGAATGTGGATGGGTATTGTTCCATAATCCGGGCTCGTTGTCTAAGGATATATATTTTACCCCAGTTGAGGTGGAGGCATTTCCAAATTCATTTACCAGCCAATTGATTGATTCGTCTACAAATACAGTGTCGTCTGTTAAGTCTGGAGTAAGTGAAAACGAACCTGTTTTTTTTGGTTGTACATAAAGCCATCTTAATGATGGGGGAGTTGTGCTGTTTGGACCATCTTTATCTGCTGCTGCCCAACCCATAATAGGAACGGTTATTATGGACTCTAAACCAGCATCTAGATTGTCTTGATGAAATTTTCTGTATGCCTCTCCTGCGTCATTTCTAGCATTCCATGTAGTTCCAACCAAACTTGGGATTCTATTGTCATTAGTAAAGGTGGCTACATCTTTTCCTGAGTTAGATGCTCCATTTTCCCAATTGAATACCGACATTCTGTTACCGCCTAATCTTCTTGAACCCCAGTTTTCATAGCTGTTTGGTGTTGAATGATCTTGATTGTATCCATATATCATTGGGTTTATTGAATAAGTGTTTTGGTTATCTAGGGTTGCAGTGATGGTGTTTTGTGCAAAACAGTAAAGGTTTGCTATTGAAACAAACAGAGTAATAAAGGTTTTCATTGTTCGGTTTTTGGACCGCTAAGATACGGGATTTCAGACGGATGCCAAAGTTGAGTGGTTGTTGATTGTGTTAATTTCTATGAATTTACTCATGTTTTATGATACTAGATTTCTTAGTTAAATAAAGCATAATGAAGGGTTTTCCAAAAGTGGATGTTATAAAGATTAGACAGAAGAGCTACTAAATTGTAATTGCATTCTTTACCTTGAATCTATGGCATTAAACTATGTGTTTATTGGTTTTTTTGGAATAGCGTTTCTTATGGCGTTGTACAAATACTTTATTGAGGGAGTAGATATTTTTTCGCTTCTTGTACAGCGTACTTTTTATGATGCTGAATTAGGAGCCGAAATTTGTATCGGATTTATTGGTGTTTTCACATTGTGGATGGGAATAATGAAAATTGGTGAAAAGGGCGGGGCTATCCGCATACTTTCTAAAATCGTTGCGCCTTTTTTTAATAGAATTTTTCCTGAGCTACCTAAGAATCATCCTGTTTTTGGCAGTATGATTATGAATTTTAGTGCCAATATGCTAGGATTGGATAATGCGGCCACACCAATGGGATTAAAAGCTATAAAAGAATTACAAGATTTAAATCCAAAAAAGGAACGCGCTTCTAATGCACAAATCATGTTTCTTGTTCTCAATACTTCTGGATTAACTTTAATTCCTATTTCAATTTTGGCTCTTAGGTTTAAGAAACTTTCGGATAATGCGGAAGCTTTTGAAGGCATTCCGCTTTTAAGCAATAGCACTGATGTGTTCGTTCCAATTTTAATAACTACATTTTTCTCAAGTTTAGTGGGGATTATTACTGTTTCATTATTCCAAAAAATTAACTTGCTGAAACCGGTTGTATTGGCTTACTTAGGAACTCTTTCATTAATTATTTCCGGAATTATATGGCATTTTAATGATTTGCCACAGGGCCAAGTTCAGGCTCAGTCCACTTTATTAGCGGGGTTGATTTTAATGTCATTTATTATCGGTTTTATTGCTTTGGCGGTAAAGAATAAAATAAATGTATATCATTCATTTTTGGAGGGGGCAAAGGAAGGGTTTGAATCATCAATAAAAATAATCCCATACCTAGTAGGTATTCTTGTTGCTATAGGTTTGTTTCGTGAATGTGGTGCCTTGGATTTACTTTTGAATGGAATTCGCTTTGTAGTTTCACTTTTTACTGATTCTACTGATTTTGTTGATGCTATGCCTACAGCTATTATGAAGCCTTTGAGCGGAGGAGGCGCTCGTGCCGCTATGATAGAAACTATGGATGCATATCCATTAAAGGAGTCCGGAGGATTTCTTGTTGAATCTTTTCCGTCATTCCTAAGCGGTGTTTTTCAAGGTTCTACAGAAACTACTTTTTATGTTCTGGCTGTGTATTTCGGATCAGTTGGCATCAAGAATACCAGATATGCTTTGGGTGCTGGGCTGATCGCTGATTTAGCCGGGATAATTGCTGCTATTGTAATAAGTTATATCTTCTACGCCTACTAACCTTTAATTTTTCCAGGATTATTTTTTAGAAAGGAGTCCCAACCTGAATACTTTTTAGTTCCATTTGGTGAACTGGATTGGAAATGATGACAAACAGCTGCTGCCAAGCCGTCTGTAGCGTCTAATGGTTCAGGAAGTGACTTTACTTTAAGTATATGAGTGAGCATAGAAGCGACTTGTTCTTTACTTGACGTACCTTTTCCCGTAATACTCATTTTAATTTTTTTCGGAGCATATTCTTCAAAAGGAATACTTCGTGATAATGCGGCTGCAATTGCCACACCTTGGGCTTTACCGAGTTTAAGCATCGATTGAACATTTTGGCCAAAAAATTGAGCTTCTATAGCCAATTCATCGGGTAGGTGTGTATCGATTATACGTATCATTTCTTCAAAAATCATTTTAAGCCTTACTCCTAAATCTTTTTCTTTTTTCATACTGAGAGCGCCTGAATCCAGAACACTAATGTCCGAGTTTGAAACCTTAATAACTCCATATCCCATAACGTTTGTTCCGGGATCGATTCCTAATATGATTTTTTCCTTCTGCAAATTCTTCCGTTCTTTATAGTTTAATTGACGTGAGTAGTAAAAATAAGCAAATAAAGAAGATTGTGAACCTTGTATTGAAAATCGTCATTTCAAGTGGTTCAATAGCCTATCTGGGATATTTGCTTGGGATTCAAAAAGTTGGATTATTTGAACAAATAAACAGTTATTTTTCGAATAAAAGTATTGCTGTTTTTCCTTTAATATTGGTTTTTGTTTTAATGTTTGTGAATTGGGGAGCAGAAATTTTCAAGTGGAGATTACTCTCAAACTACATGATGCCTGTCTCATTTAAACTCGCTGCAAAGAGTACTTTGGCAGGCGTTGCAGCGTCTGTTTTTACCCCTTTTAGGGTGGGGTCTTTTTTTGGAAAAGCTGCACTTTTTCCTCATAGAATGAGAGGAAAAGGTATGATTTTACAATTGTTTAATGCAATGGCTATGTTCATTGTGAATTTCTTCTTTGGATTGCTGTTTATAGGTTTTTTGGGTTTGTTTGCTGATGGTTTTATTTTTGGAGTCAACTCCAAAATTTTGTCGGCTATCGGTTTTTTAGGCTCAGTTCTAGTACTCATCTTTTGGTTTCTTTTTGTAAATGTCAGAATATTACTAACAGCTTTTGGACGTTGGAAGTTTACAAAAAGTTGGAGTAAATATTTTGAATTGGTAAATGACTCCCGTTATACACGACTATCCATAACTCTTATTTTTGTTTCTGTTTTGAGGTATTTAGCTATTACCTATCAGTATGTTTTGGTTTATGAGGTTTTTGGAGTTGGAATCGAAGGTTGGCAAACTTTTGTAGCTGCCGGAACCCTATTTTTTATTCTTCAGTTTCTTCCTGTTTTTAATGCAGTTGAATTAGGAGTTACTCGAACAGCGATACTTTCTCTAATCTTAACAACATTTGGATTAGTCACCGAGCTTACACCTCAAATTACTTTGAGTATTACTTTAGCTTCCTTTTTTATATGGGTGGTGAATTTGGCTATTCCTGCCGTAATAGGGAGTGTTTTTTTAAGTCAAGTAAAAGTTTTGAAAGAGTGTTGATGCTGTTGATTTCAATAACGCTTCTTTATGGGGTTTTTGCATTTTTTGGTGTTTATCTAATACGCTCAGACAAATCCATGCCTTTATTCTCTCCTGTTTCAAATGGTGTCTCAGTAATTGTAGCTTTAAGAAATGAAGAGAAGAATATTGATCGACTTGTTGAAGGTTTGATTCTTCAGAAATATCCACAACAACTTGAATTTATTCTAATCGATGACAACAGTAGGGATGAAACGTTAAATTTACTTACTAAATGGTCGTTAAAAGATAAGCGAATTAAGGTTTTACCTAATTATGGTGAAGGCAAAAAGTCGAGTATTGCTACAGCGGTTAAATTCGCATCCAATTCTATAATTGTTCAAACAGACGCCGATTGTCAAATGAATCAATATTGGGTTATGAGTTCCGTTAATAAATTATTATCTACTGATAGCGCTTTGGTTTTGGGGCCTGTTTATCCGTTTAAATCAAAAACAATCTTAAATCGACTAATTCGGCTGGATTGGATTGCTATTCAATTTATGACAGTTGTAACTGCAAGACTTAAGAATCCTGCTATGGCTAATGGAGCTAATTTTACATTTTTCAAAAAAGATTATTTAGAATTTTACAATTCTGGATTTGGTGCGCACTTTGCTTCTGGTGACGATATGTTTTTTATGCGATTCCTACAAAAAAAAGGAAAAAAAATAAGTTTTAATTTGGATAAAAAGGCGATTGTAAAAACCGAATTTCCTAATTCTTTGAAAGATTTACTTCAGCAAAGAATAAGATGGGCAACTAAGTCAGGAAAGACAACAAATGAACTTACTTATTTATTTACTCTAATTGTATTTCTAGCTAATTTTGCGTGGATCATTACTGCTTTTTCAATAAACTATCATCCAAAATCACTCTTAATTTTTAGTTCATGTTTGGCGTGGAAATTAATAACTGATTTTTTAATTTGTTGGAATATAACTAGATTTTACGGCGATTTTAAAATTGTTAGTGTTCTTCCAGTTATGTTTTTTATATATCCGATATATCTTTTAAGCGGCTTATTGCTTTCTTTTAAAAAAAGATATAAATGGAAGGGGAGAAGAGTATCTTAAAATAAATTATAATTAAGACACTATTATTTTTTTCTTTTAGTGGTTAAATTGACAACTTTTTTTCAATTTATACGTTATAGTTTTAATCTTTAAATAATTAATTACCATCTGATGAAAAAAATTCTGTTTATTCTCGCTTTAGTACTCATTACAGTCTCAGTTTCGAGTTGTTCTGGTTCGGGACCAAAAAGCCAAAGTCATACTAAAGGTTGTGGAGCATACGGTAATCCATGAGAATTTAAAAAGAAAAAAAATCAAGTTAACTTGATTTTTTTAATAGACTTTACTGTAATTCTGAATGTTTAGTTATTTATATTATTTCAATTGACAATCTTTAGTCTTGATTGTAAAAAAATCAAATAAGTTTTCGTTCGTAAAAGAAACTTTTTCAACTTGAAAAGGTATTATTTATTAATGGGTGTTGTGAACATCTTATTGGTAAATAATTGTTTTTGAATTAGTAATAACAGCTGCCAAAAATATGTAAGGTAAATTTTTTTGGATATGAAAACGGAGGAACAATATGATGCAATTTTGAAGAGAATTATAGGATTGTTAAATACAGATAACCGTACGGAAATACAAGAAGAAGAACTGGTTAATTTGTATGAGCAAATTGAAAATTATACTCTTCTCGATTTTAGCCATTTCACAAATTATAATTAATATTATATTAATAATCAGGGTTTTGCAGGAAACGAAGTTGGGTTTATACATGAAACTTTTTTGGATTTTATTAGTATATTCACCAAATAAATTTATTCAGCATGAAAAAGTTTGCAAGCGTACTGATTCTATTTGCATTAAATCTATTTGTTTCAAATTGCGGTGAAGAAGCCGAAGAGGAAAAATCTCAAAAAGTTGAGATCAAAAAGGAAGTTGTCGTCGAGGAGGTAGATCAAGATGAAAAGTTAAGCGACAATCTAACTAAAATTTCTGATCCTGAAAAAGTTGCAGAGCTTCGTCAAAAATTACTGGAGGAGGAAGCATTCAAAAAAGAATTAGAGCTGGAAGATTTACAGTCCAGAACATTTGCCGAAAGGTATAAACTCGGAGACACTACTATAGTTGATGACCTAATCGAGGTTTTAACAAGTGGAGAGAAAGAGGATAGAATAGAAGCATTCAAAACACTGCAGTCAAGATATGACGCGCCTTCAGATTATAGAATCAGGCAAAAAGAATTACAAACAGCTATCCTGTCTCAAATTAGTGACGCACAGTTTGGTTATTATGCTATTCAGTTGGCAGGAATAATGAGGGTAAATGGTTATGCTGGTATATTTGAAAAAGAAATTTTGAAAGGTGATTCTAAAAACATGGGAAGACTTTTCTATTGGCTTGGGGGTTCTGGAAGGGGGGCTGAAGCTTTAGACTTTGTTGAACAAAAAATAAAGTCAAATAAATTGGATAAATCTTTTCAAAAAGATGTTATAAGTGGTTTAAAACAATTTGGAAGGAGTGGCGGAAAATCCATTAAGGAAAAGGTTGGTCAAATTGCTCTTTCTTTGTACAACAAAAAAGTTGTCCCTGCTAAATCATTTGATGAATTAAAAAATTCTAGATTGGGATATTCCTCAGCAGATAATATTTTGTATTGTATATACAATTATGGAGATAAAAAGGCAGCTCCAATTGCTACGAACATGTTAAAAAAAGGAGTTCGAGAGGAACAATCTTTAATTGCATTAATTCGCTTAAATGGAGAGGGTGAATTAAAACGTGTTAAGGAGTATTTTGCAGACTCTTCGAAGTTCGATTATGCCTTGGCTCCAGCCAAATACTATCATGAAAAATTCAGAAAAAATTCTGAAATCCCAAAGTTGATTTTAGAAAGTTTGGATAAGTTTAAGAACAATAGCGTTCAACGTATTGATAAAGTTGTAGAAACTTTGATTAAAATGGACCAAACGCAGTGGTTTACTAATTTAGAGTCTGTTGTAAAGTCAAAGGGTTTAATGGATAATCTATTAAGTTCATACGCTATTCTTAGAAACAATCCTGAAGAAATTGCAGAAGCACTATATCTTATTGGTTTAATTGATACTCCAATTCAATCATCATTAATTTCGGAAGCCAAATACAATGATCGCTATTTTGGAAAAGATGCTCACATATACAATATGCTTCACGTTTCTGGGTTGTTTATTGATTTAGATACGAGTTTACCTACCGAACAAGTAGGGTCAACCGTTGATTATTTATTTGATAACAGCTCCAATGCGTTTGAAAACACTTTGATTGGAACAGAACTTGAAGATGAAAATCAAATATCAATTACTTTGATATTTAATGAAAATGCATACATTTTTAGTTCTAAAAAGGAGAGTAATTGTTATTTGGAAATAATTGGTCTTTTGAACCAGGTACTAGAAGATAATGATGTTGAAGAAAGATTTTGTGTTCTGAGTTCAAGTGATGAAGCTGTTCGATATCTCTTTGGCGATAAAGAGTATGTAAAGGTTTTCAAAACTCAATGTGGAATGATACCTCCTGCTGATGATTCAGAAGATTTAGAGGGAGTCGATTCCGAGGACACAGATTTAGAGGATGATTCACAAGATAAGGAAGAGGAGGATCAAGATCAAAGTGATGAAGAAATATCGATGTAGGGGTATTTTGTATACCTTAGTATAATCAGGATTTATTACTTTCGAATGACTAACTTCATAGTTTTAAAATAGTCTAAGTGATTTATTTTCAAGTAGTAAATTCCTGAGCTGATATTTTTAGTTTCAATAATCTTTTGTTTACCCGACTTTAGTTTTTTTCCTGAAGCGTCAAAAATTTCCCACTGTATTTTTTCAGAACCTCTAATTATAAAATATTCATTTGCTGGGTTTGGAAAGACTTTAAAATCGATTGTCATTTCTTTTTTTGTAGTTATGCTGCTCAGAGTTACATACTTCGACAGTAATCGAATGTACTCGGTTTGATATCCGTTTGAGTTCTCCGTTACTTCCCAAGAGTTACTGGGCCATCCACTATTAAAATCCAAATACGATTTTTGATCGGGTTGGTTAAGCAGGTCGTCTTTGCCGGTAAAATTACATTTGGCGTTGTTTTCGGAGCTCCCACATCCACTAGGACAACAACCATCAATTGAGTATTGAGGGTTGGCTCCTCCAGTTAAAAAACCGGGTGCTGGTCCATATAAGGAAACTCCATATTCATCATAATCAGTTCCTTCATAAAACCAAGAGTGGTAAAATTGGTTCACACAATTATCACCTCCATAGTCATACATATTACTTAGGTACATTAAGCACATTGGATTTACGCCATGAATGTAGTGAAGGTATTCTTCGGCAGCTTCGATGCCTAAATTGGCTTTTGATGGGTTTGCGTTATATTGTCCTACTTGATAAAACATATTTCCGACTGAGCATTTTTGTTTGTTTGAACCCCAGGTATAATCCTTCATATGAGCTCTGTAAGGGTCTTTTTCATTTTCGTAAGCGGAAAAGTTATCATTTCCATTCATGGCTGTAGAAAACGTAGATAATATATTATTTGCAATGTTTTCAGTAGCATCGTTTAATCTCGTGTATTCCAGTAAGATGTCTTGTTCTTCATCTTCAAAGGGATAAGCATGTGTCCATTGCATCATATGAATTTGTGAGTAATTAGTATCGAAAAAAGTTTTATAATTTGTTTTACCGGTTGCTTCTAATAAGTAAACGGCAGCTCTTAACTTGTACTTCAAACGGCCGTAGTCGTCAACTTCCTGTTTTCCTGCCCCAATTCCTATTGAATTATATGCCGCATCATTGTTTTGCCAAAGTGTGCTTGGATTTAAAATAGCCCAATCCCACGCTTTTTCAGCAGCAATTTGTAGTTGACTTGCATAGGATGACATGCCTAAATTTTTAAAAATAGTCGCCCCTAGTGCAAATGCTCCGGATGATGCTAGAGTTGAACTTGTATTAACACCTCCGTATAAAGATTGTTCCGTAGCTGATGAAGGTGGTGAAGCATGGCCCGCATCCACAATGGAAATGATGCTGCCATCAGTTAATTGTAATCGTAAAAGATGATCAAGCCCCCATTTAACTTCATCAATTAAATCAGGAGTTCCATTTNCTGATTCCGGGATATTATAATCATCCGTCCAAATGTTTGGGTTTTCCTGATATGCTCTTAATAGCTCAATAATATAATTAGCAGTCCAAATAGAGTACTTGTTGTAATCACCTGCATCATACCAACCACCATGAACATCTAATTCCGTTGATACATTGTTTGAGGAGTCATATTTTCTGCAATTTAAATCTTGCAAGTTACCAAGGTGACTTGCATTATCTGACCAATATAAACCAGCATATTGAGTAGCCTTTTCATGTCCGGATCTCTGATAAAAAAAGGCTCTAACAGCATGTTTTAGTGCCTCTTCATATACGTTTTCTGCTATATTAAAAGTGTATGACTTTACATCGTTGGTTGGGTCATAAATGTAATAAGCTCCAGGGGTACTTAATGATGAGAAATCAAACCACCATGCTTTATCTCCCGAGGAGGTATTTTCTGCACCTGAATTCCATGCTATTATAGATCCGGAATATATTACTTCTTTGTTTTCAGCGTTAATTACTTCATAAGTTGATCCTGGTGAAAAACTTTCATTTGAGTCAAATCCAGTTTGAGGATTTCGAATCACTGCTGTTTTCTTCGCAGAAGGTCGATAACCAAATTGATCGATAACGATCTTGTTGGTTATATTTTGAGCACTTGTACATACGCATGCGAATGCTAAGGTTAGGGATAAAATCTTTTTCATCGTTAAGGCTATGGAACAAGAAGATAAACAATTATTCCTTTATATTGTTACATGGTGGGTCTTTTGTTTTCGGGGTGGCAGGATTAGTTTGATTGAGGCTATCATCAACTTGATTTGTTCAATTTTGCTCACTTGTTCGTCGATTTTTACACTCCTGGGTTTGAACATATTCTCGCCTACATTGAGCGAACAAAAAAAGCCATTCTCGAAAGAATGACTTTTGTTTGTCGGGGTGGCAGGATTCGAACCTACTCTGTAATTGTTTGATTTTGAGTTTTTTACCGACATGATTTTCGTGTTTTACGACAGCAAATATAGGGTTTGTGTTCAAATTGTGTTCTTTTTCAAGCACTTAATTTTTAACCCCAAAAATTGCCGTTTTTCATTGTTTTTGCTGACTACTATATGCCTACTTTTTAATATGTTGAAATTCAAGGTTTTGTTTGTTGTCGTATTCTAATTGCAGGTTTTTTTGAATGATTTTTCAAATTCTTGATTTTTGAATCAATCATACTTTTTCTAAATGCCTGATAATTAGACTGACTACTATCGTAGTCAGATATGTTTTTTCGCAGGTTTTACTCTTTCGAAATCTTTTGAAACACCTGTAAAACCATATCCTCTAATTTTGCTACTCTGCCACCTAAGTCCTTTTCGATAGGGAAGTGAGTAGTCAGTGCTTTTTCCAAGTACCAAACTTGTAATACTTCATTAAAATGAACTCCATAATTTGGGTACATTGGATTATCTGAAGCGAGATATATTTTTTGTCTGTTAACATCAATTTTAGCGATTCTTTTTACCACAATTCCCGATTTACAAACAACCACATGAACATGGTTTAATTTGATGTAATCTAGCTTTTCTATTAATGAACAAAACATCCAGTCACCATCATATAAGTTAGGTTCCATTGAGTCTCCCTCCACTTGGAATCCATATAAGGATTTGTGTTCTAAATCGGGAGGTAATGAAATGTTGGGTAATTGATTGATAAACTCTTCACTCTGAAAATCAGATAAGTATCCAGCAGATACCTTTTTGCTAATTAACGGTACTTTCTCCTCATTACTTTCATCAACAAGAACAGGATGGATTTTCACGTCTGAACGCTCATAAGTAAAAGGATTGTACTCTCGTTTTACTGCGGTTGCATTCACACTGTCAAGGAAAACAATAGCAGGGTCAATGTTATATTTATTAAAGAAAATATAGAGGTTTTGAATGGGTATATCTCTTCTCTCTTGCACTACCTCGTTAAAGGCTTGAGGCGTGTAATCAATGCTTTTCGCAAAGGCTGCGTTTGACCTAAATTTTCCTTCTGATTTAAGCTGAGAAAAGATTTTCAAAAATCTTTTTGTTATCGTGCTCTGGATGAATTGGTTACTCATATGGACAAAAAAAGTACGCTAAAAACATTTTAAAGCGTAAACAAAATAACTATATTTAAATCCCCAAAATTTTCAAATAGTTATCAAAATAATCCGATAACTACGACAAATATAAACAAAATAATTACATTTTATGACGAAACGACGAAAGTATGCGATTGAGGAAAGGAAATACNGGATTCAGGAGTACCTGAACGGACTTCCTTACGATGACTACCGAATTGCTAAAAGCAAATTGCCTTTAGCATTAGGTGTGAGTAAAAGAACCTTTGAAAGATGGATGTATTTAACCACTGGAGATAAGCTCGAAATACCTGCTGATAAATTAGCAATAATAGCTAAGTATTTAGGAAAGCAAATTGAGGAGTTTTTTAATTACAAGGTTCCTCAGTTTAATACAGCAAAGCTAAAAACCTTGAAGAATGAAGAATTAATAAACCGATTAAACTTAACTAGATAAATGAAGCCTAAAAGCGTAAAACCATTATCAAAAATGCAATTAGCCAATGCTTATGATGTTAGTCTGGAAACATTAAATGCTTGGTTAAAACCATTCAAAGAGCAAATAGGAGATTATAAGGGAAGAATGTTTACCCTTAAACAAGTGCGAATCATTTTTGACTTAATTGGAGAGCCTGAAGAGTATTAATGGCAACGATTCCAACATATGATAAAGTGAATGATGTTTTTGAAAAAGCAGTAATAGCATTTCAAAACAATTTACAACACCTAGCTAATGAAGGTAAGGTCAGTCAAAAATTTATTACCAAACAAAACGGAATATTAAAGGCTTTAATTAACTACCAACAGCAAACAGAAAGAATCATTTCGCAATTAGAAATGGATAATACAGAGTTGGCGAACAGAAAACTAAAAGGTCACGATATTCTAAAAGACACCATTTGGTGTTTAGAGGCAATATGTATCATCCACGGGATACTAGATTTCCCAGCTTGGGTTGTTCAAGGAAAAAAATCATTGATTCACGAGGCAAAGGAAACGTACCAAGATGGTTCGTTTTTTTTGCCTTGTAAACTCAAAGAACGATTTGATGAATTGTCAAAAGAAGAAANAGAGCAGTTGGATAAAGTGCTTTACAAAAAGCATTACGAGGAGATAGAGAGGATTGAAAATTTGATAGCAGAACTTAAAGCAAAGCAACAAAATGAGCTTAGAATACANAGAGATTAAAAAAGAAGAGGATAGCAATAGATCTAAAAAACACCTTATATCTGAAATTAAAGAACAGCTTGACCTTGAATATGAATTTCGCAGAAACGTTTTAACCCTTGAAATAGAAGTACGAAAAATAGATAAGGACAACTTTATTGTTTTGGACGAAGCCTATTTGAATTCAATTTGGATTGATTTACAAATGCAAGGTTATAAATGTTCAGATACTCTACTTACCAAGATTTTAAATTCTAAACTGACAAAGCCTTTTAATCCTTTAGAGAGTTATTTCAAGGAGTTGCCTTTTCACGATGGAAAGACTGATTACATAAAGCAATTAGCAGATACCATCGAAATCAAAAATGTTGAAGTTGATGGTGTGAAACTGAAAGAACTTTGGGAACCATATTTAAGAAAATGGTTAGTTGCAACAGCAGCTACAGCAACAGGGAAAGGCGTGAATCATACTTGTCTCATCTTAGTTGGTGGACAAGGTTCAGGAAAAACAACTTGGTTGAATAAACTATGCCCAGCTCATATGAAGCAGTTTTTAGTTTGTTCACATATTAATCCTTCTTTAACCGATCAAAACACAGCGAATTATTTAGCTGAAAAATGGTTTGTAAATGTGGATGACCAACTGGAAACCATTTTTGGTAAAGACTTTAACTCAATGAAGGCAATCATAACTTCTCCATTCGTTACAAACAGAAAGACCTGGCATAAACTCACTAAAACCCGTCCAAGAATTTGCTCATTTATGGGAAGTGTGAACAGTCCGAAATTCTTAACTGATACCGAAAATAGAAGATACCTTGTTTTTAGTGCAGAGAAAATCAATTACAAGCATCAAATTGATATGGACAAAGTATGGAATCAAGCTTTGAATTTAGTTGACGAAGGCTTCCCTTATTGGTTCTCTCTCGAGGAATTACAAAAGCTAAATAAGGTCAATGAAATTTATCGCCAAATTCCACCAGAAGAAGAGTGGCTTCAAAAACTCTACGACCCATGTGACCGAGAAGACCCAAGAGCTAAGTTCTTAATGACTTCAGAAATACTAACCAATATTAACGCATTTTCAGGAATGCGCTTATCCATTAAAAAGCTTTCAGCTGCAATGGATAAATTAAAGTTTGGAGATTCCTTTTCCAAAAGAATTAATGGAGGGAGTCCAAGAAAGGTGTTTTCTGTTTTGGAGAGGAAAAATTGACCTTTTTTTGTTGGTAATGAGTTTGAAATTGTATTTTTGGGCCTAAAAAATATCAAAATGAAAATAGTTAAATTAACCCTAATTGCAACTTCAATTTTTTTAGCTTCTTGTTCTGGTCGAATTGAACAAGAAATTACAGATCCAATAAGTAAAAAAGTAAGAGAAAAATATGAATATGTTGAGGCTGAGGATGGAAGTAGAAAGAAAGATGGATATTATAAACAATGGTATTCAAATGGTCAAATAAAAGTGTCCGGTAACTTTTTACTTAATAAGAAAGATGGTGAGTGGAAAATGTTTTACAAAGACGGTACATTAAAGCGTCATACTTTCTATTCTTCCGATAGTTTAAATGGTAAACATTTAAGATTTTATCCAAACGGTAACAAGAAAAGTGAGTCAAACTATGTAATGAATAAAAAGGATGGCGAATATAAGAGGTGGCACGAAAATGGGAATTTAGATTCTGAGGAAACGCTTGTTAATGGTGAAAGAGAGGGGAATGTATCAACTTTTTTCGAAAATGGAGCCAAATTTACACAGGGGGATTATAAAAACGGAAAGCTTGTTGGGACTTACTCTGTTTGGTATGAAAATGGTAAGCCATCGGAGGTTTCAAATTATGAGAATGGCGAATTATCAGGAGCCTATAAAAAGTTCTTTAAAAATGGTAATGTTAAAATAGAGGGTGATTATTATGAAGGATTGAAATCAGGGACTTGGAAAACTCATTTTGAAGATGGTAAGATTTTTACTGAGGCCTTTGAAAAAGGTATTAACACTACTTTAGTTGGAAAGTGGAGAATAAATGATTCATATACAATAGAATACTTTAAGGATGGTAGTGCTTTACATACTAAGGCTAACGGAAAAGAGTCGAAAAACAGATATAAAATGATGGATGGAAAAATAAAGTATGGATATGATTATTATAATTTTTCTGAATTAAGCCCAACAAAATATGTAATTGAGAAAAGAGGTTTCAGAGGGGTAAATAGATGGGAAGCTGTGAAGATTTAAAACTTGTTAAGTTAATCAATAAAAGAGCTCTAGTATTTACTAGGGCTTTTTTTTGCTTTAAACTTTATTTCATTTCTTCTTTTAGTCTTTCCTACTCCTACTACAATACTACATATTTTATTAATACTAATAAATAAAAGAGTACTTAAAGGATAGAAAGAGAATTAACCTGTAGTTTTTGTAGTAGTATTAGATTTGCTTAAAAACAGACTAATTCTGCTCTAGATCAACCTCCCAACTCACAAAATCAGGCTCAAAACAGACAGAATTCCACTAATTACTCCAAATAATTCCTTTTAATTCTTATCAACTCCTTTGAACTCCAAGTTGAGTTTTAGAATGGTTGCACATTAGCGATATGCGAAAACTCATAACGCTTGTGATAGTAATAGTTTTAATTGTTCTGGGGAGGAAGGGATATTCATATGTAAAGAAATATCGTCACTCTAAAAGGATTAAAATTGGTGTGGATGGTGTTTCATTTCCAAAGCTAAAACTAACCAACCTTATTGGTGAAATAGCTACTTCAATCAAGCTAAATATTGGAAACTTTTCGCCTAGCAAATTTGAAGTTCAACAGATTAGTATTGATGTTTTTGACGAGAAGGGAAATTTAATTGCTTCTCCTCAAAACCCACTTAGGGAACCAATATCAATAGAGCCTAGTCAGAACAATATTTTTCCGCTGACCTACTTGCTCTCCTCACAACAAC
>PBLA01000008.1 GCA_002722245.1 Flavobacteriales bacterium | reverse complement strand
AGATGCTCCACGTAAATTTCAAAACCAATCAATTGCACCTTTAAAACATATTTTCCATAAGGTATTTCCGCTAATTCAAACGAACCATCACTTAAAGTAATCCCACCAAATGTTGTGCCTTCTAGGCCCACTGTAGCATACTCTATTAATCTGCCTTCCCTATTTTTGACAACCCCTTGAATTGTTCCTACCTGAGTAAAACCTAAAAAAGGGATTAGAAAAGCAAAAAAGACAAAAACGGATTTCATTAAAATATTTTACACTATAAATATACTTATTTTTAGATTAACCTAAAAATCATTTTAGATGAGCGCAAACAAAAAAACGAATTTATTTATTTGTTGAAACAAATATTATTTTTTCCTACATTCGTTAAAAACGTTTCATGAACAGTTCAAGTGTTAAAAAGATATTTGATTTAGGGTTTCCGTGGCAAACTCAAGATCCATTTTTATTTTGTGTCCACCATGAAGATTTTTACCCAAAAGGCAATGTAGATTTAGGACCTGCAACTACTTTAACCGGAAGGAATATTGGTAATGATTTCACCATAAAGGATGGTTTCAGGATGTATCATGGCAGAACTGTACCAGGTTTTCCAGCACACCCACATAGAGGATTTGAAACCATAACCGTCGTAAGGAAAGGACTGGTTGATCATGCAGATTCAGCCGGTGGAGCAGGACGCTACGGTAATGGAGATGTTCAATGGATGACTGCAGGAAAGGGATTACAACATTCGGAAATGTTTCCTCTACTAAACAAAAAAAAGGATAACCCCTTTGAGCTGTTCCAAATATGGATTAATCTCCCCAAAAAAGATAAATTCGCCGAACCATATTTCAAAATGTTGTGGAGCGAAGATCAAGCAAGAGAAAAATTCCTTGACCAAAACGGAAAATCCACTGAAATTGAAATTGTTGCTGGGAAAATCATGAAAGAAACGGTTTCCCCAGCACCAAATTCATGGGCTGCAGACCCAAAAAACAATGTATTGGTTTGGAATATGAAAATTGAGGCAAACGGTATCTTTGAAATACCCTTACAAGCAGAAGGGGTTAATAGAAACCTATATTTTTATAAAGGAGATCATCTTTTGATTGATCAAGTAAAAGTTAGCGTTTACAAAGGTGTCGAACTCAATGGATCTGAAAAAACAATTATCAAAAATGGAAATCAAGAAGCTCGAATCCTCCTTTTGCAAGGGAAGCCTATTAATGAACCTGTTGTCCAACACGGCCCTTTTGTGATGAATACTCACGAAGAAATTCACGAGGCAATAAACGACTATCAAAACACCCATTTCGGAGGTTGGCCTTGGGACAGAACCGATAAACATCACGGGCCCAATAAGGGAAGATTTGCAAAGCATGCTGATGGAACGATAGAAGAAAGAGATTGATTTGAATAGTCTAGAAAAATAAAAAGCGATTAATAGGTTGATCGCTTCTCATTTTATTTTCTAAAATCAGTGGATTCAGTTGAATCCTCATTGCTCCTTGTTCAAAGCAAACTACCCTCTTGTTCGTTCAAACTCTTTCATTACGTCTACTAAAACCTGAACACTTTCTAATTCCAAGGCGTTATACATTGATGCTCTAAATCCACCAACAGATCGATGACCTTTAATACCACTAATTCCAGCATCAATTGAAGCGTGTAAAAAGGAATCATTTAATGACGCATCCTCCAAAACAAACGTGGGGTTCATAACTGATCGATCGTCAATGGCTGCCGTTCCTCTAAATAAGGGATTAGTATCTATTTCTTGATAAAGTAATTCCGCTTTTGCCTTATTTCTTTGCTCTATTTCTGTTACTCCTCCAAGTTCTTTTAACCACTCCATCGTAAGCATCGCTGTATAAATACTAAAACATGGAGGCGTATTAAACATTGATTCTTTTTCAATGTGTATTTGATAATCCAGCATACTTGGAATCACTCTTCCTGTGTGTCCTAAAACATCTTTCTTAACAATCACTAACGTTGCTCCTGCAGGACCTATATTTTTCTGAGCTCCTGCATAAATCAAATCGTATTTTGTTACATCAATAGCTTTACTCATGATGTCGCTACTCATATCACAAACCAATCTTGCATTGGTCTTTGGAAGTTCTTTAAACTGGGTTCCAAAAATCGTATTGTTTGTGGTATAGTGGAGATAAGAAACCTCTTGAGAAACCGCATAATCCTTAGGGATATAACTAAAATTTTTATCCTTACTGGACGCCACTTCGTCTATTCTTCCCAATAATTTTGCTTCCTTAATGGCTTTAGAACTCCATGTCCCTGTATTTATATAGGCAGCAGAACCATTTAAAGGCAACAAATTAAGCGCAGACATATAAAACTGCATCGAAGCCCCCCCTTGTAAAAACAACACCTCATAATCCAATGGAACATGAAGTAATTCTCGCACAAGCGCAACCGCCTTTTCCATAACTGCCACAAATTCTTTACTTCGGTGGCTCATTTCAACAATTGACAAACCAGTATTTTGGTAATTGACGACCGATTCCGCAGCTTTTTCCATGACTGATTTAGGCAAAATACATGGCCCAGCACTATAGTTATGAATTTTCATACGTTTTAATTTTTCACAAAGATAAGATGTTTAAAAAATCCTCAGACTTATTTCTAGAGGATATCTTCCCTAAAAGATTCCCAAACACAAATCTGCTTATCATCTCCAACTGAAACCAACAGGTTTTGTGACGGTATGGCAACCATATTATTCACAGAATTTAAATGCCCCTTGTGCATAGGAAAACATAATCGCTGCTTTACCTCCAAGGAATTTGAATCCCATATTTTAACAATTTTATCACGGCTACAAGTCGCAAATTCAACATCATTTAAACGTACTACACCATAAACAGGCCAGTTGTGCGCTGCAATACTAACCACTTGTACACCAAAATTTAAATTCAAAATGGTAAGGTGTGCATTTTTATCTCCAATTAGGAGCGAATTTTTTAGAGGTAAATAGACCATAGAATAGATCGGATGATCTATTTTTGAAAATAACGCTGCTTTACTCACATCCTTTAAATCAATAGTAAAAATTTGACCTTCCGAATTACCAATCACAACACGTTCACCGATTGATTGAATTGCTCTGATTTTGCCATTCGAGATTTTATAATTTTTAATTAATTCAAAATCATTTGTATTCCATACAGACAATGTGCCATCACCTGCCCCAACAAATAACAGATTTTTCTCATCTAAATATAAGGAACTGAACACCCCCGATTTATGATAAGGAAAATATTTAACCTCCTGACGAGATACTAAATCAATGATGTGAAAATTCCCATTAAATAATCCAATGAACAAATATGTATCATCGTTAAGTAACTGCAAATTTAAAATAGCTGAATCTGTCTTGATGCTAAACGGTGTGTTTTCATCCTTCTTTAAATCCCATGTGGCCACAATCTTATCCGCTCCTCCTGTAAATAACAGCTGGTGTTTTTCAGAATATGTCACAGCATATAAAGGTCCATTATGTTTTTTATATTTCTTTTGTAAGCGATACACTTTACGAAAATAATTAATCAAATTGGCAAATACGTCATTTGGTTTTCAAACGTTTAGTAGCCCTTTACTTAAAACCCATAATCTTTAGCATCACAAACGTGATCTTTTTCACTTTACATTATACTTTAAATATCGCTGATACTCCCGCTCCATTAACTTATCAAATTTGGGGGGAGCATCAATTTCAATGTGAATAACCTTCCCTGAAACAGGGTGGAAAAACCTTAACGATGTGGCGCAAAGAAACAATCCCTTGTGTAATAACACATCCCCTTTCTGCCCATATTCTTTATCCCCTATTATCGGATTACCTTGTTGAGCCATATGTATTCGTAGTTGATGCGTTCTTCCTGAAACAGGTTCTAAATGAACCTTTGAAATATACCCATTATTTAAACTTTCTTTCACAAGTAAAATTTCAACGTTAGACATGGAGGCTTTTTGATCAATTGGCGAATCAACAACCTGTGGCCCCTTGTATTTTCCAGTTAAAAGAGCCAAATATTTCTTTGTAAGTTCTTTTCTTTCGAGCATTCTCCCAAGTTCAATCCTAGCAGGAACTGATTTAGCGATTATCACCAATCCACTTGTTACACTATCCAATCGATGGACTGGTTTTGGCCATTTTAATGGATTGATTTTACAAGGTTTTAACTGGCCTTGAATTGCATGTTCCAGTGTTCGGAAAAGATTTCCTGAAGTAATTAATCCTGCAGGTTTAAAAACCACAGCCAAATGATCATCCTCATAAACAACTTCTATATCCATTTGATAGTGTGGAGGCTTACTTTCCTCTAAATCCCATAATTCAATTTCATCGCCTTCACACAAAAAATAGGCAGATGAAATACATTCTCCCCCTACTCTTATTATTCCTTTGGCTACTGCTTTTTTAACGCTTTTATTCGAAGGTAGTTCCTCAAAAAGACCTCGACAATAGGACTCTATCCTCATAGGTCGTTGTAACCTTTTAACCTTATGGGATTTAAGTTTATACATACGACATAGCACAAGCATTACACATCTAAAACAAGTATCTTTGAGCTGTTATGAAGGTAACAAAAAAGGATAGACCATATTATGCAAAATGGTGGTTTTTCATCAGTTTACTTATATTAGGATGGCTTACTCCAATTACTAAACATTGGAGGGTGATCCTATTTGGAGAAAATACATTTGCCTACCCTTTCAAAGTATTAAATAAATATAACTACTACTCTGATGCATACATTTACTCAGTGAATGGTAAACAGTATACTGCCCGATTTGAAACTGAATATGGCAGAAAAGATCTTCCAGATAAAATCAATGTTCTTTATGACCCCGATGACCCTAAAGAAAATATAACCACTCAAATTGAAATTTTATACACCGATGAAAACCTCTTCTTTCCCGTTGGGCTTCAAATTGGATTAGGTGTATTTTTCCTGGCCCTACGTTTCAAAGACTTATAATACCTTAAATAAGGTATCCATACAGCAATAACTGATTCATAAAGTAAATTAATTTTGCACTGCGATGCAGTGCAGGAGAAAATATCAATATAAGATAGTAATAGGTTTATTATTTTTTCTTTTACCAGGAATAATACATGCAGGATTTCTTCATGGATACACGCTGGACATGAACAAAAACCCCATTAAAAATGCTCAAATCACACTTGAGAAAACAGGTAAAAAAGTATTTTCAAATGAATTAGGTGAATTTAAATTTGAGAATATCCCAACTGGAACTTATTTATTAAATATTGAACATAAAGACTTCTCCACAACTATACAATCGGTAAAAATAAGTGATAAAACACCTGATTTCATTATTTATTTAATTGAAAAAGTCATGACCGTTGGCCCTGTTGAAATTAAAGAAAACCGCCCAATTGGAAGAGGAAAAGATATTTCTGAAGATGAGGTTTCACTTGGAAAGCAAAAGCTCGTAATCAAAACAGAGGGAGAGAAAAAAGTCACATCCTCACTTACACGAAGTATTGACGCTCCCGTTAACATTATTGAATATGACGGAGCAGGTTTACAACTTGGAATTGGAGGTAGAGGGTTAAACCCTAAAAGGACAGCACACTACAACACCCGCCAAAATGGATACGAAATAAGTGCGGATGCGTTAGGCTATCCCGAAACCTATTACACTCCTCCTATTGAAGCGATTGAGCAAATCGACTTATTAAGAGGAGCTGCTTCGCTACAATATGGTCCACAATTCGGGGGGATGATTAATTTCAAATTAAAAAATGGACCGAGTAGTGATCATAAAAAAATAGAAGTTATTTCCAATAATCGCATAGGTAGCTTTAATCAATATCATTCCTTCAATAGTTTTGCAACAAAAAACAAAAAGATAAAAACATATTCATTTTATAACTATAAAATTGGTGACGGATGGCGAAATAATTCTAGTTATGACTCCCATACTGGATTTACGAGCATTACCTATCAACCCACGAAAAAATTAAGTGTAAAACTCCAGCTAACTAAATATTTCTATATTGTGCAACAAGCAGGTGGATTGACAGATAATCAATTTTATGAAAATCCACAGCAAAGTAACAGAGAAAGGAACTGGTTCAATATTGACTGGAATATTGCAGCATTGATTGCTCACTACAAAATCAACTCTAACTCTTGGATTAATTCTAAAACCTTTTATGTTAATGCCTCGAGAAATTCAGTAGGATATATGGAGAACCCTCAACGAGAAGATCCCGTTGCCCCTGTTGCCCCAAGAGTAATAATAACTGGTAATTTTGAAAACATAGGTAATGAAACACGTTGGATAAAACGATACAAAATTAAAAATAAGGATAACGCGATTATAAGCGGAATAAGACTCTATAAAGGATGGGCTCAAACCTCCCAAGCAGCGGGGTCAAAAGGTAGCGATCCTAATTTTTTATTACCTAATAAACCCGAGTATTCACAATATAAATTCCCAAGCGCCAACATTGCAGGATTTATTGAAAACACGTTTTTTCTCACCAAAAAAGTATACCTAACACCAGGCTACAGGTACGAACATATAATTACCAAAACAGATGGTTATTTTAATCAATATACCATCAATAATGCCAATGATACCATTCAGGCAAATACGATTCCCTCGGATTTTGAAAAAGAAAGAGACATACACCTTATTGGAACAGGAATCACATTTAATCAGGGTAAAAAGGGCAAATGGATTGCCAATATCTCTAAAAACTTTCGATCAGTAAACTTTAGCGATATCAATATTGTAGTGAAGAGCCTTAGAGTTGATTCAAACATACAAGATGAAAGAGGATATACCGCTGATTTAACCTTTAGTAAAAACTGGAATAAAAAAGCATTTTTAAGTATAACAGGTTATTTATTGCATTACGCAAATCGAATAGGTTTAATATGGGAAACAGATGAAACTACTTGGGATGTGTATCAATATCGAACAAACATTTCTAAATCAAGAACATTAGGTTTAGAACTTACCAATTGGTTAGACCTTGGAAAAACACTGTTTTCAATGGATAAGATTCATAAATTAAATCTTTTAACGAACATTACCACCAACTATGCTAAATACATACAAAAGGGTACTGTAGTTTACGGAAACTGGATTGAGATGGTCCCTGCACTCACCCTTAAATCATCATTAACATATGAATATAAAAAATGGCTTTTCTCTGGATTAATTAATTTTCAATCGCGACAATTTTCTGAAGCAACAAATGGGATAGAAAGTTTCACTGGCGTGGATGGCGTTATACCATCCTTTTATGTTGTTGATTTAAAAACAGGATATCAACTCAAAAAAAACATAACCTTTCAAGTTTCTATTAATAATGTCACAAATAAAATGTATTTCACACAACGAGCTAATTCCTATCCCGGCCCTGGAATAATACCATCAGAAGGAAGAGTCTATTGGGGAACAATGATTTTTAAATTTTGAATCAAACATTCTTTATCTGTAATCTGAGTATTGAGAATCAGCGGCAAAAAAACAACACTGTAGAGATACAGAATATAACGAAGGCTATATGTATTCTTAATCCAGACAAATTAGTTTCAGTGCAATTCGCCTAAAGGCTTCATAAAACATATAAAAAAAGTCACCCAATACGGGTGACTTTTTTATTGAATTTTAACTCTCTTTATTAGACTGTATCATTCTTTCTTACCAAATCAGTATATATTGGTGATGCAATACAAATAGAAGAATAGGTCCCTACAATGACACCAATAAGAAGTGCAAATGCAAAACTTTGAAGCGAACCTCCAAACAGCATAATCGCTACTAGAACAACAATAATAGTCATAGAAGTATTAAAGGTTCTGGACAATGTGCTATTTAAAGCCTTATTAACCACAACATTAATACCTTCAGAGCTTCTTGCAGCTGTTCGCTCCCTTACCCTATCAAACACAACTACGGTATCATTAATCGAGTATCCTACAACCGTAAGTACAGCGGCTACAAAAGCCGTATTGATTTCAAGTGCAAACGGCATAACCCCTTGCAATAAAGAAAACAAACCTAACACAATAACTACATCATGAAAAATAGCAATCAATGCACCTAATCCAAATTGCCATTGTCTAAATCGTACAGCCACATAAACAAATATTGCAATCAACGCAAAAATAACCGAAGTATATGATGCGTCAATAATATCATCTGCAATCGTACTTTCTACCAAAGCCTTTTGCATTACGCCAATATTTTCATTTTCAGCAGGCGTTAAAAATTGAGCCTTTGTTAAATCAGCAGGCAAGAACGCCTTTAAACCAGCATACAAAGCCTCGTCAACCTGATCATTTGCTTGTTTAGATTCGTCATCAATTAAGTATTTAGTGGTAATCAATAACTGATTTCCCTGAACAGTTTTCACCTCTGCGCTAACCGATTTACCATTTGTAACAAATTGACTTTCTAATCCCTGTCTCACATCTTCCACATCAGGGGATTGCTCAAAGGCAACTTTAAAACTTCTACCTCCAGCAAAATCAATTCCCTGGTTAAATCCTTTAGAGAAAATTGATGCTAAACCAATCACAATAAGTAATCCCGACGCAACATAAAATTTCTTTCTTGATGAAATAATGTTATAGGTTGAATTTGCAAACCATTTTTCAGTAGTTGGTGTAGAAAATTTAATCGCTTTTTCTTTTCCTAATAGCGCTTCAAAAATTAATCGGGTGATAAAAATTGCAGAAAATAATGAAGTGAAAATACCTACAACCAATGTTTGAGCAAAACTCTCAATTACAGAGGTACCAAAATACCATAAAATTATACCAGTAATTAAAGTCGTCACGTTAGCATCAAGAATAGCCGTGTACGCATTCTTGTATCCATCAGCAATGGCAACTTTTAAGCTCTTTCCAAGTTTTAACTCTTCCCTAATTCGCTCATATATTAATACGTTAGCATCTACCGACATCCCAACAGTCAATACAATCCCAGCAACACCGGGCAATGTTAATGAAATAGTTGGTGCAGCAGCAAGAACACCGATAATAATCAAAATATTTGCAACCAATGCCACATTCGCAGCCCAACCTGCTGTGTTGTAGTAAAACACCATGTAAATTAGGACTAAAATCAAAGCCAAAACAAAAGACATTACAGCATTGTCAATTGAAGCTTCTCCAAGTGAAGGCCCCACAAAATCTAACTGAACAATCTTCGCAGGAGCAGGAAACTTACCAGCATTTAAAATATTCGCTAAATCCGAAGCCCATTCGTATGAATTTTCAACATTTCCTGGAGTTATTTGAGTACTCCCTCCTGCAATCGCTCCATTATGAGCTCCTGGAGCAGAATATACTAAACCATCCAACACAATAGCAATTGGTTTACCTTGAGCCTGGAAAGATTTCCCTGTAATTTGTTCCCATTTACTTGCTGCAGTTGTTCTAAAATCCAGCGTTACTAAATCCTGACCATCTCTAAAAACACGATCAGCACGTTTAATAAATTCTCCTGACAAATAAGCCTGACCATTGGATTCCTTTCTCAGCGCATAAAGTTGTAATTTACCTGTTTTCTCTCCCAGATCAGTGGTGGAGGACCACGCTAAATTTAATCTCTTTGGAAACAACTTCTTTTCATAACCAATCTTTAATATTTTATTAACAGCAGAAGTATCTCCAATGTTAAACTGCCCAATGGAAGCTCTATTGGTTGGCCCTTCGGCTATTAAAGTATAAAATGGTTGGTTTCGTTCATTCACTAGAGCTAAACTGTCCTCAATCGATAACCCGACAAAATCCGCAGAATCCAAAGGATTTTCCAAATTTAATTGATCTTTCGCTTTTTCATTTAAAGTTTGTAAAGAGGCTTGTAAGTCAGAAACTTCATACGTATCCCATATTTCCAAGACTGCAGATCCTTGAAGTAACTTCTCTACCCTTTTATGGTCTTTTACACCAGGTAAATCAACAATGATTCTCCCTGTATTTCCCACCAACTTAATATCAGGTTGAGCAATACCAAATTGGGCAACACGAGTTCTCAACACCTCCTTTGCCTGACCAACTGCACCAGCCGCAGCTTTATTCAACATATCAATAACATCCTCATCAGTAGAATTTACATCAATATCACTTTTACCTGCAAACCATCGTGCCATAGGCTCACCATTCATATTTTCCTGGTAAGCTTGAGTAAATAATTCAACATAACCTCCTGGTTGCTCTTTTTGTAATTCTTTTGCACGTAGCGCTACTTGCTTAAATTGAGGAGAACTCTGTACATTTTTACCAACTAAAGACTTTATCAACTCATCAACAGCAATTTCCAATGTAACCGAAACTCCACCACGAAGATCAAGTCCTAAATTGATTTCACGCTTCTTACATTCCATGTAAGTGTAACCCATCCAAATTTCTTCGTCTCCGTTTTCTTTCAACCATTCTCTTGCCTCATCTGGAGTACCTGTAGAATTGGCTGCTTCATCTTCAAATTTCCCTGTGAAATAAGTAAATGAAAACTCCCACAAACAAACTACTCCAACAAGGAGTAATAAAATCTTAATCGCTTTTTTGTTTTGCATTTTTAAAATTTATTCAAATATGACCTGCAAATATAACTCATAACACTCGATTAGCCATAATACTGCATCTATAATTACCCTTATTTTTGTACTTTTAATGCCATGCTTCGCATTGCGCTGATTTTCATATTATTACACCTTATCACACGCCCTGTTTTATCTCAGTTTTCCTTTGAACGAATCTTTGATGTAAAAGTGATGAAAAACGATAAAGTGCTTAGCAGAGCATGGGAAGGAGGATTGAACTATCCCATCTTTAGCAACGCAGACATTGATGGTAATGGAATATCAGACATTATTGCTTTTGACAAAAGTGGACAACGCCTTATTGGATTTTTAAACGAAAACCTCCTATTTACTCCACTCAATTTCAACGAAGACTTCATTTATGGCTATGATCATAAATGGATGCTTTTTAACGATTATAATTGCGATGGGCATCAAGATATTTTTGCAGGAGAAGCGAATGGAATTACTGTATTTAAAAACAATGGAGACTTTTCGTTCTCTGATGGAATTAAAATTCAAGCTGAAACAGAATTGGGAATAGAAAACATCTTTGTTTCAAGCACTGATGTTCCAGGTATCGCAGATGTTGATGGCGATGGTGATATCGATATTCTCACATTCGAATCAAGTGGATCATTTATCGAATTCTATGAAAACAGTTCTATGGATAACTCACATTCTTGTGGACTATCTTTTACAAAAAAATCAAATTGCTGGGGACAAATTAAAGAAAGTGATTTAAACAACACGATTCTATTTAACCAAGACTGCAATGCGTCATTGAATAAAACACTTGGTGGTGTACATGCAGGGAGTACAATTACAATTCTAGATCATAATAAAGATGGTAGATCCGATATTCTTTTAAGTGACTTAACATCGAATGACCTTGTCCTCTTAACCAATTCATCAGCACAAGAAGATAAAATCATCTCCATGGATATGAATTTTCCCATTTACGACAAACCCATTTCTTTAAATACATTTCCATATGCCTCCCTTGTTGACGTTAATCAAAATGGAAAAAAAGATCTTCTTGTATCAAGCAATTCTGAATCTGGTGATAATACGACAATTCTATGGTATGAAAATAAAGAAGGAGGAGATGGAAAAGATAAGTTTTACTTTCAACACGATCGATTTTTGGTTGGAGACATGCTCGATTTTGGTTTCGCTTCCTATCCTATTTTCATAGATGAAAATCAGGATGGTCTTATGGATCTTTTAGTTGGTAATCACAACAACATTAAAGATGGAAGCAAGTCTTCATCATTTTGTCTTTTAAGAAATGTAGGAACCTTAAATCAACCCGCTTTTGAAGTTATTGATGAGGATTACCTACATTTTTCAACAACAGATGAGCACTACCTTTACCCTGCTATTGGTGATATTGACAATGATGGAGACGATGATTTATTAATAGGTTTAGAAAATGGAAAAGTGTTATATTATCACAACCAAGCTGAGCAAAACCAACCTTATGATTTCATTCTTGCATCTGGTAATTTTGAGGGAATCGACGTTGGTAAATATGCTGCTCCAACATTATTCGATGTCAATGAGGATGGTGCAATTGATTTGTTATTAGGAAATGAAAGCGGCAGTTTAACATACTTTGAGAATCAATCCACCATTGGTTATGATTTCACTGTCAAACAAAGTAATTGGGGTAATATCTCTACACAAGAAATTGATCGAGGATACTTTTATGGATTCTCTACACCCTTTCTTTTTGAGCACGACTCCTCAATTCATCTTCTAGTAGGAGGCGCCTCTGGTAAAATTCAATTCTACTATGACATCAAAAAAGAAGACCCTAGCGGTTTTGAACTAGACCATGCGAACTTTTGCACAAAAGACGGTGGTTATTCTAAACCTGTTATGTATGACTTAAATAATGATGGTTTTTTAGAACTTGTTAATGGAAGCTTATCAGGCGGTTTAGCCTATTATCAAGGAATAGCACCTAATTATCGTTCTTCTCTTAACGTGCAAAAAACAATAGATTACCAAATACATGGAGAAGTAATTCTAGTTCAAAATCCTGAGGTGCAATCGATTAAAATTATAGATTTTAGAGGAAGAACACTTCAATATTCCACAGGTCCCTCCATAATAGCCCCAAAATCAAGAGGCACTTATATTATGCTTATTCAACTTGGAGATGAATTTATTCCTAGAGCATTTATAAAGTAANCCTGTTAGAAGTTATTATAAAATGATATAAAACCACCGAANGCNCCAGTATTCATTATGGGGTTCCATATTTTATANTCATCGTGCANATTATTACTCCATGGCTGTATCCACTTTATTTCTGTGCTAAACCTCCAATCCCCNGTTCCAAAACTATAGCCTACATGGGGTGAAAAAACAAGTTCATCACTAAANGGNTCTGAGAAAGAATAATTATTTATTCCATTGTAATGGGATTGAAAACCTGTGTAAAAGAACATATTCCATTTTTGATCACCTGGACAATCACAAAAATAATGCGGGTCGTTTTTAAAATGCCAATATAGGTTGGCATCAAACTGAGGAAAAATATTAAACCCCGAATAACTGGCATACATTATATTTGCTACAGCATTTGTGGTAAGACCCAATTTTAATTTACTCCACCATTTCCATTCTCTTAAGGCACCGATCTCACCGCCAAAATAACCTTTTAATAGAGGAGAGATATGAAGTCCGCCAAAATAAGTTAACCGGTCTGTTTTCCCTTTAGCATAGGAAATATTCACCAATGGTAAAGGCATAGGCACATCATTCTCTTCAACAATCAACCCACCATAGCTTACTCCAAAAGACCTCTCTTTACGATTTAACGGCACAACATACCGTGAAGGAGCACAACTCACAATAATTAAAGCAACCAGTATTAGTATAAACCCTCTCAAACTTTTATCCTTTGCACAACCTCTTTATCTATGGGAAAAGTAACGTCATTTTCCATAATTTCATCCAAAGAAACCCATCTAAAACACTGTGGCTCATCAGATTCGAAATTAAATGGCTTTTCAGTAGATACAATAACGCCATCCTCTAAATCTACTTTATAATAAATACTTAACAGCTGATCCGTCTGACTGAATGAAGACCGTTGAAAAAAATCATTTATATAAAATAACTCACCAACATGAATGCGCACATTTAACTCCTCCATAAACTCCCTCATAAGTCCCTCTTTCAAACCTTCTCCAAACTCTAATCCTCCTCCAGGAAATTTAGTCATTGAAATCCCACTCCGAATCTCATCTGTAAGTAGCACTTTATTCTTTTGAATAAGAATACCGTAAACCCTAATATTAAATTGTGTTGGTTTCATCTTTTAAACGCTCTTAACATTTCTCTTTTACCTGGAGGGCCTGGAACCTTCTCTACTTCAAAACCAGCGCTAATCATATTTCTTCTGGCTTGCCCTTGAGCACAATAGGTGACCATTATTCCATTTTGATTCATGGTTTTAAATATTTTTTCAAAAATACTTACCTCCCAAAGATCGGGCTGTTTATTGGGTGCAAAGGCATCAAAATACACAACGTCAAAACCATGAGGTAATTCACCCTCTTTCACATCTAAAACACATTTTTTCAATTTAAAACATGTATTAATGCGCACATATTTTTCCCATTCTGTATCTACTATTTTATGGTATAACGCACGATCCCCTAACAAGTCACCATAATTTAATTTTGAAAATTCCTCTTTCGTTACAGGATATTTTTCCACTGATGTGTATGAAACAGAAATTGATTTCTTAGCAGCCCATTGCGCAGTAAGCAATGCATTCAAACCAGTTCCAAAACCCAATTCAAAAACAGCAAGTTCACCCACGTTTCTCTTCAAACAATAACCATCCAAACCCATTTTTAAAAATACGTGTTCCGCTTCTTGCTGTGCGCCATGAATGGAATGGTATTGCTCATTCAAACCTGGTACGTACAAAGAATGAGAGCCATCATTAGTAGTAATTATTTTACGATCTTTAGAAAGATTCATTTTTTTAAAATATCATCAGAACAAATTGCTATGCCATGAATTTTCAGCGGATGTCTCCCACTTTTCCAAGAACTCCCCTTTACTAGTAACTAAATTATTAAACACAATCATATCGGATTGAAATTCTCCCGATTGGGCTTTTCGCTGAAAATCCGCCATTTTTATGGAAATGATTTTGTCACCTGTTTTGTACGCTAAGTTCATTCGGTCCAACAAATCAATACCAAATTTTTCTTGAACAGATTGGATATACGCAACTGATTTATCAATAGAACATCCTGTAGCCTCCTGAAAAGATTCGTCTACAAAAATGACAATAAAATGATGGTAATAAATTTCAACAGCACTGTTTAACTTTTTCCCGTGTGCTTTCCAATCGTCTGTGAAATGGACAAACTGTTCTTTTAAAACACTTACCTCATGATCCGTTAATCTTCGATTCGACTGATACACCCATACGCGCGAGGTATCAGGTAAATTATTTTCTACTTTTACCATACCCTAAATTTAGAAATTTTAGCGTTGCAAAAGCGATTTAAGAATGGATTACGTGTTGATTAGAAAAGGATAAAACCTCTTTTTCAATTAAAGAAGTTCATTTACAAATCGGCTGCTTTGGCAACCAACTCAGCTAAATCCATAACTTTTACTTCCCTGCTTCTGTTTTTTAACTTTACCCCATCGGTAAGCATCGTATTGCAAAATGGACATCCTGTAGCAATAATACTCGGACTCATTTCCAAAGCCTCTTCAATTCTTTCAATATTAATTTCTTTATCGCCGCTCTCGGCCTCCTTAAACATTTGGGCACCTCCTGCACCGCAACAAAGCCCTTTTTTTCGGCTCCTTTTCATTTCAGATAGTTCGGTGTCTAATTTTTCAATTAAACTTCTTGGCGCATCATAAACATCATTAGCTCGTCCTAAATAGCAAGGGTCGTGATATGTAATTTTTTTTCCTTTAAAATCACCTCCTTGAACAGAAAGTTTACCACTATCCAATAATTCCTGAATAAATTGTGTGTGATGAACAACTTCATATTTTCCCCCAAGTTCAGGATATTCATTTTTTAAGGTATTAAAACAATGGGGACAAGCTGTAACAATTTTTTGAACACCATAACCATTGAGTACCTGAATATTCATCATTGCCTGCATTTGGAATAAAAATTCATTCCCTGCCCGTTTTGCTGGATCTCCAGTGCAACTTTCTTCTTGCCCTAAAACAGCATATTTCGCGCCTACTTTGTTAAGAATCTTCGCAAATGCACGCGTAATTTTTTTTGCTCGGTCGTCAAAACTCCCGGCACACCCCACCCAAAAAAGCACGTCTGGTTTTTCACCGTTAGCCATATAATCGGCCATTGTAGAAACTTGTAAATTCGCCATATTAATCTTCTTCTGTTGCCCAGTTGAATCTGTCTGCTGCTGGAAATGCCCATGGAGCACCATTATTTTCTACATTACCAAACATAATATTTAACTCATTAGGTGCTTGAGATTGCTCCATTACCAAATACCTTCTTAAGTCAACAATTACATCCAATGGATTATTTCCTACCGGACAAGATTCTACACAAGCGTTACATGACGTACACGCCCATAACTCCTCTGCAGTAATATAATTGTGTAATAATGTTTTTCCATCAACCTCAGATTGATTCGATTGATTTGTTCGTTTTCCTTTTTCTTCAGCACGATCCCGCACATCCATCATAATTTTTCGAGGAGAAAGCAATTTACCAGTTTGATTCGCAGGACATTGTTCGGTACATCTACCACACTCTGTACACGTGTATGCATCCATTATACTCTTCCAAGTTAAATCATGAACATCCTTAGCACCAAAAGGAATTGGTGCACTTGCATTTGGATCTGGCTCTGGCGGAGCAGAATAAGGATCCGCATTTGGATCCATCATTAATTCCACCTCTTTTTTCACGCTCTCCATGTTATTAATTTGACCTTTAGGCGTAAGCTGATCAAAGTACACATTTGGAAAAGCAAGAATAATATGGAAATGTTTTGAAAAGGGTAGGTAATTTAAAAATGCTAAAATTCCAACGATATGGAACCACCAGCAGACACGTTCAATAACCACAAGCGTCGATCCGCTAAGCGTGCCTAAAAAAGGACTCAACATACTACTGACAGGATAAGAGCCAGCCTTAACATACCCGTCAAAACCAACACTTTGAAGAACATAATCCGCACCATTCATGAACAAAAAGGCAGACATCAGTGCAATCTCTGCATATAATATAATTAATGCATCGCTTTTAGGCCATTTCGTCATTTCAGGCCCTTCCAATCTTTTAATTTTTTTCGAATGCCTTCTAATCAAGAAAACAACGCAAGCTAAAAGAACAGCTACAGCTAAAATCTCAAATGATCCTATTAAGACATTGTATAGGCCTCCTAAGAACTCAGAAAATAATCGATGTGTGCCCAAAACACCATCAAGAACAATTTCGAGGACCTCAATATTTATGATTACGAAACCAACATATACAATAATGTGCATCGCGCCAGATAGAGGTTTTGCTGCCATTTTACCCTGACCAATAGCAATTCGGAACATGTGAAGAAATCGTTCTTTTTTTCGGTCACTTCGATCAACATCCCTTCCCATAAGAATGTTTTGACGTATCCTTCTTACCCTTCCTACAAACACAAGAGTGGTAGTAATTAGTAAAAGAGAAAAAATAATATTGGGCAAAAACTCCATAAAAAAGAAATACTCAATCGGCCAATTATACTGATTTAAAGAACACTTTGTTTCAATCGAAACACTTAAAAATTCTTAATACTTTTCTATAATTCTTCGAACGGTACCGGTGTCACAAGGCGTTGATCCACAAGAATCCTTCAATTCTTTAGCCAGCTCGCTAATTGCTTGAGATTTTAACACATTGAGTAGATCAAGATTTTCTTGCAACACGTCAACATCTGTAGTATCCCATGGCTCTGGCTTTTTCTGTTTTTTACTTCCAAAGTTGAACAATGAAACATTAAGATATCTTCCTGGATTCTGTTTTAAGTCCATAAGGAGAAAATCTAAATCAGCAGAAACCAGTCGAAGGTTGTCATAAAGTTTCTTATCATTCAATAATAAACCAATACTTCCCTCACCATTGTTTATTTTCTCAATGATAGTGTAAGCTTCAGATAAAACCTTGTCAGCATTACATATGGCATCTTTAATACACGCTTGAGATAAACTATCCGTAATATTATTTAGGTTATCAATAATACTGGTGAGTTTACCTTTATTATTATCCAAAGTCTTGGTTAATGATTCTATATGGTCTACAATTCTCTCCACTCGTGCGTTTTTCAAATCAGTAGTAATTGAATCAAGTGATTTAGTTGCATTTAAAATATTGGAAATTGCGGATGGAATTTGTTCAAATGACCGTTTAATATTGTTCTGAGTCTTATCGTCAAGTACAGTTACAAAAGTATTAATGAGTGTATCCGCAGACTCTAACATCTTATCAATTTTTTTCTGAAGCGGTCTTAATCGCTCATCCACTTTATCTTGAAGTGATTGAGATAAAACCCCAATTATGGTATCTCCAGGATACAGAGAGTCATTCCCATGATTAATGTTGGATAAATCAATAACCATTGTCCCCAATAGGTCAGCAGAGGCAATCTCAGCCTTACAACTATCCATCAACGCGATTCCTTCCGTGGTAACATCGAATTTAACAATCCAACAATACCCCCCAATGGCATTAGGATCAAATTCTATTCCGCGAACCGATCCAACCTGCATACCCTTATAATTAACTCCACTTGAAGCGGTTAACCCATCCAAGTTGGTGTATTTAGCATAAATTGAATTATCCGGTGAAAAAACATCATTTCCATTGAGGTAATTAGCTCCCCAATAAAGCATAAATATTGCAGAAGTTACAACCAATCCTATTTTAAATTCCTTACTCACACTTGTTCTTTTTTATTGTTTCCCCTCTTTAATCAGTTGTTTTGCCTTCTTAACTGATACCCGCTCTCCTTTATAAAACGCAACAATGAACGCATCATTGTATACCTTTGCCTTAACTTTTTTCTGCAGTTCAATTGCCTCATCCATCGTTACGCAATTTCCCACAGCATATTTAAACATTCCGTTGCTTTCATATTCAAAAACATTGGACATATCATTAAACTTGCGTGAATTTAAGGGTATTTTTTTACTTGATGAAGTTATTTGAACTCTAAACAAAACATCATAATCTTTCAGCGCTCTTTTTTCGGTGTTTTTCTTTTCGGCTTCCTGTGCCGTTTTAATCACATTCCGCACAGAATCCTCACTTAATTTTACTTTTTCCTTTAATTCACTCGATTTTTTATCATTCACCTTCACCCCTAAAACCTTGGTTAAAGTGGAGTCCCAACTGGCAAATAATTTCGACTCTTCGAGAACAATTTCACTAAATTGGACACCTTCCATTTCTCTTTTGTATTCTACAAATGCTCTAAATACCGCTCCTGCCGTTTCTGCCTGACCAATACTTTGCTTAAGAAGTTGTTCATTTTTCTTATTGGTTAAAAAACCAACCTCTATCAACACACTGGGCATAGTTGTCCGATACATCACAAGAAGGACACGCTGTCGAACACCTCTACTATGTCGATTGTTTCTCGAAGAAAATTGATGCTCCACTTTTGTAGCAAAATTAATACTTGATTGAAGATACTCTTGCTGATACAACCCCATTAATATATTAGTCATGGGACTATTTGGATCATATCCATCGTAATTTTTCTCATGATCATCTTCCAACAAAATCACTGAATTCTCACGTTTCGACATTTCTAAATTCCGATCAGTATATTTTGTACCCATTACATAGGTTTCAGTCCCGTAAGCTGATTTATTTTGAGCCGAATTGGCATGAATACTAATAAATAAATCGGCCTTGTTCCTGTTTGCAATCATAGCACGTTCATGCAGTTTCACAAAAACGTCTTTATCTCTAGTATAAATTACCTTAACATCAGGGAAGTAATTGGTAATTAGTTTTCCAAGTTTTAAAGCTATTCCCAAACACACATGCTTCTCCTGCGATGATGACCCTAAACACCCCGGATCCGTTCCTCCATGTCCTGCATCAATAACTACTGTTTTCACATTGAAACTTTCATTCTTTTCAGTATCATTACTTTTTTGCGCAAAAAAAACGGAGGGACAACAAAAAAACAAAGCAAAACAAAGTGGGAAGAAAGGTTTACAAAGTTGGGTACAACTTTTGCTGATTACCCACGTTTTGACCCTTAAATTTTGTGTAATTTTGGACACTAAATTCATTTTGACTATTCCATTCACAAACAGAAATATAACCCGTTTCACTACAAATCTAACTATTCGATCAATTCTTTTGTTGTTTCTTTTTGGATTATTAATTAACAATGGTTTTTCAAAAACAGGCATTTTTAAATCAAATTTTAATGAAAATATTGACTCAACAAATGCGTTAGCAACAACAGATTCCTTGGAATCAGATTCCCTTCTTCGATACGAGATAGCGGATGGCTCGCCTGATTTCCCTGTTACATACATCGCTAAAGATTCCATTGATTTCGACAACACAAATCAAATAGTATACCTTTTTGGTGAAGCAAAGGTGAAATATGATAAAATAGAATTAGAAGCAGAGAAAATAAAAGTATACATCGGTAAAAATGAAGTTCATGCCTACGCAAAAAGGGACAGCTTAACTGGAAAGATTATAAAAAAAGTTGTTTTCACAGACGACGGAAAAAGTTTTGAGGCTCCTGAAATGCATTACAACTTCAACACAAAAAAAGGCCGAATCATTCAGGCAACAACCCAAGAAGGTGAAATGCATTTACTTTCGGATGTCGGAAAAAAAATGCCTAACAATGATATTTTTCTAAAAAAAGGAAAAATAACCACTTGTGACCATGAGCATCCTCATTTTTACTTTGAGGCAAGTAAAATTAAAGTCGTTCCTGGAAAAAAAATAGTTGTTGGGCCAACAAACCTCATTGTTCGAGATTTAAGAACACCTATTTGGGTTCCTTTCGGAATGTTCCCTAATAATCAGAAAAAAAAATCAGGTCTTCTAATTCCTGGATATGGACAAAGGGCTGGTTCATTAGGACTTGATCAACTTGGTTTTCACTGGGCCATTAATGACTATATCCACGCAGAATTTTTAACCAATTTATACTTTTCGGGAACAGTATTATTTTCCGCTGAACTCAAGTACAAAAAAAAGTATAAATACAACGGAAACCTATCCTTTCGTTTCAACAATGATGTTTCAGGAACACCTTTCATCTCAAATTACAAAGTCACAAAAGATTATAATGTGAGGTGGTCATATATTCAAGATGCAAAAGCACACCCTAAAAGTAAATTTAGAATAAGTTTAGATTATAAATCTCCCACCTTTAACCAAACGCAAAACCTGAATTCTATCAACGCGTTCAACTCTGTTCAAGGTCAGAATAATTCGCAATTCAGTTGGGGATGGACCGATAAAAAATGGAGTATTACCACCACTTCTAGTCTAAATCAAAATTTCACTCAAAGAAGAATCTCGATGACGCTACCAAATGCGAATTTAAGTATTCGACCCATCAAAAAAGGAATCTTTACAATTGGAGGAAGTGCTCAAATGAAAAACCAGGTTACCATGGGTGATTCAACTTTCTTTACTAATGAAACACTAAAGAGCTTTCGAAATGGGGCCAAGGCGAATTTGAATATTCGACTCTCAAAACGATTTACAGTACTTCGATATTTAAACGTGACCGCGCCTTCTTTAAATTGGAATTCCTACTTAATTACTGAGGAAATACAAAAAGTACAAGCCGAGAGTGGCTTATCCAACGATACGTTAAATCGATATAATTATGCGTATGACATGTCACTTGGTAATTTTGGATTCAACACAAAACTTTTTGGTACGTATATCAACAAAAACAAGGATTCGTATCTTGCTGGATTCCGGCACACCATTACACCATCTGCAAACATTACCTTACGTCCAGATTTTTTCATTGACGCCCAAAACATTAATCAAACTGTTTTTGATTCGGTTTCAGAAAAAGATGTTGAATACAGCAGATACGCCACAGCGCTCTATCGACCAAATGCCAGCAAAGCGTTCAGCGCGAATTTCAGCTTGGAACAAAACCTGCAATCAAAAGTAAAAGATCGAAAAGATTCAACTGGGTTAACCTTCAAAAAAATTAATATCATTAACGCGTTTCGTGTAAACTCTTCCTATAATTTCCTAAAAGATTCCTTAAACTGGAGTAACGTCTTATTTGTGCTGAATACAGCCCCGCTTTTCCTTCGGAATTTAAATATCAGCGGTAATCTTTCTCCATACGCAATTGACGATAATGGACTGATTTATGATAGTTTACTTTGGAAATCAGGAGAAATTGGACGGCTCACGAATTTCAGAGCACAAACCTCAATTAGCCTTAAGCGTAACCAACTCGTAAAATGGTTGTTTAAAATGGATCAACTACCCGATGATGATTTTGGATGGACATTAAACATCAACTATACCTATACCTATTCAAAACCTACTTTTGAGGCTACAGTAAATCAATCCCTAGGACTTCAAGGAAGAGTTGATCTCACTAAAAATTGGCGATTCAACTACCATTTACCCATTAATATGGAATCATTTGACTTTGCACGTAATGGCTATGTGAACTTTGCTCGAGATCTTCATTGTTGGGAAATGACCACAAACTGGTTCCCGTTCAGAGAAGATGTTTGGTTTACATTTACAATTCGTCCCAAAGCAGCCCTCTTAAGGGATTTAAAATACGATAGAAAAAAACAAGGTAGTAACTTTTAATTCAATAACATGCATCAAATCATTAACACAAAAAAAGCACCAGCGCCAATTGGCCCTTACAACCAATCGGTTCGAACTGGGAATTTATTATTTGTTTCCGGACAAGTCCCTTTTATTGCTGAAACAATGGAGTTAATTACTGAATCCGTTGAGGCTGAAACACATCAAGTAATGAAAAACATACAAATGATTCTCAATGAAGCAGGATTAGACTTTAAACACATTGTTAAAGCCTCCATCTTTTGTAAAGATTTAAATGATTTCACACGAATCAATGAAGTATATGGATCCTATTTCGAAGACAACTATCCTGCGCGAGAATGCGTTGAGGTTGCACGTTTACCAAAAGATGTTCGCGTAGAGATATCTGTAATTGCAGCATTTTAAAATAGCTTAGTAAAATAGAATTAAAGGGCAGCATACTGTTTCTGCCCTTTTCTATACCATAACTTTATTCAAAATTTCCCCGTTTATGATGATGGAATAGCCTCTTAATCAAGGTGCCATGGGAAATTTAATCACCGAAGAATTCATTAACCAGTCTATTGAACTGGCTAAAGAAATTCAAACTCCGAAAAATAAATCGGGTGATGACCCTTTTGCAGATAAACTAGGTCCAATCCTTGACTTTCCCGAAAGTAAGCATTTTTTAATTCGATTGATGGATGTTGCTTTCAGAAGCCACAATGTAGATCGGATATCACAGTATGTGTTGAATTTATTTAATTCAACCGAGGCATATAAACCATTATTCTCTCCTACAGAAAGTATTTTGGTCCGATTGTTTCGAATAGTAGGACATAAATTTCCCTCCGTAAGTATTCCTCTTATGCTCGATCAAATTCAAGAGGTTACTAGTCCTGTTGTGTTCTACACAGGGTCAGAAAAATTTAAAACACATGTTGCAAAACGAAAAAAACACGGTATAACCTTAAACATCAACCCAATAGGTGAAACATTAATTGGAGAGCAAGAAGCCAAAGAACGACTCCAAAAATATATTGACGTACTCAACGACCCTCAAGTCAATTATATATCAGTAAAATTATCTACACTTCACTCTCAGCTTATTGCCATAGCACATGATGAAGTGGTTGAGGAATGCATAGAAAGGGTGTCTATCCTTTTTCAAGAAGTTTTAAAAATTGAACAAGATACTGGCCTACAAAAATTTGTTAACCTGGACATGGAGGAATATCGAGATCTCTCCATAACAATAGAAACCTTCATGCGAACCCTTGATCAACCCCAATTTAAAACCCTTCGTGCTGGAATTGTTCTTCAAGCCTATTTGCCAGACACCTACCAAGAGGCCATAAAGTTAAGAGAATGGGCAATAAAAAGAGTGCAATCAGGCGGATCTCCCGTTAAAGTTCGTATCGTAAAAGGCGCTAATCTAGAAATGGAAAAAACAGAGGCTTCTTTGCACGGCTGGCCGCTTGCCCCCTATTCCACTAAATTAGAAACAGACACCAACTACAAGAAAATAATCGTAGAATTATTACAGCCAGATTTTGTTCAATGCCTCAATGTAGGCGTGGCCTCTCACAATGTATTTGATCTTTCATTTTCACTAAACTTGGTACTAACGTACCATTTAGAAGATTTCGTAGATTTTGAAATGCTAGAAGGGATGGCAAAATCAACTGCTATTGAAATGAACAAAAAAGGAGCTAATCTTATTTTATACACCCCAGTTGTAGAAAAGGAAAATTACCTCAATTCCATTGCGTATTTAGTAAGAAGACTCGATGAAGGAACACAATCTGGTAACTTTCTGAAAGAAGGATTTAATTTAGTAGTAAACTCCGAACGTTGGAATTTTCTAAAAAACCAATTTATTGAATCCGTAAAAGGAATTGAATCGGTAAAAACAACCTCAAATAGAATCCAAAATCGATATAACGAACAATTCCATATTCAAACTCAATTTAAAAACGTAGCAGATACCGATTGGATTCGTCCAGTGAATAGAAATTGGATAAAATCAACAAAGGTTCAATGGCAACAAACTCCACCACTTTCGATAATCCCTGTAATAGGTATGCACAATAAAACCAATCGAGTGATTATACAACAGCAGAATTGGAAAGGTATACTTCCTTGGAAATACGAATTAGCGGAACAAGAAGATTATGAGGCAGCAATAAATGCTCATACTAATTGGTATGAGCAATCGAATTTTGAACGCGCACATCTTTTAAAAAAGGCGGCATATTTAATGGCAGAGCGAAGGGCTGAACTCATTGGTGTTGCAGTAACTGAACTTGGCAAACTTCCAGCAGAGGTGGATATCGAGGTATCAGAGGCAATTGATTTTGCCAACTATTACGCACATTCCATTTCAACAATTGCTCAAGAAGGTATACCCTATGAACAAACAGGTATAAACCTTGTTTTGTCTCCATGGAACTTCCCTATTGCCATCCCTATTGGTGGAGTATTGGCTTCACTGGCTGCCGGTAAGCGGGTCATTCTTAAACCATCTCAAAATGCAGCAGCCTCTGCTTATTTGATTAGTAAATGTCTTTGGGATGCAGGCATCCCAAAGGAGGTGTTTTCCTTTCTACCATGTAAGGAGAGTTGTTTAGACAAATACCTCACCGAAGGCAATCTCTTTGATGCCGTCATTCTAACAGGAGGAACAGAAACCGCACGCTTTTTGCTCCATCGAAACCCATATCTCAATTTATTTGCTGAAACGGGAGGAAAAAATGCCACAATCGTTACAGCACTTGCAGATCGAGAGCAAGCAGTTAAAAACGTTGTGAGTTCAGCCTTTGGTAACGCTGGTCAAAAATGCTCTGCAACTTCTATCCTAATATTAGAAAAAGAACTTTTCGAGGATGAGCGTTTCAAAACTCTATTAAAGGATGCTGCTGAAAGTAAAACCTTTGGTCATCCTTGGAACTTAAAATCCCAAATTGGCCCTTTAGCTGTTCCAATAAACGAAAAACTAACGCATGTATTAGAAAATACTGACGACGAACAGTGGCTTCTAAAACCAATTCTTAATAGCTCTTTTGAATTATCGCCTGGAATCAAATGGGGAATTACTAACGAAGACTATGAATACAAAAACGAGCTCTTTGGACCAATATTATGCGTAATGGAAGCCCAAGATTTGGATCATGCGATTACACTAGCAAATGGAACTCCTTTTGGGTTAACAAGTGGACTTGAGTCGTTAGATAAAGAAGAAGTTAATTACTGGACTAATAAAATAGAAGCAGGTAACATATATGCCAACCGAAGCACCACGGGAGCAATCGTAGAACGACAACCCTTTGGTGGAATTAAGGCCTCTTCTTATGGTTTCGGTATGAAAGCAGGTGGCCCCAATTATGTCCTTCAATTTTTAACACTTAAGAATGAATTCACTGAATTTGAAACCATTAAAAAAAGTTATGCCTTGGCCTACAGCCAACATTTTAGTAAAAGAATTGATTATGCAAAAGTAAGAGGCCAACATAATTTCTGCCAATACATTATGCCTAAAAAGGTAATTATCATTGTGGACAACACCACTTTTGAACATGATTTAAAAATGGTTATCCAAGCCTGTGAAACGCTTTGCGTTGAGTTTGAAATTATTTCGAATAATGAAAAAACTCATTTAAATGGATACCCCATTAAAACGTTTAAAAACCTTATTGGCATACTCCAAAATCACTCACAGGGAACAATAATAAGAAGTATTACAAAAAAAGTTCCTGAACTCTTTTTAAGAGCATGCCATAACCATCATATTCATGTATATAATCGAATCCCCCATCCAAACGGAAGAATTGAATTACTCAATTATTTAACGGAACAAAGCATATCCATCAACTACCATAGATACGGTAATCTTATGGGCGAAGGACCTTCTGAATAATGGAAAAAATAAGACAATTTTTTAAGTTCCTTTGAATTCAAACGCATCTGCTCAATAGTGATTATCTTTGCTACATGAAATTAACGGTTATTGGAGGCGGTAATATGGGCCTCACCTATGCAAAAGGGATTCACAAAGCAGGTCTTCTGGGAGAAACAATTTCCATATTGGAAAAAGAAACCAGTTATGAGTATTTGAAAAATGAGGAAAAAGACTTTTATGTATTTAATACTGCAGAAGATTGCATTCCTTCTGCAGACATCATATTGATTGCCGTAAAGCCCTATCACGCTCGTGCTGTTTTTGAAGAAATTCAGTATTACACTAACCCTCAACAATTGATTATTTCTGTTATGGCAGGAGTTAAAATCAGCACAATACAACAAGGGCTTCACACAAAAAAAATAGTGCGATCTATGCCCAATCTTCCCGCAATGATTGGGAAAGGAATGACCGTATTCACATCCTCTCCAAGCGTTACAAAAAAAGAGGATGACATCGTTGAGCAACTATTAGCTTCTACGGGAAAAGCACTTAAAGTAGATTCTGAAGATGAAATTGATAAATCCACTGGATTATCAGGAAGCGGAACTGCCTACATTCTTTATTTCATGGAAGGACTAATGAATGCTGCCAGTGAATTTGGATTCACCAATGAGGAAGCAAAGCAAATCGTTACCCAAACCTTTGAAGGAGCTGTAGAATTGTTTCAACAAAATGATTTATCAACAAGCGAATGGATTAATAAAGTATGTTCCAAAGGAGGAACAACCATAGAAGCAATTAAGTCTTTTGAACGAAATAATGTTAAAGATTCTATTAAAAAAGGAGCTGTTGCAGCATACAACCGAGCAGTTGAACTTGGGAATTCATAATTAAATACAGAACTTTAGGATATGATTTTTTCTACTGAAACAAAAAATAAAGCGTTAAAAGATTTAGCGTTACAAATTGCACAAAACAAAGAAGCAATAATTGAAGCAAACAAAATAGATCTTGAAAATGCAGGAAACATTGACCCTACATTAATCGATCGATTAAAGGTAGACGATAAAAAAGTAGACGGTATGGTTTCCGCAGTTGAAGAAATTATATCCGATGAAGATCCACAAGGGAAAGTACTTCACGAATACGTGCATCCTAATGGAATGTTGGTACAAAACAAAGTTGTTCCTTTTGGTAAAATATTAATTATTTATGAATCACGACCAGATGTAACCATTGAAGCAGCCATAACTGCCTTTAAAGGAGGGAATAAAATACTCCTTAAAGGAGGAAAAGAAAGTAAAAATTCAAACATTTTACTGGTGAGTCTATGGCATAAAGCATTGGAGAAAAATGGTATTCCAACTGATTTCGTAACCTATCTGGATATTAATCGAGAGGAAACACAAAAGCTTCTTGCGGACAACACACATAAATTAGATTTAATCATACCAAGAGGAGGTGAAGGATTAATTAATTATATCCGACAAACAACATCAGTCCCTTTATTAATTAGTGGACGAGGAAATAATTTTATTTACATCCATGACAAATGTGATTTTGACATGGCCGTAGATTTAGTGCTAAATGGTAAAAGTAGATTAAGTGTATGCAATGCTATTGATAAAGTATTAATCAATAAGAACTTGCCAAAATTTGAAGAAAAAATTGAAATCCTAGTTCGAGCCTTAAGTCAAATTAATATGGAGATTTTAGCCGATGGGGAATCAATTGAGTCTTTAGGCTATGTCACAAAAATGAAAGAAAATGTATATGCAGAGGAATTTTTAGCTGCGAAAATATTGTTGGCTGAAGTGAACGATATGGATGAAGCTATTGAGAAAATCAACGAATACTCCGGAGGACACTCAGCAGTAATTGTAGCATCAAATGATGCCACTGCAGAGGACTTTCAAAATAGAGTTGATTGTGCTGCTGTATATCAAAATGCATCTTCTAGGTTCACCGATGGAGGACAATTAGGGTTTGGAGCAGAAATTGCAATATCAACACAAAAATTGCATTTTCGAGGACCAGTAGCCACCGGTCAACTAGTAACCAACAAGTGGTTCATAAAAGGAAACGGACAGATTCGAGGATAATGAAGCCAATTATAGTTTTAAAAATAGGGACATCAACCCTTACGGCAGGGACCGAAAATATCTCTAGAGGGAAAATTGAAGACATCTCTCGACAAATTCTTGAGTTAAAAGAAAAGTACAATGTCATACTCGTTTCCTCAGGAGCCATTGCCACTGCTCGGCAGTTCATAAAACTAAGCGGATCAAAAAAACAAATTGATAATAAATCAGCCCTCTCTGCAATTGGCCAACCAAAATTGATGCAAATTTACATGGAAGTATTTGCTGACTTTGGTTTACATGCTGCGCAATGTTTACTTACACATTACGATTTAAATGGAAACGAATCAAGAACCAATACAAAATCCACAATAGCTGATCTACTAAAACACGATTACATCCCAATTATCAATGAAAATGATACTGTAGCGGTAGAAGAAATAATTTTAGGCGACAACGATAAACTCTCTGCAATGGTTGCGGAATTGGTTGGAGCCGAAAAACTGGTCATCGCATCAGACATTGATGGAATATTTACAGGTAATCCGAACCTCAATCCAAACGCTCAATTAATTGAAAAAGTAGAAAGTATCGAAGCGATTAAATCCTACATTCAAGACATTGATAATAATCTTGGAACAGGAGGAATGCAATCAAAAATTCATGCATTAGAGATATGTGAAGGAAAGAATATTGAAGTTTTAATTGTGAATGGAGGTATTCAATTCTTTCTAAGAAAAGCGTTAAAAGGCCAAATTAAGTGTACTAAATTTAAGGGATAAGTTTCCTAAATAAATTAACCTATTCCGTATGGAAAAGCCATTTATTTTATTGAATCTTTAACTACTGGAACATCAGGTGTAAAATTCACATTCACTACAGAATCCTTCACAATTCCACCATCTTTATTCGGATTAACAATTGAATCACTGATTGATGTTTCAGGCACTGAAGAAGGATAGATTACCTCTCCACTACTCGAAGAATCTATTTTTCCAGAACTTTTGTTTATAGTGCTCTCTCCTCCTTTTGATTTTATTTTACGAGACATATTATCAGAAGAGGACTCGATTGATTTCGTTTCCTTTGAAATCTTTTTGGCTTCAGCCTTTAATTTCTTTTCTTCTGATTTTAATTTCTGCGCATCATTTTTTAGCTCTTTTGTTTCTGCTTTTACAGACTTCTCTTCACTTTTCACCTTTTTAGCTTGAGCTTCAGCTTTTTTCACCTCTGCATCCGTTTTTTCCTTTGCCGCTCTCGCTTTATCTTGCTCTCCTTTTTTTTGATCGGCCTTTGCATCTTCCTTTTTATTTTCCGCTTTCTTTTTACTCTTTTCAGCTTTCTCTTTTTTATCCTTGGCCTGTTTTACCTTTTTTGAATTATCCTTAATTTTCCCTTCCTTTTCCTTAAACGTAAAGTTTATACCAAAACTACCTGAAAGATATCGCGCATAATCTACAGCTGCTAAGCCCGAAAGATTATCCATCATGGCATACAACTGCAAAGGACCCAAATGTAAAACAATCCCTGCGCCTAAATTATTATAAGTCCCATTAACTCCTGCATAGGTTAACTTGGTAGTCAACCATCTATTCAAATGAACACTTCCTGCCATCATATACATTGGATAAAGTTTACCATTATAAAACCGACCATAAAGCATTCCCTGACCATCTAGGAATTTATTTACTTTGTAATCACCACCAACATAAAACTTTGTTTTAAGTGAAGTTCTGTACGAAATTTGGTCACGACTCAATTCAAATTCAGAGGCTAAACTATCACCAAGATTATTGAAGTAATCAGAATCATCATTATTTGAATCATCTTGCATAAGCTCTTCGTATGGTACGCCTTCAAAAGTAAATGAAGCACCATCGTTGTATAAACTTTCTCCATATTCAGCCCAGTTTAAATAACCTAAATCAACAATACTACCAAAAACACTTAACTTGTCAGACACTTTGTAGGTAGCACCTAAATCAAGACCCAGTCCCAAATTACTAGTATTTACAGGGGATGGATTTCCAAGAGATTGGGCAATTGAATCATTAGCTAAAAAGGTTCCGTATGCATTGACTGAAAATTGAGATGAAGCTGTTAACGAATAATCATCTGCATCGGTAGTGAGTTTAATACCATCAAAATCACCATTTAAATTTGCAATACCTAATAAAAACTTCACTCTACCACCTACAGTTATTTTTTCATTCAACTCGCGAGAATATCCAATTCCTGTTTCTATATAAGACGACACATCAAATCCAAAACCATCTAATGATAAATCCTTCCCAACAAATGCCCCATTACCATTAATTAAGAAATCAAAAAGGGCCTTATTATACCCTAAATTCACATCTAATTTAGGACTTACATTAACAGAAAAGGCATTCTTTTTCACTCTAAAACCAAAACCGATTATATCATTGGTAAAACCAACATTCAAATAGTTTTTGTCTTGAAGAGTTGATAATAAATTATTAGGATTTAACCCCTGACTATCGAAGAGATCATTAAATGCAAATCCACTATTGGTAGCAGTTATACCATAACCAGACAAAGCTGGAAAAGTAAAATAACCCGTATACTCAGGAAAAATCCCCGGATTAATATATCGTGCCTGAGGAAGATTATTATACAATACCTGTTGCTCAGCATACTGCGCGAAAGCAGGCTTTAAAGCACAAATACAAACAACTATAAAGGCAATTACTCTCTTTTTCATTTTACTCTTCATTTTCATTGTCATTACCAGAAATTGACTCCAAATCAATACTCAATTTAGCTAAAATCCCTAGCCTAATATCCATTTCATAATTTGAGTAGATTTTCACATCTGCCCCATCATTACCCGTACCCATAATAGCAGAAATAATAATACTGTAACTAGCGTTTTGTAAAAGTGAAATATCCGTAGCATCAGCAATCAAATCTGCTTGACGAACACCATCGGACACAACCTCCCCTGTATTCACATCAACTGATGCTGCAGCTATTATAACAGGATTCCCATCTTTTGTATCTAAAGAATCAATAATCTCGTAGTTTTCATCCGCAATGTAAAATTTCACGGAACCTTCTAATGGAAAACCATTAACAACATTTGAACGCAAAGAGGCACTTTTCACATTTTCAAAAATGGAGACAATACTTGAATCCAGTGCAATAGTATCGATCACCTCAATACCTTCCACACTACCATATAAAGGAACAGTTAAATCTAATGTGATATCCATACCGCTATTATCGTAAGCAAAATTGGTAGGGCTTCCACCTAAATCACCATCAGGATTAATCCCTGCCGATATTCCGGTTGTAATACTGTTTGGCCACAAATTCACCAAATCAGAAATGTTAGTCGTCTTATCTAAAATCAGATTGCTCGTTTTCGGAGAAACACCCCCTGCTGAATTTGCCCAATCCGCGCCTGAAATTAAAAACGGTAACGATGCACCCGATAATTTAGCTGAATCTTCATCATTTTTCATCGTTAAATTAAGCGTATCAATCTGCATAGGTATTCCAAACGTATTGTGAAAACCTAATTTTACTACTGGATCAGCAAACGAAATTTTCTGCAATATTTCAGAGGTCCCAAAATCAAAATCAAATGTTTCAGGCGCAATGGATAATGTCTGATTTCCAAAATAACCGTCAACATACAAAGGTTCTATACCCTCCATGGAAACAGATGCTGAAACCGAGTTAGAGGTATCAAAAGACACAGAAACACCTGAACTTTCTATGTTAGCTCTAATTCGGGTCTCAAGGGCATTTACACCCGTACCTCCATTGGTTAAGTCAAATGTGTACCCAGACAAATCAAAAGTCTCATTCACCACCGTTGGCGTTACGCCATTACTTCCTCCTACTGAAATAGAATCTAAAAATACAACCCCGTCTTTAGTAGCATATGGCAATTCAATGAACAACTTTGCAGACTCTCTAATTTCATAGTCAACTTGTATAGCCAACTCTCCCCCTTTCATCGTTAATGTATTAACCTGCTCACCGTTACCTAAGTCAAAATCTACATCAATTGTATCATTCAATACTTCCTGACTAGGGAATGTAGCCGTACCAGAAACAACCACAAAATTAGATCCGTTGATTTTTACGGTAATCGCATCATCAGTTGACACGCACACTGTTTGACCATTTGTTCCCGCAGACGATATATTTATAAACTCTCCATAAAGATCAGACTCGATAGTTTTACCTGCCAAATCCACAACATCAGATTTTGATTCACCTGATAAAATTTCATCGTACACTAATGTATCAATAGCAGTGCCATCCGATAAGTTCTTTAACACGAGCTGAATATTGTTTACTGGAGTAGCCCAACCATTTGTTAATTCAACACTCAATTGACCATTAGAGAAAGTTGCTGAGGTGAAAGGAGCATCATCAATGGGTAAAGTAATCGTATCCAAATCAATGCTTGGAACAGGTGGAAACGCATTACCACAAGGATCAACTAATAAAATAGCATTAACAGTGGCTGCAAGTAAAGGATCATTAGACATTACTGATCCAAGCGTAATATCTGTTGTAACCTCAGGTATGTCATTAATCGCTAATGGTTCAAGGCTAAAATCAAACCCTACATTTTCATCTGGAATACTTATAAAATCAGACAAGCTCATAGAATATACTGTATCAGCAAAAGTGAACTCATAAAGATTATTTTCGTTTTGGTCTAAAAGGGTTGAATCTAAGCTGGATAAAATATCATCGGCAACTATTGAAGCCTTTAAAATAGGCGCAGCAATCTCTGGTGATAGTGTTATATTATTGGTATCAAGACTGTATTTATCCTTCACACAAGAAAAAAGTGAAAGCCCTGCAAACAGAATAATAAAATGGCGTTTTTTCATTTGAATGGAAACTGAATTACAGCCACAAAGAAACAACGATATTTTAAATTTCAAATAAAATATGCTTTTTTTTTACCTTACAATGAAACATTATAAATACCTACATTTTTTTCAGGGTATCTAAACCATTACTTTAATGATTTTAAAAAGTCTTCCACATTCGCTTCAATTCTAGCAGCAATATTGGAAAGATCTGCTTTATGAAAAGGTTCTCCAATAATCTTTTCATACAATTCAATATATCGTTCACTAACAGAATGAACATATTCATCAGACATCTCAGGAACAGTTTGACCCTCTTTGCCTTGAAACCCATTTTCAATAAGCCATTGCCGAACAAACTCTTTGGATAACTGTTTTTGAGGAGCACCTGCTTCAAGCCTATCAGCATACCCTTCTTGGTAAAAATAACGGGACGAATCAGGCGTATGAATCTCATCAATTAAAATAATCTTACCGTCTTTATCTTTGCCAAATTCATACTTAGTATCCACCAATATAAGTCCTTTTTCAGCAGCCATTTCAGTTCCGCGTTGAAACAATGCGCGCGTATATTTTTCTAATTGAACATAATCCTCTTCTGAAACAATCCCTTGGGCCAAAATATCCTCTCTTGAAATATCTTCATCATGGCCTTCATCAGCTTTCGTAGTTGGAGTAATAATAGGCTGTTCAAACTTTTGGTTTTCTATTAATCCTTCTGGCAACTGGACTCCACAAAGCGTTCTTATTCCAGCATGATAAGTTCGGGCAGCATGCCCTGTCAAATACCCTCGAATTACCATTTCAACTTTAAATGGAGTGGCTTTTTTCCCGATAGAAACCACAGGATCAGGAGAGTCTATAAGCCAATTCGGAACGAGATCTTCAGTGGCTTTTAAAAACTTACATGCAATTTGATTCAACACTTGCCCCTTAAAAGGAATCCCCTTCGGCAAAACAACATCAAATGCTGAAATTCGATCGGACGCAACCATCACCAAAAGATCATCATTTACTCCATATACTTCTCGAACTTTACCCTTGTAATAGCTAGATTGTCCTGTGAAATTAAATTTTGCAGTAGTAAGCGTATTCATGATTAATTTTTAAGTTAAAAGTACAAAGTTTGGAAACAAAAAAGGTTCTAATCCGATACTTAAATTATGATCTTTTAAACAACCACCAAAATAAACATTACAAAAACATCTTGGTTCAACATCTCACAAATTTCAGTAGTATAATTCAAACTCTAAGAGCGTTAAACGATAAAACTTGGCACCCATTCTTTGAACTTTAAACAATAAACAATAAACTTGCTACATGGGGGACAAAACAGTACTACTTAATAAAGATCAAATTGAAGCTAAAATAAACAGAATGGTTCATGAAATTCATGAAATGTGTTTTGCTGAAAAAGAGATTATTTTTTGTGGCATAACGCCAGGAAATGGTTCCATTATTTCCGACAGGATAGTAAAAAAGCTTACCTCCATATCCACCATAAAAATTAAAAAGGTTACAATTGAAATCAATAAATCAAACCCTTTAGCGGAAAAAATTAATTGCGTACTTCGCTCCGAAGAGTACGCAAACAAAACAGTAGTGATTGTTGATGATGTAAGTAATAGTGGAAAAACATTAATGTATGCTGCAAAATATTTTTTAGAGTCACCAATCAAGGCCATAAGACCACTTGTTCTTGTTGATCGAAACCATAGCCGATACCCCATTAAACCCTCTTTTGTAGGATTAACAGTCTCTACCACGCTAAAAGACCATATTCAAGTGGAGATGAATGAAAAAGAAGAAGTTGTATATTTGGTATAATATTGTATTATGAAAAGAATAATTTTATTCAGCGTACTTATTGTATTCGTCGCTGCAAGTTGTAAAAAGAAAGTTGTTGAAGAAGCTGCGCCAACACAACCTATCCTTCCTAAAATTGAGGAAAGCCAAGCACAATTAGAACTTAAAAATTCAACTTGGAAATACACGGACGACACACATACCGATTGGAGTTTTGAGATCACATTTGGAGATAATGGTAAATTTCGTCACACTCAAGCAGTAGAAACAGACACCACATATAATGACGATACTTGGGAAAAAAACGGAGATAAAATTATTCTAAACTTTAATGACAAACACGCCACCTATAACGGTAAAATTGTATCAGACGAATTAATCCAGGGAAGAGCGAAAAACATCAATGATGTGACGTGGATTTGGAAATTGGAAAAAATCAATAAATAATATTGAAACTAGGACCAAAGAAAAATTGCTTTGACCTGTCCACACCAAATTGGAAACCAATTTCAGTCAAATAAGCATATCTTAACGGATTGAAGTCAAAATAGACCGTTCCTCCAATAGAACTGAAATAGGAAAGCGATTGATCATCAAAAACCTGCAGAAAATCATAAAAGCAATTTGCTCTTATTCTCTGAAAATAGGCCAATCTATTCAGTTTTAAATCCGGATACCACAATGGCAGTCCATACTCAATACTCATTCGCTCACCACGTGTAAAGCTCTGATTGAGCACCCCTCGAGGTTCATTCAAGTAATTTGGAACATAAACGTCTGTCCCCCATTGTTTACCCAATGAAATTTTTAGCCCGTCATTTTTCAACACCCCTGGAACTGTTGCAACGGCATTTAACACATGTGCATTTTGACTACTTCTCAAATTGATAAAAGAAGCAGAAGAAAGCATGAAACTCCATGGAGAATAAATATCGCGCAAACCATATTTATGATTCACAGAAAAAACACCAAACCATTGCGTGTTTTCCTGAGTAACAAGGGTATCAACATAACCTTCTTCAAAATCATATTTAGCCTCATTATACACATAAGCACCCTTCATAATAAATGTCTTGCGAAATTTCGATCCATTGAAGTACAAATTCAAACTCGACCCACCCTGATAATTTATTGATTGAATATCCACCGAAACATTTTGTATCTGAGAATTTGGCGCAACATTGAATGATGATTCGGCAAATATTTTCGGATAAAAGTGTTCAAAATTATACTTCACACTCCAATTCTCCTCTCGAGTATAAAACAAGTAATCATAATTAAGACTTAGTATAGATGAACTCAGTAAGTTTTGAGAAAACAACGAAGCTCCTAAACCCGCTACCTCAGCATCAGGATTCAATGATAATGGAGCCCAACTGTGAAAATTAAATAAATTTAATAACGGACGATACTTTTTTACTTCAAAAGTTTTTGCAGGCATTCGTGGTAGTTGCACAGGAGCAGAAAATTGAATCTTTTCTCCAATTTCAATCTCAGATCGAACAATCACCGATCCCTGACTATGATAATCGGAGTAAATCACCTCATTCCCCACAGAATCAATGGAAATAAAATCTAACCCAAATTCAGGATTGACCACAGCGTGAAGCTTAACAACATCATCTTCCTCAATAAAATAAGCAATACAATCTTTATTTTTATCGAGTGTTTGGATAAGAAAACCCTCTTTGTAAGGAGTAGGATAACTTATTGGCTTAGTTAATGAGGCTGTTTTACGAACAGATAAAAACTCAAGATCAACAATCCCTAATGAACCTTTACCATTATCATTTATTGCCACTACTATCTTATTGGTAGCATACCAATTCACGTGATACGCATTTTTATCCGTTAGGAACACCCTTTTCACACTATTCCCTTCTAAATCCACAATGTTCAAATAAACATCATTAGCCTTATCAATTTCAATTAGGGCAATTTGATTGCCATCAGGACTGAATGTAGGCGAAAACCACCTCGTTTTTCTTTTTAATCGCCTTCTTTTTTTAGACTTAATATCAAAAATTACAACCTCACTGTAGTCCAGATAATCCCATCTGGGATGTTTTCTTTTTTCAGACCAAATCAGCATATTTGAACCGTATGAAAGCGTATTACCATCAAATACTCCTGGAATATGCACTAAGCTCTCCTCTCCACCTTTTAATTTTACAATTCTCACGGGATGATTAAACGATTTTTTCACCGCAATAACAGCAGTATCCTCTGTTAAAACAGGGTTTTGATAACTCGAAAAATCAATGCTTTTCGGCGAAATCTCTTCGTATGGCGTTGTATCATAAAACCCCGATCGATTCGACTGAATCTGAAGTCTATTTGTAATCAAATCCGCATATAGCTGACTTGTAGTTTTACCCGTAATTCGTTTTAAATGAAAACTAAAAGGATAAGGCGGAAGTGGGTTTCTAACCACACAATGCAAAACACTATCCCAAACATCTCTACCATAATTTTCAGAAACAAATTCAGACAAATAAAAACCCAGTTTGTAATGATCAGTGACATACTGCTTAAATGACCCAAATGCCGCTTTCTCATAACTTATCGGATTAAGTTCTGCAATTTGAGCCTCAAATTCTCTTAAAAAAGGACCATACTTACCTCTCCCTCGTTCGGTGAACTCTGTTTCAGTATGAACAGCATCTCCTTCCAACATCCATAAAGGCGTTGTTAATAGAATAAGTGCACCCATACCTTGTTGCCCAAACATCAATTTTAAAACTTTTCCCACCCCCTCATTGTATTTTTCAAACTGAACCACATGACGGTATTCATGTACAGCTAGTTTTTTCAACCAGTCCACTCCTTCATTTTCTTGAGAAGGTGTCCCATAAAACTCCGACCGTTTAGGTGCCAACGTAACAAACCCATTGTCTACTGTAGTATTATTTTGAAGGATAATGGATATTTTCTTCGGCTTTGTTTCCAATGAATTTCTGGCAACCTCATTTGCATAAACTAATATATTAGCCAATTCTTGAGCTCTATCTTCAAAATCATAAGGAAAAATCAACTGAAAACTTTCCGTATTAATTTGCTTCCATCGAGTTGAGCTCGGATTTTGCCCTAGGGAATAATACTGCGCATCAACCATAAGGGAAAGAAGAAAAAGTAGATATAAGAGGCAACGAATATGCACTAAAAACGTTATTTTAACGATCAAAAAATAGTAGTACAATATTATATTTTAAAATCTCTATGTCAAAAAAACTGCTCCTCTTTCTCTCTATAATTCTGTCCCTAGTAAGTTGTAGATACAATAACCAATCTAGTTCATTTTGGAATAGCATCACGATAGAATCAGAATACAGACCGTTTGTGTTTGTATTTAGCAATACCGATTTACCCATTTGCGCTGATCATGCACAACCTAAACTACAAGCTATTTTAAATAATACCATTGATAGTATCGAAGGTGAGTTTGTAAATGGCGTAATGATGTACCCCGCATTAACAGATATACACTATTCCAATATTGCAGAAGAAATTAAATTTGTTTTTGACAATAACGGTAATGAAACATTGGAAACTACGCCTGCTTTTTTTAGTAATATGCAATGCCACAACATTGATACCCTTGAACTTTATCAATCTATTATTACTCAAAGACAAATCCAACCAGACATCAATCTTGGAATAAAATCGTCCTTAAGTCAAGGCAATTTAAAAGTTTATGTAAAAGGATCATATAATAAATCTTTCAGTGCCTCCTCTCATCGGTTAGCCGTTTATTCTTATCGGAAATCCGAACTGGCAAATCAAGCCACAGATGAAGGAACATCACTTTTCACCATGAAAAATAAAGTTGTATCCGCATTAACCCCAAGTTTGGGAAAAGATTTAGATGCTGCAGCTAAAGGAGACGAATTTCGAGAAATTTTAACGTTAGACTTATCAGGAGAAACACTTGATAACACAGGTATAGTTGCTGTTATTTATACTATTGAAGAGGGTATTCCTGTTTCCGTTGCGAACTCTATAAAACTAGAAAACCACGACTAAAAAAAGGCTGTTCAAGAACAGCCTTCCTACATTGACATTTTCCAACCAAATTAAGGCACAACTCAATTGGTAAAGCTATAACAACAAAACACTTGTTTTGTTACCAATCATGACTTAAAAAAAGTCTATAAAAGTAATGCAACAACTTAAAAACCATTCAGTAAACCCTTCAAAAGAATTAAGAATGGTAACTATTGCAGTATTTAAAAAAATGGAACATGCAGTACAATTGTCCAAAAAAATCACCAATAAAGGATTTTTAGCCTATGTAGCTACCCGAATTGGAAATAAAAATGGATTAAACTATAGACTGCTCATTCCAGAGGAAATTCATAAAGAGGTTAAGAAATTATTAATTCATTAATTTTTGGCATGTTTTTTTCTCTAACATCATCATGAAGCAGTTTATGGTGATCCTATTCTCTTGTGTAATTTCTATTCAACAAATTAACGCTCAATATAATAGAATTGACAAGCATTACGACACATACTTAAAAAAAGTATTTGATCCCACTTTTCAAAAAGAAAGAACATCCAAAAAAAAGTATAAAAAAATCATCTACGGAAATTTAGTCGAAACGAAAAAATCGATACAAATCAACCCGAAAGAAACCTTTGTTATTTCAAGCAATACTTCTAATGACAAATTACTCGCTGCTATACTTTACGGAATAAAATATCATTCAACCTACAAATTTATGGCAGATGATTATGGGCAATCTCATCATGTCAATGAATATAATATGAAAGAATACCTTCGTATCGAAATTAATGAATTACCGGACACCAATACAATGTACTTGAAAAAGAACACTCGAATTAATTCAATTGAAAAAATACAGCATTATTCTGTTAATGAAAAAGTTCGCCTAAGCCACCCTATTATCATTAACTATTATACCAATCACTATGAAAATCAAAACGGATGGCACAAAAACATAAAAACAGTAATTAAACAAAATGACAAAATAATTTACTCATCTCAGCAAAATGATCAACGAGTAGTCATAAACCATGCTGATTTATTGAATAAACACCACTTTGTTTATGACCATAATAATAAACAAATATTATCTACTGGTGGACTGCAACAATATATACTTCATCACTACCTTAAAAACATAAAAGAAAAAATACACTTAGAAGCAACTGAAATAAGAAACGTATCGGATTTTTATGCCCATCAAAACAAATGCTTAAAAAGAATCTATGATCGAGGATCTCTTCAAAATAAAGCACCATTTTCAAAAGATTTCCTTGGCATCAATACGATGGAATATTAAAAGAAAAAGAAGACTCTGCAACCTTATTTTCACAAGGATAAATATTGCAGCTAAAACTATATAAATGTAGTTCCTATATTTCTTATCTTATGCAACATTTGAATACTTCAATCGTACCAAAAAAAATGAAAAAAGCCTCTCTAATTCTTTGCATACTTCTATCATTATCTTCCTATGCTCAGAGCGGTTACAAGTTTAAAAAAACAATCTATGGCTATACTTTGGATCAAATCACCCTGTTAACAACCCAAGTAGATACAACCTATTATATTGAAGATATGATCCTAAAAATATGGAGACCAGACTCAACTGTTTCTGACACCGCTATAGCCATGGGATATTATGGCTATGTCCTTCAACCAGATTACAATCCAGATCGATTTTTAAGCTTAGAATTAAAAATCATGGCACTTAATGATAATAAAGAATGGAAAAAAGCATTAAAATATGCAGACTCATTAATTAGTTATTATCCAACATGCCTTATGGGCCATGTTGAAATCTCACATGCTTACAACAGCCTTACAGACACCATTCGAGCTAAACAGCATCGAATTATTTACGAGCGTCTTGGTAATATGATTCTTAAATCAGGAGATGGAAAATCAATGGAAACAGCCTATATTATAACAGGTTTAAAGGACATAGAAGTACTCACGCAACTTCAGAGAATGCAAATTAAAAAAAGAGTTCGAAAAAGAAAGAAAAAACATACGTATGAAGTAGTTACCGTATTTAAAGATTTTGAGCAATTTGATCTTTATTTTGACACCTCATTGATTCAAGAATTCAGACGATTTTGAGATACTTAACACTAAGCATAATCTGGTTATTTACCCATGCTGTTTTTGGACAGCGTGATATACGTATTATTAAAGAAGATTTTGATGGAGATGGAGCAATCGAACAACTATTAATCAACACCTATTTAGGAGAAATTGATTATGCTGTTCTAACATATGACCAAGGCGAAAAAAAATGTACACTCAATATAAAACCTCAAATTAATCACCCTTCACTTATAAATACAGTACCCATATGTGACGAGTTATTGGCGCCTCAATACAAAAAAATCACTCAATTTGTGGACTCAATAATCTTTAAAACACCTGCGAGTAAGACACTAGACCCTACTTTAGGATGGCTACTTGACGTGTACTCTTCAAAAAAGGAGATGACTGACAAAAGGTATTTTACTTCACACGCAACCTTCAATCCAAAAATTAGAAAAACCTTCTACGACCCTCCCACTTCACATCGCTTATTAGCAAAAGGGAAAATCATTAAAAAATTAAATACTATTCATGGAAAAACGGATTCTACCTCAAAAAGCTGGATTACGTTTGATGCAGAAAAACTCAATAAAGCAAGACAAATCACCAAATTTAATTTGCGCCCTGAATGGCCTGAATTAGTTGATACAATTGGTTCATCAAGAATATTTAAAACCGGTCATTCCATTTATATGGAAACCGATACAGCTCATCAAATATTCTTCGTTGCAGATGGTATTTTATATCAAAATCTTCAAAAACTAAAATGGGAGTCTATTCAACAAATTGGAAAATATAAAGATTATTTTTTAGTACTCACCCATCCATATCCTGGAATGGAAAACAAACTCTTTTTAGTACATCCTCAAAAAGGCGATCTATTTGAATTTAATAATGATGTAATTATGGATAAAGAAAACTACTATTACAACATTGAATCGTTTGAAGTCATGGAAGATGAACTCTTTTTATTCCTTAGAGAATCCCCTGAATTTATTGATGACATTAAGGAAGTAAACTTCCCTTTTGTTTTAATTCTTCAAAACGTCAATCAAATAAAAAGGATTAAATAAAAAATCCCTCACCAAAAGGCGAGGGATAATTCTATCATTATAAGAGGATTATAAATTACTTCACCTCTTCAAAATCAACATCAGTCACTTCTTCATCAGCATTTCCTTGTGCCTGATCAGCACCTGGTTGAGCACCAGCAGCATCCCCTCCAGCTTGTTGCTGTTGAGCATAAGCCGCCTGAACATCAGCCTGAATAGTTTGAAGTGCAGCATTTAATTTTTCTGTCGCTGTATCAATCTGAGCAACATCCTGCGCAGCATGCGCTTTCTTTAATTCCTCTACCGCTTCCTTAACAGGAGCAAGTTTAGCCTCGTCAACTTTATCCTTAATTTCCTCTAATTGCTTTTCAACAGAGAAAATCATTGAATCAGCAGCATTTACTTTATCTACCTTTTCTTTGGCAGCCTTATCTGCTTCAGCGTGCTCGTCAGCCTCTCTCTTCATTCTTTCAATATCCTCGTCAGATAGTCCAGAAGAAGCTTCAATTCTAATCGATTGCTCCTTACCTGTTTTTAATTCCTTGGCAGAAACATTTAAAATACCGTTCGCATCAACATCAAAAGTCACCTCAATTTGTGGTTCCCCTCTTCTCATTGGTGGAATACCATCTAAGTGGAATCTACCTAAAGATTTGTTATCCTTTGCCATTGGACGCTCTCCTTGTACGATATTAATCTCAACTGAAGGTTGGTTGTCAGCAGCAGTAGAATACGTTTCCTTTTTATTAGTTGGAATAGTCGTGTTCGCTTCAATCATTTTTGTAGCCACACCTCCCATTGTTTCAATACCTAATGACAATGGAATAACATCCAATAAAAGTACATCCTTAACATCTCCAGTTAATACTCCTCCCTGAATAGCCGCACCTAGTGCAACAACTTCATCAGGATTAACCCCTTTAGAAGGTTCTTTTGAAAAGAATGATTTAACAGCATCTTGGATTGCAGGAATTCTTGTAGAACCACCTACCAAAATAATCTCATCAATCTCAGAAATTTCCAATCCAGCATTTTTCAACGCCGATTTACATGGATCAATTGTTCGTTTGATTAAACTATCCGCTAACTGTTCAAACTTAGCTCTCGTTAAAGATCTTACCAAGTGCTTTGGAATACCATCAACCGGCATAATATAAGGTAAGTTAATTTCAGTAGTTGTTGAAGATGATAATTCAATCTTCGCTTTCTCTGCAGCCTCTTTTAATCGTTGAAGAGCCATTGGATCTTTTTTCAAGTCCACGTTCTCATCATTCATAAACTCTTGTGCTAACCAATCAATAATTACTTGATCAAAATCATCACCACCTAAGTGCGTATCACCGTCTGTTGCTTTTACTTCAAAAACACCGTCTCCTAGTTCAAGAACAGAAACATCATGTGTACCTCCCCCACAGTCAAATACAACAATATTTAAATCATCACCTTTCTTATCCATTCCATATGCTAAAGCAGCAGCAGTTGGCTCGTTAATGATTCTTCTCACTTTTAACCCTGCTATTTCTCCAGCTTCCTTAGTAGCTTGTCTTTGAGCATCGTTAAAATATGCTGGAACAGTAATAACAGCCTCTGTAATTTCAGTACCCAAGAAATCTTTGGCAGTAGATTTCATTTTCTGAAGAATCATTGCTGAAATCTCTTGAGGTGTATAATTTCTGTCATCAATTTTTACTCTTGGCGTATTGTTATCACCTTTAATAACCTCATAAGGCACTCGTTCAACGTCTGAAGAAACTCGATCAAAACTCGTCCCCATAAAACGCTTAATCGAATTAATTGTTTTTGTTGGGTTTGTAATCGCCTGACGCTTTGCAGGGTCCCCTATTTTTCTTTCACCATCTCCTGTAAACGCAACAATCGAAGGCGTTGTTCGCTTACCCTCACTGTTTGCAATAACTACGGGCTCAGCACCTTCCATTACTGCTACACACGAGTTGGTCGTTCCTAAGTCTATTCCTATAATCTTACTCATTGTATAAAATTTATGTCGTAATTAATAAAATATTTCAAATTCAATTTCCTATGTTCAATCTGCGTGCCAGTTCAAATTCTGCAATTTTTGGTGAAATGTTGGCAGAAGTAAGGAAATAAAGGGCTTTTTTCATGTCAGTTTAACTGCCAATATTACCGAATTAGAATTCTTTTTCTATCCTTCAACGCAGCGAACAGCATATAAATAGAACAAATTTGAAAAATTGTAGAATTGCTCAATTGATTAATTAACTTTAAAATCAAATTATATACCCATGAAATTAGTCAGTTGGAATGTAAATGGAGTAAGAGCAGTAATGAAGAAAGACTTTATGGAATCATTTCACTCTATAGCACCTGATGTAATGTGCCTACAAGAAACAAAAGCACAAGACGACCAAGTAATTGAGGCCTTAAAACATCTTGATGGATATCATATTTACACCAATTCAGCAGTAAAAAAGGGCTATTCAGGTACCGCAATTATTTCCAAAGAAAAGCCCTTAAGCGTAACCTATGGATTAGGTATTGAAGAACATGACCAAGAAGGAAGGGTAATTACTGCAGAATATAAAGAATTCTACTTAGTTACAGCCTATGTTCCAAATGCACAAAATGGATTAAAACGACTAGATTACCGAGCACAATGGGATAAAGATATGTTGGCATACATCAAAAATCTTGATCAAAAGAAACCTGTTGCATTTTGCGGAGATTTAAATGTTGCGCATACCGAAAATGACATTAAAAATGCGAAAAGTAATTACAATAAATCCCCCGGCTATACGCAAACAGAAATTGACGGATTAACTGCTTTTATTAATGCTGGTTTTGTGGATAGTTGGCGTTATTTTAATCCAGAAGAAATAAAATATAGTTGGTGGAGCTACCGATTTAACAGTAGAGAAAAAAATACGGGCTGGAGAATAGATTATTTTCTAACAAGTCAACGAATCTTAGATTCAGTTACCGAAACAGAAATTCATAATGATATTTATGGTTCGGATCATTGTCCGGTAAGTATAACATTAAAATAAGAATATATTGGAAGTGAGAGGAAGACATCAGAATATATCGGAATACAATTTCATTTCCGATATCTCCCGATATCTCCCGATATCTTCTTTAACTCCCTAATATGGAACTTACAACAGAAGAAAAACTTCACTATAGCCGCCACCTTCTCATGCCTGAATTAGGTGAAGAAGGACAATTAAAGTTAAAACAAGCTAAAGTTTTAATAATAGGAGCTGGTGGTTTAGGTTGCCCCGTTTTACAATACTTGGCCGCGGCAGGTATTGGGAAAATTGGAATTGTTGATGGAGATGTTGTTGAAGAAAGCAACTTGCACCGTCAAATATTGTTTTCCGTTAATGATTTAAAACAACCAAAGGCAGAAATTGCAGCAAAGAAACTTCGATTGTTAAATCCACACATTGACATCACCGTATATAATGAATTCCTAGATTCCGACAACGCATTAGAAATTATTTCGGAATATGATATTGTGGCTGATGGCACGGATAATTTTGCCACCAGATATTTGGTAAATGATGCTTGTGTCATCACAGGGAAGATAAATGTATTTGCATCTATTCTAAAATTTCAAGGTCAGGTTACTGTTTTTAACTACAGTGAAAATAAAAAAAGAGGAATCAATTACAGAGACCTCTTTCCTACTCCACCAAAAGCAGGATCAATTCCTTCTTGTGCTGAAGCAGGAGTTTTAGGTGTTCTTCCTGGACTTGTTGGCTCAATTCAAGCTAATGAGGTAATAAAACTTATTACAGGAATTGGTTCAACTCTTTCAGGAGAACTTTTAACCATTGATGCTTTAACCATGAATACGACAAAATTAAATCTTACTGTAGATCCCAAACAAAAACCAATTACTAAATTGATTGATTATGACATATTTTGCGGAACAAAAAAAGATGACAAAATTGAAATAACAGTCAGTGAATTTAATGCATTAAAGCAATCAGGAGAACCATTTTATCTTTTGGATGTGAGAGAACAATCCGAATATGAGTTAACGAATCTCGGGGGAAAACTTATACCATTATCTCAACTAGAGTCACGCTCAAACGAAATCCCAAAAGACAAAAAAATAGTTGTACACTGTAAAATGGGAGGGAGAAGTGCACAAGCGATTGAAATACTTAAAGAAAAAGGAATTGAACATATTTACAATTTAAAAGGCGGAATAGATGAATATCTGAGATACGAACATAACAGGAGGTAAAGGAATACTTTAACTTATTCTATATATTCCTAGATCTCCCTACACAACTCCCGACATATATCTGGTTTTAACGATTTTACTTTATTAGAAATAAGGAATTAAAGTCATAACCTTTAAATATCAACTAAATAAATTCTATTTATTTCATAAGATGAATGGTAACTTTCAATCAAAAAATATGACTAAAAAGGGTTATATTTAATATCAATTTCCTCTCATTCAAATGAACACAAAATTACTTACCTTATTCACAATATTTATTTTACACGTATCATCTTCTTATGGGCACAACTTCTCCATTAAAGAAGGTTACGCCGCTGAGTTAATTACAGGAGATTTAATAAATCCTACTGCCATACAAATAGCTCCAGATGGACGAATCTTCATATCAGAAAAATCGGGTACAATTCGAATTATGGAAAACGGAGTCCTACTTCAAACACCCTTTTTGGACTTAGATGTTGATGAATATGGAGAAAGAGGATTAAGTGGTTTTCTACTGGATAAAGATTTTGATAATACCGGACATGTATTTGTTTATTATAATGTAATTGGTCAAAATCATAATCGACTATCACGATTTACTTCAAATGGTAATACAGTTATTCCTGGAAGTGAAAAGATTTTATTAGATCTTGATCCTTTGAACGGCACTACGCATAATTCAGGTGCTATGCGTTGGGCACTTGACACAACTCTTCTTGTGTCTGTTGGGGATGGATTATATACTGAAAAACCTCAAAAACTGGATAATTTATTCGGAAAAATCTTACGATTAAACAGGGATGGCTCAGCACCTACTGATAATCCGTTCTATAATACTGCAGAAGGAAATGGCAAACTAATATATGCTTTAGGATTAAGGAATCCTTTTACAATGGATATACATCCAAAAACCGGCAGACTTTTTGCAAATGACGTTGGGGATCAAGCCTATGAAGAAATTAATGATATTACAACTGGATCAAACTATGGATGGCCTATTATTGAAGGCCCTATCATAGATCAATCTGCCCCAGACAATTATAAAGATCCAATATTCACTTATGACCACGAAAATGGTTACTGTGCTGTGGTTGGAGGAGCCTTTTATTCTCCTGAATCATCTACATATCCACCAGAATGGATGGATAAATATTTTTTTAGTGATTTTTGTACTGGTAATGTGCACCGATTAAATCCAGAAACAGGAATTATTGAAGACACACTTATATTTGGAGCCCATAATATTTCAAGTCTATTCGTATCAAAAAATGGGTATTTATATTATTCTATTTTTGGTTACGGCCCCAGTCAAGTATATCGTATTAGCTATGTAGGAAATGGAACCCCTTTTATAACTGCTCAACCAAGAACGGAAATGGTATCAGTTGGCGAAAATATAGAAATGAAAATCGAAATCACTGGAGATGAGACACTAAACTACCAATGGTATAAAAATGACTCACCAATTTCTTCAGGAAATTCAGCGAATTTAATTTTAGAAAACGTTATACTATCGGATAGTGGCAGCACCGTTTATTGCAAAGTGAGCAATTCATTAGGGGAAGTCATTAGTGATACCATCACACTACTAGTTACGTCAAATAAAAGACCGATTATTTCAATTTTAGAACCCACAACTGGCACAAATTATGAATATGGAGATTCTCTTTATTTTGAAGGAAGTGCATTAGATCCAGAAGATGGAACGCTAAATTCTAATCAACTTGAATGGACCATTTTCTTCCATCATGATGATCATTCACACCCAGGTCTCCCAAGTACATCAGGAATTTCCAAAGGAGCTATTTATCTTCCAAGAGTTGGAGAAACCAGTACAAATGTTTGGTATAGAATTCATTTAAAAGGAACCGACAGTAAAGGCTTATCAAGCTCTAAGTATGTTGATATTCATCCTATCACTTCCTCTATTGATTTAAAAACAATACCCACCGGATTAACTATTGCATTGGATGGCAGTCCTAAAACAACCAATTACAGTTTCAATATTGTCAATGGAAATCAGAGAGTATTAACTGCAGAGGAATATACTTATCGTAATGATTCTCTTTTTAGATTTTCAAACTGGTCTAACGATTCAACCGATAACAACTTAACCTTTTTGGGTGGAGACTTTGATAAAATTACAGCGCATTATTCATATGTTGGAAAATATATTCAGGGAGAAGGAGATGGATTAACATTTACTTTTTATGAAAACATCAACTTTACTGAACCTTCATTAATGACTCGTATTGATCCTGTTATTGATTATCAATTAGATTATGGTTCATTTGGATGGGGAATGAAAAACGACTCAATATCAGTTACTTGGGAAGGAAGTATTTTAGCTCCTGTAGATGGCGAGTATAAATTCACTTTTGAATTTGATGATTGGCTAGATGTATCTTTTGACAATGAAGAAAAATTTGATAGAAATTGGGGAGGAGAAGAATCCTTCACGGTAGACTTAAATGCCGGTGAACAATATAACATTCAATTAAACTATCAGGAAGCCCAATGGATTGCGACAATAAAAATGTTTTGGGAACATCCATACCAAAGTAAGCAAATTGTCCCTCAAGAATTCCTCTATTCAAAGTACGATCCTAACATCACTCTTGATCCTAACAAAATTGAGAATTTAGAAATATTCCCAAATCCTGGATTAACGCAAATACATATTTATTATCCTGATTCCCAACCTTCTGAAGTTAAATTATTTGACATCAAAGGAAATTTAATACAAGAAAAAAAGCTGACAGAGGAAGAGTATAAAAATACCTTTTTCACCATGAACATATCAAAATTATCACAAGGGATGTATTTCTTTCAAATTAAATCAAAAGATAAAATTCATTCAGGAAAGTTTTTGAAAAAATAAAGTAATTATAAACCTAAAAACTGAGTGTGTTGAATAAATATCTTCGAGTTGAAGAGAACAGAGTAGTTTGACTTATTCTTTATATTCCGAGACCTCCCAACAACTTCCGATTTATTTCTGTATAAACTACCTTTACTTCATGAGCAACCTCTCAATCGTCCAAAACCTTTACGAACACTTTCAAAACCGTAACCTAGAACAAATTCGAAAAATCTTCCATGAAAGAATCAAATGGAATCAAATGAAAGGTTTCCCAAATGGAGGTGAATACATTGGAGCTAATGAAATCTTCGAAAACGTATTTAAAGGATTCTCTGAGAATTGGACGGATTGGAAAACTGATGTTACCGAATTTCTAGATGCAGGAGAAGACATTATTGCAGTAGGACAATACAAAGGAACCTTTAATAAATCCGGAAAGTATTTAGAGGCTGACTTCATTCATCGTTACACAATTAAAAATGGATTAATCACGAACTTCAAACAATATACGGACACTGGATTATTCTTCGCGACAATGAAAGGAGGCAAATCTCAAAAACAAGAAAACAATCCATTACATGGAGTTAAGCTCACAGAAATCTTAGAATACTTATTAGCTGAATATGGATGGTATGGTTTAGCTGATAGAATTGACATTAACTGCTTTAAAAGCAATCAAACCGTTAAATCAAGTTTGAATTTCCTGCGAAAATTCGATTGGGCTCGTAAAGAAGTTGAAGAGCTTTATTTGCAAACCCTTGAAGAGAACAAATAAGCCCTTAGTGAAGGTGCGGAAGATATTCCGCACCCCTCAAGTAATTAGCTTACATTTGTACGATGCCGCTTCATCCAAGAAACAAACATAAGGACAAGTATGACTTCCCTGAGTTAATAAGAGTTTTTCCTTCTTTAAAACCATTTGTAAAACCGAATAAGTTCGGAAATGACTCAATTGATTTTTCAAATCAACAAGCGGTTAAAACCTTAAATCAGGCATTATTAAAATCCTATTATCAAATTGATGAATGGGATATACCTTCACAGTACTTAATCCCACCTATCCCTGGCCGCGGTGACTACATTCATCATTTAGCTGATTTACTAGGAGAACCCATGGGAAGCGAGACAAAAATCCTGGACATTGGTACAGGATCAAGTTTAATCTACCCAATCATTGGAAACAGAGATTATGGATGGAGCTTTATTGCAACCGACATTGATCCAACTTCATTAGAAAACGCTCATACAATCATTGAGGATAACAAGAAGCTGAAGAACATTGAGCTTCGCTACCAAAAAAATCAAAGAGATATATTCTTAGGAGTATTAAACTCAAAAGAATATGTTGATGCCTGTATTTGCAACCCACCTTTCCATGCAAGCCATGAAGAAGCTCAAAAAGGAACGCTTCGCAAAATGCGTAACCTTAATAAAGGAAAGAAGATTAAAAAAGCGGAATTAAACTTTGGCGGTCAATCAAATGAATTAATTACCGAAGGTGGTGAAAAACAATTCATCTTTAATATGATTAAACAGAGTAAACGATTTGCAAAAAATGTAGGTTGGTTTACAACCCTAGTTTCAAAAGAGTCTATTGTTCCTGCAATTAAATCTAGTCTTGTTCATCATGGCGCAAAGGTTCATATCATTGAAATGGAACAAGGGAATAAGAAATCAAGAATAGTAGCTTGGAAATTTAAAAGTTAAAATTACAAGAATGATTAATATGTATTTAAAGGTTCCTATATATTAATCGTTTTATTCTCTTTCTCTTCTTATAATGAAGAAGGATTAAAACACTATTATACACCCATAAATTATACATCAGGATACTGTAATAGATCGATTTTATTCAAAATCGACATTAATAGTAATTCAACTTTTTATAACATAATGGATGGTAGCGAAGCAAATATTAAGGTTTATAAAATTTCCACTCCGATACGCATCTAAATCCTAACCAAGCTGCACAGGTATCATAATGCAAAGTGTCATGGAGATTAACATCCTCCATTTTTGAAATCAAATTTCCGCCTTTCGCTATCCCTTCTTCTTTAACCATTTCAGATACATTATCATGCATAGCCCAAATTCTATAATTATTCGAAAGCGAACGCGGAGTTAAAGCCAAAGTCCTTATAGGACTTGTAAATCCGCTTATAAACTCTTGAGGTCTTTTCATATTATGCAAATACATAAAATATGATGAGTCAACTTCTAAGTTCTTCCTTATACTCCTTTTTGTTGTATCAATACCATATCTAAAAATCGAGTCATTCAACCCTCCATAAGCCAACATTTCCCATTCCTCTTCGGTCGGTAATCTGAACTCAATATATGGAATCGACAAATCAGGCTGTATTCCTAAATACTTCCCTTCGAAATAATTCTCAACGGAAAAATAACTATCAGATACTTGATTGGGATTCACAGGAATTAAACCTCTTTTAATTAAAGAATACTCAAAAACTCTATCTGTTCTCCATTTACAATAATTTACTGCTTGTTTATAGGTCACACCTACAACAGGATAAGTGCTATATGCAGGATGTCGATAATATAACTCGGTATACGCCTCTAATAAGTACTTACCATCCAACTCCTCTTCTAATCTGCGCCATACCATTGAATCTATATTAGTTTCCTTGTTAGACCAAAAGACTCTCATAATCCAATATTGGTATTCACACCAATCAATATTTCTTAGCTCACCTTGATCAGCAAAAAAATTGGAATCAATTTGAACAGCTCCAGGAACTTCAATTAAATCATGATATAGTTTTCCTTCGATGTAAGGCTTTTGTTTACCCTTACAACTTGCCACTGTAATCAGGACTATTAAAAAGATTAATATTTTTTTCACACTGGAACTAAACTGATTAGACACTCCGAATATTGGTTGTTCATACATAAAAAAAATTTAAGCTAGTACAACATCCCAATCTTTCCAAACAGGATCATAACCGTTTTCTCGAATCATTTGAGCAACTTGAGCTGGCGTTCGATTATCATCTATAGAAAACTGCTCTAGAGACTCCTCCTCTTCAGCATAACCTCCAGGGTTCGTTTTAGAACCAGCACTCATTGAAGTAACCCCTAACTTCATAACATGGTTTCGGAATACGGCTCGCTCACGCGTAGATAATGAAAGCTCCACATTTTCATTAAAAATTCGATACGCGCAAATTAACTGCACAAGCTCACGCTCACTCATTTCAACTTTAGGGTCAATTAACCCTTCCG
>PBLA01000007.1 GCA_002722245.1 Flavobacteriales bacterium | reverse complement strand
TTTGAGAAGATGAAGAATGGTGAAGTAGAGGAAGGCGCAATGACTTTAAGAGCTAAAATTGATATGGCTCACTCTAACATGCATATGCGAGATCCTTTGATGTATCGTATCATAAAGCAAGCTCACCACCGCACTGGTGATACTTGGGTTATTTATCCAATTTACGATTTTGCACATGGTGTAAGTGATGCAATTGAAGGGATTACGCATTCAGTTTGTACACTTGAATTCGAAGTCCACCGTCCGTTATATGAATGGTTTAATAACAAAATTGACACACCCGCCAAGCCACAACAAATTGAGATGGCACGTTTAAATATTTCTAACTCGATTACTAGTAAAAGTAAGATTAAGAGATTAATAGAAGGAGGTGTTGTAGCTGGATGGGATGATCCAAGATTAACAACTCTTGCTGGAATTAGAAGAAGAGGGATTCCTGCTCAAGCAATACGTGATTTGGCTGAAGGTGTTGGTATTTCAAAAAGAAATTCAATTACTGAGATGAGTAGGTTAGAGTATTATACTCGTCAGGTATTAAATAAAACTGCTAATCGAGTAATGGCCGTATTGGATCCTTTAAAAGTGACCATTACCAACTTTGAAGAAGGTAAAGTAGAAATGTGTGTGGCTAAAAATAATCCTGAAGACGAATCGGCAGGAACAAGAGAAATGCCAATCAGTCGAACTTTATACATTGAAAGAGCAGATTTTATGGAGGATGCTCCTAAAAAGTTCTTTCGCTTAACCAATGGAAAAGAAGTACGTTTTAAGCATGGATATTACATTACTTGTAACGAAGTGGTTAAAGATGCAGAAGGAAATATTACTGAACTTTTATGTACTTATGATCCAACCACAAAAGGAGGATGGAGTGATGATGGAAGAAAAATTAAAGGAACGATTCACTGGGTGAGCGCGGAGCATGCATTAAAAGCTAAGGTTAATCTTTACGAAGGATTGTTCAACTCCGAAAATCCAGAAGAAGGCGGAAGAGATTTTATGGAGGATATCAATCCAAATTCGTTGGAGGTTATTGAGGCCCTCGTTGAGCCATCAGTAAAAGATTTACTGCCAGGAACAACTGTTCAATTCGATAGAACAGGATATTTCTGTGTGGATAAGGATTCAACTCCAGAGAACATTGTGTTTAACAGAACGGTTACTTTAAAAGATAAGAAAAAGTAAATAAGTTTCTCGACTCCGCTCGGGATGACCATAGTTGTTACCTCGAGCGGAGCCGAGAGGAAATTTTATGTAATGAGTACAATTTGTTTAAATAACATGGAGGTATATGCTTACCATGGGGTTTTTGAAGTAGAGCAAAAAGTTGGTCAGTGGTATACGGTTAATCTCGAAATCGATGTTGACTTTTCAGAAGCGGCAATAAATGATGATTTAAAAGGAACTATTGATTATTCAAAGCTCAACGAGATCATTCGAAAGGAAATGACTGTTAAATCTAGGCTCATTGAACATGTAGCCCATAGGATTGCGAACTGCGTTTTAGAGACTTTCCCAAATATCGAAGGAGGAACACTTTCTATAGCCAAAAAGAATCCACCAGTTCAAGGTGAAATGGAAAGTGTTGAGGTGGTCATTGAGTTGTAAACGTTTTTAAATTATAAAGAAACAGCTTCAACTTCATTAACTTCAGGGAACATTCTTTTAAGTAATCCTTCTATGCCTTGCTTTAACGTAACTGTTGATGAAGGACAGCCAGAGCAGGCTCCTCGTAAGGCAACTTTCACAATTCCATCTTTAAATTCAACAAAATCAATGGAGCCTCCATCGTTTTCAACGGCTGGTCGAATGTATTCATTGAGGGCATCAATGATTTTTTCATCTAAATCATTCGTGGCAACATTAAATTTAACCTCGTCACCTTTCTTGTCCTTCAATTGCTCTTCTTTTATGGCATGAGGCTGAAGCGCGTCTTTTTTGATGATTTCTTTATCATTTCTCAAATAATCTGAAATGAAGTTTCGAGTTTCCATTACCACCATATCCCATTCAATCACATCATTTTTAGTAACCGCAATGAAATTATTTGAAATAAATACGTTTTCTACAAAGGGAAAATTTAGAACAGCTTCAGCCAATGGGGATCCTGATGCGTCATCACTGCTTGAAAAATCAAGTGGAGCTCCTGGGTTGAGTACTTTGTTTGTAACAAACTTCATCACTTCAGGATTTGGAGTCATTTCGGCGTAAACTGTTATGGGAACTTGGCGTGCTGACATAATTTTCAATTAAATTAAGGTTGTTTAGTTGACACCACAACCCTACAGATTATAAAAAACGGGAGAGAAATAATAGTACAAAGGAGAAAAGTTGTTCCCCTTGTACCTACTTAATGGTTTTTAAAAGTCAACAGAGCCATTACTTAGATTGTAAAATGCACTCACAATTTCCAACCCTTCATTCGCTACTGCATTGGTTATTATAGACGATCGTTCTTGTAAATTTTCTGCTGTAATTTTTGCATTTGTTTTTACCACAGTATTGACATCATTTGAATTTGCCGCAGCGATTGCAGGTTTAATTTCAGCCAATAAATGATCGAGGCTTTCACTTCCTCCTCCGTTATCAATTGCTGCTCCAACAGCTCCACAACTCTCATGCCCCATAACTACAATTAATTTGGTGCCAAGATGAGCAACAGCATACTCAATGGAAGCTATTGTTGATTTGTTTGCTACATTTCCTGCAACTCTTATAACAAAAAGCTCTCCTAATCCTGTATCGAATGCGATTTCAGGAACGACTCTGGAATCTGCACAACTTAATATAATAGCCCATGGTGATTGTCCTGCAGTTAAACTTTCTACTCGAGTGGCATCTTGATTATTTCTCTGCGGCGTTCCATTTAAGAAACGGACATTTCCATTTTTTAATTCTGATAAAGCAGCTTGTGCATTCATAATTTTTTGTTTTAATTAAAAATAAAAAGGTTCTTTTAAATGAACAGTATTTATTTCATTGAATTCAATTATTTTATTATAGTTTGTAGGAAAAACCTAGGCTTAAAATTTCTTTAAATTGAATTCTTGGACCATTTACTTCATTAATTCCGTCTCCATCATTATCTTTTGTGAGAAAGATATCATCGTCATAAATTAAGTTCGTATTCATTGTTACAGTAATGTATTTATTTACTTTCATTAAAATTAAGAGATCCCAATTGATATCAATGTTTTCTGGATTAGCCAAATAATTTGAAAAAAGACCAAGCGTGGTAGTAAGTTTTACGTTTTTCATAATTTCTTTTTGAAAATTACCTCTTAAATAACCACCTAATTCCTGACGAATTTTTTTATCCGGCGTTACCCCAAAAGCGCCTTCAGAAGATAGAGAGTCATCCATTACAAAGGTTACTTTTGTTGTAACAGGTGAAATAAATACCCCAAAGGTTTCTTTGCTTTTGTAATTTAAACCTGCTGCCCCTAATAAATATCCCGGTGCTAAAAATGTTGAGATTTTCACGGAGTCGTTAGGGTAATTAAAACCATCTGCAAACTGGGTTCTAAAATTAACAAGCCCCGCGTAAAACCAGGTGTCAGAAATCTTTCTTCCATACTTTGAGGTGAATTCAATATTGTCATCTGTTTTTTGAACATTCATTTCGTTTTGCTTCTGAATCCCGTAACCAAGATTTAACGTGTTTTCCCAAGCGTCTTTTTTGTTGAGATAATTGAGGTGGAAATTAGCTATACCGTTACCGGAAATAGAGCTGTTTCCACCCGCTGCCCAATTCGACAGTGTTGTTTGACTGAATCCTAAATTAAATAGTGCGCCTTTACTCCATGACTTCACACTATCCGATTTTGCCGTTTTAAGAGAAGCTTCTGCATCGGTAATTTGGGCCATTAAACTAGTATGGAAAGTCAGGAAGGCCAAAAAGATCAGTTTTTTCATAGTTTATTCTGTATTTAGCGTATAGAAAAGGGGCATTAAAGGTCTTTAGAAACATGGATGTCCATTTGAGGATAAGGAATATTTAAGCCTTCTTTTCCAAATGTTTTATAAACATTTTCGTTCATTGAAAAATATACTCCCCAATAATCAGATGCATTTACCCAAACGCGCACGGTAAAGTTTACTGAACTATCGGCAAGTTCACTTACTGCAATAAAGGGTTCAGGATCATTTTTTATGCGTTGATCATTGTCGATAAGTTGCTGTAAAACGCTTTTTGCTTTGTCTATGTCGTCTCCATATCCAATACCAAAAGTCCAGTCCACTCTCCGTGTGGTTTCTTTTGAAAAGTTTACTAAGGAACTTGTTGAAAGTCCCCCGTTTGGGATAATAATATGTTTGTTATCAGGGGTTTTTAAAATGGTATTGAAGATTTGAATTTCATAAACAGTACCTGTATATCCTTGTGATGTAATCACATCTCCAACCTTAAAAGGTTTGAAAATTAAAATCATAACTCCCCCGGCAAAATTTTGAAGTGTTCCACTGAGGGCCATACCAACGGCTAAACCTGCGGCTCCCAGAATGGCAACAAAAGAGGTCATTTCGATTCCTAGCATACTAAGAACACTTACTACAAGCAGTGTTTTTAGCGCAATGTTTAATAAACTTCTTAAAAAGGGTTGTAGGGAGTCGTCAACATTCCTGGCTTTCATAAGTTTCGCCAGTCCATTGGTTATGACTCGAATAAACCATAATCCTATAATGAGTGCAACGATCGCACCCGCGAATTTATAGCTAAATTCTAATGCGTATTTCTTGATGGTTGAAATGATCTGCTCCATAATTTTTTTGGGAGCAAAAATAAAACAATGTCTTTTACCTCTAGAAGGGAAAAAGCGATAATTTCGAATTTTTCTAAAGGTAGGAGAAAATAACAGCGGGCAATTTGCCCGCTATTATATTATTTAGTTAAAACTATTTTTCCGGTTTCTTCTGCTCCTCCTTCATTGAAAAGAACAATTAAATTATCCTTTTCATTGGTAACATTCAATGAAAGATGTCCACTTTCCCCAAATGAAACATCCCATTTTCCGTTTTTAATGGTATACGTTCCTGTTCTTTTTCCTGCACCTTTGCTTTCAAGAGTTATTTTACCATCTTTCATAGAGATGGAAGCATCTTCAAAAATAGATACAATAGATTTAATCATCATTTGATTTTGAGGATTCAGTTCCGCGTTACCTTCCACATGCTCAAGAAATTTCCAATCCCCTTCCACATTTACTTTTAATTCTGGTTTTGGTTCACATGCTGCGAAAAGTAGAACAGCTGAAAACATCATAAAAAATACTTTTTTCATTCTCTTATTGTTTAATTGTTACATTGTTTGAATACAAACATATAAATTGGTTACAAAAAAGTCCCAACATTGTTGAGACTTTTAACACATTAAATCAAATTTTTTCTTAGTTAATGACAAACTTAACAGGAACCTGAAAGAAAACCGAAACAGCTTTGTCTAATTGTTTTCCTGGAATCATATCAGGAAGTTTTCTTACTGCTGCAATTGCTGCTTCATCTAGAACTTTATTTACGCCTTTGATTACTTGTATATCTGCAATTGCGCCTTTTGTATTCACTGTAAATTTAATGTACACTGTCCCTTCATATCCCATCGATATAGCAATATCAGGAACAATTACATTTTTTTTGATTTCACGATCAATTTTTTGCTTTGTGCACATGGTTCTTTGCATGTTATTTCCATCTGAACAATCTTCGTAATGAGGCATGTCACTGGCAAATGCTACTGGAGCAGGTTCCAGTTCCTCTTCCTCCTCTTCAGCAGGCCCTTCTTCAATTTCCATATCCTCTTCATCTTCGTCATCAAATTCCTCTTCAGGCACTTCTTCATCGTCCTCAACAATCTCAAGCTCAGGCTCTTTTGGTGGAGCAGCAGGTGGTGGCGGCGGCGGTGGTGGCGGCGGCGTTGCAGGTGGTGGAATGAGAGGAGGCAAATCCTCTTGATCGTCGTCAATACTTACTTTAAAGTCATAAGAAACTTTATCATACGTTTTAAGAGAAAATGCAAGGAAAACAGTACCGATAATTGCGGTAAGTCCAATTCCTAGGAAAACACCTCGGATTTTATCTAGGTTTACGTTATCATTTTTTCTTTTCTCCATGGTATTCTTTTGATGCTTAACGAAAAATACTTTTCAAAATTACGAATGTATCTGCATTAAATCATTGTCAAAACAAATTTATAAAGTAAAATTCACATTTACTTAACAAATAAAAGAGGTTTATCCATTATAATTAAGTAGGTTTTCGTGATCATTTATTAATTTTGAATTTCTTGAACTTTAAATGAAAATTCGTTTAAAAATACTTTTTTTTACTTTCCTTTTGTTTTTTCTACAAACGGGTTTTCTTCATGAATCGCCTTCACCAATAACAAAAGTACAAGTGGCATTAGTATTGGATTTTTCAAAAAGCGCTGAGAAAACTCTAGAGGCATTATCTAAAAATTATTGGGAAATATTTAATGATTTTCATGCGGATCTTCCTAATGTTCGATTAGAGGTTGCCCTTGTGGGGTATTCAAAACAATCTTTTGGAAAAAAGAGCCATTACGTGAAACTTATTTCAAATTTTAATGATGCCCCCGATCATGCCTTTGAATTTTTGGCAACAACTGAAATTGGAAGTAGTGTGTCTGAAAATCATGTTGGTGAGGCTCTGCAATTGGCTATGTCGAAATTAAAATGGGACAAAACGTCCAATGTGAAAAAGCAAATAATTACGATTGGTAATGGCCCTATTAATGGGAGTTATGCATTGGCCAAAAAGGTTATCAAGAAAGCCAATAATAAAAATATTCAGTTGAATTGTTTGTATGTGACATACAAAAAAGATGATAAAAATCATGGATATTGGTTGAAATTGGCAGAAATGTCTGGAGGAGTGCTTAAGAACATGGTTCCAAATTACCTTAACGGGTCAGGTTCTGATTTTCTAACAGCAGTAAACGACCGTAAAATTATTGAAGAGAATCTGTATATTAAAGAATCTTATGTGCCTTTTGGAGACATTGGAATTTATCAAATGGCCAACTTAAGGTTAATAGAAGAAAGGTGTGAGGAGTTAGGTGATCGTACATTGGCAAGCCGCATCGAGTTTAAATGTTCCCCGTATTATCAGGGAAAACAAAACAATTGGGATTTAGTAGAACGATGTGTGCTTTTGGATGAGATTGGAGAGCCACTTCGAGCAAAAGGTGTTCCGGCAGAGATGAGTGAGTTAACGGATGTGGAATTGGAAACTGCGCTCACGGTAAAGTGGATTGAACGTAATGGGAGTGCTTCAATAGTAAAATCCCTTGCGAAAGCTAATCGTAAAACACTATCAGAATTTCCAAAGCAACCGCTTTATAAAAATGATTTAGGAAAAACTATATTAGCGGTCATTAAAAAGAGTGGAGTTCAATTACATTGATATAGTTATTTTAGTTCCTGTCCTTTATGGCTTATATAAAGGGTTTACAAAGGGTTTAATATTGAGTCTTGCGACACTTGCAGGACTTTTTCTTGGCATTTATGGAGGTGTTAAATTCTCGCACATCACATCTAATTATTTATTTGAGCAGTTTCAAATTGATATTCCTCTTGTTGCTTTTGGAGCCACCTTTATTATTATTATGACTTTGGTTTATCTATTGGGAACAGTTTTGAGTAAATTTGCAAGCGCTCTTTCTCTAGGGTTATTCAATAATTTGGCAGGAGCTCTGTTTGGAGGATTAAAATCGTTGGTTATTCTTTCAGTAATTTTATTGTTTTTTGAACAGATGAACGCGACTTTTCATGTTATTCCAAATGAAGTAACTGATCAATCAACTTTATATGTTTTTCTTCAGGATACTTCCAATATTATTTTTCCTTACCTGGAAGATTTCAAGAAAAATGCCGTTAAATAGCCAAAGGCATCTTTACTATTCAATACGATTGATATATCTTTGCATCAATTAATTTATCCATTCACGCAGAAATCTGCATTTAAATTATAATTATGGCTGAAGTAGCTACATTAAAAGGGTTATATGAAGAAGCAAAAGCTAAAAATTTAGCACTTGATATGACCAGAGGTAAACCAGGTACTGAGCAATTGGATTTGACGTTGCCTATGTTGGATTTGGTAACTTCCTCAGATTACAAAACCGTTGGAGGAGCAGATACAAGAAATTATGGTGGTATCGACGGAATTCCTGAAGCAAAAGAATTGTTTAAGGCGTTTTTAGAGGTTGATTCAATTGATGAGGTGGTTGTAGGAGGGAATTCCTCACTTACATTAATGCATGATACGATAGCGCGCTGTGTTTCTCATGGGAATTCTTCATCTTCCGAGCCTTGGGGCAAGCTTGCTAAGGTCAAATTCATTTGTCCATCACCAGGGTACGATCGTCACTTTGCTATTTGCGAGCATTTTGGGATTGAAATGATTACGGTTGAAAACAAGAATAATGATTTAGATATTGAAAAAATAGAAGAGCTTGTATCCAATGACGAATCAATTAAAGGAATATGGGTAGTTCCTAAATATGGAAACCCAACGGGTACGTCAGTAGCGAACACAATTGTAGACCGATTGGCAAATATGTCCACGGCTGCCTCTGATTTTAGAATATTTTGGGATAACGCTTACACCGTTCACCATTTATCTGATCATGTTGATGAAATTAAAAATATATTTTCAGCGTGTAAAGCAGCAGGTAATGATGATCGAGTATTCATTCTTGGTTCCACCTCGAAAATAACATTTGCCGGAGCTGGAGTTGCAGCGATTGGAGGTTCAGTCTCGAATATGAATTGGTTGAGAAGTCACTTATCTATAAGCACAATTGGTCCGGATAAAATTAATCAGTTGAGACATACTCGATTTTTTGGGAATTTTGACGGTTTAAAAGAGCACATGAAAAAGCATGGTGCTTTAATAAAACCAAAATTTGAAGTTGTTACATCTATTTTGGAAGAAAAGTTAGGAGGAAGAGGGTTGGCTACTTGGACTAATCCAAAAGGTGGATATTTTATTTCTTTAGACACCAATGAGGGATGTGCGAAAAGAGTGGTTGAGTTGGCCGCTCAAGTAGGGGTTAAATTAACAGCCGCAGGTGCAACATTCCCATACAAGAATGATCCAAAGGATACCAATATCCGTTTAGCACCCACATTGCCTTCGATCGATGAAATTAAACAAGCGATGGAAATTGTTTGTTTGTGTATTGAATTGGCCGATGCAGAGAAAAATGCATAGAAAAGAANANGTTTAAAACCCTGCTNTTGCAGGGTTTTTTTCTTTATNAAAATCGATGTTGCNTCAAATAAATTTTCATGATTTTTAAATCATTACATTTGTTTGTNAGTCGAGTTATGGTATGTTTTTGAGGATCCNCTTATTTTATATTTTNCTTTTTGNANTTATTGGAAGCTTAAGNGCTCAGAAAACCATATCAACTNCANCTATTCCATTTTCTATTTCATATTATGGCGATTTNTTCGTTNACCCTGGCTTTAAAATAAGCGCAGATTTAAAAGTATATGAATTTTCAAAATCGAAAACCAAAAGAAGTGGAAAAGTAAAAGCGATAACAAAATCGTTAATCGCAACGCCTAATTTATCAAATTATTGGCATGTACGATCTCACACGGGGTTGCAGGCAGGAATTGATATCTTGTGGAGAAAAAGCAATGGAAAAGGTTGGTATAGTGAAATGGGATTTGGAATGGGGTATTTTAGTCGAAATAACTGGGGAGATACATGGGAGGTAGAAGAGGGTGAGACAAAAAATTTGAATGCTGCTCGTAGAGGGTATAGTGTGCAAACTGTATCCTTCTCGAAGGGCAAGGAAATAACTCTGGAGCGCGGTTTAACTCTTTCGCCTTTTGTGAGATGGAATACAAACTTCTTAAATAGCTACAACAGTTTTTCAATTCCTACAGCATCTTTTGAATTGGGTGTTCGGTTTATACCTGCTTTCAGTCCGAAAATAAAATACCGATTGATCAACAAACAATCTTTATCGAAAAATGAGTAAATGGAATCTCTTAATAATACTTTCTGTATTACTCTTTTCCTGTAGGAATAATCAGGATGTATCTAAACTTGATGAAACAATCTATGTAAGGTCCCAAGGCAGTGACATGCCTGTTCATATTCATGGTAATTTAAACAGTAAGGTTCTTCTTCTAATGGTTCACGGTGGTCCGGGAGGGAGTGGATTGGATTATAGAGCTGGAAAATATACGGTTCCATTGGAACAGCGTTTTGCAGTCGCTTATTGGGATCAAAGAGGTCAAGGTATGAGTCATGGTAAATACAACACAGAGGCAATGACATTGGATCAAATGTGTAAGGATCTAGATGCGGTGATTCAGGTGTTACAAGCAAAGTATGGGGACTCTATTAAAACGGTTGTGTTAGGACATTCATGGGGCGGAATGTTAACAGCTAATTATATGATCAATGAGAATAATCAAAAAAAGATTAGTGGTTGGATTGAGGCAAATGGAGCCCATGACATCCCTCAGTTAAATAAAGATGCGATACAAATGTTTAAGGAGGTTGCAGATGAACAAATCAACGAAGGGAATAATGTTTCGAATTGGAAGGATGTTTTAACATGGGCCCAAGCGATTGATACCAATAATATAACAGCAGATATTTCATATGAAATAAATTTAAAGGCCTATCAAGCAGAGGAATGGCTAATTGATGATGGAGTAATGGCTTATCCAGAGCCTGGCGGAAATAAGGTTCCTTTTTTAGCTGGCCCTGTTAATCCGTTGGTTTCTTTTTTAAGTGGGAATTTGACTAATTCGCTCTTGTTGGATGAAATTGAGCGCACTGCATTAACAAAAGAGTTGCATAAGGTCACTGTACCAACCTTGATTTTATGGGGTAAATACGATTTTGTAGTTCCTCCGTCTCTCGGTTGGGATACCTATCATTCAATAAGTTCTACTGATAAAGAAATTGTACTATTTGAACAATCTGGACATTCTCCCATGTCCAATGAGTGGGAGGCATTTTCAGAAGCAATCATTTCATTTATTGAAAAACTTGAGTAGAATACAACAAGTCCACTTTTTCAATAAATTAGTGGTATGTGGATAGTAGGTATAATATCTATAGTGCTTGTAGGAGGCGGATCACTCTTGCTTCGATCACCTTCATTTGGAAAAAACCCAAACAAAAAAGCCATAGAAGCATTTCAATCGGCTGACAATTATAACGTGGCTGAACGACAGTTCAAGAATTCGATACCAACAAAAACAACATTTACTTTTTCTGATTTTCGAAAAACGACGAAAAAATATATCACAAAAAATGATAGTATTCCTAGGACTCCAGATATTGAAATCCCGATTGATACGAATAAATGGGTTCAAAACGACTCTACATTATGGTTATCTTGGTTAGGTCATAGCTCTCAATTTGTGAATATTGAAGGCGTTAAGGTTTTAATAGATCCTGTATTCAGTATGCGATGCTCTCCGTTTCAATGGGCGGGAAGTAAGCGTTTTCACCCCGTCCCTCATGATACATCAACTTTTTCAGAGATTGACGCTGTGGTGATTTCTCATGATCACTATGACCATTTAGACACCAGAACAATAAAGTTACTTGCGCATGGAGTACAACGATTTATTGTTCCCTTAGGTGTTGGAAGTCATCTTGAAAAGTGGGGTGTTGATTCAACAAAAATTACTGAACTTAATTGGTGGGAAAGTGTAGATTTCAAGCACATTACTTTTCATTGTACACCTGCACGACATTTTTCAGGAAGGAGATTATCCCATCAAAATCAAACTCTTTGGTCATCCTGGGCCATTACAGGAAATACACATAAGTTGTTTTATAGTGGTGACACGGGGTATTTTGAGGAATTCAAAACGATTGGAGAAAAGTTAGGTCCATTTGATATAGCAGTAATACAAATTGGTGCATATGATTCATTGTGGGCTGACATTCATATGTTTCCAAACGAGGCGATACAAACATTTAAGGATGTTAAAGCCAAGAAACTTCTTCCAGTACATTGGGGTACGTTCAATTTGGCATTACACAATTGGAAAGAACCTGCATCGTGGCTCAAGCAAATTGCTAATCGTGAAAACATACCTGTGATATTTCCCAAATTAAATGAGCAAGTGTTTACTACTGTACCTATTGAGGCAAATAAGAAAGAGTGGTTTGAATAAAATTGGATATCTTGCAGCCAATGACATTTGAAGAATTAAATCTAGCCCCTCAAATTATTGAAGCAATAAGTTATATGGGGTTTGAAACAGCCTCGCCTATTCAAGAGAAAGCAATTCCTGTTGCAATAGAAGGAAAAGATGTACTAGCTGTTGCTCAGACTGGTACAGGAAAAACGGCCGCTTTTACACTACCTATTTTGCACAATATCCTGCAAAATAAGATAAAAGGAACGAGTACTTTAATAATCACACCCACACGTGAGATTGCCCTTCAAATCGATCGGCAAATTCAGGGGTTTTCTTATTTTTTGGGGATTCATTCTTTGGCCATTTATGGTGGGGGCGATGCAGATGAATGGGAACAACAGAAAAAAGCATTAAGAGATGGTGTTGAGGTGATCGTAGCTACACCGGGTAAACTGCTTTCGCATCTCAACATGGATTATGCAAAAACCGATAAGATTCAACATTTAATATTAGATGAAGCCGATCGAATGTTGGATATGGGGTTTTTAGATGATATAAAACGGATTATTTCGAAAATTCCTAAAAAGCGTCAAACCTTAATGTTTAGTGCTACAATGCCTCCAAAAATTGAAGCGTTGGCAAAGCAAATTCTTCAGGATCCAGCGCAAATTAGTATTGCGATATCCAAGCCAGCAGAGAGGGTTTTTCAAGGTGTTTACTTAACCTACGATAATCAAAAAACGCCTTTGATTAATCACTTGATTGAAGATCAAAAAGATTACACAAGCATTATTGTCTTTACTTCTACAAAAAAGAAGGTGGGTGATATCGTGCGAGGGTTGAGAAATTCAAAGTATAGAGTAGAAGCGATTTCCTCAGATTTTGAGCAGAGCAAACGAGAAGAAATTATGCGTGAGTTCAGGGCAAATAAAATTAGAGTTCTTGTGGCTACAGATGTTATTAGCAGAGGGGTGGATATTCCAGAAATTGACTTGGTATTTAATTATGATGCGCCAGGAAATGCAGAAGAATATGTTCATCGAATTGGAAGAACGGGTAGAGCAGGAGCAGAAGGGGTTGCATTAACATTGATCAATGAGGCTGATATGGAGAAATTTGATGCCATTGAGAAATTAATAGAAAAAAAGGTTTACCGGGCTCCAATGCCAAAATTTTTAGGTGATGGCCCAGAATGGAGGGTTCGTAATAAGAAAAACGGTAAAGGGAAATTTTCAAGAAAAAATAATTCTCCAAAAAAATAAAATAGCTCTGTGGATTTCTGATGTAAAAAATTATTTACATTTTATTTTATCAACTCTTCGTTGGTGTCTACCTCCTTCAAAGTCAGTATGAATAAATGCATCCACAATGGCTAATCCAACATCTTGGGGAATATATCTGGCAGGAACTGCCAATATGTTTGCATCATTATGTAGACGAGTCATTTCCGCTAAACCAGGCTCCCAACAAAGTCCAGATCTAATGCCTTGATATTTGTTGGCGACCATATTCACTCCATTACCACTTCCACAAATAACAATGCCAAAGGTATACTCTCCAGCCTCAACCGCTTGGGCAAGTGGGTGAACATAATCTGGATAATCACAGCTATCATTGGTAAAAGGACCAAAATCTTTCACGTCATGACCTTCGTGTTTGAGCTTCTCAATTACTTTTACTTTTAAGTCGAAACCTGCGTGGTCTCCTCCAATGGCAATTTTCATATGAGGTAATGTTGTTTGCTGTAAAAGTAACTATTTTAGTGGTGTCGTGATTCTAAAAAAACAATTTATTATCATCTGGTTTTTGATGAGTATTTTATTCAGTGCTTTACCACTGTTGAGTATAGATTCATGGTCTATTCCTTTGCTTATTATTGTTGCCTTTGTTGGGGGAGGTATTCTTCTACAATATACCTTTCGAAAACAACTTCCAGACGAATTGCAAAATATGGGTAAAATAGAAAATAGTCATATTTTTCAGTTAAATAGAGAAATTAGGTATTCGATTTTTACGGGACTTATTCAGGGCGGAACAATACATGTTTTGAGCTATATTTTGATGAAGACTTCCTATGATTTAAGAATGGTAAAGATGTATGGTTGGATTTTTGGATTTAGCCAACCGTTTTTACTCAATTTTGGATACTATCTTTTATACCTTAACCAACAAAATGAATATTTGAAAAAAGAAACACAGAGTTTTCAGCAATTATCCAAGGTAACAGAAAAAAAAACATTACAAGACTTAGTGAGCCCACACTTTTTATTTAATTCGCTCAACACTGTGGCCAGTATAACCTTAGATGAACCTAAAAAGGCAGTTGAGTTTGTAAAAAAGTTATCGGATCTTTATGATTTCATATTACAAAATAATGAAAATCAACTCATTGAGTTGAAGGAAGAGGTTGAGATTGTAGAAAAGTATTGTTTTCTAATTCAAACGAGATTTGGCGAAAACTTTCAAATGGAATTGAATATTCCGGCTCGCTATTACCATTCTTTAATTCCTCCTCTTGCCCTTCAGAATTTAGTTGAAAATGCGGCGAAGCATAATGCCGTAACAAAAAAAAGACCTTTGAGATTAACCATTGGAGTCCACCGAGATTTTATAACGATTGTGAATAATATTAATCCTAAAAATACTTTTCAAAATGAATCCACCAATTTAGGATTGAACTATGTAAGGACTCAATTTGAACAATTTACCAATAAAAAAATAAGTATTGAAAAATCGGATAATCAGTTCAAGGTACATATTCCGATAATTTATCCAGGGGATATTTAAAAAAACAAGCATAATATTTTGTTTATTTGTTGTGAAGGAAACGATTATGAATATTCTAATCATTGAAGACGAGATTCCAGCGGCAAAACGTTTAAAGGAGTTAATTTTAGAATGTAGGCCTGAGGCTATAATTTTAGAGGTTATTGATACAGTTGAAGATGCAGTAGAGTGGTTTGGAGAACATCAGGAGCCAGATTTAGTAATTTCTGATATACAATTAGCGGATGGGGTGAGTTTTGAGATTTTTGAGCAAATAGATATTGAATGCCCAATCGTTTTTGCAACGGCTTACGATCAATATGCGATAAAAGCTTTTGAATTGAACAGTATTGATTATTTACTAAAACCCTTCAGTAAGGAAACGTTGATGAAGAGTTTTGAAAAGTTCGATAAAAGAAATTTCACTAAATCACCTTCACAAGAAATAGATTTTACGTCCTTAAAGCAACCTCATGCTAGTGGGAATTTGTACAAGCAACGTTTTCTGATCTCTAAAGCTGATGCCTTTATTCCGCTTTCTGCAAATGATATTGCCTACATCTTTACAGAGGATAAGGCGGTGATCATTAAAACAAAAGAAGGAAGTAATTATTTTATAAATCATTCTTTAGATGAGTTGGAAACCCAACTTGATCCAAAGCAATTTTTTCGCTTAAATCGACAATTTATTACCAGTGTTTCAGCGATTTCAAAAATTGCTCAATATTTTAATGGAAAACTAAAAATAGAATTGGAGCCAAAACAAGAGGGTGAGGTTATCGTTTCAAGGGCAAAGACTCCTGTTTTTAAGAATTGGTTAGAGCAATAGTTGCCTGCTCTAAAATATCGTTGTAGATTTGTTTAATAAAAAGCGATAAACATTGAACAAAATATCTACTGTATTCTCCATAAAAGATTTAGAGCGGTATTCTGGTATTAAAGCACATACTATACGAATATGGGAGAAACGTTATGGAATGTTGTCTCCGAATCGATCGGATTCTAATATACGTTCCTACAGTATTGAAAATTTACAAAAATTATTGAACGTTACCTTTCTGTACAACGCTGGCGTAAAGATTTCAAAAATTGCCTCTCTTTCTTTAGATGAAATTCAATCGATGGTGAATGAGCTAACCGTTAAAAAAGGAGACAAAGACCATTTTTTGGACGAGTTAAAAATTGCCATGTTGGGGTATGACCAATTTAAATTTGAGTCAATTTTTAACAAGATGAGTTCAGAGCTTTCATTCAGATCGATTTTTTTGGACGTATTTATACCCTTGCTTGAATATATTGGATTTCACTGGCAAACGAATAGTTTAACACCTGCGCATGAGCATTTCATCTCTAGTTTAATTTATCAAAAGCTATTACTAAATATTGAACGCGTCAAACAAGTTCACTCGAATCTTTCTGAGGTGTATGTATTGTTTTTGCCCGATGAAGAAATACATGATTTGGGGTTGCTGTATATTGCGTACGAACTTGCGCTTGATGGAAAGCAGATAGTATATTTAGGAACGAGTGTACCCATTCATAGTTTAACGAGCGTTTTGGAATGTTATCCAAACGCTAAATTTGTGTCTTATTTTACTGTTTATCCTGCAGAGAAAGATGTAAATGATTATCTTAAAACTATTGAGGAACAAGTTTTGTTTAAGCACAAATCCGAATTTTTTGTTTTTGGTCGAATTGCTCGAGTAGCTGAAAATAAGAATTCAAGGATAAAACTGTTTAATAATACTGAAGAAGGGTTAAACAAATTGAGGTAAAAATTTGCATTTTTGTTTAACGTTTATTTTATTTGTTGTAACAAATGAAAAAAGTCAATATCATAGGATCAGGGTTTTCATCCCTCTCAGCAGCTTGCTACCTAGCCAAGGAAGGTCATAAGGTAACTGTTTACGAAAAGAATTATCAACTAGGAGGGCGTGCTCGAACACTTCACCATAAAGGATTTGTTTTTGATATGGGTCCAAGTTGGTATTGGATGCCAGATGTCTTTGAGCAGTTTTTTCAAGATTTTAATAAAAAACCTAGTGATTATTATGACTTGGTTAAACTTGATCCTGCATATAAAGTATTTTTTGATGATTTTAATGGGATTGAAATACCTGGAACGTTCGAAGAAATTCTTGCTGTGTTTGAACAAGAGGAAAAGGGAAGTGCGGAAAAACTTAAAAAATTCATGGCAGATGCAGGGTACAATTACCGCGTGGCCATTGACAAAATTGTGCACAAGCCCGGAAATAGTCCTTTGGAACTCATTACACCAGAAACGATATCAAAAATCAATCAATTTTTTACCACGATTAGTGGTAAAATTAGAAAGAATTTTAAAAGTCAAAAACTCATTCAAATCTTAGAGTTTCCAGTATTATTTTTAGGTGCAAAACCAGAGGATACTCCCTTGTTTTATAATTTTATGAATTATGCCGATTTTGTTTTGGGAACATGGTATCCCAAAGGAGGTATGGTTCAAATTGTGAATGCGATGGTTTCACTCGGTAAAGAATTAGGTGTTACTTATGAAACAAACGCAGATGTGAAAAAAATAGTGACCTCAAATGGTTGTGCTATTGGTATTCAAGTGGGTGACCGATTGGAGCTTTCCGATGTTGTTTTAAGTGGTGCAGATTATGCCCATACAGAACAGTTACTTAACGAAGAGGAACGACAATACTCTGAAAAATATTGGGACAAAAAAACCTTTGCTCCATCTTCTTTGCTTTTTTATGTTGGTTTTGATAAAAAGCTTATAAATGTATTTCATCACAATTTATTTTTTGACAAAAGCTTTGATAATCACGCATCGGAAATATATGACCACCCTCAATGGCCCGAAGCTCCTTTGTTTTATGCGAGTTTTCCGAGTCTAACAGATAGTTTGGTAGCTCCTGAAGGAAAAGAGTGTGGTTTTTTTCTAGTACCTTTAGCTCCGGATTTAACCTATGATGAGGATTTGATCGAGCGTTATTTTGACATGCTAATTGATCGTTTAGAAGAACAAACGCAACAAAAAATTAAAGCGCATGTCATGTTTAAAATACCGTTTTGCGTAGAAGATTTTAAAAAAGAATATAATTCCTATAAAGGAAATGCTTATGGAATGGCAAATACCCTAACTCAAACTGCATTTTTGCGTCCAGGTATTAAAAGTAAAAAGGTAAAGAATTTATTTTTTACCGGCCAGTTAACAGTTCCAGGACCAGGAGTGCCACCCGCGATTATTTCAGGAAAGATTGCCTCCCAACAAATTGAAAAATTCACAATAAAAATGCCTGCTTTATGATGGATTTATTTAACAAAGTAGCTCTTGAATGTAGCCAAAAAGTTACTCAAGGCTACAGCACTTCATTCTCTTCTGCTGTGAGTATGCTTGCTCCTTCAATAAGACCTGCTATTCATTCAATTTATGGTTTTGTGCGTTTTGCCGATGAAATTGTAGACACTTTTCATGACAAAGACAAAAAGTTGTTGTTGGATAAATTTGAATGGGACTTTTATCAATCCTTAGAGATGGGGATTAGTTTAAATCCAATTTTACATTCTTTTCAAAATACAATTAAAACCTACAATATTGATTTAAAGTTGGTAGATGCGTTTATGAAAAGTATGCGAATGGATCTTGAGAAAAAAGAATACAATACCCAGGAGGAATATGAAGAATATATTTATGGATCCGCAGATGTTGTAGGCCTAATGTGCCTTAAGGTATTCGTAAACGGAGATGATGTCTTGTACAATAAATTAGTTCCTTCAGCTAAGAAACTAGGTTCTGCTTTTCAAAAAGTGAATTTTTTACGTGATTTAAAGAATGATGCTGAACTTTTGGAGAGAAGTTATTTTCCTGATGTTGATTTACTGAATTTAAGTCCAGATAGTAAGCGTCAAATTGTAGAAGAAATTCAACAGGATTTTGCGGCTGCTTACGAGGGGATTAAACAATTACCGGCTTCCTCAAAATTTGGTGTTTATACAGCGTTCAGGTATTATAAGCAACTGTTGAAAAAGCTGCAACAAACACCTTCTAATCAAATTATGGAAACCCGGATCCGAGTAAATAATTATCATAAATTTGGGTTAATGGTTCAATCTTATTTCAACATTAAACTTAATTTGATTTAAGGAATAACCTGAAAATTATGGAAGAACCACTCGTAATCCACGTAAATAATCAAGATGAAGCATTAGGCGTTTATCCAAAAATGTATGTGCATGAACATGGTATCTTACATAGAGCGGTCTCAGTGTTAATTTTTAATTCGAAGGGCGAGTGGTTAATGCAAAAAAGAGCTTCATCTAAATATCATTCAGGGGGATTATGGACAAATGCATGTTGTACCCACCCGTATCCAGAGGAATCATCAAAAGACGCTGCCGAACGAAGATTAATTGAAGAAATGGGGATGCGGGTTGATTTGGAAAAACAATTTGATTTTATTTATAAAAAGTCCTTGGATAAAGGGTTGATTGAGCATGAATTCGACCACGTTTATATGGGGATTTCAGATGATGCACCCGTGTTAAATAAAGATGAAGCAGAAGATTTCACCTATCTTTCTTCGAATGATTTGGCTTTAAGCATGAAAATTAAACCGGACGCTTACACGGAATGGTTCAAAATATTATTCCCAATAGCGAATCAAAAGATCAACGATATAAAACAAACTGTAAAATGATTTGGTGGCTATTCATAGCAACTTTTTTTATGATGGAAGGGGTAGCATGGTTTACGCATAAATACGTAATGCATGGATTTCTATGGGCATTGCATAAAGATCATCATACTCATGAAAATTCGGGGTTTATTGAAAAAAATGACAGTTTCTTCCTCATTTTTGCAACTCCAGGTATTTTATGCACCTTATTAGGCTCTTATTTTGGTAGCGATTTTTCTTTTGCCATTGGTATAGGAATAACGTTATACGGTGGATGTTATTTTTTGGTACATGATGTATTCATTCATCAACGAATAAAATGGTTTAGGCATTCAAATCATTGGTACTTTAAAGGGATTAGAAGAGCACATAAAATACATCACAAACACCTGGGTAAAGAAGATGGTGAATGTTTTGGAATGTTATGGGTGCCTTTTAAATATCTGAAGCGGTCAAAATAATTTAACGTGAAAAAGGCCATTATTATAGGAGCAGGGATTGGAGGATTAGCTTCATCGATTAGACTAAAATCAAAAGGGTATCACGTTTCTGTTTTTGAAGCCAATTCTTATCCTGGTGGAAAATTAACTGAAATTTCAGGAAATGGGTTTCGCTTTGATGCTGGTCCATCTTTGTTTACCATGCCCGAAAAAGTTGAGGAGGTATTAAGTGTGATAAATGGAGTTGATGTTGACTTTGAATATGACCAATTGGACGAAGTTTGTCGATATTTTTACGAGGATGGAACGGTTGTAAAGGGTTGGGGAGATGCGAATAAATTTGCGCAAGAGGTGGAAGAAAAACTTCAGGTATCTGCTAAGGATGTTATGAAGCACCTTTCAAAAAGTGCGTTTATTTATGAGACAACAGCAGAGCTCTTTTTGGAAAAGTCGCTGCATAAACTAAGTACTTATTTTTCGTTGAGTACGTTTAGATCGTTTGTGAAGCTTCCTTTTTTGAACATCAATTCTTCCATGGATAAGGTAAATACGAAAGCCTTAAAACATCCTAAATTAGTTCAGCTTTTTAATCGATATGCGACATATAATGGATCAAATCCATATGTTGCACCGGGGATTCTCAATATCATTCCACATTTGGAATTTGGAAAAGGCGCGTATTTTCCTAAAAATGGGATGCATGCGATAACACAAAGTCTTTTTCATTATGCCAAAAAGGCGGGAGTTGAATTTCATTTTGACGCTAAAATTGAAAAATTAGAGACGTTATCGGGCGAAGTAACATCAGCTCGCTACATGGGTAAAGACATAAAAGCTGATGTATTTGTTAGTAATATGGATGTTGTGCCATTTTATAAGAATCTCTTGCCAAATAGTAAACTTCCTCAAAAGATATTAAATCAAGAACGATCAAGTTCTGCCCTCATATTTTATTGGGGAATTAGAAAGGAATTTGAGTCACTTATTTTACACAATATTTTGTTCAGTGAAAATTACAAAGAGGAATTTGAATACATTTTTAATAAAAAGAGTGTATATCATGACCCTACAGTTTATATTAATATCTCATCCAAACACAATAAAAAAGATGCTCCTAAGGGCTGTGAAAATTGGTTTGTCATGATCAATGTTCCTGCAGATTCTGGACAACAATGGGATGATTTAATTACTACCTGTAAACGTAATATTCTATCAAAAATACACCGTATATTAAAGGTGGACATTTCGTCATTCATTGAATATGAAAATATTTTACATCCCCAATTAATTCAGAATAAAACAAGTTCATATAAGGGTGCATTATATGGAAGTTCTTCAAATAAAAAAATGGCTGCTTTCTTTCGACACCCTAACTTTAGTAACCAATATTCAAACCTCTTTTTCTGTGGAGGGTCGGTTCATCCAGGTGGAGGTATTCCGTTGGCTTTGTCTTCCGCAAAAATTGTAAGTGAATTAGTGGATTGAAAACCTATAAGAATTATATCATCCCAATTGCTTTATTCGTATTTTATACGGTGGGAGTTATAGGTATACTTATGCCCTCAATGCGCAGCCAGGTTCTTCGTTTAACGCCAATGAATCTCCTACTTACTGCTTTTTTATTATTGTGGGGAAACGGAAAGAATTCTGTTTCACTTATTAAGGCTGTATTTTTTGCTTTTAGTCTTGGTTTTATTGTAGAGGTTTTAGGTGTACAAACAGGCGTTTTATTTGGTGCATACAGTTATGGAGATCCGCTTGGGTTTAAAGTATTTGATGTGCCTCTGTTAATTGGTGTGAACTGGCTTATTTTGAGTTTTTCCTCTTTGGGTATTGCAGGCAAAATAGTGAATTCGAGTATGTTTCAGGTAATTCTTTCATCGCTCTTAATGGTTTTTCTCGATTTCATAATTGAACCTGTAGCTATACAGTTAGATTTCTGGAATTGGACGCATGGAGAAATACCCATCCAAAATTACATCATGTGGTTGGCTACATCACTTGTAGTAAATGGTATTGCAAAGGCTTATCTCAAGGAGGTACACTTTAAAACGAGTTTGTATGTCATGCTGGCGCAAATTTATTTTTTCACATCACTTCAATTGTTTTTATGAATTGGCTAGAATCCAACTATTTGTACCTTGGTTTGATGGTTTTTTCCCTTAGTTATCCGTTGTCGCAAAGTTTTGAATGGCGTTTAAAACTTTATGCACAATGGCGGTCAATTTTCAAGGGTATAATTGTGATGTCAGTGATTTTTATTCCATGGGATGTTTGGTTTACCTATAAAGGAGTATGGTGGTTTAGTGATCAATATATATTGGGGATAAAAGTGTTTCACCTCCCCCTTGAAGAATGGTTATTTTTTTTAATTGTTCCATACGCATGTGTGTTTATTTATGAAGTGTTGAATTATTATATTAAACGCGATTATCTTAAAAAGATTGCCCCTCCCTTTTTTCTTGTGCTCGGTGTTCTTCTCATTTCTTATTCATGTGTTTATTATTCGAATTTATATACAAGTATTACGTTTAGTTTAACTGGTTTAGCGAGTTTGCTCTTGGTTTGGAAAAGACCACACTGGATGGGTCGATTTTTATTTGCTTACCTAATAAGTTGGTTGCCATTTCTTTTAATTAATGGGGCACTTACAGGAAACTTTACAAAATATCCAGTTGTGAATTATAATGCCACGGAAATTATAGGCTTTAGATTAACAACCATTCCAATTGAAGACAGTATGTATAATTTACTTATGTTGCTTATTGTCGTATCAGTATATGAAAAGAACAAAGAAATGAAGCCCTTGTGATTGTATTCCTTTGTACTTGGTGTCAATTTTTATACCTTTGCGGGCTTCAAAAAAAACATAATTCTGCATGAAATTATCAGCATTTAAATACGATTTACCTGAAGGTTTATTAGCAAAGTATCCAAGTGAGCATCGTGACGAGTCTCGTTTGATGGTTGTAGATAGAGCAAAAGGGACAATCGAACATAAAATTTTTAAAGATGTTTTGGGTTATTTTGACGAAGGTGATACGTTCGTATTTAATAATTCAAAAGTATTCCCTGCAAGAATGTATGGGAAGAAAGAAAAAACCGGAGCTAAAATAGAGGTGTTCTTGTTAAGGGAGCTTGATTCCGAAAGCAGATTATGGGATGTTTTGGTAGATCCTGCCAGAAAAATTAGGATTGGAAATAAATTGTATTTTGGAGAGAATCAGGAATTTGTCGCAGAGGTTATTGATAATACGACTTCTCGAGGAAGAACATTGAGATTTCTTTTTGATGGACCGTATGACGAATTTCGTCAACGACTCTATGAATTGGGAGAAACACCTATCCCTAAATACCTTGAAAGAGAACCAGAGCCAGAAGATATTGAACGATATCAAACAATTTATGCTAAAGAAGAGGGTGCGGTAGCAGCGCCTACAGCAGGATTACATTTTTCACGAGAACTGTTAAAGCGTTTTGAGATCAAAGGTATTAATTTCGCTGAGTTAACATTGCATGTTGGTTTAGGGTCATTTAGGATGGTAGAGGTAGAGGATTTAACAAAACATAAAATGGATTCGGAGGAAATTATTATTCCCCAATCTGCCTGTGATATAGTAAATGCCTCTAAAATGGCTAAAAATAAGATTTGTGCTGTTGGAACCACTGTAATGCGTTCGATTGAAACATCAGTGTCCACTCAAAATTTATTAAAGCCTTACCAAGGGTGGACAAATAAATTTATTTTTCCTCCTTATGATTTTTCAGTTGCGGATAGTATGATCACCAACTTCCATATGCCTGAAAGTACATTGTTAATGATGACGTGTGCTTTTGGAGGGTATGACTTAATTATGGAGGCTTACGCTGAGGCTATTAAAGAAAAATATAGATTCTATTCTTATGGAGATGCGATGCTAATTATTTGATCGTTTCTCAAAAAGTAAACAAAAAAAGACCGAAATTTCGGTCTTTTTTTGTCTTATAGGTTCTTTTAAAAAGAGGCTAGAAGCATTTTTATGATTCATTGTTTTTGTGTGATTTTTCCGCAGTAAGCCGGACCATCCTTTTTCAAAATATCAAAATCATACTGAGAAGGTAAAATCTCTCGTAATTTTTCGGGGTCATAATAGGCCCATTTAAACCATTTGTCTTCGTAATGTTTATAGCGTAATTTAAATTCTACAAATCCATTATATTCTATATGCATAGGCAGTATTAAACTTCCGTCGTCTTGTTCATAACAAAATGAAATATCGGTAGAATCAAATAAAATTTGACCTCCTGGATTAAGTAGTGTAAATGAACGATCAATAACATGTTGGAAAGAACTGAAGTTTCCACCAATTCCTATTCCGTTCATCATAAATAAAATGGTATCAAACCTTTCTGTTGTGTGCCACGTGAAAAAGTCGTGCTCCACCACATTTTTCACACCTCTGGATTTTGCCACTTTACATAAGCCCGAAGAATAGTCAAGCATTGTGACATGCATTTTTTTATTTTGTAAATAAAGGCAATGACTGCCCGCACCTCCACCAACATCGAGAACTCTTCCCCGTACAGCCTCAAGAGCAACCTGTTCACAAATTGGCATTTCTGGAAATTTTCTAAAAAGATGAGCAACAGGGATAATATCATCCTCCATAGTGCTCGATTCTACCCTGATTTCATCATCGTGCATTCCTTGTAAATAGTCTGATGCGGCGCGTCCAAATACATCCATCAATCAAAGGTAGTAAAACTGATAAATTTACTTAATTGATTTATTTTTCAGTTAAAGCCTTTCATAATAGGAGTGCAAAAGTCAGTTTTAAACATTCTTTTTGTGAAATAAACATTTTTTTGGTCAGAATCTTGATGGTTAAACGATGTATAATTGTAAACATACTCATGAATAAACTCGCTATTTACATATCGTTTTTTCTTTTCTCTATCTTTTTAAGTGGATATTCTCAACGTGGACCAGAGGTTGTTCTACCAGATACGACTAAGCCTTTGTTTAAGAAAGTAATGATTATTCCTTTTGAAGAGAGTATGTATTTGTGTGGGGTACAAACCTATTTAGCGCAAAGAAGTAAAAAAACGCACAATGAAATCGTGCAGTATTTTAGGGAAGAAACAGCATTGGAGTTACAGAATCAGTTCCTTTATCGTTATAATACAGTATCATTATTGCACTTTAACGATACAGCCAAAGATCTATATAGAGCCTATGATGCAATATCGTATAAGTTTGAAGTTGCACCAGTAGAGGTTGAAGAAGAAGAACAACCTCGTAATGCGCTTGATAAGGCCAAAAATCTATCAAAAAACTTGTTCAAGAAAAAAGAAACAACGCCCTCTCCTTATGTTCGTGGTACAACAAATGAGGGACAAATAGTATCTCGTAAAAGCACCACCCAAAAATTTGCTAACATTAAGGTAAATAAACCAGAAACGTTAAAATATTTAGGAGAAAAATACAATGCTGATCTTTTTGTATATGTGACGGAATTTGATATTGAAAACGACATGTCCAATCAAGTTGCCTTTGTAGATGGGACATATAAACGACTGTTGAAGTTGCATTTTTCAATGGTTGATTTGGATGGGAAAATAGTAGAAAAAGGTTTAATAATGGTTCCTTTTCCAAATAATGAAAATGACATCACAATCATAAGAACGTTATACCTACCTCAAGCAGCTAAAAAGATGATGGATAAGCTGCCATACACACCCTCACCAATGGTTGACGAAAAGAAAGGAAAAGGTGTGAACGCTTCTGATAAAGTTCGTCGCTAATCATAAACTTCACTTAGAGCAATGTAGGGGGATTGATTATACGTTTGATGGTTACTCGATTTCACAGAAAAAAAACCTTTTTTCACCGATCAAAACGATGTTAACGCATAAAACTATCAAATTTACTTTCTAAAATCCGTTATTTAAAGGGATTAACAATTAATCGCCAACTGTTTCACAATAACAGCAACGTTCTTTCAACATACTTAACTTAACTCGTTTTTAAGGCCGATTTTTTCACTCCCAAATTCCCCAATTTGACTCACTTACTGGAAGAATCGGTTTTTTTATTTACAAAAGAATGAGGGATTATTTCCCGTTAAATTCACTCATGACGCGCTGAAGAGGCTGAACAGAAAATGATTTTATCAATTCGGTTACCAATTGAATTCGTTCATTTAACGTTTCTCGTTCCTCAGTTGTCCACTCTCCTAATACATAATCAATTTGGCCACCTTTTGCATATTCGGCGGCTATACCGAATCGGACTCGTGAATATTGTGTGTTTCCAAGAATTTCCTGTATGTTTTTCAAACCGTTATGTCCTCCGTCACTACCTTTCCCTCGTAATCGTATTTTACCAAACGGTAAGGAGAGTTCATCGGTGATAATCAATACACGATCTTGTGGTATTTTTTCTTGTTGCATCCAATACCGAACAGCTTTTCCTGAAAGATTCATGTAGGTGGATGGCTTAAGGCATATTAGCGTTCTTCCTCGATGTTTTATTTGGGCAACATCTCCTAAACGCTCCGTCTTAAAAGAAGTATTGGACGCATTAATCAATGCATCCAATACTTTAAAGCCAATATTATGGCGAGTTTCCTTATATTCTGGACCAATGTTACCTAATCCAACGATTAAGTATTTCATGGAAAACGAAATTAAGCCTCAGCAGCAACTTCAGCAGTTTCTTCATCACTGTTAGCCGCCATTCTTGCGGTTCGAGTAACTTGAACTCTTACTACAACAGCTCCTTGAGCGTTTAATACTTCTAAACCATCAGCAATGGATAAATCTTTCACTTGAACCGATGAACCTAATTCCAAATCAGAAACATTTACCGTAATGGTTTCTGGAATCGCATCAGCAGCACCTTTTACTTTCAATTTTCGTAAGATTATTTGTAGAGCACCTCCGGCAACTACTCCAGGAGCAAGACCTTCAGTTTCAACAGGAATACTTACTGTAACAGGTTTGTCCGCAGGGGCTAACAAGAAATCAGCATGTGTTAATGCATCAGATACTGGATCGAACTGAGTATCTTGTAAAACGGCATTATATTTCTCACCTGCCACCTCAATTTCTGATATGTAAGCATACGGTGTAAATAATAACTGCTTAAAAGATGATTCAGGTGCAGAAAAATGAACGGGATTTTCCCCTCCATATAATACGCAAGGAACATTTCCTTTCGCTCTCTCTTCTGAAGCGTATTTCTTTCCTAAGTTTTCTCTTGCCTCTCCTTTTATTTGAACAGTTTTCATAACTTAAATTTTAAACTTATTATGCAATAAAGTGTTTGCTTATTGATTGTTGATTTAATAGATTCTCTATAACGGTCCCGAATAGGTCCGCCACAGATAAAACTTTTATTTTTGGATTGTCTTGAGCTAAAGGGATAGTGTCTGTAACTACTAATTCAGCTAAAACAGAATTTGCAATTCTTTCGTGAGCAGGCCCTGATAAAACAGGGTGAGTACAACAAGCTCTAACACTTTTTGCACCATGCTCTTTCATCATTTGAGCGGCTTTTGTAAGTGTTCCAGCAGTATCAATCATGTCGTCAATAATAACCACATCTTTTCCTTTCACGTTTCCAATGACAGTCATCGAAGCTACCTCGTTAGCTTTTTCTCGTTGCTTGTAACAGATGGCTAAGTCAACGTCTAAATATTTAGCGTATGCATTGGCTCTTTTTGTTCCTCCAGTATCAGGAGCAGCCATTACAATGTCTAACTTCTGATCATTTTTCAAAGACTTTATATAGGGTAGAAAGATTGTGCTGGCAAAAAGGTGATCAACAGGTACTTCAAAAAAACCTTGAATTTGATCAGCATGTAAATCCATGGTAATTACTCGTGTGACTCCAGCAGCAGAAAGTAAATTAGCAACGAGTTTAGCTCCAATTGATACTCTTGGCTTATCTTTTCTGTCTTGTCGAGCAAAACCATAGTATGGAAGCACAGCAATAATATTAGAAGCGCTCGCTCTTTTGGCGGCATCAACCATTTGTAATACTTCAAACAAGTTTTCTGTTGGCGGCATAGTGGATTGCACGATGAATACGTCTTGACCTCGCACAGATTCTTCAAAAGAAGGCTGAAATTCACCATCACTAAACCTGAAAATTTCAACATTTCCAGTAGTAGTGCCTAATTTTTCAGCAATTGAGTTCGCTAAATTTTTAGTGGCTGAGCCAGCAAATATTTTAAACTTGTTTGACATACTATTTACATTCAAAACACTATTGCCCCAAAAAGGGCAGGCAAAGGTACATAATATATTTTGATTATTCCAATGAGAAAAGTGAATAAGAGAGTATTAAATTAAGTATTGCACTAAAATTCTGAAAAACAATGAACTAAGGGGTTTAACAAAGTGAGTTTCAAGGATGTGAAACGCATGAAATCACAAGGTATTTCTTGATATGTTTCCTGAAGTGATCACATTCTTAAAATTTTCTTTAAATTCGCACTCGATTTATTCGCTCGAGTGGCGGAATTGGTAGACGCGCTGGATTCAAAATCCAGTTCTTTCGGGAGTGTGGGTTCGATTCCCACCTCGAGTACAAAGCGAAGCATAAGTTGCTTCGCTTTTTATTTATGATGATTTGAATAAATACCGGTCAGATATAATTTTTTGGATTTCTGTAATCATTCTTTTAGCTATTTCTTATAGTCTAGTAGAGGTTATCTTACCATTTATACTAGCTCTTTTAGGCGCATTAATGTTTGCTCCTTTTGTTCGAAGGATACAGATGGTTGTAAAAAATAGAATACTGGCTGTATCACTATCCCTTATTTCGAGTTCTCTTTTTGTTCTAGCAATAGGATTCATTTTTGCCAATGAAATAGTTCGCGATACTTACCGTTTGGGAGCCACGTTTACTCATTTTGCAGAAGCCAATAGTAGTAAACTAGATGAGTCGGCGAAATGGGTGAAAGAAACTTATATAGCGTACGTTGAGCCTGTAATAAAGCGAGAAAAGCATGTTGTTGATTCAATATCAGAACTCGATTTAAATCAACTATTGCAAAAAGATTCATTGGTCCAAAAAATCGATGTCACTCAATTAAAAGCGGTTTTTAAATCAATTTTTTCATCTGATCAAGCGAAAAATTCAGAAATTGAAAACGAAAATTCCGCTATCAATTGGATAGCTGTTTTTTGCTCAACTTTTGGTTATTTCATCTACATTATTTTTACGTGGGAATATTTTGAGGTTAGAATAAACGTACTAAGGGAACAATTTAAAGACTCGAAAATAACCTTTATTCTTAATGAAGCAAGAGTAGTTTTTAAATCATTTTTCCAACAGAGAGGAGCTATTGTTTTAATTTATTCTTTTTATTTTTCGGTCGCCTTTTATTTTCTTGGAATACCAGGGGCTTTAATTCTCGGAATACTCGCAGGAGTATTATGTTTTATTCCTTACTTACAGTATGTTGTACTTATTCCTGTTGCACTTTTTTGTGTTATTCTAAATATGGAAGGAGAATACAGCTATTGGGTATATCTTATGATTGCTGTCCTTATTTTCTTAGTGGGAACGATCATAGAGGAATTTGTCCTTAAACCTAAAATTATGCATCAGGAAAATAGTCTTAATCCTGCAATTCTCTTATTAACCTTAGCCATATTTGGAGAGTTGATGGGACTTTTTGGAGTAATGTTGGCTGTTCCGTTTACTATTCTTTTAAAGTCTTACCTGAAACGAGTCATCCTATACAGGATGAAGTAGACTGCTCCCCACTTCATCCTCTGGATCTATGATAGCCATGAGTTGGTTTATTGCAAAAGCAATTTTGTGTCTCTAGTATTCTTTTGAACTGCAATTGCACTAAACATCGATAACAAGAATGACATGGCATAAAATCCTTTTTCACTTCTCAATAATTCAGCGTTCCATAAACCAATAATTAATAAGGTTAAGGAAGCAATTGTGGTAAACCAGCTGATTCCGTAATACATGTCAGTAACAGGTATTCCTTCTGCTTTATCTCGAACACATTTTTGAACGGAGATCACAGAAAAAAGTCCAAAAAGTAAAATAGTGAAATAATATCCTTTCTCGTTTAATTCCATTACAGCATTCCAAAGACCAATACAGTAGGAAACTACACCAACTCCTAGTGTTAACCAAGATGCACCAATAAAAGCAGGAGTTGGTTTTAATGCATTAGTATTGTCGTTTGCTTTAAACGTTTCAAAATTGATTTCTTGATTTTCCATTTTTTGTTGTTTTTGATTTGAACCAAAGTTGCAGAAGGAAAAGTCAAATTAAAACCTGAATAATTTTAAAACGTTATGATATAAATCGTCTTAAAATATATTAACTTTCTGTCAATCAATATAAAAATGAATTGAATAGTTTTATTGAAATACTCGAAAAAGATCAGAAAAGTAGGTTTGTTAAATTCCTAAAATCGAAGAATAGGGTAAAAGAGACCAAAAATATTGAGCTCTTTTATGCCATGGAATCTTCTAAAGAGAAGAATATCGAAAAGCAGATTGGATCGAATGCATATAGAGGGTTGAAAAAACGGTTATTGGACAACGTAATAAATTTTCTTGCTGAAGATTTGATCAAAAAGGAAGTTTCTGAAGAACTGAAGATTATTAAACAATTAGTTGTTGCAAGGAAACTAATGGATATGAGCTATTTTAAAGAAGGGTTCAAGTTGTTGAATACCTTAAGGGATAGAGCAGAACAAATAGATCATTATTCATTACTTAATGAGGTATATCATACACAGATTCAGTTTTCATATCATGAATTAGCGCCAGATCAGGATGAATTATTTAAAGAATTAATACATAATTCAAAAGCGCAATTAAATCAGGAAAAGCTGAATATGGCTTTTGCGAAAATCAAAAAGGAAATTAAGCAAACCTTGAATGTAAAGGATTTAGTTGATTCAGTGTATAAAAAATTTGAAATTGATTTGAATGTAGGGTTTAATTTTAAATCGCTTTTTCAATTAGCTGAGCTTGCAAATTCAGAGGGTGCTTATTCCAATGACTATTACTCAGTTAATTTATTTTTTGAAGATAAGGTGGCGAAGGTGATGGGATCAAAGTTAGATTTGCCTAAGCATTATACCTATAAAGCGGATTTACTATTATCTCTTGCCAATATTTATTTAAGAAAACGGGATTTTAGAAGGAGTGAACAATACATCAATAAAGCAGAATTAGTTTTAAATGACTGTCCCTCGGAATTTAAAAAAGTAAGAGTTTTTCAAGTTAAAACGCTTCATGGATTACGTTTAACCTATTCAGGTGAATTAGACACCTCAATAGATTTGCTTAAAGGCCTTTATTCAAAAGCTCTTAAAGGAGCTTACGCTAACCTTGTGTTGGTGTCTAATTTGTTTTTAAAGGGAAAAATTAAAGCGGCAAAGTCATTGATTGGAATGTATTACAGAAGTGATAGTTATTATGAGAAGTACTTAAATAAAGAATGGATTCTCAATAAAATATACATAGAAGTAATAATAGCAATTGAATCCGGTGACATCGATTATGCAGAGTCACGAATGAATAGTTTGATAAGAAGGTATGGAGCATACTTAAAATCCTTGCCCCAATCACATGTGTTACCGTTTGTCAAATTAGTTCGTTATTACTGTAGATATCCCGAAGAAGTTACCTCTGAAAAGTTTGCAGCTAAAGTGGATGTAACAATTAAGTGGAAACCTTCAGAGCAGGAGGATCTTTTTCTAATGACTATTTTCGCATGGTTAAAGTCAAAGATGCTAAAGAGGGACACGTATACGGTTGTTCTGGAGTTGATCAGAAGTTAAGATTTTATTTCTCCCGGATATCTAATTTCCTCAACCATTTTTTGAACTTCAACTGGTGGCTTTGGAGTGAATTTAGAAATGACAATTGTCACCACAAAGTTTAAGATCATTCCAACAGTTCCGAATCCTTCAGGAGAAATTCCAAACAGCCAATTCTCAGGTTTGTTTAAGTTAACATGTAGAAATTTAAAGTAGACAATATAAGCTAATGTAGAAACAAGCCCAATTAACATTCCAGCAATAGCGCCTTCCTTGTTTACTTTTTTTGAAAAAATTCCAAGAATAAGAATCGGAAAAAATGAAGCTGCTGCTAATCCAAATGCAAGCGCTACGACGGCAGCAACATAGTCTGGTGGGTTAATTCCGAAATAGCCAGCAATTAATACTGCACCAACTGCTGCTAATCTTGCTGCATATAATTCTCCTTTTTCAGTGATATTGGGATTAATACTTTTTTTGATCAGATCATGAGCAACAGAGGTGGAAATAACCAATAATAAACCAGCAGCAGTAGAAAGTGCCGCTGCTAGCCCGCCAGCAGCAACAAGAGCAATTACCCAATCCGGTAAGCCCGCAATTTCAGGATTTGCGAGGACCATGATGTCTTTATCAATATAAAGTTCATTCTCCCCTTTTACATGTGCATTGGAAAGCATAATCTCTCCATGTTCTCCTCGCTCAAATTCACCATCCCTGTTTTTAATATAGGTTGGCTTTCCCTCAAAAGCGTTCCCTTTCGTGTATTGTATAATTCCATCATTGTTTTTATCCTTCCAGGCAATTAAACCTGCCGTCTCCCATTTTTTAAACCATTCGGGAGATTCATTGTAACTCGTATTTGGAATTGTGTCTAATAAATTCGTTCGAGCGAAAGCAGATACTGCAGGTGCCATGGTGTAGAGAATCGCAATGAAAAATAAAGCATATAATCCCGATTTTCGAGCATCACTTACTTTAGGAACAGTAAAGAATCGTACAATAACATGAGGTAACCCTGCTGTACCCACCATTAATGCCATTGTAATAAAAAAAGTATCCATTGTGCCTTTTTTACCTGTGGTATATTGATCAAATCCCAGTTCTGTACTTAAACCGTCCAATTTGTCTAGAAGTGAAACACCCGGTTCATCAATCAATTCGCTCCCAAAACCAATTTGAGGAATGGCATTACCCGTGAGCATGATTGAAATATATATTGCAGGGACGGAGAAGGCAAAAATTAGGACGCAATACTGAGCCACTTGAGTATAGGTAATACCTTTCATACCCCCCAAAACGGCATATAAAAAAACTATCGCCATACCAATAATCACTCCCCATGTAATATCTACTTGTAAGAACCTACTAAACACAATCCCCACTCCTCGCATTTGACCAGCGACATAGGTGAATGAGATAAATAAGGCGCAAATTACAGCAATAACTCGTGCAGTTTGAGAATAATATCGATCTCCAACAAAATCAGGAACTGTAAACTTTCCAAACTTCCTTAAATACGGAGCCAATAAGAGTGCAAGGAGAACATATCCTCCAGTCCAGCCCATCAAGTATACAGAACCATCCCTTCCACTAAAAGAAATAATTCCTGCCATTCCTAAAAATGAAGCGGCACTCATCCAATCGGCAGCAGTTGCTAATCCATTAGCCAAAGGAGAAACACCTCCACCAGCAACGTAAAATTCTTTTGTTGATCCAGCTCTTGACCAAATTGCAATTCCTATATATATGGCAAACGTAAAACCTACGATTATATATGTCCAAATCTGTACATCCATCTTTAAATGAGTTTAGTGATCAGAAGTTGAAATTTCTTTTTCTTCAATATTGAATTCCTTGTCTAACTTATTCATTAGCCAAACATAAGCAGCGATAATCGCCAGAAAAGCATAGATTGCCCCTTGTTGCGCAATCCAAAATCCTACTTTGAATCCCCCCAAACGAAAACCATGGAAAAATGAATCGGGATCTTCCACCACACCATCAGGTGTTCGTTGAACGCCATCTAAATAATCTACAAAAAGTATTCCCAAAACAAAGGAAGAAACAAACCATATTACTAGTAAAATAAGTAAATAGCGTAGGTTTTTCCTCCAATAACGTAGTCTGTCTTTTTGATCCATTTAATCTGACTTAAATGGGCGCTAATATAATTATATTTTCTTTTCGGAAAGGACCAAGAATTTTTACTGTTTTGAGTATTTTCGGTTTCTCTTGTAAAGAACTCCTAGAAATAAGGTTAAACCTTAATCGATAAAATACAAATATCGTCCACCTGTTCTTCGTTTTCCATCCATTCATCGAGCGCTCGCTTGAGTGCACTTTTTTGATCCTGCATAGACTTTGAATGATGGTTGAGTAAAAGACGATTGAATCTTCTAATGCCTATTTTTTTCCCTTTTAACCCGCCAAATTGATCTTTATAGCCATCGGAAAACAGGATTATTTGGTCACCTTTTAATACCTGATAAGTATGTGTTGTGAAAAAGGTTTTGTCTTCAAAATAACCAATGGGTTGTTTATTGGATTTTATAATCTTTAGCTCCCCATTTCGGATAAGATAAAGGGGATGGTGGGCTCCTGAGAACTGTAATTCATTTGTCTTTTTATTCAATGCGCAAAGACCTATATCCATACCGTCGCTTACAAATCCATTTTCGGACTCCAGAAGGGTTTGTAACAGAGTATTAACTCGATCCAAGGCTTTTCCGGGATCTATTATTCTTTCCTCTACAATGGCTTTACGAAGTAAGTTACTACACATTAAATTAACCATAGCACCAGGGACTCCATGCCCAGTACAATCGGCCGCCGCAAATACGATATGGTCTCCTACTTCCTCTACCCAGTAAAAATCCCCTGAAACGATATCTCGAGGTTGATATAGTATAAAATATTCATTAAAATGGGTGTTGAGTTTAATGCCACTAGGGAGTATGGCCTCTTGGATTCGTTTGGCATAGATAATACTGTCTAAGATTTCACGGTTTTTCACTTCCACAATCTTCTTTTGCTGAAGAATAATGGATTTTTGCTTGTTGAGTAGCTTCACATTTTTATTGATTAAAAAATATGAATAGGCCCAAGTCAGTAAAATAAGGAAACACAATAAAATAAACCACCATTGAAGGTAAAATGGTTTGCGTATCGTTATTAAAATGGTATGTTCATCAGGCTTGATTATGTTGGGGTGCGGAAGTGGTTTTATTTTCACACTGTAATTTCCATAGGAAACTTGAGAGTAATTAATTTCAAAGTCGTTTTTAACAATTTTTATTTTCTCGTTTTCACCTTCAAGTTGATACATAAATTGAAGCTCTTTACCTGCCAAAAGATGAATGCCTTTAAAGGAGATTTTAAAATTCCTTAAGCTATTAGGCAGTGACAAAACTTGAATTCTGCCATCCTTTTTTTGTTCGATATACTGACCTATATTTTCAACGCCAAGTACTGAAATATCCAAAACAGGAAAATATGTGGATGTTGGTTCAAATGTGTCCAAGGTATTTACTACTAAAAGCCCTTCGTCTGTTCCTACAAATAGCTGGTCATTTTTTGTTATGATCATAGCGTTACTATTACACCCTCCTCCAATAAATCCACCCTCTTTAGAAAAAAACCGAATCTTTTGATGTACGCCGATATCACTAATTCGGAGAAGACCATTGGAAAGCCCTACCCATAAATTATTGTTGAGATCAAATTCAAAAGAATGAATAATCTCTTGTTCATATCCAGGTATTGTAAAGCGACTTATTTTGTTCTTCTTAATCTTAAATAGTCCTCCGTCAGACGCAATCCAACATGACGAATCTTTGAGGGTTTTTATTTGTCTTATTTGACCAGTATTTAAACCTGTTTTTTGAGTGTGATTTATAAGTTTTTCTCCGTTCCATACCATTAATCCTAAATTTGTGCCGAAGTAAATTTGTCCGTCTTTCGCAACGGTAACGCAGTTAATAATGTCCAAATTAATATTCTGTTTATCGTTCAATTTTTGAATTCCATTTTCATAGACATAATAAATCCCATGAGATGTTGCTAACCAAATGACACCCTTCATGTCCTCTGCCAAATCATAAATTTTAAATGTTTCATATGGTTTCTCAAAAGAGAACGAAGGGTTTAATGTGCTATTTTTAAAAGCAAGAAGTCCATTGTTCGTTCCAGCAAGAATACATTGTCGTTTCGCGCTGAAAATAGCCGAGTAAAAAAGTATATTGGGATTATAGGCTGATTCAGGGATTTTTAAGGTGTCAAAGGATATTTTTGAAACATGATGTTCGATAATGCCGTGTTCCCGACTCACTAAATAGTAAACAGAGTCGCTTTTTTTTACAATGTCATCTATCCCATTAAAATAGAGTTCATTCTGGTCGAAAAGCGTCATTTTTTTCTGAACCAATTGAGAAACACCTTTCTGAGAACTTATAAACCAAATGGATCCTTCTTTGTCTTGAAATATTTTAATAACATCTCCACCCGACATTCCATTTTTAGCATTTAGTTGGAGTGTTTTTTTGCCTTGTTCAATGATATACACAAAGCCATTGTTGCCACTTAATATAAGTTCATTCTTGGACGTTTTCAGAAGGTCAAAAAAGCCCACACCTCGAATATTGACTCCGCCAACAGAATCGATTTGTCTAGAGCCTGAAGGTGTTACTTCATACAATCCTTTTCGAGCACAAATCCAATGGGTTGTATCATTTATGCTGGTCACGTTTGCTACAAAATTGAGTTCAGCTTCATGGGGCTCATAAAGATTGCATACCTCAATATGGTTGTTTTTGTATTTAAATAATCCATTCATTTTTGAACAAAACCACATGGTTCCGTCTTTGTCCTGATGAATATTGTAAATGGCTATTAGGTGTAAAGGTGTATGGGTTAAAGTATCTATGAATTGGTTATTTTGGAATACTTTAATTCCTCTTTCTGTAGCAACCCAGACTGTTCCATTTTGGTCTTGAAAAGTAGTGTAAACAAAGTCAGAAAGACCATCTCGAGTAGAAGGGTAAACCCGCAAAGAATCCCCATCATAAGTGCATAAACCTCCATTTGTTCCTATATAAATAAGGCTGTCAAATTTTTTAATGGAATACACTACTTTTTGGGGAAGATCAAAAAGCTCTCGAGCATCTGTAAATTTAATACCATCATATATATTAATACCTTGAGCTGTCCCAATCCACAACTTTTGGTCATCATTTTGAAATGCACACAAGGCGGAATTGGAATTCAGTCCATTGCTAACATTAAAGTTGTTTATGGGGTATTTTTGCGCATAAATAGAGCAGCATATGATTGTAAAAAGAGCAATGTAAAAAGTTCTGATCAACATAAGCTGAGTGATGCTTCTTTTAAATTTTTTAATAAATCTCGAGTATTTACGTAAATAAATGGCAGCAGTTACCAAAATTTACTTTTGGTGTTCACCATAAAATATATTACATTTCGCTTCTAACCGAATCTTGATCCAAATATGCATTTAAATCAGATAATTATAAGCTTTCTGTTCCTTTTTTTTCTTATTTCCGGAGAACTGAAATCTCAAGCTATAAGTGGAATTAAAGTTATAGGAGATAATGGAGATTATACCACAATCAAAGATGCAGTGGAGGTGTTGAATTCGCATGGCGTTAATGGTTCTGTTGAATTTCAAATTAAGAATGGAACCTACAAAGAGAGATTTACAATTAATGAAATTATCGGTCAAACTACTAATGATTCGGTTGTTTTTAAAGCCCAGTCAGGGGATTATAACGATGTAATTGTTCAATTGGATGCATCAGAGCGATCGGAAAATCACCTAGTAAAGTTGAATGGATGTGAGCGGGTTATCTTTAAAAGCATGACGTTTCAAACACAATCGGATAGTTTCTCTACCCAATTCATCCTTACTCAAGGAGCCAGTTATAATAAAATTGAAGATTGTGTGTTTAAGGCGAGTTTGAATGCGATACCGGTGGAGGAGCATTTGGAAGATGGAATTGTTATATATAATAAGGAAGCAGGAAGTAAAGAAGAGTTTAATGAATTTATTGGAAATACAATTTATGGTGGTGTAATTGGTATTTCTATACAAAGTGCCGCCGATAGTCTTGAAGAGGGAAATACGATCATTCGGAACACGCTACATGGGCAAAAAAAGCAATCAGTTGAAATTGTTCATAATGCAAAGGGTTTTTTCAATGAAAACACTATACGATATGAGGGAGATGGAGTCGCTGTTACAATGGAAATAACAAATGAATATGAAGTTCAAAGAAATCGAATTTATTCGAATGGAGTTAGAGCGTTATTTATTAATGATTTCGTTGCTCAAAACCCTATTCCCATTCCTAATATTGATAGTTTTATTGGGCTGAAGGTATACAATAACATGATTTCTTGTCCCAATGGTACAGCATTTGAAGGAAACCATATAAATGGTATTTTTTTAGGACACAATACGTTATTTAATAACGATATGGTATACACACTTATTTTAGATACTTCAAGAAATTTTTATTCTTTATATAATTTGTTGGTGAACAACTCCGAGTTCGGTGTCATTCGGGTAAAATTAGATGAAGATGGGCCTCAATTTTCGTCTTTTGGATCTGATTACAATGGGATATTCAGTGGGAATGGTCATGTTGGTATGTTTGAGGAGAACGTTTATACATCAATTGATGAATGGAAGCTTAATGAAAATAATCCAGATCCAAACTCCTCTTTTGGATCTGTGAAGTTTCAGAATGATAGTTTTGACTTAGCCTTAATTTGTGGGACCGATCCTTCACTGAGGTATCAGGGAACACCACCTGTTTGGCCATTCTTCGATCAAGATATAGACGGAACACCAAGAGATAATAATAATTTTTGGTTTGGTGCCGCTGAAATGATAAATCCCATGGATAGTGTTTTTGGATATGTAACCGATGAAACGGATACACTAAAGAGTGGAATGGTAAAAATATTTACCAAAAGAACCAATAAAATGAGTTTAAAGGAGGTTACTCAATTTAATATTCAATCCAATGGGCAATATGTTTTATCAGATATGCCGTATGCGGAGAACTACTGGGTGAAAATTATACCCGACAAAAATGATAATCCCAATTGTATTGCTTCATATCATACAGGACATTTGCGTTGGGATGCAGAGAATCAAGAACCGTTTACACTCGAAGAATTCTGCTTAAAGACATTAAATAATATTTATCCTAGAAAGTTGGATGTGTTGTCTAGCGGTAATTATAGTATTCAAGGGAACGTTAGTCAAACGGGCGGAACTAATAAGCTTGAAGGCAATGACCCCATTCCAGGATTAGATGTGATTTTAGATAAAATTCCTCCCTCAAACACAGTGGCTGTTACTGAAACAGATGCTTTAGGAAATTACACATTCTCAAATTTACCTGAAGGCGAATATGTTATTACTGTGGATTACCAAGGGCTTCCAGCAGACACTTTATATAAAATAAAGTTGAATGAGGGTAACGATTCTTTGGTGAATTTAGATTATTGCGTGGATACAACAAGTCAAATTGAGGGATGTGCCTCTTTTGGAGTCGGGAAAGAAGAGTTTTTATTAGATGATATTCGTTTATTCCCGAACCCGTTCAATGAGCAATTAGTAATTTCAGGACTAAATCAAGAGTTTGATGTTCATATTTTTGATGCGCGAGGAAGAGAAGTCACGTCAATGTTAAATCAACGTTTAAAAACATCTATTCCTACTGTTGGTTTCGAATTTGGCCTCTATTTAATTACAGTCAAAACAGCGACTGGATCCCATACTTTTAAGGTGTTGAAATAAAAAAGTTTTCAAGATTACGTCAACTACCATAAACGATACAACTAAGCATATTCTTCTAATGGAGGACAGCTACAAATAAGGTTACGATCTCCATAGGCATCGTCTATTCTCGAAACAGGTACCCAGTATTTACTGTTCTTGCAAAAATTTGCTGGATAAGCCGCTTTTTCTCTAGAATATGCATGATTCCATTCGGAACCAAGAAGAGATTGGGCGGTATGAGGAGCGTTTACTAATGGATTGTCATCCTTTGGGTAAATGCCGTTTTCGATATCCTTAATTTCTTGTGCAATCGCAATCATGGCCTCTGCAAAACGATCCAATTCTGCTCTTGATTCACTTTCTGTTGGTTCAATCATAAGGGTTCCTGCAACAGGAAAAGACACAGTTGGAGAGTGGAATCCAAAATCAATTAAGCGCTTTGCAATATCTGTCACAGAGATCCCGAATTCTTTAAATCCTCTGCAATCAAGTATCATCTCATGAGCTACAGTACCATTTTTACCTGTATACAGAATTGGGTAATGATTCATTAATTTTGATTTCAGATAATTGGCATTTAAAATTGCCGATTCTGTTGCGGCCTTCATTCCTTCGGCACCAAGCATTCTGCAATATCCCAAAGAAATTATTGAAATAAGCGCACTACTGAATGGAGCAGCAGCTAACGCATCAATACCTTTAAACCCTCCCGTTTTCACAACAGGGTGACTAGGTAAAAAGGGTGCTAAATGCTGTGCAACCCCTATTGGTCCCAGGCCTGGGCCACCACCACCGTGAGGAATAGCAAACGTTTTATGCAGGTTTAAGTGGCAAACGTCAGCACCTATTGTCGCGGGGTTCGTTAACCCCACTTGTGCGTTCATATTTGCCCCATCCATGTAAACTTGTCCTCCATACTCATGAATGATATCGGTCACTTCAATAATTTCCTCTTCAAAAACCCCATGCGTAGAGGGGTAGGTTACCATTAAAGCACCTAAATCCTTTGCGTGCTCAACAGCTTTATCTTTTAAATCGTTTAAATCTATATTTCCATCTTCATCGCAGTTTACAACAACAACTTGGAATCCCGCCATGATTGCAGAAGCAGGATTTGTACCATGGGCAGACTGAGGAATTAAACATACATTTCTATTTGGTTCACCATTGTCTTCATGATATGCGCGTATCACCATAAGTCCAGCATACTCCCCTTGAGCACCTGAGTTTGGTTGTAATGTAACGTCAGCAAACCCTGTAGCAGTTTTTAGAGCTTCTTTTAAATCATGTATAACAATTTGGTACCCCTCAGTTTGTGAAGCAGGGGCAAAAGGGTGAATGCTATTAAATTCTCGCCATGAAAGCGGAATCATCTCTGAGGCAGCATTTAGCTTCATAGTGCACGAGCCAAGAGAAATCATAGAGTGCACCAACGATAAATCCTTGTTCTCCAAACGCTTTAAATACCGCATCATGTCAGTTTCAGAATGATATTGGTTAAATACAGGATGTTGGAGATAGCTTGTTATTCTGATAAATGCGTTAGAAATACCTGTTTCGTGAGCAGGTTCAAAATTATTTTTTCCAAAAACTTCAAGAATTGCTTTTACATGGGTGTTTTTTGTGGTTTCATTCAGAGAAATTAAAACAATATCATCCATTCCATAGTAAAAATTCACTCCAGCTTCTTCTGCTCTCTTTTTTAGAGATTCTTTATCGTCAACTTTTACAGCTAGAGTATCAAAAAAACATTGACTAATAACTTCTATACCTTGTTTTTCAAGTCCTGATTTTAATGCTTTTGCTCGTTTTGCGATATCGGAAGCAATACGCTTTATGCCACTGGCGCCATGATAAACAGCATACATACTTGCCATTACCGCAAGTAATGCTTGAGCTGTGCAAATGTTAGAAGTCGCTCGTTCACGCTTAATATGTTGCTCTCTTGTTTGGAGCGCCATTCTATATGCAGTATTTCCATGCGTGTCTTTACTTACTCCAATAATTCGACCTGGAATGTTTCTTTTGAAGTGTTCATGTGTTGCGAGGAAGGCAGCGTGTGGTCCGCCAAAACCAACAGGCACGCCAAATCGTTGCGTTGACCCCACTACGACATCTGCCCCAAATTGTGCAGGTTCTTTGATCAAAGCAAGGCTCATGATGTCTGCACCAACTATAAGGTGTGCATTATTTGTATGAAGTTGATCAGCGATTAGCGCATAATCTTCAATTTCTCCTTTCGCGTTTGGATATTGAACAAAGGCTCCAAAAAAATCTTCATTCAGAGGTGTTTCTAGTATAGTGCCAAAGACTAGTTCGATGCCAAGAGGTTTTGCTCTATTTTTTAATACAGCTTGAGTTTGAGGGAAGGCTCCTTTATCAACAAAGAACTTCTTTACGTTAGCCTTTATTTGTGGTCGCTTTCGTGCATTAAAAAGCATAATCATAGCTTCAGCAGCTGCAGTAGATTCATCTAGAAGTGAAGCATTAGCCAGCGGCAAGCCTGTTAAATCACAAACCATCGTTTGGAAATTCAATAAAGCTTCTAGTCTACCTTGAGCAATTTCCGCTTGATACGGTGTGTAAGCCGTATACCATCCTGGATTTTCAAAAATGTTTCTTAAAATCACAGAAGGTGTTTCCGTATCGTGATAGCCAAGGCCTATATATGTTTTAAAAACCTTGTTTTTTTGTGCAATTCTCTTAATGTTTGCTAACCATTTACTTTCGGTAATTGTTTTCGAAAACTCAAGACCCGTTTTAAGTCGTATTTTGTTTGGGATAGTTTTTTCAATTAATTCATCAGTAGATGAGTATCCAATCTCCTCGAGCATCGAAACGCGATCACTATCAGATGTGCCAATATGTCGTTGAGTAAAAAGCATAACAAGAATTTTACTACAAAAATACGGAATCAATTAACCCGAGAAAACCTATTTTTTCAACCAGTGTTGATAACGCTAATTAGCGAGTAGATTAGTTTAATCACAAAAATTCTTTTAGTAAATTCACGAAATGAATAAAACGTGCACCCTTTTTATCCTTTTAGGTATATTTTTTTTGATTTCTTGCAGAAAGGAAAATTCGGAAAAAATTGATCAGAATCAAATCTGGTCTGAATATCGATTGATTTATCGATCAGATATCGACTCGACATTTATGCGCGCTCGATTTATACACAATGATGTTGATGGCGAGAACCTGAAATTATCCGATAAATCTACTATTTTAATAAGTGGTAAATCACCGAATTACAATCCTTCTTTTATGTGGTATGAAAGGATTACACAAGGAAAAGATTCAATAGTCGATTTTTACTATTCGGATCTTGATGGTCAGTCGTTTAGTAATACTGTCTCGTTGATTAGTGAGGCAGAGATCCCTGAAACAGATACCATTTATAAAGATTCTGTGGTGTTTTTTCCATGGATAGGAAATCCTCTTCAAGAGGGTGAATTAATGCTTTTGGTTTTGGATGGTAATTTATCTAGCCAACTTCCTGTGATTTCTACCGATACAATAGGCGCGAGCGGAATTTATCTTTTTCCTGATAGCTTGAGTCCTCTTCCCCTCGGAGAAATTACAATACATTTTGAGCGATTTAATATTCAAGAAGCAAATGGTAATGCTGTAGGCGCAAAATCGTATGCTCATTATATATCTAAGAAAAAGGAGGTTAAACTTGTGGAACGTTAACGTAAATAATCCCAAACTAAATCACTTTCGAACCCTTTTCCAATAAGGTAACGGGCTACTTTTTGATTTAAATTGAATTGATTGGAAAACTTTAATGTTCTTTTTTTTTTATAGACAAGGCGTTCTAGCTTATTTAAATAATCACTTTCATTAATTTCCTCCAATCCTTTTTTAATGCAATACGCACTAATTTCTTTTTGAAAAAGGTGCTGCTTTATTTTATTTTTACCCCAATCTTTTTGATTGAATTTTCCTCGCACAAATGCCTTTGCAAATCTTTCCTCATTCAGGAAGTTTTGATCGATTAATTCACATATAATGGATTCAATTTCCTCTTCACAAAGTGAAAATGATTTTAACTTTTGCCTAACTTCACTTTGGCACCTTTCCTGATAAGCGCAATATTTTGCCATTTTCTGAAGCGCCTCTTTCTGTGTCATAGAATAAAGATAGATAACTAGAGCAAATCAAAGAAAATTATTAAATTCGACGAATGATTAAGTGGTTGTTTATCTTCTTATTGACTTTCTCTCTTCAACTAATCGGGCAGCACGACACCCTTTTTTTATTGAATGGAGGTGTTAAGGTGGCAAAAATAGATACCTTCGATTACGACTTTGTGTATTATCGGAACATCAATAAAGGGGGGAATGTAGGAAAAAAGAGAAGAAAAAATTTGGATCATGTTTTTGCGCTGAAGAAAGAGCGTCAACCAATTACCTATATTTATCGTCAAGACTCCGTAATCGACAACTATTTTTCCATTGAACAAATGGAGTATTATCTTAAAGGAAGGCAGCAAGCAAAAAAGCATTTTAAACCTTATAAAACCTTATTGTATGGCACTGCTTTGGGAACAGGAGTTGCACTATATTCCCTTTTTCCAATAAAATATGGGGTAAAAGAGCGGTATACAGAAGTGTTAGATACAGTAACAAATCGAGTTTATCCAGTCCGGGTTATGAATGCTCAAACGCTTTCCCCACCAATACCATTTTGGGAAATTATACCAATAGGTGCTTTTGCTTACTACCAAGGAGCTGCCAAAAAAACTAAGGATTTTAAGTCAGATGATCCTGAGTTATTCAAAAATGAAGCATTTATGATTGGGTATAAAGAATCAGTAATTGATCGAAAAGTATTTGCTTCAATTGGTTCTAGTTTAGGAGCTTATATTACCACGATGCTCGGTTATCTGGTGTTTGATCCTGTTGCGGACTGACAAAAGAGATATTTTTCGAATAAAGTATATTTTGAACTCTGCTCCATGAAAAAATCAAGGGTTTTAAAAACGTGTAGTTACAGGGTGCTTTTCATTTAGAATTTAATTACTATCTTTGCAAATAATTAAAGAATTGAGGGGACGCGAGTCCCCTCTTTTAGTACTTGTATGATTCTTGAGCACAAAATAAAAGAGTTAGTAGATGCCCGAATTGAAGGCACAAAACTCTTTGTTGTAGACATCAAGGTTAGTCCTTCAAATAAAATTAACGTTTTAATTGATGGATTTGACGGAGTTTCAATTAGCGACTGTGTTAATGTAAGTAGAGGTGTAGAACATAACTTGGATAGAGAAGAAGAAGATTTTGCTTTAGAAGTTTCATCTGCCGGCTTAGACACCCCCTTTATGGTTCCTCAACAATACGAAAAGAATATTGGAAGGGAAGTTAAAGTGTATACGTTAGACGGCAGAAAGCATGAAGGAGAACTCACTCATGTGGATGATCAAAAAATTGAAATTACTTATCAGGAGAAGGTCCGGATTGAAGGACGAAAGAAAAAAGAATTAATTACAAAAGTGGAAGAGTACTTTTTTGAGTGCGAACAAAGAGAAAAAAAAATAAAAGACACAAAAGTTATAATTTCCTTTAAATAAATAATTATGGAAGCAGCTGGATTAATAGAATCGTTTCAGGAGTTTAAAGAATTTAAAGACATCGATAGAGAAACATTGATGAAAATTTTGGAAGATGTTTTTAGAAACATGATTCAAAAGAAATATGGTTCTGATGACAACTATGATTTTATCATAAACATCGACAAAGGTGATTTAGAAGTTTGGAGAAATAGAACCATTGTTGAAAAAGGTGAGGTTGAAGATGAAAATAGAGAGATTGCTTACGAGGATGCTATTAAAATAGAACCTGATTTTGAAGTTGGGGAAGAAGTTTCTGAAGAAGTGAAGCTTTTAGATTTTGGTCGAAGAGCAGTTCTTTCTGTTCGACAAAACCTGATATCACGTGTTCTCGATATAGAAAAAGAAGATTTATTTGAAACATACAAAGAAAAAGTTGGGACAATTGTTACTGGAGAAGTATACCAAATATGGAAACGTGAAATCCTTATTTTAGATGATGAAGAGAATGAGTTGATTTTACCAAAGTCTGAACAAATTCCAACAGATTATTTCAAAAAAGGAGACAACGTAAGAGCAGTTGTTTTGAAAGTCGAGATGAGGAACAATAACCCTCAAATTATACTTTCTAGAACCTCTCCAGTATTCTTGGAAAGACTTTTTGAAGGAGAAGTTCCTGAAATCTTTGATGGATTAATAACCATTAAGAAAATTGTCCGAGTTCCTGGTGAGCGTGCGAAAGTAGCCGTGGAATCATATGATGAAAGAATTGATCCTGTTGGTGCATGTGTTGGTATGAAAGGAGCCAGAATTCATGGAATTGTTAGGGAGTTAGGGAATGAGAATATTGATGTAATCAATTTCTCTGGAAATGATTCACTCTTTATATCACGAGCATTAAGCCCTGCGAAGATCACATCCATTTCTCTTGACAAGGATAATGGTAAGGCAGAGGTTTATTTAAAACCTGATCAGGTATCACTTGCGATTGGTAAAGGAGGATTCAATATTAAATTGGCAGGTGAATTGACTGGTTTTGATATTGATGTTTATCGTGATACAGAAGAGGAGATTGATGATGTTCAGTTGGATGAATTTACAGACGAATTAGAAGCTTGGGTTATTGATGCACTCAAATCCATCGGTTGTGATACTGCACGAAGCGTCTTAGAAATTCCAGTAGCTGATTTAGCGAGAAGAACGGATTTAGAAGAAGAAACGATTAAGGAAGTTATTGACGTTTTGGCTGCTGAGTTCGAAGACTAGTAGTATTTATTATATTTGTAAAATTAAGTGAACTTGAAACTCCTGTGGGAGGAGCCACCGGAAAGTACAAGAACACACGTTAACTTTGATAGGTTTTAGTTTATGGCTGGTAAACCAAAAAGATTAAGTAAGGTAACAAAAGAGTTTAACCTTGGATTAACAACGGTTGTTGATTATCTACAAGAGAAAGGTTTTGAGGTTGAAAGTAACCCCAATGCGAAAATTTCTCCTGAGATGTATGATGCCCTTTCTCAAGAGTTCCAAACGGAAAAAAAGGTAAAGGAAAAATCCAATAAAATTGAGGTTAAAAAGCCAATAAAGGAAACAATTTCTATTGAGGAGGAAAAACCTGAGCCGCCTAAGGAGGAGGAAAAAGTCCCAGAACCAGTTGTGGAGGAAAAAGCTTCATTTGTGGAGGAAAAAGAACCGCCAAAAGAAGAATCTGGTGGATTGAAAGTGTTAGGTAAAATTAATCTGGATGAGGTTAAATCCGATAAAAATCCATCTAAAACCGAAAGCAAGAAGGAAGAGCCTAAGCAAGAGGCAAAATCTGCTTCTCAACCGAAGGTTGAAGAGAAACCTAAAGCTGCTGAAAAGCAAGAAGAGCCAAAGGCAGAGAAATCTAAAGATGATGACTTTATAAAAGTGAAAACTGAGAAGATTGATGGTCCTAAGGTACTTGGGAAAATTGAGCTTCCTGTTGAGAAACCAAAGAAAAAACCAGTAGCCTCGAGTAATGATTCCGCTGGTGATAAAAAGAAAAGAAAAAGAATTCGTAAAGGCCCCGTTCAACAAAACGGTGGAAATGCACAAGGAGGAAATAGAAGAGGAGGAAACAGAGGGAATAAGAAAAGAGAACCCAAAGTTGAACTTACAGAGGAGCAAGTTAAAAAGCAAATTCAGGAAACCCTTGCTCGATTAAGTGGAGGAAAAGGAAAAAATAAAGGTGCTAAGCAGAGAAGAAGTAAGCGAGATGAACACGCACGAAGAGCCGCTGAGCAAGAAGCACAGGCTGAAATCGAAAAAAGCATATTAAGGGTTACCGAGTTCGTTGCGGCAAGCGAATTAGCCAGTTTAATGGATGTGTCGGTGAATGAAATTATCTCAGCTTGTATGAGTCTAGGGCATTTTGTTTCTATCAATCAAAGACTCGACGCTGAAATCATTCAAATGATCGCAGAGGAATTCGGGTTTGAAGTAGAATTTGCCACGGCAGAGGATACAACTACAATTGTTGAGGAAGAGGATAAGTCTGAAGATTTAAAAGAACGAGCACCTATAGTGACTGTTATGGGACATGTTGATCATGGTAAAACATCATTACTTGATAACATTCGTAAGGCAAATATTGCTGAAGGTGAAGCAGGAGGAATTACCCAACATATCGGTGCTTATTCGGTTCAAGTAGATACAGGACAAAGAATTACTTTCTTGGATACACCTGGTCACGAAGCGTTTACAGCCATGAGAGCTCGTGGAGCTAAGGTTACCGATATTGCTATAATCATTATTGCTGCCGATGATTCTATTATGCCTCAAACCAAAGAGGCCATCAATCACGCTCAAGCAGCAGAGGTTCCAATGATATTCGCGATTAACAAAATCGATAAACCAGGAGCTAATCCTGATAAAATCAGAGAAGAACTTTCCCAAATGAACATTTTGGTTGAAGACTGGGGAGGGAAATTTCAATGTCAGGAAATTTCAGCAAAAAATGGGGTTGGAATTGATGACCTTTTAGAAAAAGTATTGCTTGAGGCTGAATTGATGGAGTTAAAAGCAAACCCTGATCGATTAGCAAAAGGAACAATTATAGAATCTGAACTTGACAAGGGAAGAGGATATATTTCTACATTATTGGTTCAATCAGGAACATTAGAGGTGGGAAGCATATTAGTGGCAGGATGTTATTCAGGAAGAGTAAAAGCCATGACCAATGAGCACGGACAGCGTGTTAAAATAGCTGGACCATCTACGCCTGTTCAATTGTTGGGATTAAATGGAGCACCGCAAGCAGGGGACACGTTTAATGCGATGAATGAAGAAAAAGAGGCGAGAGACATTGCATCGAAAAGAATGCAGTTGCAGCGAGAGCAAGGGATTAGAGCCACCAAGCATATTACCTTGGAGGAAATGGGAAGACGTATTGCAATTGGAGATTTCCAAGAACTTAATGTTATTGTAAAAGGAGATGTTGATGGATCAATAGAGGCATTATCTGATGCATTATTAAAGCTTTCTACAGAACAGATTCAAATCAATATAATTCACAAATCTGTAGGGCAAATTTCAGATTCAGATGTCCTTTTAGCTACAGCCTCTGATGCGATTATTGTTGGATTCCAGGTTCGACCATCAGCATCTGCTCGACGATTAGCTGAGCAAGAGCAAATTGATATTCGACTTTACTCAATTATTTATCAAGCTATTGAGGAGTTGAAAGATGCGATGGAGGGAATGCTTAAACCTAAAATTGAAGAAAAAGTAGTGGCGAATGTTGAAGTTCGAGAAACCTTTAAAATATCAAAAGTAGGAACAGTTGCAGGATGTTATGTGTTGGATGGAACGATATCAAGATCAAGTAAAATTAGGATCATTCGAGATGGAATTGTTTCATGGGATGGAGAATTAGCTGCTCTAAAGCGATTTAAGGATGATGTGAAAGAAGTGAAATTTGGATATGAATGTGGATTGAGCTTATTGAATTTTAATGACGTCCAGGTTGGTGATGTTTTAGAAGCATATGAAGAAGTAGAAGTAAAACAAACTTTGAAATAATCGAGTTCTAATAGCCACTTTGGTACGATATCTGACTTGTAGATAAAATGCGAGATAAATTCATCATATTGTTTACTTTTTTGAGTGTGATTGTTTCTGCTCAAAATCAAGTAGATACCTCGGCGAGTTCTGTACAACCTGATTCACTCGCTCAAATAATTCTAGCTCCAGGTCAAGTGGTAGAGCATATAGATTCCTTTTACTACAAAACAGAAGCACTTCAAAAGAAAATTAACTTAACAAAATGTCCTCAACTCGTGAATGGATATCGCGTTCAGTTATTTTCTTGTTCAGGTGAAGGGTGTAAGGAAAAAGCCCTTAAATATTACAATCAATTTTTAATAGCCTATCCGAGCATACCTGTCTATAAAACTTGGCAGCCTCCTACTTTAAAAGTAAGGGCTGGAGACTGTAGAACTCGATTTGAGGCAGAGGAAATTAAGCATCAAATAAAAGACGATTTTCCGTTTGTATTTATCGTTCCTGATTTTATTAACTCCATGTATAAAATTGATTGCGAGGAAATGTTTTTTAGTAAAACAGATTCCATTCTTTCGGTGAATTTAAGAGAAAAATAAAGAGTAAAATTTTGCTCTAAAACTCTCTTTAAAGCACGCCCAAACCATTAACATTTATTAACATTTGAAAGTGTTTATCATGACAGTTCTATGACAAAACTTTGCGCTTGCAAACGGCTGAAAATCAACACAAGTACTAATAAATACACGCAACTCAACACTATTTAGAATCATTTTAAATTAGGGATTTTTAACCAAGTCTCATCACAAATCAAGATTAATCCAGTGCTTTTGTCGTATTTTTGCGGAAAAGCCCGAAGTGGCTTTTAGTGAGATCAAAAAATTAGAGATTGATGAAACAGTTAACAAACGCCATGCGAAAAATCTCAAAAGTAATACTTCCAGTATTTTTCTTGTTACTAACCAATACAGTATTGGCCGAAGGAAATTTCGAAGCCGGAAAAGCTTTGTTTGATGCCAATTGTAGCTCTTGTCACAGTAGTAATTTAACAAAAGATGCAACAGGTCCAGCACTTTATGGTGTAGGAGAGCGTGTTCCAGGACCAGCCAATGAATGGTTAAACAAATGGATAAAAAACAACAACACTTTAAGATCCTCTGGTGATGTGTACGCCAACGGAATATACAAGAAATGGGGAGGAGCCGCAATGACTGCGTTTGAGTGGATGTCAGATCAGCAACTTGAAAATGTAATTGAGTACATTACAAAATGGGAATTGCCAGCTCCCGCTGAAGGAGGAGGTGGATTATTACCATGTATTCCTGAACAAAAGAAAGAAGAGGATTCCTATTTAATCGTGTTGTTTGGTGTTATTGGACTTTCCTTACTGATCATTTTGATTTTCACTGGAGTGAACCGCTCATTGAAAAATGCGGTTGCGGTTAAAAAAGGAGAAGAGGTGAAGGATCCAGTTCCTTTTTGGACTGCTATTGGCGAGTTTGCCGTACACAATAAAATTAAGTTTGGATTAATTGTTTTATTTGTTCTTGGAGGGATTTCAAGTTTAGGATGGGATTCGTTAATGAGTGTTGGTGTTTTTGGTGGTAATGGTTTTGAAAAAACAGAGAACATTGAAAACTATCACCCTGATCAACCAATCTATTTCAGGCATGATATTCACGTTGCTCAAAATGGAATTGATTGTAAATACTGTCACTCCGGAGTTCTAGAGTCAAAGCATGCGCTTATTCCGTCTGCAAATGTTTGTATGAACTGTCATAAATATGTGAATGAAAAAGCAGATTGTCCAGAATCCGCTCAGAAAATTCAAAAAATATATAACGCAGTTAAATTTACACATGGCAAAGGTTATTATAACCTAGCAGAAAACGGAGATACAATTCGTAATGAAGAGGGTGATATTGTGTATCACGATCAGCAAGTGGCAAAAGGTGATCCAATTGAATGGGTAAAAGTGCACAATCTTCAAGATTTTGTGTATTTCAATCACTCACAGCACGTAGTTGTTGGAGGATTAGAGTGTCAACAGTGTCATGGTCCAGTGCAAGAAATGCAAACGGCCGAACATTATGCCCCTCTAACAATGGGGTGGTGTATCAACTGTCACAGAGAGACGGAAATTAATCAAGAGTTAAAACTCTCGAAGAAACCAAATGGTTATTACGAGAAAATGCATGATGAATTTAAAGAAGCTTACAAGAGAGATGAAGATTTTGACTTTACAGTTGAAAAAATTGGTGGGCTTGAGTGTGCAAAATGCCACTATTAATAAAGTAAGATAATTAACAAATAATAGCAATTTCTAAGCTATGGCTGATAATATGAAATATTGGAAAGGAATTGAGGAGTTAGAACAAACTCCTGAGTTTGTAGAGTCTACTCAAAAGGAGTTTACGGAGTATGTGCCTGTTGACGAATTTTTAGAGGATGCAGCAGAGAATGATTCTTCTACGAGCAGACGAGATTTTTTGAAAGTTCTTGGTTTTTCAGTAACTGCAGCTACATTGGCAGCATGTGAGGCCCCTGTTACAAAATCAATTCCGTATCTTAATAAACCCGAAGATTTAACACCTGGTGTTGCAAACTATTATATGTCAACTTATTTTGACGGGTATGATTTGGCTTCGATAAGAATTAAAACAAGAGAAGGAAGACCAATATTTGTTCAAGGAAATTTGGATTCTCCTTTTTCTGGTGGAGGAATTAACGCAAGAATAAATTCTTCTGTTCTAGGTTTATATGATTCAAAAAGAGCTAAAGGACCTGCTCAGAAAATAGGAAATGCTTGGGCTAAAAATTTATCTTGGGATCAAGTGGATAAAGGTGTTGTTAAAGCACTTTCTAATGCTGCATCAAGCGGAAAAAAAGTGGCTTTACTTACGGGTACAGTTATTTCTCCTGTTGCTCAAAACGCGATTAACAGTTTCAGTGCTTTTATTGGTGCAAAAGGTGGAACATTTGAGCATGTGAGTTATGATGCAATTTCTGCATCGGGTATATTAGATGCTAATGAAAAAGTATTTGGCAAACGAATATTACCTCATTATGAATTCAGTAAAGCTAAAACAGTAGTGAGTTTTGGTGCTGATTTTCTAGGGAATTGGTTGAATGCATTGCAGTATACTAAAGGATTTACAGATAATAGAAATCCGGATAAGGATTGGATGGTAAAGCATTATCAGTTTGAAACTACCCTTTCTGTTACGGGAGCCTCGGCTGATGTGAGAGCATCCATGAAACCATCTGTAGTTGTTGAGGCGATCAAATACCTTTACAATAAAATTGGAGGAAATACAAAAGGGAATGTTTCCGATGCTTTAGCGTCTAAATTGGATAAAGCTGCTGCGGAACTACTAGCAAACAAAGGAGAATCTATTGTTGTTGCAGGTTCAAATAATGGCGGACTTCAAGTGTTGATTAACGCCATCAATGAAAAACTTAACAACTACGGATCAACTATTAATATTAATCAAGAAGTTTACACACGTAAAGGAGATGACGTTCAGTTTTCACGGTTAACCGCGGAGATGAAAAAAGGAAAAGTAGGTGCTGTTGTTATTGCGGGATTAAATCCTTCTTATGTCGCTCCAGCTTCTGTAGGTATTAATGAAGCATTGAAAAATGTGGATACAGTTGTTTATACTGGTGATCGTTTTGATGAAACTGCAGACTACGCGCACTTTTTTGCTCCTAATTCACATTACCTTGAATCATGGGATGTGTTAAATCCAGCTAAAGGGCAATATGGTTTTGTTCAACCTGCCATTAATCCTTTATTTAATACCAGACAATGGCAAGAGTCTTTATTAAAGTGGTCTGGAATTAATCAGGATTTTGATAGCTACGTGAAATCAGTTGGGATATATCTTTTAGGTTCTGAATCTGCATACATCAATGCTGTTCATGATGGGTTTTATCTTGGAGGACAGTTGAAAGTTCAAAATACGGAAGTAACCTCAAATGATTCTACATCCTTAGAAAATGGATTGGGTGAGTCTGTATCGAATTCGGTTGTTGCTGGTATATCCCCCTCTACCATTGCAAATGCAGTGAAACAATCTACTGTAGATGCGTCAGGTGAATTTGAATTAGAACTTTATGTGAAAACAGGTCCTGGAAACGGTGAAAATGCATTCAATCCTTGGTTGCATGAGATGCCTGATCCAATTTCTATGATGACCTACGATAACTACATTACAATGAATCCATCTGATGTTATGGCTTTACTGGGTGTAGAAGACACAAAAAATAATAGAAGAAGTCAATTATATATTGGTCAGGAATCACCTGCAAAAGTGGCTACTGTTTCAGTGGGACAACAAACGGTTACCCTACCTGTTGTATCTCAACCTGGACAGGCCAAAGGAACTTTAGCTATTGCATTAGGTTATGGTAGAAAAGGAACAGAAAATTTTACCAGAGAAGAGTGGTTAGGTGACTTATTTGATGCTGAAGACAATTCTAATAATACAATAGGTAAAAATGTATATCCATTTCTAAAGCAAGGTCTTTGGGTTGATAACACGATATCATCTGGAGTGTCTATAACATTAAACGAAGGTGTATCTTATCCAATGGCTACTACCCAAACGCATCATACGATGATGGGTAGAAAATTGGTGAATGAAACAGATATTAAAACGTACAAAGACCAAAAAGGGAAAGCTAAAGATAGAGGCGGTTATAATGAATCTATTCTTATAGCGGATGCATATGGGGAGAAGAAATCTACTAAGGATCTTGATTTATGGGAAGAGCATGCAATCGATCTTGGACATAGATGGGGTATTTCTGTAGATTTAAATTTGTGTACAGGATGTGGTGCTTGTATTACTGCTTGTCACATTGAAAATAACGTGCCTTTAGTTGGAAAGGATGAAGTTAGAAGAAGTCGTGAAATGCATTGGATGAGAATTGATCGTTATTATTCTTCTCATATAGAAAAAGATGGTCAATCGGAATTGGTTGATGAGCTTGGAGATTTAAATAGTATTCAAGAATATTTAGACGCTGAAGTGGCTGATGGTGATGATAATGTAAGAGTTTCATATATGCCAGTAATGTGTCAGCATTGTAATCATGCTCCATGTGAAACGGTTTGTCCGGTTGCGGCCACTACCCATTCCGATGAAGGATGGAATCAAATGACTTATAATCGATGTGTAGGTACACGGTATTGTGCAAATAACTGTCCTTACAAAGTTCGACGTTTTAACTGGTTCCAATATGATGATTTAGACATTCCTGCATTCCCAGATTTTGCAAAAGTTAATTATGCACAGGATGATCTTGGAAGAATGGTGCTCAACCCTGATGTTGTTGTAAGATCAAGAGGGGTTATGGAAAAATGTAGTATGTGTGTACAATCTATTCAGGCTGGTAAATTAGAAGCTAAAAAGGCCGGAAGACCTGTAGAGGAATCTGATATAGATGCGGCCTGTTCGTCAATTTGTCCTTCTGAATGTATTACGTTTGGTGACTTAAATGATCCTAAACATCGTGTGCATGCAATGAAAGATCATGAGCGTTCATATTTGTTGATGGAAGAAGTTGGTGCTCAACCAAATGTATACTACCAAACATTGGTAAGAAACGTATAGTAAAATTTAAATTTAAAAGTTAAAACAATGCATGTTGTAGAAGCTGAAATTAGAGAACCCTTAATCCTTGGTGAAAAATCGTATAACGATATTACTGAGGACGTTTGTGCTCCTATCGAAGGAAAGGCAAACGCAATGTGGTACTTCGTATTTGGATTAGCGGGATTAGTTGCGCTATGGGGTATTGGTAACATCTTGTACACGATAGGTGTAGGGATAGGAGTTTGGGGATTGAATAAGACCGTTGGATGGGCTTGGGATATCACCAACTTTGTATGGTGGGTTGGTATCGGTCATGCCGGTACATTAATTTCTGCGGTACTTTTGCTTTTCCGTCAACGTTGGAGAATGGCCATCAACCGTTCTGCTGAAGCAATGACGATATTTGCCGTTATGATGGCAGCCTTATTCCCAGGAATCCACATGGGAAGAATTTGGCAGGCGTATTGGGTTCTTCCATTACCAAACCAATTTGGTTCTTTATGGCCAAACTTTAATTCTCCACTTTTATGGGACGTATTTGCTATTTCAACGTATTTTTCTGTATCGTTGGTGTTTTGGTATATTGGTTTGATACCTGATTTCGCTACAGTTCGTGACAGAATGATTAAGCCATTACCGAAGAAGATTTATTCAATTCTAGCTTTTGGATGGTCTGGAAATGCAAAACACTGGAATCGTTTTGAGGAGGTTTCATTGGTTTTAGCAGGATTAGCTACACCACTTGTATTCTCTGTACACTCAATTGTATCTATGGATTTTGCAACCTCTGTTATACCAGGATGGCACACAACTATTTTCCCTCCGTATTTCGTTGCTGGAGCAGTATTCTCAGGGTTTGCCATGGTATTAACCTTAATGTTGGTAATGAGAAAGGTATTTCGATTAGAAGATTATCTTACATTGAAACACATTGAATATATGAACATCATTATCATGTTGACAGGATCCATGGTAGGAGTTGCTTATTTAACAGAACTTTTTGTTGCTTGGTATTCAGGTGTAGAATATGAAGGGTATGCCTTTATGAATAGAGCGACTGGACCTTATTGGTGGGCATATTGGTCTATGATGACTTGTAATGTGATTTCTCCACAGTTAATGTGGTTTAAGAAAATCAGAAGAAATTTAGTAGTCACTTTTATTCTTTCAATTATAGTAAATATTGGAATGTGGTTTGAGCGATTTGTGATTATTGTTACCTCATTACATCGTGACTTTTTAGCTTCCTCTTGGACTCAATTTCACCCAACTTATGTTGATATGGGAGTATTTTTAGGAACAATCGGTTTATTCTTCGTGTTGTTCTTACTTTATGCTCGAGTTTTTCCTGTGTTAGCACTAAATGAAGTGAAAACAATTTTGAGAGCTACTGGTGAGTATGGTGTTAAAAAACATATCCATCAAATAAGTCATTCCAATGGACAAAGTAATCACGCTGTTGTTGAAGAAGAAGTGGAGGTTGAAAAAGAACCTGTCCTTGAAGTTGAACAAAATGGCGTTGACACTCCTGTAGAAGAAATGAAAGATGTGAGTGTTTCTGAAGAGGAAGATATAGAAGATAAAAAAGAACAAGATTAAAATTAGAGTTCGATTATGAGCAAGATATACGCAATGTACGATGATGATTCTACTTTACTTCACGGTGCGGAAAGTTTAGTGGCCAAAGGCGTACAAATTAAAGATGTTTTTTCTCCTTTTCCAATTCATGGTATTGATCCTGTAATTGGTGTTCGAAAAACAAGACTAGCTATTTGTGCATTTATTTATGGACTAACTGGAATGTCCTTGGCGTTAATTGGAATGTATTATTTCATGATTGCCGACTGGCCTATGAATATAGGTGGTAAACCGAATTACTATTTTTACCAGAATATTCCAGCTTTTATTCCAATTACCTTTGAAGTAACGGTATTGTGTACGGCCCATGGAATGGCAATTACTTATTTACTAAGGAATAAAACATTACCAGGAATGATTGCAAAAAATCCTGATCCAAGAACAACAGATGATAAATTTGTAATGCAAATTAATTCGTCCGACATTGATATGGATGAGGAAACATTAATCTCAGAATTAAAAGCTACTGGAGCTATAGAAATTAATAAGGCATAAAGACTAAAAAGATGAATATTTCTTATCAAAATATTGCCCATTTCGCGAAAACAAAACTTTTAGTTGGCGTTGTTGCTGCTTTAGGTTTAGTTTCTTGTACGGCTGATCCTAACAGCCCAGGTGTTGAGTATATGCCTGATATGTATAGAGCAACTGGGTATGAGGCATACTTGAAAAAATATGATATTGATTCTACTGACTTTTTTGAAAGAAACCTTAAAAAATTAGGTTACGATCAAGCAGGAGACTCAGTAAAAGGAGCCATTGAAAGTGAGGTAGCTGCATTGTATAATGTATTTAAGAGTGGATTAATTACAAGGAAACCTGTTGAAGGAACCATTGCAGAAGGAAAAATCCCTTTTCCAATTGAGAAAGGTGATCGTTCCAAAGCAAAAGCTATAAAAATGCCTATTCCTTACACGGAAACTTCTCTAGTAGAAGGAAAAGCATATTATGAAATCTTTTGTGTGCATTGTCATGGTCCTAAGGGTCAAGGAAAAGGGTCCTTAATTCAAAAGGAATTGTTTTTGAAACCTCCTGCTTACAGCGCTGGTGACACTAAAAACCTTTCTGCAGGTGAAATCTATTATACGATTTTTTATGGAAAAGGTATGATGGGTTCTCACGCTTCTCAAATTGTTGAGGAGAAAAGATGGAAAATAGTACAATATGTTCAAACCTTACAGGGGAATAAAGTAGAGGATTTAAGAGATGCTAAAGTCAATTCTTCTGTTGAACTAGAAGCTGTTGATGCTGAATTACCAGATTCAACACAAGCAAAATAATTTTAAAATTGATTTAAACACCATCAAAATGGATTACGTTTTTTCAGATAAAACAAAAAAAATTACCCTCGGCGTAGGAATTGCTGGATTATTAATTTTTATTCTAGGAGTTCTTTTTGACTCCAATGCATATGATACGTTAGTGAATGAGGGACATAATTATGGTTCTTCCAACCGTATTTGGGTAGCTTTGCTAACGAATGGGATATTTTTCTTTTTTATCGCATTGGCTGTATTGTTCTTTTTGGCTTTGCAATATGCCGCGGAGGTTTCATGGTCTGTTGTTTTCAAAAGAGTATATGAATCTATTCTTTCTGCTCTTCCTTTAATGGCTTCTATTGTTGTTTTGATCATTGTGATTGGTCAATTTGGTGGTCATCATATTTATCACTGGCAGCATTATGATACATCTTTGCAGCCAGGACAAGAGGGGTATGATCATTTGCTCGACCATAAAGCATTTTTCTTCAATCCTGCCTTTTATTATCCTGTATTGCTTTTCTTCATGGGGGCTTTCGTATGGTTTTCTAGGTATTATAGAAAGCAGTCTTTATTAGAAGACCAAGAAGGAGGGACTAAAATTCACTTCAAAAATTTTGCGAAGTCGGCGTTGTTTCTTGTGATCTTTGGTTACGGTTCATCTGTGATTTCATGGCAATTAATTATGTCCATTGATACACATTGGTTCTCTACACTTTTTGGATGGTATGTGTTCTCTGGAATGTGGTTAGAAGGTATGGTTTATGCATTGATGTTAATTCTTTACCTGAAAGGAAAAGGGTTGCTTCAGCAAGCCTCTGGTGGTCATGTTCATGATATGGGTAAATGGGTTTTTGCTCTATCGTTTTTATGGACGTATATGTTCTTTTCTCAATTCATGTTAATTTGGTATGCAGATATTCCTGAAGAAATCACGTATTTCCAAGCAAGAATTAATGATTACCCTGTTATTTATTGGATGATATTCTTCACTAATTTTGCCGTGCCGATGTTATTCTTAATGGATGCGGATGCGAAGAAGAATAAGAATGTTTTAATATTAGTTGGTTGTATCGTTTTTGTTTTCCACTGGCTGGATGTGTTTATTATGACTAGTCCTGGTTCTATGAAGGCAGAGGCTGGCCTTGGTTTGATTGAGATTGGTTCCTTTTTACTGTTCTTAGGAGTGTTTACGTTTATCGTATTAAGATCGCTTGCTAGCAGACCACTTATGGTAAAAAATCACCCATATTTAGAAGAGGGAAAGGCGATACATCATCATTAATTATTTGTGTAGAAACGGTAAAGAATTTATAAAAGTTTAGAGATGGAAATTATACTTATAATATTAGCAGTTTTATTAGGAGGCGTTGCAATATTTAAAATTCTTAAAGCTAGAGAATTAGTTGATGGGTTAAAGGACGAAAAATCTGATCCAATCACTGACGCTGAAATGAGAACAAATGCACTTGGTTTAATTGTGTATGGTTTTGTTTTGTTTGCTTTACTGGTTGTGCAAATTGTTGGATGGAGTAAATACATGTTACCATCTTCTGCTTCCGTGCATGGTGATGATATCGATGGGCTTATGAACATTACAATGATTCTGATTTTATCGGTATTTTTTGTTACACATACGCTACTTTTTTGGTTTGGATTTAAATATTACTATAGAAAGGGTCGTAAAGGCTTTTGGTATCCTCACAATAATGCGATGGAGATGGCTTGGACTGTTGTTCCTGCAATCGTTTTGATTATGTTGATTTCTTATGGTATGAGTACCTGGGGTTCAATTATGAATCCTGAAGATGAAGCAGACATGCATATTGAATTTGTTTCAGAACAATTTAAATGGACAACTCGATTTGCAGGAGACGATGGTAAATTGGGAGAAGCGTCATTTGCATTATACGGTTCAAATGCGGTGGGTGTAGCTACTAAAAATGCACTTCTGAAAAGACTTGATGAGTCAAAAGCGGCTATTGAAAACATTCGTCAGGACTCAATTAAGTATGAAAAGCTGAATGAGGACGGTTGGAATAGGAGTAAAAACCTAGATAAATCTGAAGAGAGTCTAAAAAATTATAAAGCCAATGTTGTTCGTTTGAACAGAATGTTAGCTGATTATGAGAAGTTTCCAGCAAAATACGACGCAGGGAAAGATGATAAAGTAATTAACGGTAATTCGATTAAACTTCCTAAAGGGAAAACAATCAAATTCCAATTTAGATCCAAAGATGTAATCCATTCTGCATACTTTCCTCATTTTAGGGCTCAAATGAATGCAGTGCCTGGAATGAAAACGTATTTTACTTTTCAGCCAAAGGAAACTTCCGAAGAGTTTAATCTAAAAGCCGCTGAAGAAGGAAGGGTTTATTTAAAAAGAACATTGGACGAGGAGGGTAATGTTATTGCAGCAGTTGAAACTCCTGGTTCTACAGGTTATATTCTTTTGTGTAACAAGATTTGTGGCGCTTCTCATTACAACATGAAGGTATATATTGAAGTTGTAGAAGAGGAAGAATTTAATGAGTGGATTGCTGATCAAAAAGCGTTTGAAACTCTTTAAGATAAATAATAATTAAGTAAAAAATTTAAAAGATATAGTCATGGGTGGAGGACATCATCACGAGACATTCATTAGTAAGTACGTTTTTAGTATGGACCATAAAATGATTGGGAAGCAATTCTTAATCACGGCAATTTTTATGGCTGTAATCGGAATGGGAATGTCTATCTTATTTAGATTGCAATTGGCATGGCCAAAAGAAGGTTTTGCGTTTTTAAATTTCTTCTTAGGGGATCGTTGGGCACCAGAGGGGGTTTTAGATCCTAATATGTATTTAGCTTTAGTAACGATTCATGGGACAATCATCGTATTCTTCGTATTAACAGGTGGTCTTTCTGGTACGTTTTCCAACATCCTTATTCCTTATCAGTTGGGTGCTCGAGATATGGCCTCTGGTTTATTAAATATGATTTCTTATTGGTTGTTTTTTGTTTCTTCTGTGATCATGGTTTATTCATGTTTCATTGAAACGGGACCAGCCTCTGGTGGATGGACGGTTTATCCTCCTCTTTCTGCTTTAGAAAAAGCAATGCCAGGATCTGGTTTAGGAATGACATTGTGGTTGGTTTCGATGACTGTATTTATCGCATCTTCCTTATTAGGGTCCTTAAATTATATTGTTACTGTACTTAACCTAAGAACGAAAGGTATGACGATGGTGAGAATGCCTCTTACAATATGGTGTTTCTTTATTACGGCTATTTTAGGTGTGTTATCTTTCCCAGTTCTTTTATCTGCTGCATTGTTATTGATGTTTGATAGAATGTTGGGAACATCCTTTTATCTTGATTCTATTTACATAGGTGGTGAGCCTTTAGCACAAACTGGAGGTTCTCCAATTTTATATGAGCACTTATTTTGGTTCTTAGGGCACCCTGAAGTATACATCATTTTACTTCCTGCCCTCGGATTAACTTCTGAAGTGATTTCAACGAACTCACGAAAACCGATTTTTGGTTACCGCGCAATGATTCTATCAATCTTAGCAATTGCATTTTTATCATTTATTGTTTGGGGACACCATATGTTTTTAACAGGTATGAGTCCATTTTTAGGAACGGTATTTACATTTACCACATTGTTGATTGCTATTCCTTCTGCTGTTAAGGTGTTCAATTATTTAGCCACTTTGTGGAAAGGTAATTTACGATTAACTCCTGCCATGTTGTTTGGAATGGGTATGGTTTCACTATTCATTTCTGGTGGATTGACCGGACTAATCCTGGGGAATTCAGCATTAGATATTAATATACACGATACTTATTTTGTTGTAGCACATTTCCATATTGTAATGGGTGCAGGAGCTATTTTTGGAATGTTTGCAGGAGTTTACCATTGGTTCCCTAGAATGTATGGTAGGTTAATGTATTCTAAGCTTGGATATCTGCATTTTTGGCTAACGTTTATTGGTGTTTATGGTGTTTTCCTACCTATGCATTTTGTGGGGTTAGCTGGTGTTCCAAGACGTTATTATACTAACTTGGAATTTGAAATGTTTGCAGATGTTCAATTCATCAATCCGATCATAACTGCCTTTGCGATTATGGCTGCCATTGGTCAATCTGCCTTTATATTCAATTTCTTTTACTCTATTTTTAGAGGAAGAAAAAGTTCTCAAAATCCATGGAAATCTAATACGCTGGAGTGGACAGCCCCTATTGAGCGTATTCATGGGAACTGGGAGGGTCCTATTCCAACCGTTCATCGTTGGCCTTACGACTACAGTAAACCAGGATATGAGGATGATTACGTTTCTCAAATTGTTCCGTTAAAGGAAGGTGAGCATGAAGGTCATTAAAATTGGTTAAAGACAAATCATATAGAAACAAAAAAGCCCTAGATCTCTAGGGCTTTTTTATTGTTTAGAAGGGTTGAAAACGTGTTATAAATGTGTTTCGAAAGCACCAGTAAGATTATCTGCTATAATCATGGCTTGGCTTCCTTCAATATTGTGTCGTTCAATCATATGAACTAGTTTTCCGTTTTTAAATAACGCCATTGATGGAGATGAAGGCGGATAAGGCAGCATGTACTTTCTTGCTTGTTCTACGGCTTCTTTGTCGAAACCTGCAAAAACAGTGGTTAGTTTTGGCGCTTTCTCGTGTTGGGCAGCAATTTTTGCTGCAGGTCTTGCATTGCCTGCTGCACAACCACAAACCGAATTAATAACGATTAATACCGCCTCCTCATTATTGACAACTGTGTCAACTGCTTCTGGTGTGGTTAAGTCTTCAAACCCTGCATCTACCAATTCTTGTTTCATTGGTAAAACTATTTCTGCTGGATACATAATTAATGAATTTAAATTTTGTCAAAGTTAATTATTTGAACAATGATATTTCTCATTAACCAGTTTTTTCTTTGTAAGGCTTATATTTTTATGATTATATACGCTTGATGGATATTTGTTACTTTTGTACAAAATTATTTTTAATGTCAGGATTAAACGTTTTTAATACACTCACTCGTACGAAAGAAAAATTCGAACCCATTAATGCCCCGCATGTTGGAATGTATGTTTGTGGCCCCACAGTTTATAGTGATGTTCATATTGGAAATTGTAGGACTTTCATTTCGTTTGATATGATCTATCGTTACCTTACTTACTTGGGGTATGATGTGCGTTATGTTCGAAATATTACAGACGTTGGACATTTAGAAAATGATAGTGATGAAGGGGAGGATAAAATTGCTAAGAAAGCGAAGCTTGAAAATTTAGAACCTATGGAACTGGTTCAAAAGTATACAAATGGTTTTCATTCTGTTTTAGAACAGTTTAATACCTTAAAACCGAGTATTGAACCAACGGCTACGGGGCATTTATTAGAGCAAATTGAGTATGTGCAACAAATTATTGAAAATGGATTTGGATATGAGTCAAATGGTTCTGTTTATTTTGATGTAGAAAATTATGCAAAAGAGCATAATTATGGAGATGTGTCAGGGCGTAAAATTGATGAGCTACAAAATAATACACGTGCTCTAACTGGACAAAATGAAAAAAAATGTCCACTTGATTTTGTGATTTGGAAAAGGGCGGATCCTAAACATATTATGCAATGGAACTCCCCTTGGGGAAAAGGGTTTCCTGGATGGCATTTGGAATGTTCTGTAATGAGCACAAAATATCTTGGTGAAGAATTTGATATTCACGGTGGAGGAATGGATCTTAAGTTCCCTCATCATGAGTGTGAATTAGCACAGAATACAGCCCACTCTGGAAAAGTAAATTCGGTAAAGTATTGGCTACATGCAAACATGCTGACCTTGAACGGAGAGAAAATGAGCAAGAGTACAGGTCAGTACTTTTTACCACAACAAATGTTTGATGGAACAACACCATTGCTTGAAAAAGCGTATTCACCTATGGTGGTTAGGTTTGCAATGATGCAATGTCATTATAGTTCAACAATGGATTTGAGTAATGATGCATTAAGTGCTGCTGAAAAAGGATTAACACGTTTAACTAATGCCATGTTATCTATTGATAAGATTGCGATTGGAAAAACATCCTTTTTAGATGTAAAGGCATTGCGCATTCAATGTGAGGAGGCAATGAATGATGATTTTAACACACCTGTTTTAATTGCACATCTTTTTGATGCAGTCAAACAAATAAATAGTGGTATTGTTCAAGAGCAAAGCTTAACCGAAGAGGATAAAGGATTACTGAAAAAGGTATTCTCGGACTATGTAATTGACATTATGGGAATAAAAATTGAAGCCGATAACTCCCATTCTGCCGAATTGGAGGATCGATTGATTCAATTGGCTGTTGATTTGAGAACCAATGCGAAATCAAATAAAGATTGGAGTACCTCCGATTTAATCCGAGAGGAATTAACCAAGTTGGGAATCCAAATTAAGGACGCTAAAGGCGGTACTGAATGGTCAAAATAAAAGCGAAAAAGGGAGTGTTTAATCCATTTAATACGTGCTGTGTATTGGCGTTGGTGTTTAGTATGTTGGCTTGTACAAGTGACCCCCCACCAAAGCGAAAGATTTCTTCTGCTAAACCGAGTTTTAAGCTAGTGAAAACGCCTATTGCTGATCCTGATTCTGTATTTGAATTTGTTCGAAAACAAGTTGATTTTGGACCTAGAGTGCCTAATTCCACAGCGCATAAATTATGTGGTGATTGGTTGGTAAAGAAATTAAAGTCTTATGATTTTGAAGTAATTGAACAACGTGGTACCCAAATTGCTCATGATCAAAAAAAATTATTTTACCGGAATGTAATTGGTCGATTTGGTCTGGAGAAGGAAAAAAGAATCCTTTTAACAGCTCATTGGGATACTCGTCCATGGGCTGATCAAGATGTTGAAAGATCGGACGAACCAATTGATGGTGCTAATGATGCAGGAAGTGGTGTTGCAGTAATTTTGGAGGTTGCAAGACTCCTTAAAACACAAATGCCTGCTATTGGACTTGATGTTGTGCTTTTTGATATTGAAGATTATGGGCAATCGAATGAGTCGTTTTGTTATGGTTCTCAAATTTGGTCGAAAGATACAAGACTAAAGGGACCTCAGCCAAAGTATGGAATAAATTTAGATATGGTAGGAGATGCCAATGCTGTTTTTATGTATGAAGGGTATTCTCAAGATTATGCAAGACCTGTATTGGATCGAGTATGGAATATAGCAAAGAATATGGGCTATGGCCGATACTTTACTTCTATTCAAGATGGTATGATAACAGATGATCATTATTATGTGAATCAGGCCGGAATACCATGTATAAACATTATCCATAGAGAGCCATCAACAGGCAGTTTTGTTCACACTTGGCATACGCATAATGATAACCTGGATAATATATCTCCTACAACACTTAAAGTTGTCACAGAAGTTATTCTACAAACAATTTATCGGGAGAAGTAATAAAGGAGGACTTGAGGAAACATTTTTATTTCCCTTGCTGTACTTTGCAAAATGATATAATAAAATGATCCTTTTAATGTAGACTTTTGTCCGTTAGGAAGTATTTTCTAAAAATGTAAATAACTTCTTTTTTTTGTTAACCTTTTATTGATAAATAGAGCGTGTACTTTGCTTGGGAATAAGTATTTTGTGATAGAAAAAGAATCCTCTATTTATTTAAAATGGCAAAAAATAAACTTTTCTTGATCGATGCTTTCGCAATTATTTTCCGTGCTTACTTTGGGTTTGGAAATAATCAGCGATATAATTCAAATGGATTAAATACCTCTGTGACGTTGGGGTTTTGTAATACCTTGTTAGAGGTATTAAAAAAGCAAAATCCTTCTCATATTGCTGTTGTATTTGATGCACCGGGAAATACCTTTAGAAATGAGTTGTATCCGGAGTACAAGGCCCATAGAAATGAAACCCCAGAGGATATAAAAGTGTCGATTCCTTATGTTAAGAGACTAATTGAAGCATTTAATATTCCAATTATTGAAAAAGTTGGCTTTGAAGCAGATGACGTAATTGGTACAATAGCAAAAATGGCGGAGAAAGAGGATTTTCAAACTTTTATGATGACGCCTGATAAGGATTTTGCTCAATTAGTTTCAGAAAATATTTTTATGTATCGTCCTGGAAAAAGTGGAAAGCCTGCTGAAATTTGGGGAGTTCCTGAAGTTCAAGAAAAATTTGAAGTAGAACATCCTGATCAAGTAATTGATATTTTGGGGATGTGGGGAGATTCAGCAGATAATATTCCTGGGATACCTGGAATAGGTGAAAAGACATCTAAAAAATTAGTTAAGGCTTATGGCTCTTTGGAGGGACTGCTTCAGCATACGGATGATTTAAAAGGAAAGCAAAAAGAGAATGTGATCAATTTTGGAGATCAGGGGATTTTGTCGAAGAAACTGGCAACAATTGTTACGGATGCTCCAATAGAAATTGATTTTGAAAAAATGGTAATTGATAACTGGAACGAGGATGCGCTTTTAACGTTATTCTCCGAGATGGAATTTCGTACCCTTGCGAAAAGAGTTCTTGGCGCAGATATATCAAATACAGCTCAAAAGGCATCAGTTCATCCTACAAACGCTTCTGGTCAGTTGGATTTGTTTGCATCAACCGAAGATGTGATTGATACGGATGAGCAATTATCTGAGGGGGAAATTAAAACAATAAATGATGTTGAACACGACTATCATTTGGTTGAATCAGAAACAGAAATTAAACGATTAATTGAACTCTTGGATCAAACGGAATCTTTTTGCTTTGATACTGAAACGACGGGATTGGATGCATTAACAGCAGAAGTTGTTGGGTTAGCGTTTTCGTGGCAAGAGCATACTGGGTATTATGTGTACATAAAGGAAGGGGATGAGCAGCAAGTGCTAGACTTATTTAAGCCTGTATTTGCAAATGAAAAAATAGGCAAGGTAGCTCAAAACATAAAGTACGATATTAATGTTTTGGTGAAGTATGGTGTAGAAGTAAGAGGGAAACTTTTTGATACTATGCTTGCTCATTATTTGTTGCAGCCGGATATGAAGCACAATATGGACTTTTTGTCCGAAACCTATCTAAATTATCGGCCAGTTTCAATTGAAACATTAATCGGAAGAAAGGGAAAGAATCAAAAGTCAATGCGTGATGTAGAGAAGTCGTTACTTGTTCAATATGCTGCAGAGGATGCAGATATTACTTGGCAGTTGATGAAGAAATTTAATCCACTACTTGACCAAAAAGACGTTCGAAAATTATTTGAGGAGATCGAGATGCCACTTGTGCCTGTATTATCTACTATGGAACAAAATGGAGTTGTTTTGAATACTGATACGTTAAAAGCCTATTCTCTTGAGTTGGAGCGAGAAATACAAGAGCTGGAAAAGGTGGTTATTGAGCAGGCTGGAGAGAGTTTTAATGTTTCGTCACCTAAACAGTTAGGAGAGGTTCTTTTTGAGCGAATGAATATTGACGAAAAAGCTAAAAAAACCAAATCTGGTCAATACTCTACTTCTGAGGAGACGCTTCAAAAATTGGCCGGTAAACATCCGATTATTGATAATGTGTTAGCGTTTCGTCAGTTGAAAAAATTAAAGTCAACCTATGTAGATGCATTACCTGAATTGGTGAATAAAACTTCGGGAAAGATTCACACAACCTATAGTCAAGCGGTTGCTGCAACAGGTAGATTGTCATCCAATAATCCAAATTTGCAGAATATCCCCATTAAAACTGAAAAGGGGAAAAAGGTGCGAGATGCATTTATTCCGAGTAATGGAAATGAATTATTTGCTGCAGATTATTCACAAGTAGAATTGCGTTTAATGGCTGAAATGAGTGGCGATAAAAATATGGTAGAAGCTTTTCAAAAAGGATATGATATTCATACCGCTACCGCTGCAAAAGTTTTTAAGGTTGATATGTCAGATGTGGATAGAGAAATGAGAAATAAGGCTAAGATGGTTAATTTTGGAATTATTTATGGTATTTCAGCTTTTGGATTAAGTCAACGATTAAATATCAAACGAAAAGAAGCCAAAGAATTAATAGATGGTTATTTTGCAACATACCCAGGAATAAGACAATTCATGGATACGGCTGTTGAACGAGCGAAAGAACAAGGATATGTGCAAACAATCTTAAAAAGAAAAAGATTTTTAAAAGACATTAATTCTAAAAATGCTGTAGTGAGAGGATATGCCGAACGAAACGCCATCAACGCCCCAATTCAAGGTTCTGCTGCTGATATTATTAAGGTGGCGATGATTAACATCCACAAAGAAATGAGGGCGCTTAATCTAAAATCAAAAATGATTCTTCAAGTTCATGATGAATTGGTGTTTGATGTGTGTCCCGATGAAAAAGATACAGTAGCTAAACTAGCGAAGTTTCAAATGGAAAATGCGGTAAAGACTACTGTTCCATTAGAGGTAGAAGGGGCTTATGGTGCAACTTGGCTAGAGGCTCACTAATGTTCGTTGAATATTGAAATAAATTTGAGGGGAGAGAATAAAGGAACAGGAGTTTGCGTCCAAAATAACTTTACCATGGATTATTTATTAGTGGAAATTTGCAATTTAAAGCCTGTTCCATGAACATTAATGATTTCTATTCGTTCATCTCCTTTGAGGTATTTACGCAACTTCGTGATAAATACATCCATAGATCGTCCTTTAAAATAATCGTTTTCACCCCATATCACTTTTAATGCTAATTCACGGGTAAGGAGTTGGTTTTGATTTAAACAAAGAAGGCGAAGCATTTCAGCTTCTTTTTTAGTAAGGTGCTTATTGTCATTTGCAATAATTAATTCTTGATTTTTATAGTGAAAGGAATAGTGGCCTATTTCGAATATATCTTTATCCTCAAGGGCATTTGATTCTGACGCAAAATACCGCTTTAATAGAGCGTGAACTCTTAAAAGGAGGATTTTCATATTAAAGGGTTTAGTGATATAATCATCAGCACCGATTTTAAATCCTTGTATCTTATCCGGATCCAATGATTTTGCGGTTAAGAAGATCATAGGCATATTCTCTTTTACAGATTTGATTTCTTGACCAAGATGAAAACCGTCTTTTTTAGGGAGCATGACATCGAGAATACATAAATCAAATTTCTCTTTACAAAAGTTTTCAAACCCTGCCTCTCCATCTTTTACCCAGATAACATTGTACCCTTCCTCCTCAAGATTATCTTTGATTACGAATCCTAAATTCTCATCATCTTCTACTAGTAATATAGTTGCCTTAATCATATTTAATCTTGTTTTAAAGGGAGTGTTAACGCAAAAGTTGTGCCTTTATTTTTTTCAGAGGTAACGTGAATTTTTCCATTGTGCATATGCATAATTTGATCCACATAACTTAAACCAATCCCAAATCCTTTTACATTGTGTATATTTCCGGTTGGCGCACGATAGAATTTCAAAAAAATATTTTTTAATTCTTCTTTATCCATTCCAATTCCTTTATCTGAAAAATGGATATTGACTTCGTTTTTTTGTTGAGTGATTTTTATGAATAACTCAGGAACACGTTCTCCTGAATATTTTATAGCATTGTCCAATAAATTAGAAAAGACGTTACCAAGATGTTGTTCATCCACTTCTGCCATTATATCGTCTCCATCAATTCGAAGCACTCCTTTTTTTTCTTGTAAAATCAGTTCAAACGGTTGAATACTCTGTAGAATTAATTTTTTTATGTTGCAACACTGAAAGTTGAGTTGAAAATTTTTTTGTTCGAAAAAAGCCAGTTGCAATACCCGTTCCACTTGATTTTTTAATCGTTCATTTTCTTGTGCAATTATTTGAGTGTATCTCTTCAGTCGATCAGGTTGATCAAGGATGTCTGGTTGGTTAATCACATTACTGGATAGGGATATAGTTGAAATGGGTGTTTTTAGCTCATGTGTCATATTATTTATGAAATCTGTTTTGATTTCATCCAACTTTTTTTGTTGGATTAACATAATTACTACATAACTAAAGAAGCCTACAATTGCTAAAATGACTATTCCTGATGTAACTCCAATACCCAAATATTTTTCCAAAGTACTAGTTTGGGGAAAGATCACCCCAAAATTATAGCTATTGATGTTCCAATCTACCCCATAGTCCTTGGCGGAAACGGATGAAGCATCTTCTGAACCTGAATGAGAATAAATTACGCTATCGGTAAAGCAGTCGTAAATAGCAATTTTATAGGGAGAGTATAGTTCTTGGAGTTTGAATTCCTGTTGGAGAAGTGAATCAATAGTTGTTGGGTTTACAATGTCTTGAACTTCTACTACAAATGAGTTTTCATTTAATTGTTTTACAAGGTGTGCCTTGTCTATTTTAGAATGGTGTATAATTTTTAATTTATACCCCGCATTCAATAATCCAATCTTTACTTTGTGATTAAATTGTTTGTTTTCTAGGGTAACTAGATTTTTGGCCCAAAAGAATTGAACGATAAAAAGCAATAAAATGGAGAGTGCCCCTGTTATTATAATTGCGTTTAATGATCTTCTTTTCATGATTAATTAAGGTAGTAAATTTTTATGCATTCAATTGTTATTATACTTTAGCACCACAGAATTTTTTGTTAATGGTGTGTTAAAACTTAACTAAAATGAGACTCTTTATAATTTTCTTTGTTTTTCAAGGCGTTTTCAATGTCGTATTTGCTCAAGGTATTAACTATGTAAATTATATTAATCCTCAAGTTGCTAAAAAACATTTGGACTATTTGGCGAGTAATGAGCTTGAAGGTAGAGAGGCTGGAGAAAAAGGACAAAAGTTGGCCGGCGCATACTTAATGCAACATTTTGCCGAATTTGGCCTTCCTCCATTACGCGGAGAATATTTTCAGAGATTTAATTTAAGGGTGACTTATCCTGAAAAAATAACAATGACGATTAATGGTGATACATTACGTTATTTTCGTGATTTCATACACAATTCAGATTTTGATGATGTAAACTTTTCAGAAGCTCCAGTAGTGTTTATTGGATATGGGATTGCGAGTGAGCGGTATAATGATTTTAAAGGAGTTGATGTTCGAGGAAAAGTAGTTCTTATGTTTGATGGTGAGCCAAAAGACAATAAATCAAGGTATCTGGTAACAGGAACAAAAGAAACTAGTGAATGGAATTCGAGAACTACGAAAATTAATAACTTGGTGCAAAGAGGTGCATTGGGGATCATTATGGTAAGTCCGAATTTTGAAATGTATACATCCTCCTATGCGCATTCATTCCAATCATCTAAAATGAAATTAGAAACAGACCCATTTGGTGTGCCAATTCCGTTGGTTTTCATATCTGAAAAAAAGGCAAATAAGCTACTTAAGGCTGGAGGGATTACCAAGAGTTTAAATAAAATAAACAAGAGAATTTCAGCAAAAAAACGAGCTTTCACTAAGGAGTTGAACTTGTCGGTAGGGATACATTCTGATATGGTTAATGATAAGATAACCTCTGAGAATGTTTTAGGCTTTGTTGAGGGGTCGGATAAAAAGGACGAATTTGTTATTGTAACAGCACATTATGATCATATCGGTAAGCATGACGGACATATTTATAATGGCGCAGATGATGATGGTTCGGGAACAACTGCGTTATTGCTTATGGCTGAGGCATTTGCAAAAGCAAAAGCCGCTGGAAATGGGCCTCGAAGAAGTATATTGTTTATGCCTGTTTCAGCAGAGGAAAAAGGATTGTTGGGAAGCCGATACTATTCTGAAAATCCAATTATACCTCTTGAAAATACAATAGCAAATTTAAATATCGATATGATTGGTAGAGTAGATAAAGCTCATCATGATTCCAATAATCATCCCAACCCAAATTATGTTTACATTATAGGAAGCGATTTTTTGAGTAATGATTTACACACCATTAATGAGGAGCAAAATGATCTTCATACGCAGTTAGAATTGGATTACACATTCAATTCAATTGACGACCCAAATCACTTCTATCAGCGATCAGATCATTATAATTTTGCTAAAAATGGTATACCTGTTATCTTCTATTTTAATGGCACGCACGAAGATTATCATCAACCAACGGATACCGTTGATAAAATAGATTTTGAAAAAATCGCAAAAATAACCCAGTTAATTTATTATACTGCCTGGGAGCTTGCAAACCGAGAGGAGCGTATTAGAATTGATTAATTTGAATGAGAAATCTTACCATGTTGCTTTAAATTGATCTAGAAACCTAATATCGTTTTCAGAAAGTAACCTCAAGTCATTAATTTGATACTTTAACATGGCTATTCGATCGATTCCAAAACCGAAGGCAAAACCGGTGTACTTGGTTGGATCAATTCCGGCATTCTTTAATACATTTGGATCAACCATCCCGCATCCACCAATTTCTAACCACCCCGTGTGCTTACATACTTTACACCCTTTTCCGCTGCATAGTGTACAGGATACATCAAGTTCAGCAGATGGTTCTGTGAAGGGAAAGTAGGAAGGTCTAAGGCGGATTTTAGCATGTTCGCCAAAGAACTCTTGAGCAAAATATAAAAGTGTCTGTTTTAAGTCTGCAAATGAAACGGATTCATCAATATATAATCCTTCCAATTGATGAAAAAAACAATGAGCTCTTGCGCTAATGGCCTCGTTTCGATATACTCTACCAGGCGTTATTGTTCTTATTGGAAGTTCATTGGATTCCATTACCCTCATTTGAACCGAGGAGGTGTGTGTGCGAAGTAACCAATCAGGATTTTTTTCAATGAAAAAAGTATCCTGCATATCCCTAGCAGGATGTTCATCGGGTAAGTTTAGCCCCGTGAAATTATGCCAGTCATCTTCAACCTCAGGACCCTCTGAAACGGTGAAGCCGATGTTACTAAAGATGTTAATAATAGATTCGTTTACAATGCTTATTGGATGACGACTACCAAGTTTAAAAGCATCACCAGGCAGCGTTAAATCAATTGAAACATTCGTTTCCTCCTCTTTGTTCGCATCATTTGAATACTGGTCAAATTTATTTTGGGCTGCATTTTTCAACGCATTAATGGATTGTCCTATAGCTTTTCTTTGCTCATTAGGAACACTTTTAATTTCTGAGAACAGCATTTTAAGAACATTTTTTGATCCTAAAAATTGAATTCTGAAGTTTTCCAGCGCCTCCTTGCCATCAATCTGGTATTCTTCAATTTGTTTCTGGAGTTCTTTGATTTTTTCTTCCATTAATATTTTGGTTTCGTACAAAATTACAATTTTTTAATGGTCATTTGAAGATCTTCAATGGGTCGATCTCCCTTCCTTGTTTTCACCGCTGCTATTGAATCAATGATATCTAGTCCTTTTATAATTTCGCCAAATACCGTATAGTCCATATCTAACATTGGTGTTCCTCCCAATTTTTGGTAGGTTTTAATTTGTTGAGGAGTGTAACTTAGCTTACTACCTTCATAGAGTTCTTCAGTTATTGATTGGATGAGTTGATTATAGTGTTTAATACTATCTTGATTGCCAGACTGAACAATTTGAACATAGTGGTTTTTTAATGCTGAATTCTCAGGATTCATAAGGTATTTATTCCCCAATGCTCTTTTACGGATGTTATTTTTTCTTTCTAATATTCCCTGTAATGACTTTTCATCCATAGCCTTTCCCTGAACAATGTAAAATTGACATCCCGATGATCGTTTTTGTGGATTTATCTGATCACCTTGTCTAGCTGCGGCCAACGCTCCTTTTTTATGAATTAAATCCGAATGTATTTCTGCAGGTAGCGTGTAGCTCATATTCTCAAGGCCTAATCGATCTTTTACTCCTGCATTTTTTAAATTTGGGTCGCCACCTTGAATCATAAAACCATTGATTACGCGATGAAATAACGTTCCATTATAAGTGGAATCTGCAACTAATTTTTTAAAGTTATCACGATGGATTGGAGTTTTGTCATACAAAGCCAGTGTCATTTCACCATATTTTGTTGAGATGACATACAGGTTATCGTTATTCACTTTTCCATCTTGGATTTTCCTCCATTTTCCGGAAAAGGCAAGCAGGAGCATAAAAGGGCCGAGTAAGAAACAGTATTTTACAGAATTGTTCAATTTCATGTTCTAAAATTAGCTATTTACTAGAGGATGAGGAATTTTTAGTCAACCAAAATTTTCTATATATTTGTTTGGTTGTCAGAATATTTTAGTGTCATTTATCTTGCTAAATAAAGTTGTTATGAAGAGTTTAAAGTTATTTCTCGTGATTGTTGTCTCCGCATTTTTCACAGCCTGTACTCAGCAACCGACTTATGGTGTTGTTCGTGTAGTTGATTTGGTTGATGGATCTGCGATTGCAAATGCCACTGTGGAAATATCTGTAGATAATCCTGACAATGCCAGTGCTGGATTCTATATATGCAATGAGAATGATATGAGTACTTCTAGAACATACAAAACCTCTATGAGTGGGTCTACGGATAAAATATGTTTCAAATTACCAGCGGTTTTGCAAGTGGTTGTTACCACAGGAAATGGTAAATCAGGATCTACGACACTTGCTTTGGAGGAGGGTGAAACTACAACAGTTACATGTAAGGTTAATTAAACTAGTATATCTTTCCGAAATAATCCAAAATAGCTTGCTTCATTAATTTAAGTTGCTCTCCTGGTTTTAAGTTTGGTAACGGTTTTAAAGATTCATAGTGTGGCCATCCGTCTTGGTCTGAATGTGATAATGTATAAAAACCAAAAGGTTCTAAAACCCTGCAAATGGCGACATGAATCACATCAATTTTTTGATCTTTGGAAAAATCCTGTGGTCCTTTTCCAAGTTCCTGTACTCCAATTAAAAATAAGATTCCCTGCACATCTAATCCACCTCCAAAATCAGTGGCAATTTTCACTTCTAATTCCTTCCACTTTTCTTCAAAAGATTTATCAATCATAATGTAAATTTAGATTTAATATTCCCAATTATTGGTAAATGGGTTAAAGACATTTAAACCAAATTTTATCATGTGGGATAAAGCGGAATAATTTGAATAGGCCGTGGTGTAATACCCGCCTATTTTCATATTGACCTGTCCAATTTTAAATGGGATATCTATTCCTCCAAATAGTTCTGTGTGTGCAAAATTGTTTTGATCAATATAGAGGGCTCCTCCCCCGAATGATGATTCCAGTTTTGTTCTTTTTATAAGCGGAATTTTTTTGAGTAATGCGCCATGAAAGTGATGAATGAAATTTAGAGTGAAATAGGAGTTGGTTGCCTGATGGGTTTTCCCTAAAAGCTGAAAAGATACCAAAGGATGTGTAAATAAATAAGGATCAGTCCCTCTAAAAAATGTGTTATTCGGTTCTTTAACAGAACTGGTATGTAAATAGTCCCCGTACCATATACTATATTTTGTTGTTCCTAATAAACCAAATCGAATGGATTGATTTATGCCGAAAGTAAGTTTTTGATAGTGAATAATGGAATTAAAAATAGAAGGAATACCCTGTTCCCATTTTAGTTTAAAATTTGGCCATTTACTCCCTAAAATGGTTTTTTTTCGTCCATCAATTTCATATTTCTGAAACGGGGTGTATGTAATGGAGAGTTTAAGGTTTAGTTCATTGTAATTGCTGAAATCAAGTGGCGTATTATTTTCTCCAAACACCTCTTCGCTCCAGTCTGATAAAGTCAAATTCGAAATAGAAATTCTGTTATAATACCCTGTTTCAATATCTAAAAAAAGACCGTTTGTAAGCTCAATGAAATGTCCTAACTCTAGGAAATTATTTTTAATCCAGTTGCTTCTACTTAAAATCGTTGCAAAGTTTTGATTGAATGTAAGCATTTGATATTCGCTTCCTCCTCTAAATTTAAACTGTGCGAAATGTTTAGGAGCATAAGTATATTTTAATTCCACATCGGCAACCATATCCTTATTGATGAATCCAAAATTTGTTTTCCCTCCTAGTTCGAGTAAGTTTTTATTATCAAAGGTTTTAGCATAATTACCATTAAATACATGCCGAACCCCCCCAATACCAAAGATATTTGCTTGTGCAATCAAGGGACTTATAAACCATTTATATCCTTTAGGGGTATTGTAATGATCAATTCCTGAGAAAATAACTTCCCAAAAAGTTACTTTGTTTTTCAGGGCGTCTTCATTTTTGATATAATTGATTGAGTTTTTAATGCGCTTAACACTATCAATTGTTTCAATAAATGTTAATTCTTTCGCTTTAAGATTAAAAGGCCTTTTCGCGTTCCAATATTTCGCATTTCTGTTGTATGCAGAATCCGTGGTAAATTGGATGCGATTTTTTTGTTGAATAGTTTGTTCGGAAAATACATGATTACTAAATACCGAATGGACATTTTCATAATGTGATTCTTTATTTTTTTTGAAAGAAAAATAGATGCTTTGATCTTTAATAAAATTGTTTCCATTAATCGAATCCAGTTGTTGGATTATTGTGAATGAATCGAAATTGAGTGTCCTTTTCGGGTTTAAATTGAAATTAAGGCTTTTTATTTTCCATGTTTGAGCTTCAATTTGTGCAATTCCCCAAAATATGGATTCATCTTTTCTTTTAGGAATCACCTCAATGAGATGTATTTTTTTACCATTCTGAATGTATGTGGAATTATATTTGAAATGATAAGAAAGCAGCCCTAAATTACCAAAGGGAGAAATAAAAGGAGTTTGACTAATTTTTGGAATCAAAATAAAGGATTCATAAAAGTTGAAATTTATGTTGGAAATATTGTGATAAAAAACTTCATTTGTCTTACTTATTCCGCCGTATTGGCGTGCTTCTTTTTCATTACCGAAATGATTTATAAACCCTTCTCTATTTTGTTTTTCAACTTCGTGTTGATTGTATCCCAATTTTGTTTCTCGCCAGTTTTTAGGGTATTGGAATTGGATCATTGAAATCTGTTCATTTAACTTTACCAATGAACTATCTTTTGTGAATGCATTGATTTTACTCAAAAGGATTTTAGTATACATTTGAGCGGAAAAGTCCTTATTTAAAATGGTGTTTTTCTTTCTGTTTTGAATAACTTGTTTAGCAATTCGTTTGGCAAAATCATTTGATACAGTTATTGTTACCTGTTTTAGTATTTGAATATCTTTTACTAATACAACATTTGGTTTTTTTTGAATTGAATCAGCAAGAAAAATGGAAGGTTTAAAATGAGTTGCTTCAAATAGAATACTGTCGTTGGTAGAATTGATTAAAATATTGAATTGTCCAAGTTCGTTTGAGAAACTTGATTCACCGTTGTTAAGATTAACAATTGTGACAAATGGTAAAGCTGAATTTTCTGAAGAAACAGTACCAAAAATAGTTTGTCCATATGAACCCATGCAAAGCAAAAGAAACCAAAAAGTCAAACTTTTCATCCGGCAAAATTAATCAAACCGATTCGAAAGTGTACCAATAAGTGTACATTTGAAGTATGAGTAAGCTAATTCTTATTCCAACACCGATTGGAAATTTAGGTGATATTACGCTGCGGTCTATTGAGGCAATAAAGTCTGTTGATCTTTTGTTAGCAGAAGACACGAGACAAACCGGTAAACTCTTAAAACATTTAGAGATTAATCAAAAAATGTGGCCGCATCATGCACATAATGAGCATAAAACAATTGAAGCAGTATTAGATAAAATTAAAAGCGGTGAGAAAATCGGATTGGTGTCTGATGCTGGAACACCGGGCATTTCGGATCCTGGATTTTTATTAGTGAGGGCATGTATACAAGCGGGGGTTCCAATAGAGCCACTTCCTGGAGCAACAGCATTTGTTCCAGCCCTTGTTGGTAGTGGTTTTCCATGTGACAAATTCTTTTTTGAGGGATTTCTTCCGCATAAAAAAGGAAGACAAACTCGGTTGAAGTTCCTTGCTGAATTACCATGTACAATCATTCTATATGAGTCGCCTCACCGATTAGTCAAAACCCTAATTCAAATCGGAGAGTTTATGGGGAATAATCGAAATGTCTGTGTGGTTCGTGAGTTATCGAAAGTTTTCGAAACCTTTCAAAGAGGAGCGGTTTCGGAATTAGTAGAATTTTATGAAAAGAATCCACCAAAAGGTGAGATTGTTGTTATTATTGGTGGTGAAGGTAAGTAGATATAGACTATGTCTAAATAAGTATGAGTTATTGTTTTCTTTACATTGATTAATTAACTTCATCAAAAACTAAGAATTATGGTTTCGAAAAAAGTTGAGGCAGCGTTAAATAAACAAATTGTCTTAGAAGGAGAGTCTTCTCAATTTTATCTTTCAATGGCTTCCTGGGCCGAAAACCAAGGGTATGTGGGTACTGCAGAATTTTTGTATAGACATGCCGATGAAGAACGTCAGCATATGCTGAAATTGGTAAGATATATTAACGAGCGAGGTGGTATAGCGAAAATACCATCTATTGCTGAACCTCCTGTGGAATTCGAAAGTTTAACAACTGCTTTTGAAAATTTATTAAAACACGAATTAAAAGTGACTGCTGAGATTAATAACATTGTTCATACATGTTTGGAAGAAAAAGATTATACCACGCACAATTTTATACAATGGTATGTTAGTGAGCAGATAGAAGAAGAAGCAACTGCCAGAGGAATACTGGATCGAATAAAGTTAACAGGTTCTGAAAAGGGAGGACTATATTTATTTGATCGTGATTTAGAGAATTTAACTGGAGGTAGTATCTCTGTCCCCGATGCGGGAAAATAATAGAACGAAAAAATTCAGAAATGGGGGTAAGCCCCATTTTTTTTTGATTACGCTTTTTTAGCTCTTTTATTGTATGTCCTGAAAACGAAATATTGGTTATCTTATTAAATCAATAAAATGGAAATAAAAGGCCTCAAAATAATCGTAATTCTGGCTCTTGTGCTTAATTTCGAGCATGCTCATGCGGGAGACTATTACAAATCAGATAGAATTCTATTTGACTTTTATACTTCTCAATGGGTAAATAAGCCTGCTGTAATCTCAACAGAACCATCGCTTAGTTTTACATGCTCTTGGGGAAGAGATATACAATACAAAAAAACAAATTTTTCATGGTTTTATGGTTTGGGCTATGATTTTACTAAAATTAATCACAACGCTAATTTGAAACCACGATCAACTTTTCAAGGATCTCCACGGGAAGTTGGATTAAGAGTCATTCGTGTTCCCTACAAAATTAATCGATTAACAAGTCAATATATTGAGTGTCCAATTGAATTGAGATATAGAACCCAAACCAAACAGCCATTTCGCTTTTATGTAGGTGGGAAAGTTGGTTTAATGACGAATGCACGGTATCAACTGCAAAATGGGGAAAATTATCAAAGGAAAAATATTAGCGAACTTCAAAAATTCAAATATGGAATGACCTTAAGAGTAGGATATGGGTTGTTCAATGTTTTCGCTTACTACGGACTGAACGGGCTTATTCATCCAGAAAATCAAAGAGGAGTTAATCAGTTGTCTTTTGGAATTTCACTGATTGCTAATTAATAAAAAGTCCCAGAGTTTCACATGCGAATCCCAATATGAACCCGGCAATTAACTGGCCAGGATTGTGCGCTTTTAATTCCAAACGACTAAATCCAATAATTCCTGAAACAAAAATGGATATAATGATGGGGAAAAATAAAACGTTATTTCCTGTTTTGGATAAGGTGATTAAAATACCTACAACACCTCCAATCCCAATCATGTGGATACTAATTTTCCAGGAATAGGTAATAATCATGCCAATAATAATAGCAAGAGTAGCACCGATCATAAATTGATAAATTAGTATTGGAAGAGGTATTTTCCATGTTTGGGAAAAGAGATGGATCATACTATAGTAAAGAAGTCCTGTAATGAGAAAAGGGAGGGTTCGTTCCTCTTTTAAGGGCATATGGAGTGAAGAAATAAGTTTCAGCTTTTTTAAAATAACTGTAACAACAAAGGGGAGGATCGCAGTGGCTAAAACTACACACTCAATAGTAAAGTAGGCGTTGTTTTTGTCCGAAGCCGTTGAATATGGATTGAATCCTGCTATTCCACCTAATAGGAAAGTTAGGGTGATTCCTATCGTTGGCATAAAAATAGGATGAAACAAATAGGAAAAGAATGTGGCGAATCGATTTCGTGAACTTTTCACAGAACAAATTTAAAAAAGTACAGTTGAAAGCGCTGGACTTTATGTATTAAATTTCTTTCCTTAGTCTACCCACAGGAATGCTAAGCTGTTCTCGGTATTTGGCAACTGTCCTTCTGGCAATAGGGTACCCTTTTTCTTTTAATACTCCTGCAAGTCGCTCATCCGTTAGTGGCTTTTTTTTATCTTCAACGGCAATAGTGTCCTGTAGTATCTTTTTGATTTCTCTTGTGCTTACTTCCTCACCGTCTGCATTTTGCATGCTTTCAGAGAAAAATGTTTTGAGAAGAAATGTACCATAGGGAGTTTGAATATATTTACTATTTGCCACTCTGGAAACAGTAGAAATGTCCATGTCAATTTTATCGGCAATATCTTTTAAAATCATCGGTTTGATTTTGGTTTCGTCTCCAGTTATAAAATAGTCATACTGCAAATCAATAATTGCTTGCATGGTATTTAAAAGCGTATTTTGCCTTTGTTTAATCGCATCAATAAACCATTTTGCAGAATCTAGTTTTTGTTTTACAAACATTACCGCCTCTTTTTGCGCTTTCGACGCTTCTCCTTTTTGCGCTTGATAACCTTTTAATAAATCTTTATAATCTCGACTAACTTTTAATTCAGGGGCATTTCGTCCATTCAAACTTAATTGCAGTTTACCATCTTCAATATTCAAATGAAAATCAGGAACTATGGATTGAGCAATACGCTGAGATTCATTCATTGAACCTCCAGGTTTTGGATTGAGCTTTAAAATTTCGTCAAGGGCTAATCTTAATTCATCCTCTGTAATTTCGAATTTATTAATGATTTTTTGATAATGTTTCTTTGTGAACTCATCAAACGTTTTTTCCAAAATTTTCTCTGCCAAATAAATATTTAAATCAGAACGATTTTTTCTTTTAATTTGAATTAATAAACACTCTTGCAAATCTCTGGCTCCTACACCCGCAGGTTCCATTTCTTGAATTTTCGAAAGAAGATTGTGAAGTTCTTTCTCGGTGGTTGATACGTTTTGATAGAAGGCTAAATCATCAATAATCGCTTCGATTTCTCGTCTTAAATAACCTGCATCGTCTAAATTACCAATCAAGTTTTCGGCAATCGTAATTTCATCTTCAGTTAATTTAAGTAATCCAAGTTGGGCAAAAAGCGCTTCATGAAATGTTTTTCCCATAGATATAGGCATGGATTTGTCCTCCTCATCATGACCAGAATTTCTAACAGATGTTTTGTAAGACGGAACTTCGTCATCAGAAATATATTCTGAAAGGTCAAAATCATCCCTCTTGTTCTCTTCATTAAGATTATCCTGAAGACCTTCTTGATCTGATTTTGATTCAATATCAATTCCCTCCTCAAGAGCAGGATTGCTTTCAAGCTCCTCTTTAATTCGTTGTTCTAAGGCAACGGTTGGAACTTGCAATAGTTTCATTAATTGAATTTGCTGAGGGGATAGCTTTTGAAGCAGCTTTTGTTGTAATGATTGTTTTAACATTTACCTTCCTGTTTTTTTAATCAAATGCACTAATTAAGTTACGTTTTATCTCAAAAATTGTTAAGCATAAACTCAAAAAAAATGTAATAAATTGACTTTATGAACATCAATTTATGTGCCGTTTTCATAACTAGTTAATTACAAGTAAGTTATAATATATTTTCAAGACCTTCGTTGTTAAAAATAACGTATTGATAGAATGTGTTAAACATCAATGAACAATTAACATTGAAAAAGTACTCCTCGGTGAGAATTGTAGAAGTCATTGAAAATAATAAATTAGTGTAGAGTGAAAACAATTAAGCGCATATTCATAGTCATTTTGGTTACCGGGTCATTGCTGCTAGGTACATTGACCATTATTGCCATTCAATATGAAAAGGAATTGCTTGATTATGTAAAAGTCGAATTAGGAAGTCAACTTACCAAGCCTGTAGATGTAGGTTCTATTGAATATGACTTATTTGAACATTTCCCCAATGTATCAGTGAGTTTAAATCATGTTAAAACCTACAGTTTTGAAAAAGGGGATAAACCCTTACTTGATTTACAACGAATACACCTCGTATTTGATTTATTCTCTGTGATTCATGGAGATTTTAGCGTACATCAAATTGTTTTAGAAGAGGGTGAAGTCAACATAATGTATAATCAAAAAGGATTGCCCAATTATGACATATTAAAGTCCTCCGAAGACACTTTAAAATCTTCCGCTCGTTTTATGATTGATGCAATTCTTATCAGTGATGTTCAAGTGGGGTACTTTGATGATAAAGAACATCAGGGGTATGAACTTAATGTGAAAGAAGCAGACCTTCAACCCGCTATGTTAAAGGATTCATTCGCGCTTAATGCTCGAGTTATTACCGATGTACACTCTTTAAAAATAGATGAATTTGAATTAACACAATCATTTGTTCTTGATGGAGAGTTAGGAATTACTCTGAGGAAGAAAAAGTTCACTATAAATTATGATGGAATACTGAACAATGATGCCTTCTCTTTTGTTGGGCTGATTCAAACTAAAAAACAAAGCGAATGGTGGGACATCGCATTTAAGTTTGAAAATCATAATATAGAGGATCTCGTTAAACTCCTGCCATCAAATTTTAAAGATGATCAATTAAAATCTGTAAATGGAACCATTACAGCAAAAGGTGAAATTAAGGGAGAAAAATCCAATAAATGGCCTCCTTTAACAGTAGCTTATGCGTTAAATAATGTCACGTATGCTAATGGAGATACTAAAATTAAAGTTAAACATGCTCAAGGAGATTACAGTCAGCCAACATTAAAAAATACACGAGGAGCAAAAATCAACGCATCTAATTTTAGTTTAGATTGGAAAGGCGTTAGAATTTCAGGGTCAGGAGAATTAAGTCATTTTGAGCGGCCATTAATTAAAGCGAACCTTCAATCGGAGTTTGATTTATCTCAAATTTATGAGGATGTGCTCAAAGATGATTTTTCTTTTATCCAAGGAAACATGAGTGTGGACATGCAGGTAAGAGGAAGATTGATTGATGTGTTTGTAGAGAATAAATTAAATGCGCTTGATGAGTTTTCATCAAAGGGTGTGTTGTCATTAGAAAATGTCATTGCACAACCTGTGGATTTTGATTTCCCAATTGATTTATCAAATGGAACAATGAATTTTAGTGATAAAGACCTCAAGTTTGAGGATTTCAAAGGAACAATTCAATCCAGTAGTTTTAAAATGAATGGTCAAATAACCAATTATTTGAAAACCATATTAGCGAACGAGCCAATAACCTTTGATGCGAATCTAGAGATGGATAAAATGGTATTGGAGGAATTTGTAGGAGAGCGCGATGCCTCCTCTAGTACTGAGGAATACAATTTTAATTTGCCTCAATCAATTGTGATGCGTGCTAATTTGAAAATGGATGAGTTTTCATTTAGAAAATTTAAGGGAGAGGATATACTGGGTGAGATCGAACTAAAGGATCAAGTGCTTTTGTTCAAAAAATTGACATTAAATACATGCGATGGTGTTGCGAAATTTAAAGGATTCATAAACACTCAAAACCCAAAGATTAATCTCTTCTCTTCTCAAACTATTCTTAAAGACATTAATGCTAAGAAAGCATTTATTCAATTTGAGAATTTTGGACAAGATGTGCTTTTGGATCATCATGTGAAAGGAGTAGTTTCTATGACCTCTAATCTTAGGATAGAATCTGATAAAGGGTTAAACATAAAAGAAAATAAATTATTTAGTGAAAATACCATTAATATTAAGAATGGAGAGTTAGTTCAGTTTGAACCATTGATTGAGCTTCAAGAATTTTTGAATGATGACTTGAAATTGAATTTTAATTTATCTCATCTTAAGTTCTCTACACTTAAAAATGACATCAAAATTAATCAAGGAACAATATATATTCCAGAAATGGCCATCCGATCATCGGATATCAATCTAGATATTGAAGGGACACATACGTTCGATCAGGATATTAACTACTTATTAAAAATAAAACACAACGAAATTTTCAAAGCCAAAAAAGAAAATAAAATTGATGCAGAATTTGGTGTGGTTGAAAACAATGATAAAACCGCCACTCTTCCTCTAAGAATGCGAGGGAATATTGATGATCCAAAGTTTAGTTACGATGTAAAGTCAAAACGTCAACTCGTTAAAGAAACTTGGAAAAAAGAAAGACAAGAAATTGGAAAAGTATTAAAAGAGGAAATAAAAAATATTATAAAACCGAAAGAGCGAAACAATAAAGCAGAAAAATTAAAAGAGGAAGAAGAGGATTTGAATGAGGAGCGAACCAACATTACCCAAGAATTAATTTGGGATGAAGAAGAAGAGGAAGAGGAGGAAGAGGAGGAAGAGGATGAAGAAGACGAAGATTAAGCCATGAATATCTACACAAAAAAGCAAATTTGGAAAGTGTTACTATTATTAGGAGCTCTTCTTATTGCCCTTGCTTCTTTGTTTTATACCAACTCAATCGTAGAGCGACTAGCGAATGAGGAGCGAAAAAAAATGGAGCTTGTTGCAGAGGCAACTCAGCGATCAATTTCCGCTCAAGGAGACATTTCTTTTTTTCATAAAATCATTGTAGGGAATACCACGGTTCCAGTGATTCTAGCAAATGCTGAAGGTCAAGTATTGACTTGGCGAAATTTAGATTCTTTAAAAGCGACAGAGGATCCTGGGTATTTAAAAGAACAGTTGGAAAACATGAAGGCCAGTAGAGCGCCTATTGAGATTCCTGTTTTTGGAAGCCAAAAGCAGTATATCTACTTTGAACATTCAGTACTAATTGATTTATTAGCCTATTATCCATACATGCAGCTTTCTATTATTAGCTTGTTCATCATCATTAGTTATTTTGCATTCTCAAGTTCAAGGAATGCCGAACAAAATCAAGTTTGGGTAGGCATGTCTAAGGAAACAGCTCATCAGCTGGGAACCCCATTATCTGCACTTATAGGTTGGATAGAATACCTTAAGACCTCGGAACTGGATCCCTCTGTTGTAAGTGAAATTGCGAAAGATGTTGCACGACTTGAAACGGTTACCGATCGATTTAGTAAAATTGGCTCTGAGCCAAATTTTGAACAGCTGTCCATTAAAAAGACGATTGATCGAACGATGCTTTATCTTCGATCAAGAATCTCAGATAAGGTAGAAATATCTATTCAGGGAAGTGAAGAGATAACCACTAAATTATGTGCTCCTCTTTTTGAATGGGTGATTGAAAACCTTACAAAAAACGCGGTTGATGCTATGGATGGAAAAGGGAGTTTCGCAATAATTCTTTCGCAAGAAGGTGACCGGATTTTTATTGATTTATCAGACACTGGTAAGGGGATTTCCAAACAAGATTTCACTAAAGTATTTAAGCCGGGATTCACCTCAAAAAAGAGAGGGTGGGGCTTGGGCTTGTCTCTTGTTAAGAGAATTATTGAGGAACAGCACAATGGGAAAATTTATGTAAAATCTTCTGAATTAGGAAAGGGGACAACCTTTCGAATAGAGTTTTAAATTAGAAGTTCCGTTATATTGAGGGTTTTTAGTCAATAAACAAGGAAAGAATAAAAAAGCAAAAAAAAACGCTCGTTTTAACGAGCGTTTTTTTTAATTCAAATATTCTTGAAGATCAAATCCAAGATCGGATCGAAAATACTTTCTTTCCCAGTCAATAATGGCGGTATTCTTATAGCTTTTCTGAAGTGCTTCATTAAAATCAGCGCCGTATGAGGTTACTGCAATAACGCGTCCACCGTTAGTTACAACTTTACCATTATCCTCTTTTGTTCCAGCATGGAAAATAATAGAGCCTTCAGTTTTGTCTAAACCAGATATTTCATGTCCTTTATCATACGCCTCCGGATACCCTCCTGAAACCATAATTACTGTAGTTGCAGTTTTGTTTTCGAATTCTACTGTAATGTCACCCAAACATTCATCGCCCACAGCTTGCATGATTTCCAATAAATCTGATTTCAAACGAGGCATAACAACCTCGGTCTCTGGGTCACCCATTCTTACATTGTATTCAACTACTCGAGGTGTACCGTTTTCATTCATAAGTCCAATAAAAAGAAACCCTTTATAAGGGAGGTTTTCTTTTTTAAATCCCTCAATTGTAGGAATAACGACCTCTTCTTCAACCCTCTTCATGAATATTTCATCTGCAAATGGAACAGGAGAAATAGCACCCATACCTCCAGTATTCAGCCCTGTGTCACCTTCGCCTATTCGCTTATAATCTTTTGCTTCAGGAAGAATCACGTAATCCTTACCGTCAGTAATCACAAAAACTGATAGTTCTATTCCGCTCATAAATTCTTCAATGACAACTTTTTTGGAAGCATCTCCAAACTTTGCATCTGCCAACATTGCTTTTAATTCAGATTTTGCAGCATTTAAATCCTCCAAAATAACCACTCCTTTTCCCGCAGCTAGTCCATCAGCTTTCAGTACAAAAGGAGGTTGCAATGATTCCAAATATTTATACCCTTCCTCTAAGTTGTCCTTGGTAAAAGATTCATAACCTGCTGTAGGTACATTATTTCGTTGCATAAATCGTTTGGAAAATTCTTTCGAGCCCTCTAATTGCGCTGCTTCAGCTTGTGGCCCTATCACTGGAATATGTGCAGTTTGATCGTCCTTTAAAAAGAAATCAACTAAGCCATTTACCAAAGGATCTTCAGGTCCAACAATAACAAGGTCAATAGTATGCTTCAATACAGCATTCTTTAATCCTTCAAAATCATTAACACCAACATCAATATTTGTGGCAACTTCCTTCGTTCCTGCATTTCCAGGAGCAACATATAGGTTAGAAAGTTTTTTACTTTGAGCTAATTTCCAACTTATGGCATGTTCTCTTCCGCCTGATCCAATTACTAATACATTCATATCCTTGAATTTTGTAAGTGTAAAAATAGGTAATTCTAGTACATATTAAAGAGTAAACCATATTCATGTGAATTCATTTAGGGAACTTTTCATGATTGGAAAAAGAGATAAAAGGAATGTGATTCACCCGTATATAAAAAGCGGTAACTAAATTTCAACAAATAAAGTGTTAATAATTTGTATGGTTAAAATTTAACTCGTACTTTTGTCGCCCATTTTTCTGCAAAGTGCAGAGATTTTAAAAACGGTATACAGTGGATACATTAAGTTATAAAACAATTTCGGAGAATGCGGGAACAGTGAACAAAGAGTGGTTGCTTGTTGACGCAGAAGGACAAACACTAGGACGATTAGCTTCTACAGTTGCAAAATTGATTAGAGGAAAGCATAAAGCAGGATTTACACCTCACGTTGATTGTGGTGACAATGTAGTTGTTGTTAACGCAGACAAGGTAGCCCTTTCTGGAGAAAAGTGGAGCGAAAAAAGATATATTAGATACACTGGTTATCCAGGTGGTCAAAGAGTTTTATCTGCTGAACAGTTGTTAGAAAAACATCCCACTGCATTAGTAGAAAAAGCGGTAAGAGGAATGTTACCTAAGAATAAGTTAGGTAATGCAATACATAAAAATCTATTTGTTTACGCTGGGGCAGAACATAAGCAAGAAGCTCAACAGCCTAAAGCAATTAACATTAACGATATTAAATAAGAAGAATGGAAGTAGTTAATACCATCGGAAGAAGAAAATCTGCTGTTGCAAGAGTTTACCTTAAGGAAGGAAGCGGGAAAATCACCATCAACGGTAGAGATCAAAAAGAATACTTCACGTTAGATCAGTGGATTTTTAAACTTAATCAGCCTTTTGCTTTAACGGATCAAGAAGGGAAGTTTGATGTTTCTGTCAACGTTAAAGGAGGAGGATTTACAGGTCAAGTTGAAGCGATTCGTTTAGGTATTTCTCGTGCTTTGGTTCAGTTGGATGAGGAATCCAAGCCTGCACTAAAGAAAGAAGGTTTAATGACTAGAGATCCAAGAATGGTTGAACGTAAAAAACCAGGTCAAAAGAAAGCTCGAAAGAAATTTCAATTTTCGAAGCGTTAATAGTATACAAAGATTTAAAGCATTTATTAGAATATGGCTACTGCAAATTATAAAGAATTATTAGAGGCTGGGTGTCACTTTGGACACTTAACCAGAAAGTGGAATCCTAATATGGCACCATACATTTTCATGGAAAAGAATGGGATCCATATCATTGATTTAAACAAGACGGTTGCGAAGTTGGATGAAGCTGCTGCTGCGCTAAGCCAAATTGCAAAATCAGGTAAAAAAGTTCTTTTTGTTGCTACTAAAAAGCAGGCGAAGGATTTAACTGCACAAAAAGTGGAGGAAATTAATATGCCTTACATCACTGAAAGATGGTCAGGAGGAATGTTAACAAACTTTGCTACTGTTAGAAAAGCCGTAAGAAAGTTGAATTCTCTTGAAAAAATGGAAAAAGACGGAACTTTTGATAAAATTTCAAAACGTGAGCGTTTATCAAAATCTCGTCAAAAAGATAAGCTTAATAAGAATATTGGATCAATATCTGATTTGAATAGACTTCCTGCGGCCTTATTCATTGTTGATATTCACAAAGAACATATTGCAGTTGCAGAAGCAAAAAAATTAGGTATCCCTACATTTGCAATCGTAGATACCAATTCAAATCCAAATGAGGTTGATTTCGCGATACCAGCAAATGATGATAGTTCTGCTTCGGTAGCAAAAATCTTAGACGTGGTTTGTGCATCAATTGCGGAAGGATTAAGTGAGCGTAAAGCCTCTAAAGAGGCGTCAAAAAAATCTGAAGCGGTTGCTGAAGAAAAAGAAGCATAAAATTAATAACGAAGTAAAAATTATACAGAATGGCAACTGCTGAAATTAGTGCAAAAGATGTTTTTAAATTAAGAAAGCAAACTGGTGCTGGTATGATGGATTGTAAAAAGGCATTACAAGAATCAGATGGAGATTTTGATGCGGCAATCGATTACTTAAGAAAAAAAGGACAGAAATTAGCAAATAAAAGAGCTGATAGAGAGGCTTCTGAAGGATACGCATTAGCAAAAGTTTCAGGAAACAAAGGATATTTGTTGGTGCTTAATTGTGAAACGGACTTCGTTGCTAAAAATGAGGATTTTGTAAAATTAGTAGAGTCTTTCTTAAATGTAGCCATTGAAAGTGGGGCTACTAATCTACAAGATTTACTTGCCGCTTCCATAGATGGAATTTCTGTAGCTGAAAAAGTTACTGAACAAACAGGTGTTATTGGAGAAAAATTAGAGCTTTCTTACTTTGAGGTAGTTGAAGGAGCGACTGTTTATGGATACAATCACCCTGGTAATCAAATCGCTACTTTAATTGCGTTAAATGAAGAGGTTGATGAAATTTACGCGAAAGACTGTGCAATGCAAACTGCCGCAATGGCGCCTGTAGCTATTGATGAGTCTGGTGTTTCTCAAGAAGCGATTGAAAAAGAACTTGAAATTGCTAAAGAGTTGTTAAGACAAGAAGGTAAACCTGAAAATATGGTTGATCAAATCGCTCAAGGAAAATTAAAGAAATTTTTTAAAGAGAATACATTATTAAACCAAGCGTTTATAAAAGATAACAAAAAATCAATTAAGCAATACCTAGGTGAGGCTTCTAAAGATTTGACTGTTGTTGCGATGAAAAGATTCTCAATGAAGTAAAAAAGAAAGAATGTGTATGAAAGCTGTCCGATTTGGGCAGCTTTTTTTTTGCAACTCATGAGAAAAAACTCAGTTTTGATCAATGTTTCACTGTTACTAGATCTTATGTGTAGGTCGCATTAACAGAAAACATATCTAATTAAATAAAATAAACTTTGTAATTTAACAAATCAGAAAGAACTCATGTTGAGTTTCTGCGACAAAAAACGAACTATGAAATATAATCGAGTTTTACTAAAGTTAAGCGGGGAAGCGTTGATGGGAAGTGGAGATTATGGGATAGACCCTGAAAGATTATCTGCCTATGCGGAAGAAATTAAAACTGTTGTCGAAAAAGGAGCTCAAGTTGCGATTGTTATTGGCGGAGGAAATATCTACAGAGGCATGCGCGCCGAAAAAATGGGGATTGATCGAGTTCAAGGTGATTACATGGGAATGCTCGCTACGGTGATTAATGGAATGGCACTGCAAGCAGCACTTGAAGGTATAGGTGTGGACACAAGATTACAAACAGCAATAAAAATGGAACAAATTGCTGAGCCTTATATTAAAAGAAGAGCTACCCGACACCTGGAAAAAGGAAGAGTGGTGATTTTTGGTGCAGGGACAGGTAATCCATATTTTACAACAGACACTGCTGCTACTTTGAGAGCTATTGAAAGTGGAGCTGATGTCATTCTTAAGGGAACGAGAGTTGACGGAATTTACACTGCTGATCCTGAGAAAGACAGTGACGCTAAAAAATATGATAAGATTTCGTTTACAGAAGTATATGAAAAAGGATTGAATGTAATGGATTTAACGGCTTTTACTCTTTGTAATGAAAATAAGTTACCTATTGTTGTATTTGATATGAATAAACCAGGTAATTTAAATGATGTGATTTTTGGAAAAGAGGAAGTTGGAACGTTAGTTGAGTTTTAAAATAAAAAATAATGACAGAAGAAGTACAATTTGAATTAGATTCTGCCAAAGAGTCGATGCAGAAGTCAATTGATCGTTTGGATAATGAGCTTACTAAGATCAGAGCTGGAAAAGCAAATCCATCGATGCTATCAAGTGTTAAATTAGATTACTATGGGGCTCTAACTCCATTGTCTCAGGTGGCTAATGTGAGTACTCCCGATGCAAAGACTTTAACCGTTCAGCCATGGGAAAAAGGAATGCTAGACCCTATATCCAAAGCAATAATCGATTCAAATTTAGGATTGAATCCTCAGAATAACGGAGATATAATCATTATTTCCATACCCGCATTAACTGAGGAAAGAAGACGTGATTTAAGTAAGCAAGCTAAGGCAGTTGGAGAAGATGCTAAGGTTGGAATAAGGTCCGCTAGAAAATCTGCTAATGACGGAATTAAAGCGCTAAAAGAAGAAGGTCTTCCAGAGGATGCTCAGAAAGATGCTGAAACCAAGGTGCAGGATTTAACAAACAGTTTCGTCGCTCGAGTTGATGCGATCATTTCTGCCAAAGAGAAAGATATTATGACTGTATAATCTTATCTTATAAAGTTTTTAAAAAAAGCCTGTGAATAATCTCACAGGCTTTTTTTTAAAAAAGTTATGCCGATTTTAAAACGATACACATGAGATGGTTTAAATAAAAATAAATTGTATAAATTGGCAATTTATTTGGTGAAAATGAAGTGGTTTCTTGCTGTTTTTTTATCTAGCATTACTCTTTTTAATAGAGCTAATAATGATTTGAGGGCCGAAATAGAGAAGAGGGTTTTTGAGTTAGAATCTCAATTTGGATCAATTGAGAAAAACGAGAGGAAATTTTTTATTGATTTTATTCATTATAATTATCAAAAGAAAGGACGTCTTTCGAACATTGATACTACAAAATTTGATGATTATTTGAATCAAATTTTATCCAAAATTGCTCCTGAAAATAAACAAGCTAAGGTTAGCCTTTATAAATCCTCTGATCCAAATGCATTTTGCGAATTTTTAGGGACCATAAACTTGAACTGGGGTATTGTTTCAGAGTTAGAATCAGAAGCTAGTTTAGCTTATTTGTTAGGACACGAATATGCACATTATTATCAATCTCACATTTATAAATCAATTCTTGAGCAAGAATCGAATAAGGATACAGACAGGGAATCAGTTTTTAAACATAATCATAATGAATGGATAAAAGAGTGGGAAGCAGATAGTTTAAGTTTTATAAATGGTTACAAGGCTGGGTACAATTGGTATGATGGGATGGCAGATTTCATGGAATTCGTTTCTGCTGATACAATTTTACAGCTAATGAAGGCTAAAACAACTGTTTATGGAAAGAAGGAAAAAAAGGAAATAAAAGAAAGGTTGTTTGTATCACATCCACCGACTTTACAACGGATGAAAAAATGGCTAAGTTGGGGAAAGGCAAAGGGTAATTTGGGTAAGTCTACTCTTATTTCAAATGAAAAATTCGAAAGTTTAAGAAGGTATGCTAGGGTTCAAACACTTCAAAAAAAGTTATTAGACAACGAATTTAAAATTGGTTTAATAAAATCGTTCAAGTATTATTGTTTGGAACCCCTAAATAAGGATTTTCACTATTTCCTTCATGAATTTATTAGAAGAGTAATTTCAAAGGATAAGAACTTGCTTAATCGAAGTTTTTTAGGTGATGTTTTTGTTAATGAAAAAAGAGGTGCTTTTGATGATTTAAAATGGATATTCTTCAATCATAATGAAGTAGATAAGCTAGAAAAAGGAATCATTGCTGAAATATTGAAAGAAGGAGTAAGGTATAAGGATGTCTTACGTTATCTGGTTTCAAATATTCCAAAAAAACCTAATCCTGAAATATATTTATCGATTGGCCTTACAAAAAGTGATGGGTGGAAAGATATGATAAAGAAATATCTCGCTTATCCTAATAAGAAATACCCTGAGTTTGCCAAAAGGTTTTTGAATGATGAATTATCATATGTGTTTAAAAAAATGACTAGGAAAATAATTCTTGTTAACGATTTTAATCAGTTTAGAAGAACAAAGTATGGAGTCGACGGTAGTGTTTTAAGTTATCAACAAAAAACAAATTCTTTAATTGAGATGCTTAGCGCTATCGACTATGAAGAAGAGTATAAGATTTTATTTTGGGGACAAACTAACTTTAAGCAGGAAGATTTTACTTTGTTAGTTAAACCGTTTATTGATTTTCAAAAATACAAGCAAGGGGATCATTATTTTGTAGGAGGAGCCTCTTTTACAAATGGCCAAGGTGCTTTGACAAATCCTGAATTATGGACTTTTCTCTATGAAAATGAGATAAAAGAACTTGTTATTGCTGATGTAACTACTTTTAATGACAGAACAGCTGGGCCAATTAATGCAATAGGAAATGCGATTAATATTCCTATGTCTATATTTGAAGGAGGTTTTAATTTTCGAATGAAAGGTAGAGAATGGAAGTTTCGATGGTTTTATGAAATTGAATTTACTACTATTTATAGCTACAGTTTTAGTTGTGATTTTAAAATATTAAATGCTATCGTTAAACCCACTACTCAAACTTTAACTTCTGAATTGATCAATTTCGAAAAATGAGAAAATATATGCTCATATTACTCTTAATGATATCAGTTATTGCTTTGAAAGCAGGTAATGGTTATTTGGGTAGAAATAAATTGTTTACAATTGATCTGAACAAGTTTGTAACTGAACGAGCTATAGATTTAGATTTTTCAATAATTAAGTCGAGAAGATTTGGTGTTTTGTATAGAGCTTCTTTCGTGAAAAGTGAATATGGTACTGGGGGAGATTTAGGTTCATTTTTCGATTATATAGCCCAACCAGGAGGTCTTTCGTTTAAGGGGGGGAGTTTAGGAATTGGATTAATATTTAACAGTGGTGCTCGAAACAATATTTTGCCTAATGGTATAATAAATAGCTTTGATGTTCAAATTGGAGCTTACGGTTTTGAATATGATGATCCTGGACAAAGATTATTTAAAGGACGTTCAACTTGTTTTGTTGCCACTTATAAGTTCAGGAATAATATAAAAGTAGCTTCCTCACTTTATTTGTTTTATGGAATTCATTTTGGAATGAATATCCCTATGAATAAGAAGGCTTTTGATGATGACGATTCAGATCCTTATTTTGTTTATGCACAAAGCATCAATAAACGCTATTTCGACAATTTTATATTTCCTTATTTCTTTAATATAAATTATGGTTTTTCGTATTCATTTTAGTTTTTTCGTTCTAATATTTTCATGTTCACTATCTATTGGACAGAATTTAAAAACATTCAAACCTTATAAGTTTAATTTAAATTATAATTATTTGAACCAAACTCCTTTTAATGGTGGGTTTTATAAGTCAGGTTTAAAAAAAATAACTTTCAAACCCAACGGTGAAAAGAAGCCTACTAAAGTCGTGAAGTTGGATAAAGGATATATGGGATCTAGGTTAGTTCCATTTAATGGTGGATTAGTTCATATTTATCTACCTGATGTAAGACTTTCCCTTAATGCAAAAGGTTGTGATGAGCAAATTTTATGGTTAACAGAAAGAGATTTGGATTTGAATGAGATAAATAGTTTTAAGTTCTCAGAAATAAAACAGAAAATCGGTTCTATACCTTTTGCTAATTATTTGATTAAATCTGATCAAGATAGTTTTTTACTGGCTTTTTCCGAAAAAGTGAGTATTTATCCTGAAACACACATACAGTTAGGGACAAATGCTCAATTAAAGAAATTAGACGAATCAAGAGAAATAGCGTTTTTCACGTTATTCGACCACAAACTTAAAACATTAACTACTGGGAAGTACGATTTTGGTATCAAAAAGGGATATGTTCGAAAAAGATTCCATCACCTATTTAATGATGGTGATTTTATGATGGGTATAAACCATAGTCAGGTTAATTCATCGTTAGCTGATGGATGGAAAATAGCATTAATGGATAAAGAATCTAATGTTTCTGAGATCCTAGTTTCCTTAAATGAATATAATATGCTAGAATCTAATATTCAATTTAATGATAGTATGATTTATTTAACAGGTTTGGCTGGAGATATGGAAAATTTAAAAAAGCCAATCGGTACTTTTAAGATTGAGATTTATCGCAAGTCAATGGAGATTAAAAATAAAATTGTTGTGAAATTTAAAGAACAATTGAGTAATGATTTATACCAAGATATAACTAGTAAGTATCTATACTATGAAGGCTCAAGTATAAGGGCAAATGATGGATATTGCTATTACACAATAAGAAAGATTTCCTATGCCGACAATGGTTCAATTGTTCTTGGTAAACAATTTATCCTTTCACTTAATAATAATAATCAATTATCTTATAATACGCATGGTGGTGGTATGGCTTTAATTGCTAGAACCATGAATACAAATCTTGCGTTTATCCATGATGACAAAGCTTGTTTATTATTCTCAAGTTTTGGGAGGTATGGACATCCACACTATGACCAAATGAAGAGTGCAAAAAATTGGGAAAAAGCAATTAGGAAAATGGTTAAAAATCCTGAAGATGGTAAGGTGTATTATATGGAAATGAGTGCAGGTTCAATAGACAAAGAAGGTTTTGTGGTAAATGAAAAAAACGATGCATTAAAGGGAGCTTGGAAATGTATGATTGATGATAATGTCCACCCAGGAAAATTTCTGGTTTTATATGAAGGGAGGATGCTTAAGATTGGGTTATAATCTTTATATTCTCTTTCAAATAATCACAAAAAGTTAACAAACTCTATAACTTTTCAACATTATAATAAAAAGGTCTTCTATAAATTGAGCAAGCTAGGGATAAACCGTAAACTTGTAGTTTATTCTAAGGTTTACCCAAAATGACAGATGTTAAAATTAAAAGTGCGTTAATTTCCGTATTTGATAAAGGAAATTTAGAGCCAATCGTAAAGAAGTTAAACGATTTAGGAGTTACTATTTACTCTACTGGAGGTACTCAAACCTTCATTGAAGGTTTAGGGATTGATGTTGAACGGGTAGAGGATTTAACAGATTATCCTTCAATTTTAGGAGGAAGAGTAAAGACATTACACCCAAAGATTTTTGGAGGGATTTTAGGAAGAAGAGCTCTTGAAGGGGATAAAGAGCAAATGGCACAATATGCTATTCCTGAAATAGATCTTGTAATTGTTGATTTATATCCTTTTGAAGACACGGTGGCTTCTGGTGCGGGACATAGTGATATTATTGAGAAAATAGATATAGGTGGTATATCCTTAATTAGAGCGGCTGCAAAGAATTATAAAGATGTCATTATTGTTCCTTCGAAAAATCAATATCAAGGATTAATAGATTTGTTAGAATCTAAAGAGGGTATATCAAATGAGGATGATCGCAGAGGGTTTGCGTTAGCTGCTTTTAACGTTTCTTCTCACTACGATTCGGAAATTTTCAAGTACTTTGACGGGGATAATCAGTCTGCTCTAAAATTGTCTGAGCCAACTTCTCAAGTGTTAAGATACGGTGAGAATCCTCATCAAAAAGGGGCTTTTTACGGTGATTTAAACGAGATGTTTGAAAAGTTAAATGGTAAGGAGTTGTCGTATAATAATTTACTAGATGTTGATTCTGCAGTAAATTTAATAGCAGAATTTAACGAGACTACTTTTGCTGTACTAAAACATAATAATGCATGTGGTGTGGCTACCAGATCTACTGTTTTGGAGGCTTGGAAAGATGCTTTGGCAGGGGATCCTGTTTCTGCTTTTGGAGGTGTTTTGATTACGAATGCTAAAATTAATAAAGAAACTGCAGAGGAGATACAAAAGCTTTTCTTTGAGGTGCTTATCGCTCCTGGTTATGAGTCAGATGCTCTTCCTGTTTTAACGGCTAAAAAGAATAGAATTATCTTAATTCAAAAGCCCGTTGAATTACCTAAAAAATCGGTAAGAACAGCACTTAATGGAACCTTAGTCCAGGATAAAGACATGAAAATGGAATCGATTGACGAGTTGAAATCGGTAACAAATAAAGAAGCGTCAATATCTGAAAAAAATGATTTGATTTTTGCTGCAAAAATTTGCAAGCATACTAAATCGAATACCATTGTTTTTGCTAAAGATAATACGTTGATCTCAAGTGGAACAGGTCAAACATCTCGTGTAGATGCATTAAAGCAGGCCGTTGAAAAAGCCGATGCGTTTGGTTTTTCATTAGAGGGTGCTGTTATGGCATCTGATGCTTTTTTCCCTTTCCCAGATTGTGTTGAGTTAGCAAAAAATGCAGGGATAACTGCTGTTGTTCAACCGGGAGGATCAATTAAGGACCAAGATTCTATTGATTTTTGTAATAAAAACGAAATGGCCATGGTTATGACAGGTATTCGTCATTTTAAACATTAATCTCTCAGAATAAACTGATTACGGTTGATAACTCTATGTTAAAAACCAACTAATTTTCGAATACTGAATGTATATTTAAGATATGGGGCTATTTAGTTTTTTAAACCAAGAAATTGCGATTGATTTAGGTACGGCAAATACCTTAATAATTGAAAGCGATAAGGTAGTCGTAGACGAACCGTCAATTATTGCCAAAGATAGAAGGTCTGGTAATGTGATGGCAATAGGTAAAAGAGCCATGCAAATGCATGGAAAAACCCATGAAGAAATAAAAACAATACGTCCTTTAAAAGATGGTGTGATTGCGGACTTCCAGGCTGCTGAGGAAATGATCAGAGGGTTCATTAAAATGATCAATAATGGGAAGAAGAAGATGTTTGGACCTTCAAATATTCGAATGGTTATTTGTATTCCTTCCGGTATTACTCAGGTTGAAATGAGAGCTGTTCGCGATTCTGCGGAGCACGCAGGTGCGAAAGAAGTAAAGTTAATTCAAGAGCCTATGGCTGCTGCTATTGGAATTGGAATTGATGTAGAAGAACCGCAGGGAAATATGGTTATTGATATAGGAGGTGGGACATCAGAAATTGCTGTCATTGCATTGGGAGGTATTGTATGTGATAAATCGATACGTGTTGCTGGGGATGAATTCACTAATGACATTGAGGAGTACATGAGAAGGCAACACAATATTTTAGTTGGAGAAAGAACAGCAGAACGAATTAAAATTGCTGTTGGAGCTGCAATTACTGAATTGGATGAGCCTCCACAAAACATGGCAGTGCATGGAAGAGATTTAATGACAGGTATTCCAAAAGAAATTGAGGTTTCTTATTCCGAAATTGCACATTGTTTGGATAAGTCAATAAGTAAAATTGAGGCAGCTATTTTAAGTGCTTTAGAAATGACGCCACCTGAATTATCTGCTGATATATACCGAACGGGAATTTATCTCGCAGGAGGAGGATCTATGCTAAGAGGACTAGATAAGAGAATCTCATTAAAAACGAAACTTCCTGTACATGTGGCAGATGATCCATTAAAAGCTGTTGCACGGGGAACGGGTATTGCATTGAAAAACTTCGAAAGATTCTCTTTCTTGATTTGATCAGCAATGGAATTAAAGCAAGAACCGTGATTCAAACAGTATGTTTAATTGCGGTTTTTTTTTAAGTATAAATAGATGATTAATATTTTGGCCATATTGAAACGTTTTCATCTCCAAATTTTATTTGGGGTTTTAGTGTTTGCTGGACTAGTATTAACCATTCAACAGAATAATTATCAGCGTACAAAATTTATAAATTCAGCCAATGCGATTTCTGGAGGAACCTATGCTACAATTTATCACATTGAAGAGTATTTTAATTTACGTGAGGTGAATACTGAACTGCAAAAGGAAAACGCAGAATTGAGAAGTCAATTGGTAACTTCTTTAAAAAAGGTTAATGGAGAATATTTTACAATTAACGATACTCTTTATAATCAAAAATATATTTATCGAGTGGGAGAGGTGATTAGTAATTCTTATACAAAACCGAATAATTATATCACATTGAATCTTGGAAGTGATGATGGTATTATTGAGGAAATGGGTGTGATTTCTCCATCTGGAGTGGTTGGAATCGTGGGAGCAGTTTCTGCAAATTTTTCAACAGTAATCTCTTTTTTACATCCTAAAACATCGATTTCATGTAAATTAAAATCAAGTGGTGTTTCTGGGTTTTTGAAGTGGGATAACCAGGATATATCAATGGCTGTAATCAATGATATTCCAATTACAACTCAAATACAGGAAGGGGACTCAATTCTTACCTCAGGACATTCATCTGTTTTTCCAGCTGGTATCTTTATGGGTACAATTGAGTCATCGGAAAGCGATTTAGATAACCAAATGCAACGTGTTATGGTGCGTTTGAATATCGATTATTCTTCTCTAAATAAGGTGTATGTGGTAGAGAATTTATTTAAATCGGAATTAAATAGTTTACATAACAAAGAAAAGGAGTTAGATGACTAGGTATTTTCAAAAATACGCGCTCTTTTTAGTGCTTATTCTCTGTTTTCAAGGTTTAATTTTGAATCAGCTTAATATATCACACTACCTGTTACCCATGATTTATCCTTTGATTATTTTATATCAAATTAGAAATATAAATACATCCTTATTGTTACTGATTGGATTTTTTCTAGGTTTAATAATGGATCTATTTACCAATACGGGTGGTGCCCATGCAGTTGCATGTACAGTTATTGCCTATTTGAGGCCGTTTTTTTTATCTTCTCTAGGCCCTGCTGATATGGGGTCTGAACAGATAAAGCCATCAATTACAAACCTTGGCTTAAAAAATTACGCCGTTTTTTTATTTCTTATGTTGGCAATTCATCATATACTCTTTTTTACGTTAGAGGCGTTTTCAATAACTATTCTCTGGAGTACATTACTCAGAACAATAATGAGTTTGATTTTTAGTTGGACCTTAATCATGGGTATTCAGTATTTGCTCATAAGTAAAGAAAAGTAATGGCAAAATTAGAATCGAGAAAATATCACATTGCGTTACTTTTTGGATTTTTCTTTGTGATTTATCTTTCTCGTCTTTTCTATGTCCAGGTTATTGCCAATGATTTTTTTACGAATCGAGCAAAAACCGATGCTGTAGATAAAGTTGTAGAATTTCCAGTTAGAGGAAATATTTATGATCGAAATGGTATAGTGTTGGTCCAAAATGAGATTGCGTATGATGTCATGATCACTCTGCGTGATTTTGAAGCAGATACATTAAGATTCTGTAAATTATTGGGGATTGACACGGTAGAATTTAATCATAGGCTAGGAAGTATAAAACAGAACAGAGGTTATTCCTCTCGAGTTCCGCAAGTTTTTGAATCGCTTATGAAGTCGGAGGATTTCGGAGGGATTAAAGAACGATTATTCAATTACAAAGGAATCTCTGTAAAAAAAAGAACCGTTAGAAATTATCCAAAAGCAATTGCTGCCCACGTGTTAGGTCATGTTTCTAAAGTGGGGCCAAGAGATTTGAAAAAAGATGCTTTTTATATTCCTCAAGATTATAAAGGAAGTTCTGGACTTGAACAATTTTACGAACAAGTATTGCGAGGAAAGAAGGGCTGGAAGCATTATTTAAAAAATCGACATGGGAAGCATATATCTTCTTACCTAGAGGGTGCTTTGGATACTTTTCCAAAACCTGGAAACAATTTAAAAACCACGTTAGATGCTGATTTGCAGGAGTATGGTGAGCGTTTGATGAGGGGGAAAATTGGAGCAATAGTGGCGTTAGAGCCATCAACTGGAGAGGTCTTGGCAATGGTGAATGCGCCTACTTACGACCCTAATTTATTGGTTGGGGGGAAGTATGGTAAAAACTATCAGAGTTTAGCAAAGGATGAAAAGAAAATTCTTTTTCCTAGAGCCATACAGTCTCGTCAACCTCCAGGGTCAATAGTAAAAACGTTACAAAGTGCCATTGCATTAGACATTGGGGTGGCCAATGAGTATACCTCATATAGGTGTAACACAAACCTCGTAGGATGTCATAATCATTCAAGTCCGTTAACATTGCCTCAGGCAATTCAACACTCTTGCAATCCTTATTATTATCATCTAGTAAATAAAATTTTTAATAAAGGAAGAAAAGGAAATATGGCTCAAATGAGAAAAGGTATGGATGAATGGGAAAAATATGTCCGTTCTTTTGGTTTTGGTGACCCTTTGGGAATTGATCTTCACGGAGAAAAGGATGGAAATGTTCCTGATAAACGAGAATATGATAAAATTTATGGGAGAAATCATTGGAATTGGAGTACAATTTATTCTATTGCAATTGGTCAAGGTGAATTTTCTGTAACCCCGATTCAAATGGCTAATTTGGCCGCCTCCATTGCAAATAAAGGATATTATTTTCGTCCTCATTTGGTGACGGCTGTTGGCGAGCAAAAAATCAATTTTGAAAATGATTCTTCTTATCGGAATCAAACGTTGGTTGATTCTACACGATTTGATATCGTTCAAAAAGGGATGCAATGGGTATTAGAAGAATCTGGCGGAACAGCATTAAGGTCTCGATTAGATAGTATAACAATTTGTGGGAAAACAGGAACATCACAAAACCCCCACGGCGATGATCATTCCGTTTTTATGGCATTTGCCCCTAGAAAAAATCCTGAAATTGCCATTGCGGTATTCGTTGAAAATGCCGGAGGAGGTGGAGGTACAGCAGCGCCAATTGCTAGTTTAATGATTGAACAATATTTAAAAGGAGATGTTGAACGAGTGGAGTTAGAAAAGGAAATGATAGATAAAGTGTTTTACAAGGTTGAATAAGCAAAGAGGGAATATATTACTGAATGTTGACTGGGTTATTATTGGAATCTATCTCACTCTTTGTCTTTTGGGAGTATTGAATATTTATGCAGCGGATTTTAATCCTGCTCATTCTGATTTTTTTGATCTTGGACATCGAAGTGGTAAACAAGCTCTTTGGATTGGAGCATCGTTAATTATTGCTTTGGGGATCATGGCTTTTGAAGGTAAGTTTTTTAGAGCAATGTCCCCGTTTATATATGCTTTAGTAAGTCTATTACTTTTTGTTGTTATTTTTATTGCGCGAGATGTGAAAGGAGCAAAAGCTTGGATTGATTTAGGCCCTTTTAAATTACAACCTGCTGAGTTTGCCAAATTTGCCACGGCGTTATTTTTAAGCGCATATTTAGGTTCCATTACGAGGAATAAAAAAAGCGAAGTGGCTTCTATTGAGGATATTGGTCGAAATTTTAGTCGATTTATTCGAGGTAAAAAAGTATTTTCTCTTTCAGATACTGATGTATATGGTCAAGTGTTCCCGCTTGCGATTATTCTGTTACCCATGTTTTTAATTCTTGGACAAGATGATACAGGATCCGCATTAGTTTTTAGCTCTTTTTTCTTTGTGTTTTACCGAGAGGGTGTTATTGGGAGGGTATTTATTGTTGGACTTTTAGCCATTGTTTTAGCCATACTAACACTCATGTTTGATAAACATGTTGCGTTTACTGCATTAGGAGTACTTGCGGTAATTGTGTACGCCAGTTTTATAAAAAGAACAAACATGGCATTAATTACGATTGGCTCTGTTGTCCTCTTTTTAATTTTTATGGGAGTGTTTGATTGGAGCGCGTCATTCAATACTTATGTGCTTTGGGGATGGATATCTATAAATGTTATTGTAATCATTAGTGTTCCAGAATTATGGAAAAGAATAGAAAGAGGTGTGATTGTGGGGAGTTTGGTAGTTGCATTAGGTTATGTTGGATTTATTGAACAAGCTTACAACGTGCTTCAACCTCATCAAAAGGAGCGAATTGAAATTATTCTTGGTAAAAAACATGATAAAACCGTCAGTTTTCAAACTGATCAGGCATTAAATGCAATTGGTTCTGGAGGGTTCTTAGGAAAGGGCTATTTGGAAGGAACCCACACAAAAGGGAAATGGGTTCCCGAACAAAGTACAGATTACATTTTCTGTACTGTTGGAGAAGAGTGGGGATTTTTTGGAACTTCATTTGTTATACTTTTGTTTGTTGCCTTGATTTTTAGGTTACTACAAAAGGCAGAAAAACAGCGTTCTAAAATGAGTAGAATCTATGGATACAGTGTCGCCTCTATTTTGTTCTTTCACCTATTGGTAAATATTGGTATGACGTTACAAATTATGCCTGTTATTGGAATTCCGTTACCATTTATGAGTTATGGAGGATCCTCCCTATTTGGTTTTACGGCTTTGCTATTTATGTTCGTGAAGTTTGACGCTCAACGCCTGGATGTGCTATAGGTTCTTAAAGTACCAGCAAATTACATCCTCTTAACGCGGAATGATCCAATCTACCAGAAACCTTAAATTGACCATCTTTTACCGTTCCTAAATCATCAGTTGCAATAAAAGAGCAGGAATAAAGATTCGCAAGATCAATAAAATTAAGCGCTCCTTTTCCCTCAGTTTTAACGTGAAGAGGATCGGTAGTTTCTCTAACCAATGGTTTTAACCATTTTGGAGTCATAAAGAATTCCTTCTGAAGGTAACTTTGAGACAATAATTCAGTCATCCCATATTCTGAATGAATGGCATGAGGCGAAAGTGAATCTTGTAAAATGAGATGAAGCTGTTCTCGTGTGATTTCTTTCCCTCTTCCTTTCATTCCGCCAGTTTCAATTATTATGGTATTTTTCAATTGAATATTTTTTTTTGCTAATTCCAGTAGGGCAAAGGTTACACCAAATAGAATTTTAGGGCGTTCATCATGAAGGAGAAAATGTAAAAATTCATCCGTTAACTCGAGCTGAAATCTGCTTCCATTGGATATTGTATGTTCAATAAAATAATCAACCATATGAATCAACGATGAACCCTTTCTTTCAAGGTAGCTCGGAAGAAGTCCTATAATTGTTGAGTTTTCCCAATGAGGGTAGAATGATTGGAATGATTTAAGAAAACTTTTTTCATAAATCTTCAAATTTTTAATAAAATGTTTACTTGTTGCTTGTCCAGATGTACCACTACTTGTAAATATTTTAACGGGTTTAAATGAGGAAGATTTAATAGACTGTGATTTGAAAAATTGGATAGGTAAAAAAGGAATTTGTTCAAGTGAAGTGACTCGATTTGGAATAACATTGAGTAAATCACAATATTTCTGATAGATTAAACAGTGCGAATACTGATACTTGAATATTTCAATTGCAAGATCTCTAAACTCATTTTCAGAGTAAATGGTAAAGATTTTTTGCTCAATTTCGTTTAAATTCATTTATTTTAAACCTCGTGCTGAATAAAACAAAAATATCATTAATTATTGGAACCGCTCTCTTACTAGTTGGTTGTATAAAGGATGATAACTTTGATGTAGTTCCCTTAATTGAGTTTCAAGGGTTTGAAGTATTTAAATCATCCGAAAATGCGATTGACTCGGCAAAGTTTGAGTTTACTTTTCAAGATGGAGATGGAGATATTGGAGCAATTGATTCAAGCGAGTTTAATTGTTTTTTAATTTATGAAGAGAAACACTTGGATTCCATTATAACCCTTTCTTCGGTTCCCAATCGGGCATACAGTATTCCGAATTTAACACCTAACGCAAAAGATAAAAATATTGAGGGTGTAATCTCCTTAACCATTAAACCTGCACCTATTTATAGTTTATTGAATGATAGCATGTATAGGTATTCATGCTATATAATAGATCGGGCGAATCATTATAGTGATACCATTTCTTGTAATTGGCAAACAAAAGATTAAATTTTCAGTTGCATAGCCTCTGAAACATTGATGAGGTGATCTCCTACTTTTTCACAGGCCATGAATAAATCTCGGTAATGCATTCCCGACTTGAAATCATACTCTCCTTTTTCCAATTCCTCAATATGAAGTTTTCGTAATCGCTTCTCCAATTTAAAATTTTCTTTTTCCATAATTATGGATGTTTCAAGAGGAATGGATTCAAATTCAGCATCTAAATGTTTTTGCACTTCTGCAAAAATTTTGTCAATTAAATCTAAGTAACCATACAATTCGTTCCGTTGCGATTGCGTAAACCAAACTTTTGAGTTTCGCTTTTTTTCAAGAGTTAATGACATTCTGTAATAAATATCACCAACTCGCTCTAAATTGGCTATAATTTTATGTAGTGCTTGAATACGCAACGCAAGATTTTCGGTTAGTGCTCCTTGTCCAATTTTTACCAGATACTTGGCAATTTCCTCTTCAAATCGATCAGTAACCTCTTCGAAATTTTTGATTTTAATGACTAATTTTCCAAATTTTTTAGACTCGTTTTCTTTGACCAAGGCTCTGATCAATGTATTCATTTTTGATGTGGTATAGGCAAATTGGCGAACTTCTTTTTTTGCTTCCATTAACGATAACTCATTAGAGGGAAGTAGTCCTTCTCCAATGTAATCTAGTTTAAATACTTCGTCTTCTTCTCCTTTTGACTTTACCAGTTTGGTAGCTGTATTCACCAACCATGGGATAAACCAAATAAGTATCGCCACGTTTACGACATTAAACATGGTGTGAAAAATAGCAATACCCCTTCCTCTTCCATCAGGAGATAAAATATCTGTATTGTCTAGTAAAATTGTTTGGTTAATCCATTGGATAATCGGAGGTAAATCAACAAAGAAACTAATGAGTATAATCATCCAAACAACGCCAATAATATTAAATAAGGAGTGGATTCTTGCAGCTCTTTTTGCATGAACATTTCCTGGTATTGACGCAAGCCATGCGGTAATTGTAGTACCAATATTCTCTCCCAAAACAATGGCTGCGGCTATCTCAAATGGAATAATACCACTGGCAGCAAGCGTAATTGTAAGTGTCATTGCTGCACTTGAGGATTGCACAATAACCGTGAGTAGGGTTCCAACTCCTATGAATAAAATATTGGATAAAAAACCTCCATCTGCATAAGCCTCTAAAAATTGTAATGCTTCAGGGCTGCCTTTAGGAACAGCGTCCTTTAGTTCATGTAACCCCCAGAACAATATCGCGAAACCAAGAATAAACTCTCCGTAAAACTTAATTCTTTTTCTTTTCGCAAACAGCATGGGAACGGATAGGGCAATAAGAGGTAAACAAGCGACTGAGATATCTACCTCAAATCCTAAACGATCAACGAGCCATGCGGTAATAGTAGTTCCAATATTTGCGCCCAGAAGAATTCCAGCAGATTGTGTCAGTGAGACTAAGCCTGCGTTAACAAAGCTCACGGTCATTACCGTAGTTGCTGAGGAGGATTGTACGAGTGTAGTTACTAAAAATCCCGATACAACACCTAAGAACCTGTTCTTGGTCATTGCTTCAAGTATTTTCTTTAAACTACCCCCTGCCGCTTTCTGAATACCATCACTCATCATTTTCATTCCGAAAATGAAAAAAGCAAGCGCTCCAAGGATATTTAATGCATTAATAATTCCAAACTCCATTCTAAACGATTTGTTACCACAAATTAAAATTAATCATGTTGCTTTAATCTTATGAAGCAACTTGATACACTTTTAAAGTTTTGCAAAAATAAAAAAAGAAGATAGAACAAATGGTAATTTGTTGTAATAAAAGACGTTGACGATCATTGAACTAAATATTCTGTAAAATGATAAACGTGAAAGAATGACAAAACAACGGTTTGATTTCTACCTAGCCAATTACTATCTTAATGAACAAATAAAGAATCGCTTTTAGCTTATGTAGTAATGTTAATTGAATCTAAGATATACCTGAAGACTGATTTAATGATTATCGGCCTGCAGGTTGTTAATCTTTGTTCTATTTTTTCTCTTTAAATTAGATGTATGGACGGATGTAAAATTTTGATTGTAGATGATGAAAAAGATATCTTGGAATTTGTAGGGTATAACCTAGAAAATGAAGGATATGTTGTTCAAAAAGCGAACAATGGAATAGAGGCGATTAAATTGAACAAGGTGTTTAAACCAGACATTATCATATTGGACGTTATGATGCCCGATTTAGATGGGATAGAAACGTGTTATCAAATTAAGCAAGACATAAGCATTAATGATCCAAAAATTTTATTTTTAACTGCACGATCTGAGGATTATTCGGAAATTTCAGGATTAGAAGCAGGAGCTGACGATTATATTGCAAAACCTGTTCGACCGCGTGTGCTCTTATCAAGGATTAAAGCGGTTATGCGTCGTGGTACGAATAAGAACGACGATAAACCTCAAGTATCTTTTGGTGAATTCACACTGGATTGGGATAAATATATTGTGATTAAAAATGGTGAATCAAGAACGCTACCTCGGAAAGAAATGGAGCTTTTTGGTTTGTTGTTTTCTGCTCCAGGTAAAGTTTTTGACAGGGAATCCATTATGAAAAGAGTTTGGGGATCCGAGGTGATTGTAGGCGATCGAACCATTGACGTTCATATTAGAAAATTGAGAGAAAAGTTTGGGGATAATTATTTTGAAACTGTAAAAGGTGTAGGCTATAAATTTGTGTCGCCTGAATAATGTTCAAAAAACCTATTCATATTACAATTTCTTTTAGTGTTATTGGTTGTTCCATAATTCTTGTTCTTCTGCTTGTTTTTTCAGATGTAGGTTTTGGTATATCCTCTCTTATCGCAATGGCTATCGGAGGACTCATATTTATTGTGTCACAATGGGTGTTAGACAAATTCATTTTCGAAAGGATGAATTTGATTTTGGACAAATTATTAAACATCACTTATGAGAGAAGAGTTTTAAAATTATTAGATGACCCCTTTGAGTTGATTGATTCTAAAGTAAATACGTATTTAGAGAAGCAAGAGAAAGAAGAAGAAACCCTTAATGAGCAACAAAATTTTAGACGGGAATATATTGGCAATATTGCCCATGAATTAAAAACACCCATATTTACAACGCAGGGTTATATATTGACATTACTGGATGGAGGATTAGAGGATGAGAGAATAAATCGCGATTATTTAAGAAGGGCCGACAAAAGCATTGAACGGATTATTGATTTATTAGATGATTTAGATTTAATTACAAAATTAGATTCTGGAGAGTTCCCACTTGAGTATGAAACATTTGATTTGATTCAGTTGGTAAGAGAAGTGTTTGATGCGCTTGAATTAACAGCTAAAGAACGAAATATTACGGTCGCATTTAGAACTTCTCCTAAGAAACAAATTTTTGTTGATGCTGATCGAAATAGAATCTATCAGGTAATTTCAAACTTGGTTGTTAACGCCATTAAATATGGTAAAGAAGGCGGAAGTGTAGATGTTGGATTTAATACCATGAGTGATCAAATTGTTCACATTGAGGTAATTGATGATGGTCACGGTATATCGGATGAAAATCTTCTTAAGGTTTTCCAGCGCTTTTATCGTGTTGATAAAAGCGGTGGACGGAAACAAGGGGGGTCAGGTTTAGGATTATCCATAGTAAAGCATATTGTTGAGGCTCATGGCCAATCCATGAATGTGAATAGTAAAGTAGGAGTGGGTTCTACGTTTTCTTTTACCCTGAAATTGGCTTAAGTATATCCATTAAAAACAATCCGTTATTTTCCTATAAACCAGTTTTGCGCATAAAAAATGCCTAATTTTACAGGTCAGTGGCATCTGTTAAATCGATAAAAGCGCCTATATCAAAGGAAATGGACTTGTTTGAAAACAAGTTTAGGGAAGCCATGAAAGGGAATGCACCATTACTGGATAAAATTACCCACTATATCGTCAAGCGTAAGGGGAAACAAATGCGACCTATGTTTGTTTTTTTAGCAGCGAATTTGTGTGGAGGAGTAACAGATCGATCATATCGAGCGGCGAATTTAATTGAAATGATTCATACTGCCACATTGGTTCATGATGATGTGGTGGATGATGCCAATAAGAGAAGAGGTTTTTTCTCAGTGAATGCACTTTGGAAAAATAAGATTGCAGTTTTAGTAGGTGATTTTCTTTTAAGTAAGGGACTCCAATTGGCAGCAAAGTATCAGGATTATGATTTTTTAGAAATTATTTCCGATGTAACCAAAGAGATGAGCGAGGGGGAGTTGCTACAAATTGAAAAGGCACGGCGTTTAGATATCAAAGAAGATGTTTACTTCCAAATTATTCGGCAAAAGACTGCAACTTTAATTGCCGCATGTTGTGCTTCAGGAGCTTCCTCTGCAGGAGCGAATAAAGAGGAAGTTGAAAAGTTAAGATTGTTAGGAGAAAAAATTGGAATAGCATTCCAAATTAAAGATGACCTTTTTGATTATGAATCTTCGGTGAGTCTTATAGGAAAACCAGTGGGGATTGATATCAAAGAGCGGAAAATGACCCTTCCGATGATTTATGCGTTAAATAATGCCGATCGAAAAGAGAAAAGATGGATGATCGATGTGGTAAAGAATCACAATGAAAATCAAAAGAAAGTCACAGAACTTATTCAAAAAGTAAAAAAATCGGGTGGGATTGAATATACCAAGCAAAAAATGTACGAAGTTCGAGCTCAGGCGATGGAAATTATTAAAACATATCCTGAAACACCATCCAGGCAAAGTTTAATCGATTTGATACTTTACACCACAGAACGCGAGAAATAGATGATCTAGATTTCTTGATTAAAACAAAATAGGAACGAGCAATTTATTTTTTAATAAAGCTCAACTTTTTGCCAAAGAATTAATGTTTATTCGCGAGTTGACCACAGGCTGCATCAATGTCTTTCCCTCGAGATCTTCTAACATTGACTACAAGGTTTTTACTTTCAAGATGACCTACAAATGCATCCAATCGTTCAGGAGTCGTTTGTTGGAATTCACCATCTTCGATTGGATTGTATTCAATAATGTTAATTTTACAAGGGAGCTTTTTTGCAAAGTCAGCTAATTCAATTGCATCTTCAATACTATCATTAAAGTCTTTGAATACAATATATTCATATGTTACTCTCGTCCCCGTTTTTTCGTAAAAGTATAGGAGTGCTTCCCCGAGCGCGTCAAGTGAATTTTGCTCATTAATGGGCATGATATGATCACGTTTTTTATCATTTGCCGCGTGAAGAGAAAGCGCAAGATTAAATTTCACGCCATCATCTCCCAATTTTTTAATCATTTTAGCAATTCCAGCAGTGGATACGGTGATTCTTTTTGGAGACATTCCTAGTCCATCAGGAGAAGTGATTTTCTCAATCGAATCCATCATGCCACGATAGTTCAATAAAGGTTCTCCCATTCCCATATAGACAATGTTCGTTAAGGGTGAATTGTAATGTTTTTCAGCCTGATGCTTAATGTGAACCACCTGATCTACAATTTCATCAAAGCCAATATTTCGTAATCGCTTTAAACGTCCAGTAGCACAAAATTTACAGGTTAAACTACATCCCACCTGGGATGAAATACATGCCGTCATTCGGTCCGATGCAGGAATTAGAACGCCTTCTACAATGTTTCCATCAGCCAATTCGAAAGCGTTTTTGATTGTACGGTCCGAACTCACTTGACTTTTTTTAATTTTAACTGCCGGTAAAATGAAATTTTCTTGAAGAAGTTTACGAAGTGCCTTAGAAAGATTGGTCATCTCGTTAAAATTCATCGCTGATTTTTTCCATAACCACTCATATACTTGTTTGGCTCGAAAGGCTTTTTCTCCAACAGTTAAAAAATAGCGCTGTAGTTCCTCAAGAGATAATAGTCTTATATTTTCCTTACTTTTCTGCAATGTTGTGCAAAGTTACTACTTAATTACCTTCAGTTCAACAAACCTCCTCGGATTCTGAATAGTGTCACAAAAATCATTTTTTGAATGAAATAACGATCTTATTTTTCAAATAAAGATTTATGCCTATTTTTACAACTATGAACTTACCAAAAATAGTAATTGCAAGTGTGGTGTTTACTGCTATATGCTTGTCTTCGTGTAAGATTCCGCCATTTGATTCATATGTTGATCCACTTTATCTTGAAGAAGATAATCCAGAAGGAGAGCGCGTGTCTGGGGAGAAAAAATAAATTACATCTTATTTCACTCCGATTTCATTAATTTTGCCCTATGGCAAAAAGATATACTGTAACCACTGCTTTACCTTATGCAAATGGACCTCTTCATTTAGGACATGTTGCAGGGGTTTATATACCGGCTGATATATACGTTCGATACCTCCGTGCTAAAGGAGAAGATGTTGTTTTTATTGGTGGAACCGATGAACACGGAGTTCCTATTTCTATCAAAGCGAAAAAAGAAGGAGTTACGCCTAAACAAGTAGTTGATCGTTATCATAAGAGTATAAAAGAGTCATTAAAAGGGCTCGGTATTTCGTTGGATGTTTTTGGACAAACCTCTTCATCGATTCACTATGACATGGCAAGCGATTGGTTTAAAAAGCTATCTTCAGATGGTGTTTTTACGGAAAGCGTTGCCCAGCAATACTTTGATGAAGAAAATAATCAATTTTTAGCGGATCGATACATCATTGGTACCTGTCCAAATTGTGCACATGAGGAAGCTTATGGTGATCAATGTGAGAATTGCGGTACTTCACTAAGTCCAACGGATTTAGTGAATCCAAGGTCAACACTAAGTGGGAATAAGCCTATTTTAAAAGAAACAAAACATTGGTTTCTACCACTTGATCAATTTGAGGGATGGTTGATAGATTGGATAGAATCGAAGAAATCGCTTTTGAAGCCAAATGTTTATGGGCAGGTAAAGTCATGGCTGGATGCAGGATTACATCCAAGAGCCATAACAAGAGATCTGGATTGGGGTGTACCTGTTCCTGTTGAGGGTGGAGAAGGAAAAGTACTATACGTTTGGTTTGATGCGCCTATTGGTTATGTTTCGTTTACAAAACAACTGTTAGAAAATGATCCCAATAGAAATTGGGAAGATTATTGGAAAAAACCAGGGAACTCCAAATTGGTTCATTTTCTTGGAAAAGATAATATTGTTTTTCATTCGGTCATCTTTCCGAGCATGTTAAAATCCATGGGAGATTACATCTTACCTCAAAATATTCCCGCCAACGAGTTTTTAAATTTAGAAGGAGATAAATTTTCTACTTCAAAGAATTGGGCTGTTTGGCTGGATGATTATCTGAATGATTTCCCAGACAAAACGGATGTTTTACGATACGTCCTTTGCTCAATCTTACCGGAACAAAAGGATGCTGATTTTACATGGTCAGATTTTCAAGCAAAAAATAATAATGAACTGGTCGCAAACTTGGGTAATTTTGTTAATAGAGCCCTTGTTTTAACAAACAAATATTGGCAAGGAGAAGTTCCTGAAAAAGAATCCCTAACTGAGCAGGATGAAGCTGTCATTGATCAAATGAATCAGTATCCTCAAAAAATTAGTTCGAGTATTGAAAAACATCGGTACAAGGAGGCTTTAGGAGAGTTAATGAAGCTTTCTTCATTAGGAAATAAATATTTAGCCGAAACAGAACCCTGGAAGTTGATAAAAGAAGATGAGAATAGGGTGAAGACAATATTAAATATTGCCGTTCAAATTACTGCTAAGCTCTCCATTTTATGCGAGCCATTTTTACCTGAAACGTCCGCTAAGTTAAAGGCAATGTTGAACCTTAAAACATTAAATTGGGAGAGTTTAGAAGAGGAAAACATTCCTTCCGGACATAAAATTAATACACCATCTTTGCTCTTTGAACGATTAGATGATAGTGTGGTAGAAGATCAAAGGCTGAAGCTTCAGAAGGCAAAAGCGGAGGCTGAAATCAATGAAAAGGATGTAGAGCCTCAAAAAGGAACAACCTCATTTGATGATTTCCAAAAAATGGATATTCGTGTAGGGACAATTATTGAAGCAGAGAAAATTAAGAAAGCGAAAAAGTTATTAAAATTGACAGTTGATACAGGAATTGATCAAAGAACAGTTGTATCAGGAATAGCTAAATTTTATAAGCCAGAGGAAATTATTGGTCAACAGGTGTCTATTTTAGTGAATCTAGCGCCTAGAACTATGTTAGGGATAGAGTCTGAGGGAATGATTTTGATGGCAGAAAATAACCAAGGAGAATTACAATTTATTTCTCCAAGTTCAAAAGTGAACAACGGAGCCATCATCGCTTAAAAGGGAATTTGGGCTGCAGAATAGAGAAAGACCCTCTATCCTTTAAACAGCTTGTCAGAAAAGAAAGATTACTTGATTGATGAATAAATTTGGAACAAAAGCAATACACGCGGGTACTCATCCTGATTCAGCCACTGGTGCCATTATGACGCCAATTTATCAAACAAGTACGTTTGTTCAATCCTCACCAGGAGAACATAAAGGGTATGAATATTCAAGAACATTAAATCCTACAAGGCATGCATTGGAAAAAAATCTTGCTGCCATTGAGAACGGGACACACGCCCTTGCCTTTTCCAGTGGACTGGCAGCTATGGATGCGCTATTAAAAACCTTTAAGCCTGGTGATGAGATTATATCTTCTTGCGATTTGTATGGCGGCTCATATCGTTTATTTACTCAAGTTTATGCCAGCTGGGGATTGAAATTTCATTTTGTAGAAATGAATGATTTATTAAGTTTAGAAGAACTTATTAATGATCAAACAAAAATGATTTGGATAGAAACCCCTACTAATCCAATGATGAATATTATTGATGTAAAGAAGATTGCGGAGATTGGCAGAAAGAATAATATTCGTACAGCTGTAGACAATACATTTGCTTCTCCATATCTTCAAAACCCATTGGATTTAGGGGTTGATTTGGTAATTCATAGTATTACAAAATTTATTGCGGGCCATAGTGATGTAGTGATGGGGGCTATTGTGTTAAAAAATCAAACATTAGCCGAACAATTAGCGTTCATCCAAAATTCATGTGGAGCGGTTCCTGGTCCTCAGGATTGCTTTCTTACGCTAAGGGGTATAAAAACACTCCATGTAAGGATGGAAAGGCATTGTGAAAATGCCATGAAGGTAGCGCAATATTTGATTAGTCATCCAAAAGTAGATAACGTATATTATCCTGGTTTAAGCACTCATCCTAATAACAAAATCGCCACAGAGCAGATGAGAAATTATGGGGGGATGTTATCTTTTACATTGAAGGGAGATAAAATTCACGATGCTAAAACAGTGCTTTCCAGTACTAAAATTTTTAGTTTAGCAGAATCTTTAGGTGGGGTAGAGTCTTTGTGTGGACATCCTGCAACCATGACGCATGCTGCTATACCCAAGACAGAAAGAAAAAAAATGGGTATTGTGGATTCTTTAATCAGATTGAGTGTAGGTATAGAAGATATTGAAGATTTGATCAAAGATTTAGAACAAGCAATTGAAAAAATATAAATTATGAGAGGAACAAAGTTTTCAGTAATTGGAATGGGTAAATACGGTAGATCCATTGCTCAAATTTTAAGCGATAGAGGTGCTGAGGTCATTGCGATTGATAATAGAGAAGAACTGGTAGAGGAGGTAGAAGATTTTGTAGCACTTGCTGTCACGATGGATGCAACTGATGGAAAAGCCTTAGAGTCGCAAAATATAAATGAATGTGATGCGGTGGTGGTTGCAATAGGCGCAAATTTTGAGGCGTTATTGTTGTGCTGTTTTCAATTGAAAGAATTAGGTGTTAAACGCATTATTGCACGATCAAATGATGAAAATCAAAAAGCCATCTTGCAAAAAATGGGTATTGAGGAAATTCTTGAGCCAGAAAAAGAAATTGGTGTATATGTGGCAGAGCAATTAATAAATCCGAATATTGTTTCGTTTTTACAATTACCCGATGATTATGAAGTGGCTGAAATAAAACCTCCAAAGGACATTGCCGAACGAACAGTAGAAGAGATTGGACTGCGTAATAAATATCGTTTAAACTTGATTACTGTAAAACGTTGCTTTGAAGAAGACCGGGGTGATGCTGTAGAGGTTGTGCAACATATACTTGGTGTCCCAACCTCCGATACAATTATTAAAGAGACCGATACTTTAATAGTATTCGGAACCTCTCGAGATATTAAAAGATTTATTGAAATTAATAGTTAGTTCGTCTATTAAAATCCAAATTTGGAGCAGTCTTATTAGACTGTTTTTTTGTTTAAAAGATGATGGATAAAAACCTGGGAAAAGAAGAGCGATTAAAAGGAACCAAAGCAGTTTCTGCGTTATTCTCTGGAGAAAAGAAGTCAAAAACTTCTTTTCCATTTAGAGCTTTTTATTCAATAAAGAAATCCAAAAGTCCAATTGTGAAATTTGGCGTTTCTGTTCCGAAAAAAAAGTTTAAAAAGGCAGTTGATCGAAATCGATTGAAAAGACTAATGAAAGAGGCGATTAGAATAAATAAAACAATTTTACATAATCCATTGTATAAACATTCGGTTTCTGTAAATGTGATGTTTGTGTGCAATACGAACGCAATGCCTAATTTCAATTTGGTGGAAATTAAAATAAAAGATTTACTCACGCGTTTAGCTCAAGATGTTGAGGATTATGGGAAAAAGTAAAATATATTTTTTGTTGGGGTTCATAGCCTTATTGATTTTAGGAATAAGTTTTGTAGAGAATGAAGAAACATCTGATCGATTTGAGATCGGAAAGAATCTGGACATATTTACTGAAGTTTACAAGGAGGTTAATTCACGATATGTGGATGGAACTCAGCCAGGAGATCTAATGAAAACAGGTATTGATGCCATGTTGGAAAGTTTAGACCCTTATACGGTATATTATCCAGAATCAGATATAGAAAGTTATAAGTTAATGACAACAGGTCAGTATGGAGGAATAGGCGCAAGAATTAGAAAAATAAATGATTTTGTAGTGATAGGAGAGCCTTATGAGGGATTTCCTGCCTATAAAGCAGGATTGAAAGCAGGTGATATTATCTTAAAGGTTGACGGAAAAGATGTAAAAGGTAAATCAACCAGTGACCTTAGTAAAATTTTAAAAGGAAATCCTGGGACAAGTTTAACGGTGACGATAAAAAGACCTGGTAAAAAGGACATCTTTGACATTTCTTTTAAGAGAGACAAAGTTCAAATAAAGAGTGTTCCTTACTCTGGTATGTTAACAGATGAAATAGGCTATATTAAAATGTCAAGTTTCACTAGAAATGTAACAAAAGATGTAAAAGAGGCTTTTTTGAATCTTAAAAAGAATAAAGGGTTTAAATCATTGGTGTTTGATTTGAGAGGTAATCCTGGAGGGTTGTTATTCGAGGCGATAAATACGGTAGGGTTATTTACAAAACGAGGGATAAAGGTCGTAGAAACTCGAGGAAAGATAAAAGAGTGGACAAAAGTCTACGAAACCCTAAATACCCCTATTGATAAAAACATCCCCATAGTTGTTCTAATTGATGGCGGATCTGCTTCGGCCTCTGAGATTGTGAGTGGGTCTTTGCAGGATTTTGATCGGGCTGTAGTCTTGGGTAGAAATTCCTATGGTAAAGGTTTGGTCCAAACTACACGAAAATTAAAGTACAACACCAGTATGAAAGTAACCACTGCGAAGTATTATATTCCAAGTGGACGATGTATTCAAGCCATTGATTATTCCAGAAAGGATAAAAATGGAAAAGTAAGTAAAACACCTGATTCATTGTTAACAGAATTTAAAACGAAAAATGGAAGAATTGTATTAGATGGTGCTGGAATCAAGCCAGATATTCAAGTGGAACGAGAAGGATATGCTCCTATAACAAAGGCTTTAGCAGCGAATCATATGATTTTTCAATTTGCAACAAACTATGTTTTGGAGCATGATACGATTGTTTCAGCTAAAGATTTTAGAATAACAGAAGAGGATTATAACCGTTTCTTAAACTTTGTGGATACCACCGAATATGAATATAATACAGGGTCAGGAAAATTATTAAGTAAGTTTGAAAAAAAGGCAGAAAAGGATGGTGTGTTAAATGAAATCAATGATGAGCTTCAAAAAATCAAAGAAAAACTCCAGGCTCAAAAGAAGATTAAGTTACAAGAATATAAGGCCGAGCTAAAGAAACTTATTGAAATGGAAATATCTACACGGTATTATTATCAAAAAGGTCGAATACAAAATCGATTGAGTGGAGACGTTGACATTGATAAGGCAATTTCAATTTTAGTTGATCAAAAACAGTATCAATCAATACTCTCGGGATCGAACTGATTTATGCCAGGTCATCGAAAAATAGCTGATTATCTTTTTTATACCGGGCTTTTTGGATTGGCAGCTGCTATTCCTGTTTCAAAGGCAGCTACTTCAGTTGGGATGTTTTTAATGGCAATAGCTTGGTTTGTTCAATGGAATTGGAAGGAAAAAATCATAGTATTTAAAACGAATTGGAAACCAATAATTTTTTCTGCAGTTCTATTCCTTATTTTCGTGTTAGGTCTTCTTCATTCTGAAAATTTAACCTACGGGTTAAAGGACCTCAGAATTAAGGCGCCTATTTTTATTCTTCCTGTCCTGTTTGGTGTGTCTTTTACCATAAAAAGAGGGCATATATTAATTGTTCTAAGCTTAATGGCTGCTTCAGCTATTGTGGCAACTATTATTGGTTTTGTAAATTATCAAATTAATTTAGATGCAGATCAAGTCGTCAATTTAAGATCGTTATCTCCATATATTAGTTTAATTCGATTATCACTTATCCTTACTATGGCCTATGGAATAGCGCTTTGGGGATTAGTTAAGATAACTTCTTATTGGAAGTGGATGTTATTACTTCCAATTGGTTGGATTATTTTCTTTTTTTCATTCTCTGAGAGTTTAACAGGATTGGTTTTTCTTCCTTTGGTAAGTCTTTATTTCATTATTTATCTTCTTAAAGGATTCAAAAGGATAGCAATTACAGTGCTACTTAGTTTTGGTATTTTGAGTGTATACTTTTTAAGAGAAGTGTATACCATATCAAAAATGGTTTTTGCTGAACATATCTTGCAGGAAGAAGAAAGAACATTAAGTGGAGGGCGGTATACCTTTAATGATAATGGTGGGAAAGAAAATGGATATTATGTGCATCGCCATGTATGTCATGAGGAGCTAAGGAAAGAATGGAATAAGAGGAGTTCAGTGCCTTACTCATCAACACAAGATAAATTTCAATTTAATGCAAAAATACTGAGATATTTAAGCTCTAGGGGATTAAAAAAAGACTCCGTAGGTATTAGTCAGTTAAACAATGAGGAGATTACAGCAATAGAGCAAGGGGTAACTAATGCGTATTATTTGAAAGCGAATCCAATTTCAAAAAGAATACATCAATTATTTTGGGAGATTGATGAGGCGATTCGTAGAGGTAGGTACAAAGGAAACTCCGTAACCTCAAGGTTCATTTATTCCTCTACCGGTATTCAGGTATGGAAAGATCATTTTTTTATAGGGGTAGGAACAGGAGATGTGAAAGATGAAATGATTAAAAAATACCAACTTCGTCCTAATTATCATGAAGAACTTTTTCAAAAAAAATCCCACAATCAATACATTACTATAGGGGTGTCGATAGGTGTGATTGGATTACTTATTTTTCTAAGTATTTATAGTTATCTCTTTATAAATTATAATGGTTCTTTGAAATATTTATTTTGGCTAACTCAAGGGATTTTTATTTTTAGTATGCTCTGGGAGGACACCATTGAAACTCAGGCAGGAGTAGCAATATTTGCATTATGGCTTAATTTATTTTTATTCGAGCAGAAAGATTCAATCATGTTTACGAATATTCATAAGAATTAAAAAAGGCAACGAGGAAAATCCCCGTTGCCTTTTTCTATTGACTAAACGATAAAATAAAAAATTAATTGGTAAGTAGTTTAAATCCCCTACCATGCATGTTAACGATCTCTAAATTAGGATCAGCCCTTAAATATTTTCGAAGCTTAGTAATGTAAACATCCATTGAACGGGCATTAAAGTAACTGTCGTCTTTCCAAATTTTATTCAGTGCCACAGAACGCTCCAACACATCATTCGTATTTTCACATAACAATTTTAACAAATCGGCCTCTTTACTTGTAAGCTTTTGCTCATACGATTCATTCCCTTTTAAAATCCTTCTATCATAATCAAAATTAAGTTCGCCGATATCGTAATTCTTTTTATCATTTGGAATAGACTGTATCCCTTGAGTTCTTCTCAATATCGCTTTAATTCTTAACAACAATTCTTCCATTGAAAATGGTTTAGTTAAGTAATCGTCTGCTCCGCTTTGAAAGCCCTCTATTTTGTCTTCTTTTAACGATTTAGCAGTTAAAAAGATGATTGGAATCGTTTTGTTTGTATTTCGAATTTCTTTAGCAAGCGTAAACCCATCTTTTATAGGCATCATTACATCGAGTGCGCAAAGATCAAAAGAGCCCTTCAAGAAAGCTTTTAACCCCTTATCTCCATCCGTTTCCAACTGACAATTATACCCCTTAGCGATCATGTACTCTTGTAATAAAGACCCTAAATTTGGATCATCTTCTACCAGTAAAATGTTTGTTTTATTCTTCATTTTCATTGAATTTGAAAGGTAAGTGGATACTAAAGGTTGATCCTTTACCTAATTGACTTGATACTTTAATTGTTCCTTGGTGTTTATCGATAATTGCTTTAACATAACTCAATCCCAAACCAAAACCTTTTACGTCATGAACATTTCCGGTGGGAACTCTATATAGTTTGTCAAATATCTTATTCACGTTTTCTTTTGAGATACCAATACCATGATCCTTCACATCAATAACGACACCATCATTAACATTTCTTGTAGTTATAATAATTTCAGGTGATGTTGGAGAGTATTTGATGGCGTTATCAATTAAATTACTAATCATATTTGTGATGTGAACCTTATCAGCAGTAATGATGTAGTGCTCCGCAATTGAATTTAAAACTAATTGACCGTTTACAGCATCCAGTCGAACTTTTGCTTGTTTAGCTATGTTTTCTATTATAGTATGAATATTTATTTCCTGCAGTTTGAGTTTAAAGTCACCTTTATCTAAAACGGCACTTTGTAGTACGTTCTCCACCAATGTTCCTAATCGTTTGTTTTCTGAATTGATCACATTAACATAATGAGAGGTCCTTTCTTCAGTTTTTGGGATATCCTTATCATTTAAAACTTCGCAGGCTAATGAAATTGTTGAAATAGGTGTTTTTAACTCATGAGTCATATTGTTGATAAAATCATTTTTAATGACAGCCACTTTTTTCTGCCGAACAATGGTCATAAATGTAATCCATGAAGCAACGAGTATTGCTAAAATGAAAATGGTAGATAAAATAATGACAGGCCCTATGGACATAAACAAAAAGGTCCTTTCTTTTGGAAAGTATAAACTCAAATGATCTTGCCTTAACGAAAAAGGTTCATTGAAAAGTTCTACATTGTAAGGAGAATCGATAAAGGATTGAGTGTCTACACCTTTCTCCTTAACAACCAGTTTATTATTAGAAAATAAACCAATATGAAACTTGGTTTTAATCCCATGATTTTTGAGTTCATTTTTTAATATTTTACTTAATAAATGAGGATCTACTCGCTCTGATAAAGGTGTTGAGGAATGACGAAGAAACGGGTTTCCCAATAAGGAAAAATCAGAAGATAAATGATCAAACAAATCAACTTTAAATTTATTGTAAGCGTTTGATGATTTGCGGGTATTATAGAGCTTTTGGACAATATTTCCGTTTTGATCTTTAAGTGTTTGAGTCGTTTTTTTAATGGTTTTGCCATCTGCCGTTTCAAAAACACTTTCTTCCTCTAACTTAAAGGAATAATTTCGAGCATTAAAATTGGTGTCAATAGAAGTATGCGTTTTTATAGAGAATGATGCAAGACTTTTGCTAGATGGTGTTTTGAAATTAGTTAGGCGTTCTAATCGTTCTAGTCGATTCGTAGATACACTCATGGCGTGCATTACGCTCTCTTTAAACTGTTGTTCTTTCAATTTAATCGCGCTATTCAACCAATACCCTTGAACAACGATTATACCCAAAAGGGCAATGGTCATGACAGAAACAAGAATTTTAAGATGCTTTTCCTTCACAACGTAAATGTACTAGTAAAAATCCTTGAATGTTTGAAGGTTAACTTTTTTTAACGGGGGAAAATGAACCTTTGATTTTTAAGGAATAGCGAATAAAGCGATATACTGAGTCTAATAATCACATAATATCATCCTAAATCGATTGTTTATTATGCCAGTATTAGCGGTGAAATATAAAGTTAAATTCGATCAAATCCAGTGTATTTATGTAACACCTCTGGAATTAGAATATTGCCTTTTTCATCTTGGTTATTCTCAATTAGAGCAGCCATAATTCTTGGTAAAGCTAGTGCAGAACCATTTAGCGTATGAGCTAACTGAGGTTTGTCTTGCCCTTTCCGATACCTTAATTTAAGCCTGTTACTTTGATATGTTTCAAAGTTGGAAACAGAACTTACTTCCAACCATCTTTCTTGTGCGGCTGAGTACACTTCAAAATCAAATGTTAATGCAGCCGTAAATCCTAAATCTCCTCCGCATAATCTTAGTATTCTAAAAGGTAATCTAAGTTGTCTTACTAACTCTTTCACATGGTCAACCATATCATTAAGAACATTATAGCTTTCGTCAGGGTGAACAACCTGCACAACTTCAACCTTATCAAACTGATGCAGTCTATTTAAACCTCTCACATCTTTACCATAAGATCCAGCTTCTCTTCTAAAACATGGAGTGTATCCACAGTTTTTTTTTGGAAGCTCATCTTCGTTTAGAATAACATCACGGTATATATTAGTAATTGGAACTTCAGCAGTGGGAATTAAATATAAGTCGTCACTTGTTGCATGGTACATCTGACCCTCTTTATCTGGTAACTGACCTGTTCCAATTCCTGATGCCTCATTAATAAGTAAAGGAGGAATAACTTCAGCGTAACCACCTTTGTCGGCTTCGTCTAAAAAAAAGTTAATTAGCGCTCTTTGCAAACGAGCCCCTTTTCCTTTATAAACAGGGAATCCAGCTCCAGTAATTTTTACTCCAGTTTCAAAATCAACTAAGTCTTTTTCCTTTACAATATCCCAATGAGGTTTTGCTCCTTCATGAAGATTTGGAATAATACCCTCTTTATATACCTCTTCGTTATCTTCATCAGAAATTCCAGCAGGAACAGTTACGTGTGGAACGTTTGGAATATGGTAAAGTAAGTCGTTGAACTTGCCTTCAATATCATTTAAACCTTCTTCAAGTGCTTTTTGCTCAGATTTGATTTCCTGAACTTTTGCTTTAGCAGCATTTGCTTTTTCCACTTTTCCTTCTTTGAATAACCCCCCAATTTCCTTAGACATTTTATTCCCTTCAGCTCTTAATTCTTCCACTTTTGCAATCGAAGCTCTTCTTTCAATATCAAGATCAATAATTTGCTGAACAAGTGTTTCAGCATCAAGATTTCTTTTCTTTAAACCTTCAATTACTTGTTCTTTATTCTCAAGGATATGTTTTACCTGAAGCATAATTTTAATTTTTGTGCAAATATAAATTGTTTGTAGAGATATCGGAAGAGATCAGAAGAACTCAGAGTGTTTTTCTTCTTTTATATTCCAAATCACGAACTAATGTGAGAGAGTAACGTTCAAACAAAAAGTTCTCTTTCAATATATTTACATAAAAAAAGCCGCTCATTGAGCGGCTTTTTTTATGCTTTTCAATGTTTCAATTAAGCCTGAGCTTCAACAGAAACAAATGATTTGTTGTTTTTCTTCTTTTTGAAAACTACAGTACCGTCAGTTAAAGCGTATAAAGTATGGTCTTTACCAATACCAACATTTTCTCCTGGGTGGTGCTTTGTTCCTCTTTGACGGACGATAATGTTACCAGCGATAACAGTTTCTCCTCCAAATTTCTTAACTCCTAAACGTTTCGACTGCGAGTCTCTTCCGTTGTCCGTAGATCCAACTCCTTTCTTATGTGCCATTTCTTAAAAAGTTTTTTAATTATTAATTAGCAGAAATTGATTCAATTTTAATTTGAGTGAACGCCTGACGGTGTCCATTTTGCTTTTGGTATCCTTTTCTTCTTTTCTTTTTGAAAACGATTACCTTGTCTCCTTTAATGTGTGAAACTACTGATGCAGTAACTTTCGCACCTTCTACAGCTGGGGCGCCAACATTAACTTTCCCATCATTGTCTACCAAAAGAACCTTGTCGAAATCAACTTTCGCACCTTCTTCAGCATCCAAACGATGAACAAAAATCTGCTGATCTTTCTCTACTTTGAACTGTTGCCCTGCTATCTCTACAATTGCGTACATTATATAGCTTTTTTAAGTTTAAATTTTTCGGGTCTGCAAAGATAGGGTTAATTATTTAAATAACAAATAGCGAGAAGCTCTCAATTCAATTTATAAAAAATAATACTTGGATAAAGTATTCGTTCAGCATGCTTTTTATATGGTATAAAAAAGTGCGCTATACAAAGCTAAAAAATGAGGTGTTTTTGAACGGGTATTGGAAGACTTTGTGGAAAATTGTTGCAACAAATATTAGGTTAAGAGCGTTGAAATTTGTACTTTTATGTGGTAATTGTTCTCATTTTTCGTATTTCAATTTTGAGAAACCTATACTATTCTAATGAAGAAGTTAGTTTATATACTTTTAGTCTTAGTCATTTCAGCATGTAATCAGACTGTTGAAAAATCATCTATGATGTTCTCGGTTGAAGGGATGTCATGTAGTCATTCATGCGCCCCTTACATACAGAAAAATTTAAATAAATTGGATGGAGTTTTAGAAACAAATGTATCTTTTGAAAGTAAATCGGCTAAAGTTACTTTTAACATTCATGAAATATCACAGAAAGAAATTATTCAAAAAATTGAATCTTTAGCAGATGGGCAGTATAAAGTAGGTTTAGTGACATCGTTGAATTCTCCTAAGTCTTCTTCATCACAAAGCAAAGAAAGTAATGATACGGATTTTGATATTACCAAACCTGATCTAGCTCATTCTACGGGTTTCCAGTTACCTAATCTTTTTAGCCTTTTAAACTCGTTATTACACTAGTTAACATTTTACGGTTTTAATTTTTACCTTTTTGTCCGAAATTTGATAAATATTTATGGCGTCAAATAAAGGATTCATAAGGTATACCAAAATCACAATTTTCTTCACCATTTTTGTTGTTTTTGCCGGAAGTATGGTGAAAGTCACTGGCTCTGGGATGGGCTGCCCTGATTGGCCAAAGTGTTTTGGATATTATATTCCTCCTTTTAACGCAGAGAAATTAGAATGGAAACCTAATTTTGACTACCATGCCGGTGAGATGATATTTTGGGAAGGTGATTTATTAAAAGCAGATCGGGATTTCAAAACGAATGAAGTTCATAATGGTTCAAACTGGTCGATTTATGATAAACACGATTATAAGATTTATAAACCAATGCACACAATCATTGAATATGTGAATAGGTTGGTTTCTGTACTTCTAGGTATTTCAGTATTACTGATGATTATTTTTGCTTTTAAATCCGATAGGAAAAGAGGGGTTAATGTTGTTGTAAGTTTATTGGCACTATTCCTAATTGGATTTAATGCTTGGTTAGGAAAATTAGTTGTTGACAATGTTTTAGCTCCTTCTAGTATAAGTTACCATATGTTTGCTGCTTTTGCTCTTGTAGTCACATTGTCTTTTGCTTACACAAAGAATAGAGAAAAATCTTCTTTTACTTATCCTAAATTGTATAAGAGAATACAGATTGTTGCATTTATTTTCTTGATATATCAATTATTTTTTGGCGTTATTTTGCGCCAAACGTTTGATTACCTTGTTGGTGTTTCAAGAGGAGATTGGGTGAACAGTGCAGGACTTAACTTTTTAGTACATCGATCTTCATCGTTGGTTTATGTAGCGCTAGGGTTTGTTACTTACCGAATGCTTAGGTATGTTCCGAAGGATTCTTTTGAGTGGAAGAACTTTAAATGGGTAATAATTTGTACGATTGGTGAAGTTATTTCGGGAGCGATTATGGGTTATCTAGACGTCCCAAAAGCGGCCCAGCCTTTTCATGTCATTGTAAGTTCTATTTTATTACTGGTACAATCTAATTTATTCTTTAAAATCATAAATAAATCAACAAAATATGGTTGAGCATTGGACACAAGAGAAAGGTTTTTTATCGCGAACCTTTGAATTCGAGGATTTTCAAGAGGCATTTACTTTTATGACAAGGGTAGCTTTTCTTGCCGAGCAATTGAATCATCATCCAAATTGGAAAAACGCATATAACGTAGTTTCCATTCATTTAACCACGCATGATGAAGGGAATCAAGTAACACACAAGGATTATGAATTAGCGAATGCGATTAATCAAATTGTATAACCTAATTAAATGTAATCAAGTCTAAATTTAGTTTAGACTTTTTTAAGAACATATATCACAGAACTACATTTTTCTGGTTTAGATTTTCCTTTTAAAGCAAAGCGAATCCCTTTAAGAAGCCCTGGTAGTTTTGATCCTGTTTTGTATTCTTCACTCAACATTGAAACATAAGCAGCATCAAAAGGCATTGGAACGATTTTTTCAACCTTAAATCCATAACGCTCAATTAGTTTGCTCATTGTAGCTGGATTGAAATGCCAAAGGTGAATCGGAATATCCCAAGCTGCCCAAAATTCTTTGTAATGCTCTTGATCGAAGGAAGTGTGATTTGGAACTGCAACAACAAAAGCTCCCTTATCTTTTAAAATCGAATAAATCTTTTTTAAATATCCGTCTAAATCATGCACATGCTCCAAGACATGCCACATGGTGATAGCGTCGAAACTTTCTTTAGGTAAGTCGTAAAGTGCTGGCGTATCATGAATAGTAAAATTAAACTTAGAAGCGGCATAATTACGAGTTTCTTCGTCTTGCTCCACTCCTTCAACTTTCCATCCTGATTGAATCATTATGTTTGGAAAGTAGCCCGTGCCTGTTCCTATATCTAATAATTTTCCAGTCTTCAGTCCCGTAACTGAGTTTACAAGATTTCTTTTCTTTTTAAGCATGTAATCTCTAACGGCGTGGTACACTTTGAAGAATAAACCTTTTTGGGTGTCTGAGTGTGAAACATAATTTTCACTTTTATAATAAGGTCCAATAGAGTTTGAGTCTGGGGCATTTTGGGTGAAGTGGAATCCACAGTTTTTGCATTTTGAAACAGTAAAGTGGTCTCCAGTATGCGAATGATCTTTAAGTGAATGTTTTTCTTGGATATCATTAGAACCGCAAACTATGCACTTATCGTGATGTATCGTATCCATTATTTATACTCGGTAATAAAATCTTTGATTAATTGAAATACCTCATTGTATTTTGATAGCGTTAAGTTTTCAGCGGTATCATAGATGTCATGATAAGCTGTGGAACCTCCTTTTGTATAAATAAAAACAGATTGAACGCCTTTGTAATCAAAAGGAGCATGGTCACTGTTATAAGATCTTCCACGCGCTCCTATTTTAGTTAAATATCCTTTGTCAGAATTTATTTTTTTGAAAGCTTCATAGATTTTTGGATGGGTTTTCCCATTAACCATCATAATACCCTCATCGCCTGTTCCCATAATATCTGTATTAATTTGCAGTTTGATTTGTTTTAGTGGGAAATAGGGTTTTTCAACATAGTAGTTGCTTCCTATTAAACCAACCTCTTCTGCACCGAAAGCTATAAATAAAATAGAGTGTTTAGGCGCGTTTTCTGGCAGAGAATAATGTCGAGCAAGATCTAGGATAAGCGCTGTTCCACTCGCATTATCATTGGCTCCTTCAAAAAGTGCGTCCGGCCCCATCATTCCTAAATGATCGTAGTGGGCAGATAGTACGAGAAAAGAATCAGGATATTCAGTCCCCTTTATATACCCTAATACATTTTGGGTAATTTCTTCTTTTTTGAGTTGAGCATCAATTGTGACCTCTATTTTTTTGTTTTTGTAGGTGATTCGATCTTTTTTAATATAAAAAATGGGATAGGGTCGTTGCTGTTGACACATGGACCACGTGAATTTTTTATTTTGAACAATGATGATACCTTTTGCTTGAAAAGGATTGTGAATCATATTATCAAGGAAATCAAGTTGAGTGGTATCTGTTATTCCCGTTTTATCTACGATAAGAAATGAATTGGAAAAGTCGGTTGAGGTAAATTTGATCATTTTTTTGGCGTCCCCAACAATTTTTGGATTTAACCAAACTAAATCAAATTTTCCTGTGATTGAGGGGCAGCTTGGATCAACCAAAAAATCGACTCCTGCAAACATTAATTTTTTATCAATAATAAGATCACAAGCACCGCCAAACGTGTTAATACTAATTTTAAATTTCTGTTTAAAATCTGTGTCAAAACGCTTTAAACCAAATTCATTGAATTTACGTGCTATAAAATTGGCTGCCTTTACATGTCCATCCCGAACATATCCTCTTCCTGCAAAGTTTTCAGAAGTTAATGAATCAACCATTTGGATGGCAAAAACTTTGTCTTGGGCAATTAATCCAGAACAAATAAACAACAAGGCAATGAATAGCATTTTTTTCATGGTGCTTAAAAGTACAAAAATAATGCCTCAATACCCGCAGTCATATACATAGCTCAGTTCAATTTTTAAAGTTAAATGCTTCGTGTAAACAAAAGATACTTTCCATTTTGACACGTAATCACGTCAATTCTTTACTTTTAAGCGGGAATACTTTTAAGGCCGGATAGAATAAAGAAGCGTGAGGTGGAAGGTCTGATTAATAAGTCTCTATCTTTGTCTTCTATGACATTGATTCAAGAAATAATTGATCAAGCGAAAAATAACCCTGATTCTATAGCTATTCAAGGGGTAGATTATGTTATTTCATATAAGGAATTATTGCATGTTGCATATGGTTATGCGAATTCAATTGATGTGAGAGATTCTTGGATCGCGATTGACACTAAACTTGATTGGAAATTTTATGCCGCAATTTTAGCGTGTTGGATCACAGGAAATGGCTATGTTCCTATTGATTTTAATTTCCCGAAATCCAGAATTCAAGAAATTGAATCGCAGGTTAATTGGTTAATGTTAATTAATGAATATACGCCGTGTTTAACGCACGAAATAGTTGATGTTAATTCAGGTGAAAAGGCTTATTTACTATTTACTAGTGGAACAACGGGGGCACCTAAAGGAGTTGCAATTTCTCATGCTAATTTAGCGTCTTTTGCGAGCCATTACATCAATCACAAATCAATAAAGTTTGGCTCAGAAGATATTTTTTTACAGAGCTATGATCTTACTTTTGATGTGAGTGTATTTTGCTATTTAATGCCCTTTTTAGTGGGAGGTACCTTAGTTATACCTCCAAAATCTAAAGTAAAACAACTGGGTTTGTTTAACGCAATTTTAAACTATAATGTAACTGTCACGAGCTTTGTGCCGTCGGTTATACGTTTAACAAAAGATTTCCTCACTCGGATAGAATTTCCATCGTTAAAGTATTCATTTTTTAGTGGAGAGGCATTAATGGGAGACTGGGCGAAAGTATGGATGCAATCGGTTCCAAATGCAAAAGTTTATAATTGTTATGGACCAACAGAAACCGTGATTGTCTGTACAGAGGAGCTTCTAAATGATTTAGATGATGCGTATTTTACTAATGCATTGCCTTTACCTCTTGGAAAAGAGTTTGAGGGAATCGATTTGCAAATTATTGAAGGAGAAATCATTTTTTCAGGAGAACAAACCTTCCATGGATATTTGAATCAAACATCAATAGAGCAGTATCATTCTGGAGATTTGGCTCATTATGATGAAAATGGTAAACTCATATTTGATGGCAGAAAAGATAACCAAATACAATGGAATGGTTACCGCATTGAATTGGAAGAAATAGATCGTTTGATCAGTGATAAATCAAATGGATGGGTAAAATCAATTTACGTAAAAGAAATTCCTAAACTCGTTATTTTCAGTAATAACCCAAAAGAAAAAATTGCGGAATTGGTGGAGAAAGAGTTTCCTTCATATTATAAGCCTTCTGATATTATTCAGTTAGATGAATTGCCATTAAACAACAATGGGAAGATTGATGTTGTTGCGTTGAGGGATTTAATTTGATTTTTTTTGGACAACAGCTATAATTATTTCTAATTAGGTTTCAACTAAGTTCTCTTGGGGGCTTCCTCCCCTAAATCTCATATCTTTGCGATAATGCTTATTGACGAGCAAACTATACAAGATTTAGAGTTCGGTATTGTTAGAGGTTTTTTAGCTGACCAATGTAAATCGGAGAAGGCAAAAAAAAATGCAGTTCGAATAAAACCGTTTGCTTCTTTAAATGAAGTGCAAAAAGAGTTTGCAATTTTACGAGAGATTCAACTGGTTTATGAAAACGATGAAATTAGTTTTCCTCATGCAGCTGCAGCCGATATTGATCATGCTCTTAAGGTAATCCGAGTTGAAAATGGTGTTTTAACTGTTGAGGAACTTGTGCGTGTGTTTCAGCTTTGTTTGGGTACCGATAATTTAGTTCGTTTTGCCAAAAAGTATAAAGAAGAATATCCAAAAGTTTGGGAGGCATGTGAGCATATTGACAGGGTACAAGATGTGATTAAGTTGATTAAATCGGTGTTGAATAAACACATGGAAATTGATGATAAGGCATCAAAAGATTTATTTGAAATCAGGAAGCAAATTAAGTCCAGTAAAATTGAGATTGATAAGAACTTTAATCGTGTACTCCGCCAATACAAAAAAGAGGATGTTTTAGATTCTACGGAAGAAACGTTTTTAGATAATCGAAGACTTTTAGTGGTTGTTTCTGCACATAAAAGAAAAATCAATGGGAAAATCCATGGAGTTAGTGGAAAAGGGAATTTAAGTTATATTGAACCAGGTGTAAACATTACTTTGAATAAAAGCCTTGATAAGTTAATCATTGATGAGTCGAACGAAATTTTCAAAATTCTGCAAGATATAACGCTTTTGCTAAGGGACGAGAAAAAGAATTTACAGGCCTTTGAGCGTTTACTCGTTCGTTTTGATTTGTATAATGCAAAAGTTCGACTTGCTTCAAGTTATAAAGGAATTATTCCCAAGATCAATAAAAACTCAAAAATGTATTGGGAGGAGGCGTTTCACCCAATTTTATTTTTAAAAAATAAAGAACAGGGGGAAGAAACTATTGCTCAAAACTTCAATTTGGAAAAAGCGCAACGATTTCTTGTGATTTCAGGACCAAATGCAGGAGGAAAATCCATTACGTTAAAAACGGTTGGGTTGCTCCAGTTAATGTTTCAAAGTGGTTTATTTGTTCCGGTTAACGATGTTAGTGAGTTTTGTTGGTTCAGTACAATTCTTTCCGATATCGGGGATAATCAGTCGATAGAAAACCAATTGAGTACGTATAGTTATCGATTGTCAAGAATGAAATTATTCTTAGATAAGATATGTGAAAATTCGTTGGTACTTTTGGATGAATTCGGAAGTGGCTCTGATCCTGAATTGGGAGGTGCATTAGCTGAAGTATTTTATGAAGAATTGTACGATAGAAACTGTTTTGCAGTAATTAACACGCATTATACCAACATAAAGATTTTGACTTCTAAAAAAGAGGAAGCTGTTAATGCTTTTATGTTATTTGATACAAAGGAATTGAAGCCTTTATATAGGCTTTCAATAGGGCAACCAGGTTCCTCCTTTACCTTTGAAGTAGCCAAATTAAATGGGATTGAATCAAACTTAATTAAGCGCGCTCAAAATAAGGTTTCAGACCTAAAAATAAATCTAGACAATCTAGCTTTAGAACTACAAAAAGAAAAGTCAACGTTTAACAAAGCAAATAAACTTCAAGAAAAAGCAACGCAAGAATCTAGGAAATTGATAAAACAATACAATGAAAAGTTGAGAGATTTATATGAAAAGTCAAATCAACAACATCGTTATTATGAGCAACAGGGGAAGTTTCTAAAAGTTGGTAAAAAGATATTTGATTTAATTGGGAGGCATAAAGGTGATCAAACAAACAAAGGGTTAAATGAATCGGTTAAAAAATTAGTAGCTATTGAAAAGGAAAGGGCCTTATCAATTAAACGAGCACCTGTTTTGGATAAGCGTTTAAAAGCACCGAAGCTTCAGAAGCCAAAACAAAAAGAACAACCTATTGTTCAGACTTCAAATGAAAAACCAACATCACTAAAGCCTGTAACTGTTGGTGCTCGTGTTCGGATTCCAGGGCATACAAAAACAGGTGTGGTAAGTGCTTTAAATGGAAAACAGGCTGAAGTTCAAGTTGGTAATTTTAATGTGAAGATAAAAGTTGGCGATTTGGAGGTGGTTTAAACAAGATTTCAATTATTTTCAGTAACAAAAAGTAAGAAGGGGGAAATGCGAATAGATAAGTATTTATGGTGTGTACGTTTGCAAAAAACAAGATCAAAAGCAACAAAGTTTATAGAAGCAGGTAACCTCATGATTAATGGTGAAGAAACAAAAAAAGCCAGCCGTGAAATTCGAGTAGATCAAACCTTTTCAATTAGAGTTCAACCAATTTGGAGAACATGGAAAGTTTTGGATATTCCAAAATCCAGAGTAGGGGCACCTTTGGTGATTGATTTAATTAAGGAAATAACTTCCGAGGAGGATCTTAGACTTTTGGAGGAGGTGCAAAGACAAAATCGCGAAAATAGATTAAAGGGAATGTTGGGAAGGCCTACAAAAAAGAATAGAAGAGACCTTGATGATTTTTGGGAGGTTTAACTAATGTTTAATGTAAATTGTAATTTCAGTATTACTGATTGAAACCGTATCACCAGGTTTTAATTTACATCGTTTTCGAGTTTCTATTTTATTATTTAAATAGACCTCTCCATTTATGATCATTTGATTAGCATAACCGCCAGACTCTGCAATATTTAATAATTTCAGTAATTTATTCAGTTCAATAAATGCTTGTTCTTGAAGACTAAATTCCATTAAACAAAACTAAAAAATACAAGTCAAATGAAAAAAATGATGTTTTTAGTCATATTTCTAGGGGTTTTAAAAGCTTAAGAAAGCAGTTTTTTAATTAATCAATACACTGAATAGCAGATAATTAAATCACATTAAGCCGATTTAGAACAGGTGCTACTTAAGTCTTTAATTATTGATTGATCATTGATAAAACATCATATTCGTAGTGTCAAAATTGAAATTGACACTTTGAAATAGATCATTACTGACAAAGCATATTGTGAGAGTTGATTAGAAGAAGTAATATTTTCAAATCGAAATACTCAAGCAAGTCCTTTAAAGATTTAGGGTAAAGATTGATACTTGTCAATCTAGTTAAGGGGTGAGTGGGGATAGGCTCCCACTCACATTTTTTTCTCTCTACTCCAAAATCACTTCTTATATTTACACTTCTTGAAAAAGTTTCTGATCATACGGTTCAGTTCTATTGGTGATATTGTTCTAACAACACCTGTTTTGCGGTGTTTAAAAAACAAATATCCTGATTGTGAAATTCATTACTTAACGAAGAAGGCTTTCGCTTCTGTGATTGCTTCAAATCCTTATGTGTCAAAAGTCATTGCAATAGATAAAGAAGTGAAAGAAGTCATGAGTGAATTAAAAAACGAAGGGTATGACTTTGTGGTTGATCTTCATAAGAATATACGGTCCCGACAAACAAAATCTATTGTTAACTCAAATTCTAAGAGCTTTTCTAAACTTAATTGGCAAAAATGGCTTTTAACGAGTTTCAAAATCAATAAAATGCCCGATACTCATATAGTTGATCGGTATTTAGAGGTAGTTGGAGGGTTGGGTGTTATTAATGATTACCAAGGGTTAGATTTTTTTATTTCCGAAAAGAATGAAGTAAAAGAGGTCCCGTTTGACAAGTATGTTTGTTTAGTTGTTGGAGCGGCTCATGCTACAAAGGCTATGACAACCAAAAAAATGGTTGAAGTAATTAATGCAATTGATGCTAATTTTATTTTGATAGGTGGACCGGGTGAAAAAGAAAAAGCGGAGGAGGTAATAAAACAATCTATAAATAAAAATCTGTTCAATGCTTGTGGCGGATTTAATATTGAACAATCTGCATCATTATTAAAACAATCCCAATGTGTAATTACACCGGATACAGGTATGATGCACATAGCCTCAGCGCTTGATAAGCCGGTTATAAGTATATGGGGCAACACTGTTCCCGAGTTCGGAATGTATCCATACATTCCACAAAATAAAGACCTCGTTCATATTATTGAGGTTGAAGGTTTAAGTTGTCGTCCGTGCAGTAAAATAGGGTATTCAAATTGCCCCAAAAAGCACTTCAATTGCATGAATCAACTACAGGTTAATCATATTAAAAAGCGAATAGAGGAATACATCTAATATTGAATGATTTTTTAAGAATTCGAGGAGTAATTTATGTGTGGATTCCTCACGCCTTTCAAGTCCCATTTTGTATCTTCGTTGCTTAATAAATTTTACGCATGGCACAGAATTTAAGTGAACAGGAAATTCAAAGAAGAGAAAAGCTAGATAGATTAAGAGAGCTAGGAATTGATCCTTATCCCGCTGCAGAGTTTAAGGTTGACTGTTCTGCAGAAGATATACTTACCAATTACGAAAGTAATAAAACCTTATACAAAACGGTAAGTTTTGCGGGGAGAATCATGCGAAGAAGGATGCAAGGAAAGGCTGCATTTGTTGAAATGCAGGATGAAACTGCACGAATTCAGGTTTACTTTAACCGAGATGAAATTTGTCCCGGTGAGGATAAAATAATGTACAATGAAGTTTTTAAGAAACTAGTTGATACAGGTGATATTATTGGTGTGAAGGGATATGTGTTTACTACACAAGTTGGAGAGATTACAATTCATGCAAATGAGTTTACTTTATTAACTAAATCCGTTAAACCACTTCCACAACCAAAAGTTGATGTAGATGGAAAGGAGTATGATGCGTTTACAGATCCTGAGCAAAGATACCGCCAGCGTTATGTTGATTTAACAGTTAATCCGCATGTAAGAGAAACATTTGTTCAAAGAACCCAATTGGTGAACACAATGAGAAATTTCTTATCGGATAAAGGGTACCTAGAAGTAGAAACGCCTATTCTTCAACCCATTTATGGAGGAGCTGCTGCGAGGCCGTTTAAAACACATCACAATACATTAGACATGACGCTTTACTTACGTATTGCGAATGAACTGTATTTAAAAAAGTTAATTGTTGGTGGGTTTGATGGTGTATTTGAATTTGCTAAAGACTTCCGTAATGAAGGAATGAGTCGCTTTCATAATCCAGAGTTTACGCAAATGGAACTTTATGTTGCCTATAAAGATTATAATTGGATGATGGATATGGTTGAGGAGATGGTTGAAAAAATTGCATTGGCTCTTCACGGTGATACTAAAGTTCAAGTCGGTGAAAATGAAATTAACTTTGCTCGCCCTTGGAAGCGCTATACTATGTTTGAGGCGATTGAAGAGTATACGGGAATTGATATTTCTAAAATGGATGAAGTTCAATTGAGAGCTACTGCTGAGAAGTTAGAAGTACCAATTGACGATACAATGGGTAAAGGGAAATTGATTGATGAAATTTTTGGCGAGAAGTGTGAGGGATTATTAATTCAGCCAACTTTTATTACTGATTATCCTGTTGAAATGTCGCCATTAGCCAAGAAGCATAGAGATAAAGATGGGTTAGTTGAACGTTTCGAGTGCATTTGTAATGGAAAAGAAATCTGTAATGCTTACTCTGAGTTAAATGACCCAATTGATCAAAGAAAGCGTTTTGAAGAGCAACTAGAACTTGGAAAGCGAGGGGACGATGAGGCAATGGTACTAGATGAAGATTTCTTAAGATCTATTGAATATGGAATGCCTCCAACTGCGGGATTAGGAATAGGAATTGATCGTTTATCCATGATCATGACCAATTCTAATTCAATTCAAGATGTTTTATTTTTTCCGCAAATGAAACCTGAGCAAAAAGGACCAGAATTAGGAGAGAATGAAAAGGTGATTTTTGAGATTTTGAAAAAAGAGGAGCAAATGGAGTTGGGAGTATTAAAATCTCAAGTTGATTTGTCCAATAAGAAATGGGATAAAGCATTAAAAGGTCTTGCGGCACATGGCTTAACAAAAGTTGAGAAAACAGAGGAAGGCCTATTTATTCAAATCATTTCCTAAAAGAGTGAAATGGATTAAATGTTGCTTACTTTGTGTTTTAAATAAGTGACTCATTAAATGATTTAACCCGAAGTATAAGGGGTAAAGCTCAAGTGAAAGTTTATGCAAAAAGGAAATAAGGAATCAAAGCAACAGAATCTACTTGCAGACGCTAAGGTGTCGGTAATCGGAGGAGGAAGCTGGGCTACAGCACTTTCCAAAATCCTTTTGAACAACCTTGATCAAATCAGTTGGTGGGTACGTCGTAAAGAGGTGGCAGAGCATATTGAAAAATATGGTCATAATCCCAACTATATTTCATCAATTGAATTTGATAGGAAGGCATTAAACGTATCTACAGATTTAAAAGAGACGATAAAAGAGTCAGATGTTATTTTTCTTGTTATTCCGTCTGCATTTTTACATACCGAATTTACTCATGCAGGAATTACACCTGAAGATTTAAAAGATAAAATTATTGTTTCTGCAATTAAAGGAATAATTCCCGAGTTTACATTGATACCGGCAGCGTATTTAAATGAGCATTTTGGCGTTGAGTATAATAATATGGCTATTGTTGCGGGTCCTTGTCATGCTGAGGAAGTTGCTCATGAACGATTATCTTACTTAACAATCGCCACACCTACTCGCGGTAAAGCATATGCTATAGCAGATTTATTGAGGTGCAGATACATTAATGTTAATAGAAACGATGACTTAGTGGGGACGGAATATTCAGCCATTATGAAAAATGTATATGCTATTGCTGCAGGTATTTGTTTTGGAATAGGTTATGGAGATAATTTCATGGCAGTACTTCTATCCAATGCTATTCGTGAAACGGAGCGTTTTGTTGATCATGTTTATCCTAAACATAGGGATGTGAAAACATCTGCATACCTTGGCGATTTATTAGTAACAGCGTATTCTCAATATTCGCGAAACCGAACTTTTGGAAATATGATTGGGAAAGGCCATTCTGTGAAGTTTGCCCAATTGGAAATGAAAATGGTTGCTGAGGGATATTATGCATCCAATTGTGTGAATGAAATACAAAAGAAATTTGAATTGGAATTACCAATCGCTGATGCGGTATATAAATGCTTATATGAAGGTAAAAATCCTAAAAGAACGTTTGCAGCAATTCAAGGATTGTTAAAATAAAGGACGTTTAATACAGTCGTAATGCATTTTGTAGCATTATTTTAATAGCTGTTTGGGTTTGCCAGCTTTGAATGCCTTATGATAAGAGGGTTCGAAATAAGCTACATCTTCAAATTCTTTTTTCCGGAACTTTTCCCAAGCTAAAGGAATCAGGTTTTGAGCTGAGGTTTTAGGTTCAAGAAGGTAAGTCCATGAACGATTTAAGTAATCTTGAGCTTTGTTAGCACCATCACCAAAGTAATAAACTTTTTCAGCTTCAATTTCATGGAATGGTTCTTCATCTAAAACCCTTGAATGCACGTCTTTTATTCTTCTTCCCGATTGATGAACAGAACAGAAAACCTCAACTCTTCTGGCATCAATCATAGGAATTAACACCGCATTTTTCTCAACATTTAAAGCTACAGTTTGAGCCATTGCTTCTAATGTATCAATAGCAATTAAAGGGATGTTTAATCCATAACATAAACCTTTTGCAGCGGAAATCCCAATTCGTAATCCAGTATAAGAACCAGGGCCTTTAGACACAGAGACGGCGGCTAAATTCGAAGGCGTGATCGCCGCTTTTTCTAGACATTCCTCAATAAAAAGATGCAGTTTTTCACTGTGAATTAATCCATTTGTTTCTAACTCAACAAGTTCAATTAATGAATTTTGCTTACTCAATGCTATTGAGCAAACTTTCGTGGTGGAATCTATGTGAAGAATATAGCTCAATTAAATCAAGTTGATTAAATGGTAATTCTTCTTACCATTTTGTACTAAAATGTAATTCTCTTGAATAACGTCTGCGAACGAAATGGTTTTCGAATCCTGTACTTTCGTTTTGTTAACCGCCACAGCATTATTCTTAAGAGCCCTTCTTGCTTCTCCTTTTGATCCAAATATCGGAGTGTATTCTGAGAGTAAATCAATAATCCCAATTTCTTTTGAGAGAATTGATTTTGATATTTGGTGTTTTGGAACTTCTTGTCCAATTGATTCGAGCGCATCTTTACTTAATTCTCGAACGTTATCTTCATTCGTCTTACCAAAAAGAATTTGAGCTGCTGCCTTAGCATTATCTAATGCGTCCTTACTGTGAACAGTGACCATAATATCATCAGCTAATGCATTTTGAAGTACCCTTGTATGGGGGGCTTCAGCATGCTGAGTAGCAAGAGTATTGATTTGGTCCTCAGTTTTCATCGTGAAAATTTTGATGGACTTTAAGGCATCTTCATCGGTTTGATTCAACCAAAATTGATAGAATTTGTACGGAGAAGTTTTTTCTGGATCTAACCAGATGTTTCCTCCTTCGGATTTTCCAAATTTAGAACCGTCTGACTTTGTTAATAATGGGCATGTCAATGCATAGGCTTCTCCTCCTCCTAATCTGCGAATGAACTCTGTTCCTGTAGTTATATTTCCCCACTGATCCGAACCTCCCATTTGAAGTTTACAGTTCTTTTCTTTATTTAAATGGTAAAAATCGTATCCTTGAATGAGTTGGTAGGAGAATTCGGTAAAGGATATTCCTGTTTCAAGTCTTTTTTTCACGGAGTCTTTACTCATCATGTAATTCACGGTAAGATGCTTCCCTGCGTCTCTTAAGAAACCAAGTAATGAGAAATCCTTAAACCAGTCGTAGTTGTTAACGATTTCAGCTGAATTTTCACCGCAATCAAAATCTAAAAATGATGCCAGTTGTTTTTTAATTCCAACAAGGTTGTGTTGGAGCGTTTCCTCAGTTAAGAATTTTCTTTCCTCAGACTTTCCAGAAGGATCTCCTACCATACCTGTAGCTCCCCCAACAAGTGCTATGGGTTTGTGGCCTGCTGCCTGAAGATGTTTAAGTATCATAATAGATACTAAATGTCCAATGTGTAATGAGTCTGCTGTAGGGTCAAAACCAACATAGGCAGTTGTCATTTCTTTCCCCAATTGTTCTTCTGTTCCTGGCATGATGTCATGAATCATACCTCTCCATTGTAATTCACCTACAAAACTCATACGTTTAATTTTGCTCAAATTTAAGATATTTAGTTAAGTCAAGACTTATTATACTTAATTTTGATATATGATTTTGGTGACCGGAGGAACTGGAATGGTTGGAACCCATTTGTTAATGGATTTAATGAAGGGGGATAAACCAATTCGTGCTATTTACAGATCGGAAAAGTCATTAAAGAAGGCAAAGAGAGTATTTGAACTTTATTGTATTGATTGGGAAGAGATTTCTCGAAAAATAGAATGGGTGCAATCTGATTTATTGAATCCGGAGGTGCTCCAATGCGCGTTTGATGGAGTAGAGTACGTTTATCATTGTGCTGCAATGGTTTCTTTTAATAAAAAAGACAAACAAAAATTATTGAAAGTAAATATTGAAGGAACAGCAAATGTGGTAAACTTATGCTTGTCCCAATCGGTCAAAAAATTATGTCATGTCAGTTCAACAGCTGCAATTGGAAAAACAGTGCATGACGAAATGAGAGATGAGGAGTGTAATTGGGTGAATGATGGATCTTTTTCAAATTATTCTATATCGAAATATTTTTCTGAAATGGAAGTTTGGAGAGGAAGTGAAGAGGGCTTGGCCGTAGTGATTGTAAATCCTTCAATTATAATTGGTCCTGGAGATTGGTTGCAGTCGAGTTCTAACTTATTTTTGAAGGTTTGGCAAGGGTTAAAATATTACTCAACAGGGGTAAACGCATTTGTTGATGTGAGGGATGTTTCTCGTGCTATGTTGGAATTAATGAATAGTTCGATTAAAAATGAAAGGTTTCTTGTTATTGGTGAAAATTTATCATTTCAACATGTATTTGATATGATTGCTGAAACCCTAAATAAACGGAAGCCTTTTATTCAAGTTAAGCCATGGATGGCGCAATTGATTTGGCGGGTAGAAGCGGTTAAAAATGTATTATTCGGAAAAGATCCTTTAGTGACAAAAGAGGCTGCCTCGAGTGCACTTTCGAAAGTATATTATTCCAATAAAAAATTAAAAAATGCACTAAATTTTGAGTTTAATCCTATTCAGGAAGCTGTAAATCATTCGGGAGGTTTATTCTTAAAGGATTATTCTTCAGATTCTTGATACTTACTTAAATCTTCTACGAGTTTTTGTTCTACCTTTTGGTAAATTTCCGAAAATTGATCCAGATGATTGGAGAAATAGTTTAGTGTAGAATCAAAACGTTCTTCTTCAACCTTATGGTGATGAAGAATTGATTTGTATTGTTTGTGTCTTATAAAATTGTTTCGATTGTTTTGTAACACTCCTTGTTTGGCAGCCGCATCAATTAAATGAAAATCGACTAGAATAGGCACCAACTGTTCTTCACTAAGAATGAAATCATTTGGTTTATTTTCTTCACAAGAGAGAAGAAAGGTGCTCAGAAAAAGGAAATAGTAAGTTTTTAACATGGTCTTTAAAGATAATAAATCGGAAAACAAAGACTTCGTTTAAAACTATATTAATCTAATGTACTTTTTATATATTCGCGTTGTGTTTGTATGAAACCTTAAATATACAAACGCGTATAATCGCTAACTTAAGCGATTTAAGAAAATTTGGTACAGGATTTGTTTTAAAAAAGTACTAAATCAAAAAAAAAGTATAATGAAAAGAATAGTTTGTATAGTCTTGTTGTTTGTTGGAGGTATCGCTTTAGATTCTAACGCTCAATGTGTTAAAGGAAATTGTCACAATGGTAAAGGAACATATCAATTTGCCAATGGAGATAAATATGAAGGTCAATGGAAGGACGGCAAAATGCACGGTTCAGGTAAATATGAGTTTGCAAATGGAGATCGTTATAATGGAGATTTCCACGACAATAAACGTGATGGAACTGGCGTGTATGTTTGGAAAAATAAAGGAAGTTATACCGGTCAATGGAAGGAAGGTAAGCGAGAAGGTTCTGGAGTTTTTAAATGGGAAAATAGTGCCACTTACAATGGTTTTTGGAAGGAGGATCAAATCATAGACATGGATGTAAATACGGTTACTGATTGTCAAGAAAAACCAACTTTCGGAAACTAAATTGTTTTTATAAAAGATGTAAAGCCACGTTTGTGGCTTTTTTTGTGTGTATATATTGTTGTTGCTAAAGGCAGCGAGATAATCAACTACTACTAAATTTAAATAAAGCCTTTTTTCGATGGTTAAAATCAAAAAAAACCGAAGTGTATACACTTCGGTTTTTTTGAATAAATATTATTTGGATGTTTATCGTTCTGTTTTAGGAGTTTTCGCCAATACTGTTAACCAGTAAATAAACAAGGTAAACATGATGATTAAAAATAGGTAGTTAACAAACCATCCTAACATCGGAAGAACTTCAAATGTTTTGTAAAAGAAGTCTTGTAGAAATTCTACTAATCCATTAATATTCATGACGAAAAATTTTTACAAATATACGAGTTATATTATAATTAAACGAATTTGTGTTTGATAATTAATATCATCTAATAATGTGCTAATTTTACTTTATGATCGTGTCTGCTTTAAGAAATACGAATTCTATTTCTACAATTCTGGTAACATCGGTTTTATTTTTTGGTAATTTCCTTCTCAATATAGGTGAGGTCTTTAACGAATCAGACGTTCCAGTTTCCAAGATGGTTCTTTCGTGGGGATCTGTGCTCTGTATTGTTTTGCTCTTGAATGGGTATACTCAAAAATTCAAGTTCGTTGGTTTAGGGGATGGGATTGCCGGTGCCGTATTTTTAAGTTTCATGTTCGGATTGAAAGATCCTCACCTTTTTTACAGAGAATTAATGGGGCTCTGTCTCATTTTAATTGTTAATATTCGGTTGATTTCCCTGCACAATACACCCAAAAATCTTCTTCGTGAATTTGAGATTGGGTTATTATTGGGTTTAGTGATGTTTATCTCTCCTGGTTTTCTGGTTGTTGGAATAATGTTTTTAATTGGGTTAGCGTTGGTAGTATCCTTCACCTGGAGGGATTTTTTAGCTCCGGTTTTAGGTGTTTTTTGGGTGTTTTTGATAAAATATTGCTATCATTTTGTGTTTGAGGAAGGACCAATCAATGAATTTTTTCATCTTTCAATATCTCTTCCAGTATTTGATTTCAACTGGAATATCGAAATGATTAAATGGATGGTTTTGTCTTTGTTTGTATGTATGATTTTTTTAAGAATTTTCAAGGTAATTGAAAAAAGAAGTGTTAGAGTTCGTGTTAATTATCGGATTTGGATATGGACATTCGTTTGCTTGCTACTCTCTCTATTGTTTTTTCAACGTGCATTTAGTCTCCTTTACATGGTGCAATGGCTGGCTCTCCTTCCTTGTGCAATTTTTTCTATTGAGTATTTCAAATTGGAATCTTCCTTAAAGGGAAGGTGGAAACTAGAACTAGTGTTTTTTTGTTTGATGGTGGTCCAATTGGGTATAAGATTTGTATAATAAAGTGGTTATATTAATACAGATTACGCGTCATTCGCGTTTACATCTGATACAACGAAATATCGAGGGTCATCCACATTATTTTCAATCACATTTGAAAAAGTTGGATTGGCTTTTAATAGAATATCTTTACAATCCTGGCTCAAATGCGTTAGTGTAATAGATTTCTCAGCTGCTTTATACTTCTTAACGATAGCCTCTAATGCTTCTATTCCTGAATGATCGGATACTTTTGATTCCATAAAGTCAATTTCAATTTTTTCAGGATCATTGTGAATATCAAACTTTTCACTGAATGCTGTTATTGATCCAAAAAATAGCGGGCCCCAAATCTCATACACTTTTGTACCATCTTCTTTTACTGATTTTCTTGCTCTAATCCTTTTTGCGTTTTCCCATGCAAACATCAGTGCAGAAACAATTATACCACTAATAACTGCCACGGCTAAATTTTGCCAAACAGTAACTGCTGTCACCAAAATAATGACAAATGCATCTGTTTTAGGAACAACAAAAATTGTTTTAAAACTTTTCCAAGCAAACGTTCCGATGACCACCATGAACATGACACCTACTAACGCTGCAATGGGTATGATTTCAATTAAATCGGATAGCCATAGAATGAATGAAAGTAAACCGAGGGAAGCGATGATGCCAGATAATCTTCCTCTTCCTCCTGATGAGACATTGATCATTGCTTGTCCAATCATTGCACAACCTCCCATTCCTCCAAAAAAACCATTAACAATATTTGCCAAACCTTGGCCAAAACTTTCTTTATTTCCTGAACCTTTTGTTTCCGTTATTTCATCAACAAGTTGAAGGGTCATAAGGGACTCAATAAGGCCTACTGCAGCTAAAATAAGGGCATATGGACCGATAAACCACAATGTTTCAAGTGTAAATAAGTGATTGAAATGTCCAGAAAAAGGGATAGAAAATTTAGGGAGTCCTCCATTAAGCGTGGCATCGGGGTTTTCTGATTGCAAAAAGGACAAAACAGTATCAGTATCTATACCGCCAAAGTAAACTGCGCAAGTTACTACAACAATCGCCACCAATCCTGCTGGTACAGCTTTGGTTATTTTAGGTAGTAACCACATGATGAGCATTGTTAGTCCTATTAAAGCGACCATTGGAATCATTTTTGCTTGTTCCAACCAATTACCATCAGCCGTTTTAAACATACCAAATTGGGCTAAACAAATAACGATGGCTAATCCATTTACAAAACCCATCATAACAGGGTGAGGAATCAAACGCACTAATTTACCAAGTTTCAGCGCCCCAAAGGATATTTGAATAATTCCCATAAGGATTAAAGTAGCAAATAAGTATTGTAAACCAGGGTTTTCCATTCCTTCAGGGGCGTGATTAGGAGCTTCAGCTATAAGGTTTACCATAACAACTGCTAATGCGCCTGTTGCACCTGAAATCATACCAGGCCTCCCTCCAAAAACTGCAGTAACTAAACCTACCATGAATGCACCATAAAGTCCAACCATAGGGTCAATTTTTGCAATAAATGCGAAAGCTATCGCTTCAGGAACAAGAGCTAGTGCAACAGTTAACCCTGATAATGCATCGTCTTTTATTGTCCCATTGGAAATTAACCATCTTAAAAGCATATCTAATTTTTTGCGCGCAAAGTTACATTTTTACAACTCGTAATCAAATTATATGTTATCCTGCCCAACTATCTCGATCTAAACTTCGATATTGAATAGCTTCTGCAATATGATTTGGCTGGATATTTTCTTGCTGGTCTAAATCAGCAATGGTACGCGCAACTTTCAAAATTCGATTGTAAGCTCTTGCGGATAAATCCAGTTTGTTCATAGCCTGTTTAATAAGCGACTTACACTCATTATTTAATTGGCATGAATTTTTTAAATGCTGTGCGTTCATTTGTGCATTTGAATGAATTTTATTTGATGATGAGAATCTTTTTGTTTGTATACCACGCGCTTTTATTACGCGCGCTCTTATGTTTGTGCTTTTTTCAGAGGGTTTAGCATCGGAGAGTTCTTCAAATGATACGGGTGTTACTTCAACATGTAAATCGATTCGATCTAACAATGGGCCTGAAATTTTATTTAAATATTTTTGAACGGCTCCTCCGGGGCAGATGCATTCCTTTTCTGGATGATTATAGTAACCACATGGACATGGGTTCATACTTGCAATAAGCATGAGGCTAGATGGGTAGTCTACTGTAAATTTAGCTCGTGAAATGGTCACTTTTCGATCCTCTAAAGGTTGTCGCAAGACTTCTAAAGCACTTCGTTGAAATTCAGGTAGTTCATCTAAAAATAACACACCGTTATGTGCCATGGATACTTCTCCGGGTTGAGGGTTTGTTCCACCTCCAATTAGGGCAACACTTGAAATGGTATGATGCGGATTTCTAAAAGGTCTTTGTGATACTAATCCCTCGCTCCCCTCAACTTTTCCGGCTACCGAGTGAATTTTGGTAGTTTCCAATGCTTCATAAAGGGTCATTGGAGGTAATATGGAAGAAAATCTTTTTGCCAACATTGTTTTACCGGCGCCGGGAGGTCCAATTAATATAAGGTTGTGTCCTCCTGCAGCAGCAATCTCCATTGCTCGTTTAATATTTTCCTGTCCTTTAACATCCTCAAAGTCATGATCGGGATAGCGGAGATTGTCAAAAAAGATTTTTCGTGTATCAATTTCAATCGGACTAAAGGTTTCTGTTTCATTAAAAAAGTGGACAACTTGTAGAATGTCTTTGAAACCATATACATCGAGGTCATTCACAATGGCTGCTTCTTTTGCATTTTGTTCAGGTAATAAAATACCTTTAAATCCAAGTTCTCTCGCTAGTATAGCCATTGGTAAAGCTCCTTTTATGGGTTGAAGGTTTCCATCCAATGATAACTCACCCATAATTAAGAAATCATTCAATTTTTCTTTTTTGATCTGTTCAGTAGCGCCTAGAATCCCTATGGCTATTGGAAGATCGTAAGCAGCTCCTTCTTTTTTTAGATCTGCAGGTGCCATGTTAATCACGGTTTTCTTTTGCGGGCTATGTAAATTAGTGTTCTTCAGTGCTGTATCTATTCGAATACTCGCTTCCTGAACAGCTTTATCTGGTAGTCCTACCAAAAAGAATTTACTTCCTTTTGAGACAGAAACTTCAATGGTAATTAATGTGGCGTCAACACCTTGTACTGACCCACCATAAGTTTTAACTAACATGCGTTAAGAATTTAGTAACCAAACTAAATTTTAAGATGGGATGACAAGGTGTTTTGATAAAGTAAATTTTGTGTAATGGTGTACAAATTGAAAAAATGGAAAATATTAACGATTATTTGTTAATTTTGATAGTCTTCGAGTTGTATGATTTTGGCAAGCCTTTTGCTTAAGGCTAGAAAAATAAAAAAGAGTAAATATGAAAAAAGTATTGTTGGGAACATTTGTATTGTTATTGTCTGTTGGTTCTTTTGCTGGTGGATCAGGAAGTTGTTATGATGGTTATAACAGAAAATTTGAACAAAGAGGCGCCTTTGAAGTTGAAGATGGTTGGCATTTTGATGTTGTACTTACAATTAGAACGAGTAATCCTGAGGAAACTCAGTGTAGTTATGCAAAAGTTAAGGTTGAAAAGGGTATGATTACTCAGATGTTTCTAAAGAACGAGGATGGTACTTTTCAAATATTTAATGCGAAGTGGAAATATCCTGATGAAAAAGCATTGATATCGAATGGTATGTCAAAATCGAGAGTAACCATTGATAATAGAATTGTGAATGTGTTTTTTCCAAAGTCAATCAAACCTCCAAAGAAGAAGGTTGCAGCGGCGCCAAGCCCAGATGATCTTTAAAATAATTAAGATAAACGCCCAATATTTTTTGGGCGTTTTTTTTTATGGAAAATTACTACTCGATAAACCGTTTATTCAATTCACTATATGCTTCAATTCTGCGATCTCTAAGGAATGGCCACCATCTTCTTATCGTTTCTGATCGTTGAGTATTAATTGGTGTAACTTGAATTGATTCATCATTTTTTGGAGCTTCGAAAAGTAGCTCTCCTTGAGGTCCGCATATAAAACTATTTCCCCAAAAAATAATTTTGTTTGAGTTGTCTGGGGCAATTTCTATCCCTGTTCTGTTCACGCATACAACAGGAACACCATTTGCTATAGCGTGTGCTTGTTGAATTGTTTTCCAAGCACTTAATTGATGTTGTTGGTCAAGCACAGAATCGTGTTCGTCAAAACCAATTGCTGTTGGGTAAATTAACAGTTCGGCACCCTTTAATGTCATAATTCTTGCAGCCTCTGGATACCATTGGTCCCAGCATATCATTACACCAAGTTTACCCAATGAGGTTTCTATTGGATTAAATCCAAGGTCTCCTGGTGTGAAATAAAATTTTTCATAATATCCTGGATCATCTGGAATATGCATTTTTCTGTATTTTCCAGCGATAGAGCCGTCGTTTTCAAATACTATTGCCGTATTGTGATATACCCCCGATGTTCTCTTTTCAAAAAGAGAAGTGACTAAAACAAGGTTGTGTCTTTTCGCAAGATTAGCATAAAATTCGGTGGTGGGTCCAGGGATTTCTGTAGCCAAATCAAATTGATCAACATGCGCTGTTTGGCAAAAATATAGGGAGTCATGAAGTTCCTGCAAAACGATAAGGTTAGCCCCTTCTTTTGCTGCCTTTATAATTGCTTCCTTTATTTTCGTTTGGTTGGTATTTGTATTTTTTGAACACGCTAATTGAATTGTTCCTATGTTAATTTTTTTGCTCATGAGGGAATTGCTTTAAAATGCCTTTGTGAAGGTGCATGGTAATACAGTGAAGAGAACCGTTTTGTTTAATTAATTCATTGCAGTTAATTCCAACAACTTTTCTGTTTGTAAAAAGACGCTGAAGTGTGGAAATGGCAAGTTGATCATTTTTGTCATTGTAAATGGGAACAAGTACTTTTTTGTTTGTGATAAGAAAGTTTACATAGGAGGCCGGTAAATTTCTTTTTTTAAAGGTTTTACATTGAGGTTGATAAATTGGAATAAGATTAAATGCTTTGTTCCTAAAATGCTTCTTTAATTCATTTTCCATCTCGATTAACTCTGTAGATTCGTCTTTTGCATATACCAGTGTTTTTTTATCACAAAAACGAACTAGTGTGTCAATATGTGAATTTGTATCATCTCCTTTAATCTCTCCGGAATTTAACCATATTATACTATGAACACCAAAAGTTGATTTTAGTAACGCTTCAATCTCTAATTTAGAATATGAAGGGTTTCTATTGGGATGAAGTAAACACTCTGAGGTAGTAATTAATACGCCATCGCCATTACATTCTATTGATCCGCCTTCAAGAATAAAAGGAATGGCTATCGTAGTGTGCTTAAATAAGTTATTTTTTTCAAATAGTTCGTTTACACGATTATCTCTACAAAAGTCAAATTTCTCTCCCCAGGCATTAAATTCAAAGTTAAGAAGGTGAATTTGACTTTCTTTTTCTATTGATAGGCCAATATAATCTCTTGTCCATGTGTCGTTGTAAGGCACATGAATTATTCTAATGTTTTTCTGAAGTTTAGGACTAAAGAATTGTGTGGGTTCGTTTGTAGGAGCAATTAAAAGTACAAGTTGGTGGTCTGCTATTTGGCTTATTATTTGGACATACGTTTCTTGAACAGCGATTAAGTTTTCATTCCAGTCTGTTGTACAAATAGGCCAAGCCATTACCACACCGTCTTGTTGTTCCCATTCCGCAGGAAGTCTAATCTTCATGGGTGCAAAATTAGGATTAAAAAAAGTTAAAACACTTTAAGGATCATCGTATTCGTTTTTAATTTAAATACTTTTAAAAAAATGGGTAATGGAAGAAGAAAATTATTTAGAAACCCTCGTCATAGAGTTTTTGGTGGAGTTTGCTCAGGATTAAGTTCTTATTTGAGCATAAATCGAATGGTGATAAGAATTTTTTTTCTTGTGTTTTCTTTTTTCTTTTTGGTAACTATTCCACTTTACCTTTTCCTATGGTTTACAGTAACAAAAGCTCGGACAGAAAAAGACTATGCATCCATGAAGAGTAGTTTTAATTTCATTGAACCTGATGGCTCGTCTTTTACTAATATAAACAGAGAAAGAGAAAATTCTATTTCCAAAAATGAGTACGCTCGAGGTATCGTTTACACAAGTTTTATATGGATAGGATTGCTGATGATAATGTGCATTATTGGAAGTTTGTCTTCTCTTTTCTTTATTGATTTTATATCGATTTCTTCATTTTCCAATTCGGTTAAACCCCTTTATGTATTGAATAGTAAATGGAATCAATCCGCTCCATTTTCTTTTGATGCTTGGACGTATCTTTTTTCGTTGTTATTCCCTTTTTATTTTCTTTTGATACTCGGGTTAAAAAAGACTCAAAAAATTAACGTTAATACCTTTCTTTTGCGTTTCATAGGGCTAGTTTGGGTTTGTAGTATATTTATTCAATTCATTTATTAATTTAACATTCATACAATAAGAAGAGTCGATGACCAGTTCTTTTCAAAAGAAATTAGTTTAAATAACCGAGTCTAGTACATTATAATCGATTGATTATCATTCTTTTAAATAAAGTAAGGTGCTGATTTAAAAGTTTTGGCATTTTATTTGACCTGATCTTTCTAATTATTTTCTAATAATCGCTCGATATTTTTGATTTTCATGCAGATTGTTTTATTATTGTATCCTTGCACTAAAAAAGCTAAAATTCGGGCCAGAATATTATAGGTATGAAAAAGTTATTAGGTACACTTGTTCTTGGAATATCTTGTATAACTGCAAGTTATGCTCAGCAAGAAATGGTATTGGAAGGGACTTATCAAGGGGCGAACATTTATGTTCAAAATCCTTTCTCTAGTTCAGGAGTAGGTTTTTGTGTTGTTAATGTGACAATTAATGGTCAGCAATCTATTGATGAAATCAATTCAAGTGCCTTTGAAATTGATTTTTCTAGTTATCAATTAAAGAGAGGTGCTCCAGTTGAAGTTAAGATTGAATATAAAGATGAATGTAATCCTACAGTACTCAATCCTGATGTAATTAAACCAACGAGTACGTATGTAATAACAAGTATGAATATCACCCCTGATGGACAATTTGCGTTTTCTACCTCGAATGAATCTGGTGAATTACCTTTTATCATCGAACAAAAAAGATGGAATAAATGGGTGAAAGTAGCTACAGTGAAAGGAAAAGGAAATTCTGACAAAAATGAGTACTCTCTTCAGCTTAAACCGCATTCTGGAAAGAATACTTACCGGATTAAGCAGGTAGATTTCACGCGCAAACCAAGATATTCCCAAGAAAAGCGTCTTATTCGTTCTTCCGTAAAAGAAGTTTTTATTGGAAATGATAATCCAATGAGAATTGCTGAAAATCTCTTTTTTAAAGATGACTCAGGGAAAGAAACAGCAACCATGTATGAAATTTTTAATACAAAAGGGTTAATTGTAAGAAAGGGTTATGGGTCTAAGGTTGATATGTCTGGTCTTGCAAAAGGTGATTATTTCGTGAATTTTGATGCAAAGTTTGGTCAAATTATCAAAAAAATATAATTAAGATTTAATTAGAAAGATGAAGGGTGCTGGAAATGCACCCTTTTTTATTTACCCATTGTACGATGCTAAATCGTTTTTATTCCATTTATTAGAATGCATTTTCATATAATTTGTGTTAACGAGTTCATTGGTCTTGTTTTATTGTCATAGGATTAATCTAAAAGGTTTTATATTTTTGATTCTCGTTAGATACAAATTATTAATGCATGTTTACAGGGATAATTGAAGGTTTAGGTATAATAAATCGGATTCAGAAAGAAGGAGAAAACCTTCATTTTACAGTAGAATGTGAATTTACAAATGAACTTAAAATTGATCAAAGTCTTGCGCACAATGGAGTTTGTTTAACTGTTGTTGATATTCAGGGAGGAAGTTATGTGGTAACAGCTATTGAAGAAACTTTACAAAAAACTAACTTGAACTTTTTGTCTGAAGGTGATGAAGTGAATTTGGAACGATGCATGCGTTTGGGAGATCGATTGGATGGCCATATTGTTCAAGGTCACGTAGATCAGATAGGTAAAGTCAAAGAGATAGAAGAGCTGGATGGCAGCTGGAAATATACCATTGAATACAATCCGTCTTTAAATAATATTACGGTGGAAAAAGGCAGTGTAACGGTAAATGGAACTAGCTTGACTGTAGTTGATTCAGGTAAGGGTGTTTTTTCTGTTTGTATTATTCCGTACACCTACAATTATACAACCTTTAAGAATTTAAGGGAGGATGATGTTGTTAATATAGAATTTGATGTTGTAGGTAAGTATATTGCAAAGCTTCATCGGAACTATTAAAACAAAATCGTATCGAGCTCATTTTGTTTTGTTCGTGTTTGATTTTATGTTTTATTACCTGCAGAGCGGAAGGTTTAAATTGATTAAGGTGAATTATTTGTAAAACAAGAAGGGTTAAAAAAACAGGATGATTAGGCTTATTTCTTCGTGTAATGTAGTAAATTTGAATTAAATTTTATTAGATGAATAATTCCAAGGCAAAAGACCTATTAAAGAAAATAGTTTCGGAAGTAGAAAATGATGGATCAATTGAGTCCATAGGTGATCAGTTAATGGCAGTTAGAGATATTGCATTGCAATTAGAAGATCCGTTAGTGGTAAAAACTCTACGAATTATTAAGGAGAAGTTGGAGGAAGACGAGTCTTTAGATTTTGATATTGAATTGGAGATTCCAGAGGAAGATTTAGAGGAGTATGAAGCGCCTGATGAGCATCTGCCTCACCTTTTGAATCTTTTAATTGATTCCGATAATAAATATAATAGGGAGGAAATAAAATGGTATAGAACAGCCATCTGGGATGAGCTTTATTAGGAAAACTAAAACAATCTTATGTAAGAAGGACCTCATCATTGATGAGGTTTTTTTTTAGCTAATCAATTTTATAGTTTGTTAATATATTTTGTTTAAATAGTCCATTGAATTTTATCCGGTTTATTTTTTTGTTGATTTTATTTAGTTCTACATCTCTTTTCGCAAAACGTATTGAGGTGGTGTTTTGTGCTGATTTTAGTGGCAGTACGAATGGTATGGTTACTGAACTTCAAAAAACGATTTGGTCCTCAATGAATCAAATACAGGAAAAGGACAGTGTTCAAATTGAATTTGGACTTATTGGATATGGACGAAAATCATTTCATCAAGAAAATAATTATGTAAAAGTTATTCATCCTTTGGGTTCTCCTGTTAATGAAATAGGTTATTCACTTGTAAAGCTTCAAGTTATTATTAATAGTTGCGAAACTTATCCGCAGAAAGCATTAAGTGCTTGTGTTAAAAAGATTAAATGGAGCGAGGACAATGTAACAAAGAGAATAATTGTTTTTATTGGCAATGGGGAGGTAGAATTAAAATCAATTGAGAAAGAATTCTTGAAGGCTAAAAAAAAGGGAATAAGTATACAGCCAATTTTCTATCAACGATCAGCTAGTTCCGCCCGAGGAAGAGAAAGCTGGAAGAAATTTGCGAAGCTTACAGGAAATGATTTAATTATAGCTCAACCCGCGCTTCAAACAGTTTCCTTTAAAAAGTATTATGATGAAGCCTTTATTGTCAATGCAGGAGCTAAGTTAATGTCTACCTATTTACCGATTGGTTCAAAAGGAAAATTGAAAATGAATCAATTAAATAAGATTATTGATAAGTTGAAAATCAGCTCTTTAGAAAATTATGAGGAAATGTTAATATTCCAATCTTCCCCCTTTATTCAAGGGAAATATGATTGGGATATGGTAGATCTTTACAGTAGAGGAGAATTTGAGTTAAAAGATTTGAACATCGATGACTTTCCTGTTTTTCTTCAGAGTCTCTCTCGTGAGCAATTGCTTGGTTATGTTCAATTAAAGTTAAAGGAGCGACAAATCGTTGTTTCAAAACTACGTTTAGAACTTGATAAGCGAAATGAGTACATGTATCGCAAAAAAGAAAAGTCCAAATATATGGTGGGTAGGGGTGGATTAAGTAATATTATTTGTCTTCTGTTGTTGGATCATATTGCATTGATTAAATAATGATCACACGTGAAAAATTGAAAACATAAAGTTCAAAAATTTCAGAAGAGTGAATTCTATCATTATATTTGAAATCGAAACTAATTTCAATTAACTAAATAACATAAATATGGCATTCGAATTACCATCATTACCATATGCATCAGATGCATTGGAACCCCACATTGATTCAAAAACAATGGAAATCCACCATGGAAAACACCATGCTGGTTATACAACGAAATTAAATGGAGCTATTTCTGGAACAGATCTAGAAGGACAGTCAATTGAGGCTATTTTGGCAAGCGCTGGTTCAGCAGGTGCTGGTGTTCGGAATAATGGAGGTGGTTTTTACAATCACTGCTTATTTTGGGAGGTTATGGCGCCTAATGCAGGTGGAAACCCATCTGGTGATTTAGCATCTGCGATTGATGCTTCTTTTGGTTCTTTTGAAGCGTTTAAGGATGCTTTCTCAAATGCAGCTGCCACTCAGTTTGGATCTGGATGGGCTTGGTTGATTGTAGTTGATGGAAAACTTCAAGTGACCTCTACGCCAAATCAAGATAATCCGCTAATGGATATTGCAGAGGTAAAAGGTCAACCTATTTTAGGATTAGATGTTTGGGAGCACGCGTATTATTTGAATTATCAAAATAGACGTCCGGATTATATTAACGCATTTTTTAATGTGGTAAACTGGGACAAAGTTGCAGAATTATATGCTGCTGCAATATAATGTGCGAAACAGTAAAAAATAGATTTGAAGCCCAGTTAAAATAACTGGGCTTTTTTTTAGGATCAAATTAATACTTTGTGTATGAAATCGTTAATACAGGAGGCTTAATTGAAGTTGGTCCATTTAAGGATACCAACTCTCCGCCACTTCCCGATTGAGGATGTTCTATTGAGAAATTGGCGGATTGAAATAGCTTGTTTTCAAGAAGCTGATTCATATTATTTGGAGAGAGCGTAAAAGTATAGGATTGATTCTCAGAATTAATGAATCCTGATTTGAAGGATCGCACTCCATCGGCGTTCGTATAGGTCAAAATCAGTTCCTCTGGAAGATTGAAAACAGGGTTTTCTTCTGCAAAAAAATCAACTTGAAACTTATTAATAATAAAATTGCTGGAATCATTTGTAAACCAGTTTTGAACTGTTGGGAAAGTAAATTTCCCTAAACAACTTCCCATTCCTTGTACATAAAACAATTCCATATCGAGTGCTGTATCAGAAAGATTCGCTTCAAGTGCAGAACCAGAAATATCATGATTAAATTCAGTAAAAAGATAATTGTCTTTTTCAATTTGATACACAATGGTTTTATCAAAGTCATCAGTTGGATCTTCAGTCGTGTAATTCAGTTCCAATGAAACACCTGTTCGGTTTAATTTATAAACAGTTCCAGTATTTAAGGCAGGATTAGATTTAGAAAGAATACAAATACCAGGAAAGAAATTCACAAAATCATCATTTGTTTCGTAGTCTTTTAATGATGGACTCATTAACAATTCTCCCGCGTTTAGATCTAGCGGAAAAGAATAAATACCAGAATCAATATTTTCTAGTGTAAATGCGCCCAAATAATCTCCAAGTTGGAGATTGTTAAAATGGTAATAAGTTGTATCGCTATTTACGGAGGAATTTACTTTATATACTTCAAATTCTTGAGTTTGATTGTCACCATAATACTCTACAATATGGAGGTTAAGTGTGAAAGATTCAATTGTAAAATTAGAGGAGGGAAAGGTTTGGTCTAGAGTGTCGGGTAAAAGAGTGATATAGGCACTACCCGAAGTTATCCCTGTTTGTTCTGTATTAAGACTTCCGATTACGGGGTTTGTTCGCTCTGAAGTTTGAATAGAGTCTTCAACAGCATTGAAGGTGATTATTTCGTGAAAATCAATAACTTCTGCACCAATACTGTTTGGGTTGTCAATTAATTTTGAACCAATACTATCTTCGTCTTTTGTGCAAGATAAAAGGGCCATGTTTACACACAGCCCAATAATCAAAGTTTCTACAATTTTCATAATTAAATCTTATTTAGCTTCTTCTAGAGCTAACACAGAATCATAAAAATTATTGTATTCTTCTACATACGTCTCCTCTTTTTGAAACTCTAAAGTAGGCTTGTTCGATTCGTTGATAAAGTCAACCAATGATGAATCAATATTTTCGCTTCCTAAAATGACTCCGTCTGACCATTTTACAGCATGTTTGTATACCTCATGGGCTGTAGGCTTCTCCAGATCTGCTACATCTTGAAGATCTACTCCATCTAAAATGGCTTTGTTTCCAAAATTCTTATTTAATTCTCCTTCGAATCCAGTGTTGTAAACAGAAAAAATGACTTTTGAATGAGCAAAAATAGGATCCTCATTAAATACTTTCTTAATGTAAAGAGGAACAAATGCATTCATCCAGCCGTGGCAATGAATAACGTCTGGTGCCCATCCAAGTTTTTTCACAGTTTCTAAAACACCTCTACAGTAGAAAATAGCGCGTTCATCATTATCTTCAAAGAAATTTCCAGCTTTATCTTTTAAGCCAAATTTTCTTTGGAAATACTCTTCATTATCTATAAAATACACTTGCATTCTAGCAGCTTGAATTGACGCTACTTTTATAATTAAGGGATGATCGTTGTCATCAATGATTAGATTCATTCCGCTTAAACGGATAACCTCATGCAGTTGATTTCTACGTTCGTTTATGCACCCGAATCGGGGCATAAAGGTTCGTATTTCTTTTCCTTTTTGTTGAATTCCTTGCGGAAGATTTCTTCCTATTTTTGCAATCTCAGATTCTTCGATGTAGGGTAACATCTCCTGATTAATAAACAATACTCTTTTCTTCATTCGACTTTTGTTGATTCTTTTATTTAGGGGTAAGATTTACCGAAAAATAAAGAAGACAAATATACTCAAAGTATGCGAGATTATCAATAAAACAAGGTAATTAAATAGGGTGTCAGAAGGAGGGAAGTTAATTCTTTTGTAATTTTGCTTCTTATGTTAATTGAACTAAGAACCTTAAAGGAATTGACTCTGTATATTCAGGAGGTAAAGCGAGCAGGTCAATCAATTGGGTTTGTGCCCACTATGGGGTTTTTGCATAAAGGTCATATGTCACTTGTTGATTTATCCAAAGAAAAGACAGACATCACTATTTCAAGTATCTATGTTAATCCTTCTCAATTTAACGATCCCAGTGATTTTGATTCATACCCTAGAGATGAGGCAAAAGATATTACTCTCCTTCATCAGCACGGATGTAATGCGGTATTTATCCCAACTAAAGAGGAGATGGAGTCAATTGTTCCAAAATCAGTTGATTTAGAAGATTTGGATACCGTTATGGAAGGTAAATTCAGACCCAACCATTTTGAAGGTGTTGTGGAAGTGGTTTATCGTTTGTTTTCTGTGGTTAAACCCGATTATGCTTTTTTCGGTGAAAAAGATTTTCAGCAAATTATGGTTGTGCAAAAAATGGTTAGCCAATTAAACTTACCAGTTCAAATTGTGAAAGCGCCAATTATTAGAGAATCCAACGGGCTTGCAATGAGTAGTAGGAATTCAAGATTAACAATTTCGGGAAGATTGAAGGCAGGTTTTCTGTTTGATGTGTTGAAACGCTATGGTCATGAAAAAAGAGAAGATTTGGAGCAACTATTAATTGATCACGGCTTTGAGCTGGAATATTTAGAGGTGCATCAGTTTGGTGGTGAAAAAAGAGTCTTTATTGCCGGATTATACGAAGGAGTGCGTTTAATTGACAATTTAGCATTTAATTAAGGTTGGTAACCATTATCAATAATTAAATTTTTACTTTCAGCAGCCTTAACGGCAAGTTGGTCGCAAATTTCATTGTATTTATTTCCTGAGTGGCCTTTTACCCAAATAAATTTAACGTCATGGTTTTTGTACACGGATAAAAATCTTTTCCATAAATCAGGATTTTTTTTGTCTTTAAATCCCTTCTTTTGCCACCCAAATACCCACCTTTTTTCAACAGCATCTACTACATATTTTGAATCGGAGTAAATTGTGACTTCACATCTTTTTTTCAGAGCCTCTAATCCAATAATAACGGCCATTAATTCCATTCGATTATTGGTTGTTAGTTGAAATCCTTGTGCCAATTTTTTTATGTGTTTACCCGCTAATAAAACAACTCCATATCCTCCATTGCCTGGATTTCCTTTAGCAGCACCATCAGTATAGATTGTAACGATATTCATTGGTTTATGTATTCCTCAATAATTCGAGCATAATTTTCATGTTCAACAACCAGAACCTTTGCAGCAATTTCTTCCGGAGAGCTACAATTTTTGATGTTTACGCTCTTTTGAAAAAGTATTTGGCCTTTATCATATTCTTCATCAATTGTGTGAATGGTAATTCCTGATTCCTTTTCTTTAGCCTCGAAAACAGCTTTATGAACATTCATACCATACATGCCTTTACCTCCATAATTAGGGAGTAAGGCAGGATGGATGTTAAGGATTTTTTGAGGAAAGGCATTCAAGAGATGCTGAGGGATTAACCACAAGAACCCTGCTAATATAATGAAGTCTACACCACGTTCTTTCAATTGAGTTGAGATAGCGTTTGAACTGTAAAATTCTTGTTTTTCAATTAAAATAACCGCACAGTTCCAATCCTTAGCTTTTTTAATAATTCCAGCGTTGGGTTGGTTAACAACTATACAATTAACCTTGATATGTCTATTGTTTTTGAAATAGTCATGAATTTTTTCTCCGTTGGAACCTCCTCCGGAGGCAAAAATGGCCAAATTTATCATTGTGCTTTAAGATCTATTTAAAACAAAGGTAATATTAATGTGCAAAGTCCTGTTTAAATTAGTTTTCACGAAATTGTTAATAATCCATTTCATTTATTTTTTGAATAATTATCAAGAAATGTTTTTCTTTGCAGCTTATAACTTTAAAATTTAAAAAAATGTCTGATATCGAATCAAGAGTAAAAGCAATTATCGTTGATAAGTTAGGTGTTGATGAAAGTGAAGTTGCACCAGAGGCAAGTTTTACAAATGACCTAGGAGCTGACTCTTTAGACACTGTTGAGCTTATCATGGAATTTGAGAAAGAATTTAATATTGCTATTCCAGATGATCAAGCAGAAAAAATCGGGACTGTAAAGGAAGCGATTGGATACATCGAAGAGAACGCAAAGTAATCCTTAACCTTATTTAACCTATTTATGGAGTTAAAGAGAGTTGTTGTCACTGGACTTGGTGCACTTACTCCTATAGGGAATACACTTCCAGAGTATTGGGAGTCCCTAAAAAAAGGGGTTAGCGGTGCGGCAAGAATTACCTATTTTGATCCAACACATCACAAAACCCAATTTGCTTGCGAATTAAAAAGCTTTGATGTGAATGAATTCATTCACAGAAAAGAAGCAAGAAGAATGGATAAGTTTAGTCAGTATGCTATGGTGGTTACTGATGAGGCTATTGATGATGCTGGTTTGGTTGAAGGTAATTTTGATCCCGATAGAGTAGGTGTGATTTGGGGGTCTGGTATAGGTGGTTTAGAAACCTTTCAAGATGAAGCTCAAGCGCTATTGAAAGCGAGAGAGAATCAAACAGGCCCTAAATTTAATCCATTCTTTATTCCGAAAATGATTGCTGATATTGCTCCTGGTAATATTTCAATTAAACATGGATTTAGAGGGCCTAATTATACTACGGTTTCTGCCTGTGCATCGTCCAGCAATGCACTAATAGACGCGTTTACTTACATAAGATTAGGAAAAGCGGATGTTATTGTAAGTGGTGGTTCTGAAGCGGCTGTGAATGAAACAGGTATAGGGGGATTCAATGCGTGTCATGCACTTTCTACTAATAACGATAACCCTGCAACTGCTTCTCGACCGTTTGATGCAACAAGAGATGGCTTTGTTTTGGGAGAAGGAGCCGGTGCTATCATTTTAGAAGAATATGAGCATGCAAAAGCTAGAGGTGCCAAAATTTACGCTGAAATAGTTGGTGGTGGTCTGTCTGCAGATGCTCACCATATGACTGCTCCTCACCCTGAAGGTCTTGGGGCTAGGAATGTTATGAAAAATGCGTTAGAAGATGCGGAGTTAACTGTAAATGATGTGGATTACATCAATGTACATGGAACTTCAACTCCCCTAGGAGATGTGGCTGAATTAACTGCTATTCAAAAGCTTTTTGGAGAAAAGGCCTACGATTTGAATATTAGTTCAACGAAGTCCATGACTGGGCATTTACTTGGAGCAGCTGGTGCAATTGAAGCTATTGCAACGATTAAAGCCGTTGAGGAAGATTTTATTCCTCCAACAATTAACCACTCTACTTCGGACGAAAATATTGACAGTAAGTTAAACCTTACTTTGAATAATGGTCAAGAACGAACAGTGGAAGTTGCAATGACAAATACATTTGGATTTGGAGGTCATAATGCCTCGATCGTTTTAAAAAAGTATAGAGGCTAGTTTTGAATTTCAAAACCATACTAGGGTCCTTTTTTACAAACAAAAACGATCTTGCAAAAAAAATTAAAAACATCGTTGGATTTTATCCCAACGATGTTTTTTTGTTTGAAAGAGCATTGGTTCATAAGTCTGCAGTACATGATCACACCTCTTCCTACAAGAAAAGTAATGAGCGTCTTGAATTTCTAGGAGATGCTGTGTTAGGAGCTGTTGTTGCAGACTACCTTTTTAAGGTTTATCCAAATGAGGATGAAGGCTTTTTAACTAAAATGCGGTCAAAAATTGTAAGTCGTCATTCATTAAATGATTTGGCGAAAAAAATTGGATTAGATCATATAGTTATTGCTCGATTGGATAAAAAAAGTAAGACTGATTCTATTTATGGGAATGCTTTTGAGGCTTTAATAGGGGCTATTTATCTGGATAAAGGGACCAAAGCAGCTGAGAAGTTTATATTAGAGCGAGTTATTCATCCATATATTTTATTAGAAAAACTTGAGAAAGAAGAAACTAATTTTAAGTCCAGAATAATAGAGTGGGCGCAAAAAGAAAAAAGAGATTTAATTTTTGAAATTCTTAGTGAAAAAGGAGAAGGTCGAGAAAAAGTTTTTGAAGCCTGCGTGAAGTTAGATGGCAAAGAGGTTGCAAGAGGAAAAGAGCAATCTAAGAAAAAGGCAGAACAAAAAGCCGCGGAGGAGTTTTGTAAACAATTTAAAATTTTAGATGAGTAAGTTAGTACTTGAGCTAGAATATGATTTTGACTTTTTCTTGTTAGGTGTTTCAAGTCACGTTGCTAATTATCGATTGGCTTGGGGAATGAATCAGCAATTTGAATTAGATTTAGAGCGAGTTGATGATATTGATTTGTCTTTTGGGCCTCAAAAAAAAGGGAAATTTAGTCTATATAGGTTTGATGATGAAGAAAGTTACACTACTTTTCATTTAATAGCTAATCGATGTAATTTCGGTTATTTTATTCCTGAACTAAAGCAAATTGACTATTTCATTCAATATTGGGGTCCAATGTCAAATAAAGAAATGGATAACTTTAAAAATGAACTCCGAAAAATACCTTCTGTCCTTACTGCTATTGCGATAAATCCTAAGGAATTGAAAAGTAGAAATAATCTTCTTTTTTAGTTTAGAAAACATCCTTCTTAAACCCCTTTATGTTAATAGAAATGCCAATGAATATTGGATGTTATATAAAACGAATTATGTATATTTATCGCTTGTTTTAACTAAGACGAGCAAACTAAAATTATATGGACTTAAAGAGAACCAAAATTGTAGCAACGTTAGGACCTGCATCCTCTTCTGTTGAAGTATTGAAAGAGATGTATTATAAGGGATTGAACGTATGTCGTATCAACTTTTCTCATGGAGACCACAGCATACATGGTGATAATATCAAGCGTGTGAAACAAGTAAATGAAGAGCTTCATTCAAACATTGCTGTTTTAGCAGACTTGCAAGGTCCGAAGTTACGTGTTGGTGAGATGAAAGATGGAGGCTGTGAAATCACTAATGGTGATGAAATCATTTTTACTAATGAAGAATGTGAGGGGACCTCTCAAAAAGTATTTATGACCTATCAAAATTTTGCTCAAGATGTTCAACCTGGTGAGTTGATTTTGATTGATGATGGGAAACTTGCTGTTCGGGTAAAAAGCTCTAACGGGACCAATGAGGTAGTGGCTATTGTAGAGCACGGAGGAATATTGAAAAGTAAAAAGGGTGTGAATTTGCCAAATACAAAAATTTCTTTGCCCTCATTAACAGAAAAAGACAAGGAAGATTTAGAATATATTCTTACTCAAGATGTGGAGTGGGTGGCACTTTCATTCGTTCGTTCAGCCAAAGATATTATCGAATTAAGAGAGTTGATAGAAGCTGCTGGAAAAAATCTCAAGATTATTGCAAAGATTGAAAAGCCAGAAGCGATTGATGATATTGATGCAATTGTAAATGAAACAGATGCTATTATGGTTGCAAGAGGAGATTTAGGTATTGAAGTTCCTTATCAAGATGTCCCTCTTTTGCAAAAAATGATGGTGAAAAAGTGTTTAAAGGCTTCTAAACCAATTATAGTCGCAACTCAAATGATGGAGAGCATGATTGATGGAATTACTCCGTCAAGAGCAGAGGTTAATGACGTAGCTAATGCAGTTATGGATGGTGCTGATGCTGTTATGTTATCTGGAGAGACGTCTGTTGGAAAACATCCAGGATTGGTTGTTGAAACTATGTCTAATATTATAAAGAAAGTAGAGGAGTACGATGATATTTATAACCATGATTACCTGCCTATCTACAGAGAGGAAAGGTTTATTTCAGATAATATTTGTACTAGTGCTGTTAACCTTGCTGAAAGTGTAAATGCAAAAGCAATTATAACTATGACTGTATCTGGATATACAGCACGCAAAATATCATCCCAGCGTCCACGAGCATTTACCTATGTATATACAAGAAACAAAGCAATTTTAAATATGTTAAACTTGGTTTGGGGTGTTCAAGCTGTATACTATGACGATTCTTCCTCAACGGATAAAAACATCGATGATATTAGAGAGTCTTTAGTGGAAAAGGGAGCAATCAAAAAAGGCGATTTCTTTATTAATATCGCTTCTATGCCTATAGAGGCAAAAGGAAAAACAAATACATTGAAATTAAGTCAAGCTTAATTTGAAAATAGGTTTTAAAAGGGAATCGATTTGTATTGATTCCCTTTTTTTACTTCAGAAACCATTGAGTTTACATGATTATTAAAACAGTTTTATATGTCTATCAATATTAATTTATTAAAAGAACTATGTGAAGTTGCCGGTGCACCTGGTTATGAAAACAGAGTAAGAAGTCTCGTTTTAAGGGAAGTTCAAGAATTAGTAGATGATGTAACCATTGATAATATGGGTAATGTAATTGCCATAAAAAGAGGGCGGTCGCCGAAAAAATTAATGGCTGCGGCTCACATGGATGAAATTGGATTTGTAGTAACTCATATAACTGACGAAGGATTTTTAAACTTCCATACATTAGGAGGATTCGACCCAAAGACTTTAACTGCTCAAAGGGTTATTGTTCATGGTAAGAAAGATTTAATTGGTGTTATGGGTGCTAAACCCATTCACGTTATGACTCCAGAGGAAAGGAATAAAGCACCAAAAATCTCTGATTATTTTATTGATTTAGGGATGAAGAAAGAGGCAGTTGAAAAAATAGTCCGTGTTGGAGATACAGTAACTAGAGAGCGAGGTTTGATTGAAATGGGAGATTGTATCAATTGTAAATCTCTGGATAATAGGGTAGCTGTTTTTATTTTAATAGAAACACTAAAACAATTGAAAGGAAAAGAAATCCCCTATGATTTTTATGCCACTTTTACGGTTCAGGAAGAAGTTGGGATTAGGGGTGCTCAAGTCGCGACTCTAGCAATTAATCCAGATTTTGGGATTTGTATCGACACTACAATTGCATTTGATACTCCTGGTGCTGCTGATCATGAGAAAATAACCAGTTTAGGGGATGGTGTGGCTGTGAAAATAATGGACTCGAGAACAATTTGTGATCAAAGAATGGTAAAATTTATGAAACAAACTGCCGATAAAAATAAAATTACTTGGCAACCTGAAATATTAACAGGTGGAGGGACAGATACCATGGGGATACAACAGTTTACTGCAGGAGGAAGTATCGCGGGGGCTATTTCTGTTCCCACACGCCATATACATCAAGTGATTGAAACCTGTCACAAGAACGATGTGGAGGGGGCTGTTGATTTATTGGTGAATTGTGTACAGGAAATTGGTGATTTTGATTGGTCTCTTTAATAGCCTCTTTCATCAATCCAAGCATTTATCATTCTATTGTAGTTAACTTTGTAGTTGATGTTTCGCTTTAATTCATAGATGTTATCTGAAAAATTACTATGTATTCGCTGAAATTCAAATTGCTCGCTAAATAGATTGTTTTCCTCGCCATAAATCCATATTTCAGAATCGTTATATCGATAAACAATTCTTGGAGGGCCATAAATTATATAAATCATTCCTCTATCTGTACTCCAACCTGGCTGATTACAAGTAAATAGTTGGTTTGCTTTAGATGCTTCAGAGTAGAATTCTTTTATAATATTCCTTGCTCTTTGACGATTTCCACTAAGTTCCAACCATTTATTTTCGAAAACCTTTCTAGGGTATTTAGCACTAAGAACATCACTATATTCACTTTTGCTAATAAGATAACCGAGAACCCCATTTGCTTGATAGATTGAACCGATTTTAGGAAAGGTGGGAGGAATAGGAAATACAGAAAATCCATCATTAAGTATCGTGTCAGTAATAAAATGATAATATTGGTTTTTCAAAGGCGGGAATGCGGTATTTGTAGTTAATGTCGTTGTCCATGATGTATCAGGGATTCCATCAAAACGGTATTGATAATTGACTTCATATGGCTTAGCAGCGCAGGTATTATTTGTGGAAAAAATCTGAACCTTAACGTTCTGTTGACCATTAAGAGGATTAATGTAAAAAGTATCTTCTTGAAGTGGTGTGAAGTTAACTCTCTGTTGGTCTTTTGCTGAAATTTCGTAATACGACCTTGAGGAATTATATTTTTTCCTCAACGTATATATTTTTGAACTGCTTAAACTTCTATTCTCATCATTCAAGGTTACTTTAACAACATAATCTTTTCCTTTTTGGGCAATTAATTTAATCTTGTGGAATTTAGTGGACGTTATTTTCTCTTGTTTTAATGAGTAATGAATGGTTGCTGTATCCAAAGGAAGTTTATTATTGTAGCCTTCAAAAACTTTATATCCAATGGCGTATCGGGCTATATGGTTGTTGATTTTAGTTTTCGAGAATAAAAGATCTTCAGGATTAATTTTCACAATGAGTTCTGTAATTGAGTCGTTAATCGAGTGAAAAGAAGCATCGATTTCGTGTTGAAAACCCTTGATTTGATAATTTTTAGCTAAATCGAATTCATTTAATCGTTGGGTTCCTTTGCAACCAAATAAAAGTGTGATAACAAGAATCAGAATGCTATTCTTCCAAATATTTTTCATCAATCTGTTTGGTGGTTTTAGCCCCTAGTGTTTTTATTTTTTCAATCCTACTAATGATATCTCCTCTTCCTCCGTTTAATTTTTTCTTTGTTTCGGAGAAGTCTTTTGCAGTACGATCCAGTGTTTTTTCAATTTTTTCTAAGTCACGCAGAAATCCCACGAATTTATCGTAAAGTTTTCCGCTTTCTTCTGCAATTTTCAAAACATTTTTGTTTTGTTTTTCTTGTTTCCAAAGCGAGGCAATTGTTTTAAGTGTTGCTAGTAGGGTACTTGGGCTAACAATAACAATATTTTTGTTCCAAGCAAAGTTAAATAAGTCAATATCTTCTTTAACAGCAACTCCAAAAGATGATTCTATTGGAACAAAAAGTAAAATAAAATCAGGCGATGAAATACCATCCGCCATTTGATATTTTTTCTCACTTAACTGTTTTATGTGTGTTTTTACTGAGAGGATATGTGCCTTCAAAAATTGTTCTTTTTCTGTGTTGTGCGTTGAATTCACGTATTTCTCATAAGCAATAAGAGATACTTTAGAGTCAATTATAATGTGTTTTTTATCCGGTAGATCAACAATAACATCTGGCTGGATTCGCTCATTATCCGAGTTCGTTAAACTTACTTGTGTATGGTATTCAAGGCCTTTTTCTAAACCAGAACTTTCTAATACTCTCTCCAAAATAAGTTCCCCCCAATTTCCTTGAAATTTATTATCTCCTTTTAATGCATTCGTCAAGTTATTTGCATCTTCAGAAATTTGCTTATTTAACGCAGTGAGTTGCTTTAACTCTGCTTTAAATGAAGCATCTCGTTGGATATTGTCCTTAAGTTGATTTTGAACAGTTTTTTCAAAAGATTCCAACTGTGTTTTAAATGGCTTCAATAAATTACTGTTGTGCTCAGAGAAGTCTTTTGATTGCGCTTTGATAATATCGTTAGCAATGTTTTTAAATTCAATTTTTAATTGTTTCTGTAAATCTTTTGTTTCTTCTTTGAAGACTGTAAAACGATTTTTGTGATGATCGATCTCAACTAATTTTTGAGCAAGAGTGATTTCGGATTTTTTTAATTCACTTAGCGCATCATTTTTTAAATTTATTTCTTGTTCGAGAGTTATTTTGATTTCCTCAATACGCGTATTTGACTGAGCAAGAAGGACTTCTTTTTCAGTGATTTTATTTTCACTATCACGGAGTTTCTTCGTTATTTTTTGTCTTCCGGTATAGAAGCCTATAACACCTGCTAAAAGAATACTTATCATCAAAAACACACTGTCCATACTTTAAAGATACTAAAATTGAAAAGCGAATTATACATCCAAGATGAGTACATTTAACCCTTTTTCAGCAAGGTTAAAAAGTTCTATAACTTGGTGATTTGTCATACGAATACATCCATGTGAGGATGGTTTTCCAATAAGTCCCTCCTCGGGTGTTCCATGAATGTATATCCTTCGCTCATAAGAATCAACATTACCTCCAAGGTTTTTTCCAAGTTCAAGTCCTTTTAACCAAAGTAATCTTGACGTGACAAAATCACCTTTTTTGGTAACTGGATAATGTTCCAAATCAATCTGTTCTCCCGTATACACTCCACCTTTTATAATCCCTTGTGAGGGGACTCCTTTACCAATTTTATGTTCTATAATGTGCAGGCCAGTAGGTGTTTTTTTACTATGAATAAGATTACCAACTCCATATTTACTTGTGCTTATTGGATAGGAGGTGACCATGTGGCCATGCCGAATTAAATAGATTTTTTGTTGTTTAATAGCTACAAATAATAGTTGGTTAATTGATCGATGGGGGTAAACGTCCTTACAATATTCCTCAACAAAAAAAAGTACGTCATTTTCTGTGGGTTCGTAAAATGAACAAAAGCTTAAAAAGAGGAATAAACTGAGTATTTTTTTACTTATCCACACAAAATTAAACTTACTTATATTTTTTGATGTTTTGATGATAGATTCTAGAATAAGTTGATAAATCCAAAATGAATTTTTGCACGAGCGATTTCAAATGGATTATTAGAAAACTTTCCAAGAGCATAACTAATTGAAAAAATCCCTGGTTTTGTTTGGAAATTTATTCCTGCCCCTATTGCTGTTGTTGTAAGTGGTTCATTTTCCAGTAGTGTGACTTTTTGAAGAATTGATTGATCCCAGAATATACTAAGGAAAGAGTTTTGCTCAAAGAGCACACGCAGTTCACTAATAAATATTGTATAATTTGTTGCGAATACGGATTGTTGATCAAAGCCTCTTAATAATTGGAATCCTCCTAAACGGAATAGGTCATTGTCCGTTAAGAACTCATTAAATTTAAATCCAGATTGGTTAGCAAGTTTCAAAACAATAGACTTCCAAATTGGTAAATAACTTTCAATAATTGATTTTCCTTCGAAAATAGTAGATGTTTCAGGAGCATATAGTGCTGTTGTGATTTCACCAGTTGTATTTAAAGGAATGATTATTTTATCACCTGATTTGGAGCCATTAATTTTTTTTAAACCAGCTTTACCTTCAAGATTTATAACTAGCCCCTTTCTAGGATTGAATCGATAATCGAGCCAATCAAGAAAAAGCTGAAAACCTGAACTGTTTTTGGCTCCTGAAATCGCAGTTAGTGCATTGTCGCCTAATGCTTCGTTAGACAATGCATTTGTACTTTCATTTTCCCAAAATGCTGTAAAGGATTGTTTTCCCGAAAGTTCATATTTGATGCCTAATCTATTGTTGAAATTAATAAAACTAGAATCTTGTTTTAATAAATCTAAACTATGGGTTACCCCAACAAACGACCCCAATAAATATGGGATGTCTTCCTTGGTGCTTAATCGTTGACTTTCTGCCTGAATACGTTTCCAATTTATTTTAATTTTTTCTCCATAACCAAAAGAGTTTCCCAGATTTAGTTTTAAATCACCTGTGATGACCAATTGGGATTCATCATTTGTTAATGTACTGGTTGAGTTTGGTAACACACCAACAATACCATTAATGAAATTGGCTGACTTTTGTTTGAGGGAGAGTGTTACTAACGCCTTTTTATCACTGAACGAGATTTGTGGATTAGCAGTCATTTCGATAAAAGGAAGTTCTTTTAATCTTCTCGTAATATCCTTAAATAATTTTTCACTAAACGGTTTATTTTTTTTTATTCCTAGATAACTACTCAAAAATGATCGTTCTAAGCGTACATTTCCAACAATTGTTAAGGTGTCCCATTCAATATACTTTCCGGGCTCAAGATTAATGTTTGCAGATAGAAGATTTTCATCTACAGTGATGTGATCTAAATTTACTTTTGCAAAAGGATAGCCGTTATTGGAGAAGTATTCAACTATATTATTTAATCTTTTGGCGATATCTAATCCGGAAACAAGTTGCTTTCTCCATTTTCCTTTTACATAATTTGGAATATCATATTCTTTGGATTGAAGCTCGATTTTTTTCCAAAAATATTGTTTTCCTAGGTGGATAAATCCTGTAAAATTATTAGAATCTTTAGGAACTAAACTATCAATAGAGAATGTTAAGTAACCTTGTTCGAATGCATTATTTTGCGTTTTTTGGAGATTAATTTCAAAATCATTCCAATCGGTAAACGTGGAGTCTGGAAAAAATGAGATGTTTTGATTTTGTAACTTCCACGAAATATTGATTTGTCCAAAACAGGAAGATGTTAAAAAGAATAATATGGAGGAGATTAAGAGCCTCATGAATCAACCAACGACCAATTTATTGGTTTTATTCCTTTTGAGATTAAAAAATCATTAGTTTTCGAAAAAGGTTTACTTCCGAAAAAACCGCGATGGGCAGCAAAAGGTGAGGGATGTGCAGATTGAATAATGTAATGTTTATCTCTGTTAATAATACCTCCCTTTTTTTGAGCATATTTCCCCCAAAGAATGAATACTACATTTTCAAGTTCGTTATTAATAACTTTAATTACGGCATCTGTGAATGTTTCCCATCCTTTTTTCTGATGACTTCCCGCATGATGAGCTCGAACGGTTAACGTTGCATTGAGCATAAGAACTCCTTGTTTTGACCATTTAATTAGGTTTCCAGATTCAGGTAAATCTCCACCAATGTCCTCTTTCAATTCGAGTAAAATATTATTTAAAGAGGGAGGTTTTTTTATGCCCTCTTGAACAGAAAAACTAAGTCCGTGAGCTTGCTTAGCTCCATGATACGGGTCTTGGCCAATAATGACAACTTTTACTTTTTCAAATGATGTTTGATTAAACGCTTCAAATATATGATCCCTTTTAGGATAAACTTCAAACTGTTTTCGCTCTTCAATTAAAAAAGTGTTTAATTGCGAGAAGTAATCTTTTTGGAATTCATGCGTTAACTTTTTTCGCCAACTTGATTGGATATGTACAGGAAAATTGGACATTGATAAATTCAATTAGTGAATAAGAACAATAATCTGATCAAAATTGATAAATTACGCCTTTTTCCGGAGTTTTACATAAATTAAAAGTAACAAGATGGATTGGATTAATTTAAATTCAGAGGAGCAAATAAATGAAATTGATGAAAAGTCATTTACTAAAACTCAAATAATATTCAAGCACAGCACACGATGTAGTATTAGCTTGTTTGCTAAAAAAATACTTTTGCGCGAATATAACCAAGATGTTCAATCTAAGGCTGATGTGTTTTATTTGGATTTAATTGCGTTTAGACAAATTAGTAACAAGATTGCCTCTAAGTATCATGTTGTGCATGAATCACCTCAAATTTTGGTTATCAAAAAAGGGAGATGTGTTTTTCATGCTTCTCATTCTGAAGTTTCCTTTGATAAGGCTTTCGCTCAATTAGTCTAAGCGTGGAAAAAATCTTAAATAGAATTGTTAAATGATTAAAATCCTTCTCATAATTACTCTTTTTTGTTATTCTTTTCGAGGTGTTTCACAGAAGGAGGACATTAGAGATCATACAATTGGATATCACCATATATTTTATGGTGGCTTACAGCTTAATACGCATGGTTGGGGGGGAGAGTTCCGAAGAGGATATCACAAAACCGTGAAAACAAAAAATCTCATTGATTTTCAAATCTCTACGTTAAAACATCCAAGAGAAATAAAACTTCTTCCATTCGATGGTTCAGATGGGTTTACGTTTGCCAAATTAAATCATGCTTATACCTTCAGATTGGGTAAGGGAAAGCATACGATAATTGCATTTAAACCATTTGGTGAAGGTGTTGAATTAAAAACTATATATTCTTTTGGAATGGCAACAACAATATTGAAGCCTGTTTACTATTTAATGGTTTACGGCAATGATTCGGAGGTGTCAGTGGAACGGTTTAATGAAGATCAGCATGACCTCTTTAATATTTATGGTCCAGGTCCATATTTTAAAGGCTTCAATGAATTACAAATGGTGCCAGGTATTTTTGGTAAATTTGCATTAAATTTTGAATATGCAGCTGAACGTACTTCCATCAGGAGTATGGAGGTTGGTGCGATTATAGATGGTTATTATAAAAACGTTGATTTGTTAGCGTTTGCAAATAATTACCCGATCTATGTAAGCTTATATCTTAGTTTACAATATGGAAAGAAATGGTACAGATAAAGAAAGAAGGGTATGAGTAAGGAAATTGGAAATAAAAAACCGTTGTACAAAAAACCAAAATGGTTACGGGTTAAATTACCAATTGGTGAAGGGTACAAGAAAGTAAGGAAATTGGTTGACGAGAATAATCTTCATACAATTTGTCAAAGTGGTAACTGTCCCAATATGGGAGAATGTTGGGGAGCAGGTACTGCTACGTTTATGATTTTAGGGAATACCTGTACTAGAAGTTGTGGTTTCTGCGCCGTTAAAACGGGTAAAGGTGAAGAATTAGATGAATGGGAACCGGTCAAAGTTGCAAAATCCATTAAAACAATGAAAGTAAAGCATGCTGTTATCACCTCTGTTGACCGAGATGATTTAGATGATGGAGGAGCTGCTCATTGGGTGAAGACTGTTGAGGCTGTGCGAAGAATAAGTCCTGGGACAACGATGGAAACTCTTGTTGGTGATTTTATGGGGAAATGGGATGATCTTCAAAAGATTATTGATGTTGCACCAGAGGTTGTATCTCACAACATTGAAACGGTGAGGAGGCTTTCTAAACAAGTAAGGGTTCAGGCAAAATATGACAGGAGTTTAGAATTATTGTTTCGTTTGAAAAAAGGGGGAATGCGAACAAAATCTGGTTTTATGGTTGGTCTAGGAGAATCTGAAGAAGAGATTTATGAAACCATTGATGATTTAGCTTCTGTTCAAGTCGATATTGTGACAATAGGTCAATATTTACAGCCAACACCTAATCATTTGGAAATTGCCAGTTTTATAACCCCTGAGCAATTTGAGCAATATCGTTTATATGCGTTAGATAAGGGATTTAAACACGTAGAGAGCTCTCCTCTTGTTCGATCATCTTATCATGCTGAAAAACACGTCGTTTAATGCAATGAAAAACTGGCTCATTATACCATGCTTGATTGCTTTAATTTCAATTAGAGTGTTATCTCCTGTAAAGAAAGAAGACGGCTATGAGCACAAAGAAAAAGAAGACCACGCGGGTGCCAAATCGTATTGGGCGAATAGAGTAGGTGTTTTCAAAACGGATGAACAGTTTATATCGGAGATGAAGCGCGTTCGTTCAAGAATAGATAAAATACCCAAAAAAAAGTCATTAGGATTAGCTTGGAAAGAGCTAGGTCCTGATAATATAGGAGGTAGAGTCAGAGCGTTATTAATTGATAATATGAATCCTAGCCTTTTATACGCAGGTGGAGTTTCGGGAGGATTGTGGTATAGTCAGGATGCGGGTCTCACATGGCAACAAACAGAACCAGGTGATTTAGCGGAAGTTTTAACAGTGAATTGTATCACTCAAGACGAAGATGGCTATGTCTATTATGGAACAGGTGAGGGTGTTTTTTATGGGAATTATCTTGAGGAAGCACCTGGGACAGGGCAATTTGGTTTCAGAGGAAAAGGTGTTTTCAGATCTACCGAACCCCATGGGACGGTTTTTGAGCATTTGGAAGATTCATGGATTGGAAAAGAATCCAATACTATCGCAGTAAATGCGCTTTCCTCGGATGGGAAAGGAAAGGTTTATGCGGGAGCCAAGAATAAGTTATATCGTACTTCGAACAGAGGAGAAACATGGGATCCTGTTAATGCACTGTCGAATTCCCAAGTGATTTATGGAAATGTATATGATGTTAAAACGTTTTCAGATGGTGGAGTTATAATGGCGATGGGATATGATTATTATATGTCGGAAACAGGAGACGCCTACAGTTTTGAAAAGATATCAGGTTATTCGAGTGTTTTAACACCGGCTTCAGGGCGCTCAGTTATAGCTATTTCGCCCTCTAATGAGAACGTAATTTATATCTGTCGATCAAATAATAAGTCTACTTTTGATGGCTTATTTAGGTCAGTTGATAGAGGGGAGACTTGGGAGAAAATAATAGGAGGAGGAAGTAGTATTTTTAAACCTTTCACAGGAGGGATAGGTCAGGGGGATTATAATCAATGCCTTGCTGTGTTTCCAAATAATCCCAATAAAATTCTTTTAGGAGGAATTGAAGTGTATCAATGGGAGGAAGGAGAGAACTGGAAAAGGCTTTCTAAATGGAATGGTTCATGGGGAGATCCCGATTATGTGCATGCCGATGTTCACACCTTTGCTTTTCATCCATCAAATCCAAATCAATATTACATTGGAACGGATGGTGGGATTTTTGTAACAAAAGATAACGGAAAGATTTATCAGCGATTAAATCGAGGGTTTAATGTAACGCAATTTTACAGCGTTGGATTTGATGGGTCCTCTAAAGTGATTGGCGGAACACAAGATAATTCAAATATTTACATTGATTATAATGGAAATACAGCTTTAAATGGTGATTTACATAATTCGGGTGATGGGGGCCATGTGGCAATTTCAAACTTGGTGAAAGACGCTATTTTTGTAGAAAGCCAGTATGGAAGAATTAAAAGAGATAATTCCAGAACAAATTCCTATTCAGAATTCTTTTATCATCAAAATGCGGCCATTAATGTATATGATGATGTGGATTATGATGGGAATTGGAGTCGTTTTGTAACTCCAATCTGCCTCTGGGAATCCAACAATGATCAACTCATAAAAGACTCAGTAATATACATTGCAAAACAAGATTTCTCAAGCGATGATATTATTACTGTTACCTCTAATATTTCTGGTCTTACATTTCAGCATACGTTAGATGATGTTCTTTTTGAAGGAGACTCACTCACCATAAAAGTACCATCTCAATCCATGTTTTTATATGGAACAAATCAAGCATTATATATGTCTCGAAATGCGATTGATTTTTCTGTGAATCCGAGCTGGATTGAATTGTCCACATTAGGCTGTAAATTTGATCAATTTGGTTCAGGATATGGGATAACAGCAATTGCGACCTCTTACGATGGGAATATAGTTTATTATGGCACCGTCCGAGGTGAAGTTTACAGAGTTTCTAATGTGTCCGAAGTATTGAGTGATGAAACAGCTAATCTCACAACAATTACCAAAATCGCATCGATAGAAAGAGATGGCGGTGATGGATACGCTCTAATTACTGATATCGCTGTTGATCCAAATAATCAAGAACATGTCATGATTACTACAGGTTATTATGATCAATCCACAAATATTTATGTATCTACAAATGCTGCATCAACAGAGGGTGAAGAAAGTTTTGTTTCCATTCAAGGGAATTTACCTTCGCTTCCCGTTTACACTGGAATAATTGAGCTTACAACAGGAGTTTATATTATTGGTACAGAATATGGTCTTTTCTCAAGTGAGGATGGAGGAAGTACATGGTATCAGGAATTTGATGGTCCTCCTCAATGTCCGGTAACAATGATCCGTCAGCAAACCTTTAAACAAACTGAAAATAGAGGGCAGATTTTTGTTGCTACACACGGAAGAGGATTGTTTACATCAGAAAACTATCTTACTACTCGCAATGATTCCAAAATGAACAAAACAACAAGGTTGACTTGTGATGTATTCCCAAATCCTTCAGATCATTTCATTCAATTTGATATAAATAAAAGTTCATCAAAAGAATTGATTGTACAAATTCTAGATCTTAACGGGAGACTGGTGATGTTGAAGAAACAAAAAAACCAACAACTCGATATTTCAGATCTTTCCAAAGGTCATTATACTCTTCTTATCCAAATGGATGAAAAGATATACACAGCAAAATTTGTTAGAAAGTAATTAACTTTTTAACATGTTTAATGCAATGTAGCTCATCAGACCAATAGAGGTTCTTAATGACTCGTGATCAATATCAAATGTATTTGTATGTAATCCAGATGTAATACCTTTATTTGTATTCGCAACACCTAGGCGGTAAAAACATGACGGCATTTCTTGTGAGTAAAAAGCAAAATCTTCTGAAGTCATTCTTAGATCAAGAGCGTGAACTTTGTCTTCTCCTAAATATTCTTCTGCTGAACTCCAGGCAATTTGTGTTGTATTATCGTCATTTACTAAATATGGAAAGCCATGATGAATATCAAAATCACAAGAGCCACCCATTCCTTCTGCTATTGCTTCAGCCATTTTTTTCATTTTGGCTTTCGCTTCAGCTCTCCATTCTTCATCAAATGTTCTAAAAGTTCCTTTAAGTTTAACTTCGTCAGGAATAATGTTGGTAGCACCTAGTCCTTCGATATGTCCAAACGTTAATACAGAAGGAATCGTAGGAGTTGCACTTCTTGAAACGATTGATTGTAATGCCACAATAATATTAGACGTGATTACAATTGGATCAACACATTTTTCAGGTAAGGCGCCATGTCCACCTGCACCTTTGACAGTAACATGCAATTCATCTGCAGAAGCCATATACATTCCTTTTTTGAAACCTACATTACCAGTTTCCATTTGAGGATAAACGTGTTGCCCAATAATTAATTCAGCATCAGGATTCTGTAAAGCCCCTTCTTCTAGCATTAAAGAGGCTCCACCTGGAACAATTTCTTCTCCAGGTTGAAATACAATTTTAACAGTTCCTTCAAATTTGTCCTTTAACGCGTTTAGGATTTTACAAACACCGAGCATAGAACTGGTGTGAACGTCATGCCCGCAGGCGTGCATTACACCTTCGTTTTGAGATTTATAATCGACATTATTTTTTTCGTTGATCGGTAAAGCATCAATGTCTGCACGTAGCGCTATGGTTTTTTTATGAGGATTTTTTCCTTTAATATGGGCGACAATTCCTGTTTTTACATATCCCTTCTGAAATTCAATATTATTCGTTTTTAGAAAGTTTTGAATGTATTTACTGGTTTCAAACTCTTTAAAAGAAAGTTCTGGATTCGCGTGAAGATATTTTCTGTGGGAGACTATTTCATCGAAATATTTGTCTGCTAATGCTTTTATCTGATCTTTCATATCATTTTCCTTCTTTTAACGAAGATAAATGATTCTATGTTGAATTTACGTTAAACTTTAATTAAGCGTTTTATTATATATCTATTTTGAAATTCATAAGTTAGGGAGTAAATTAACCGTATGGATCCATATGTTAATATGCAAATAGTCAACAGTATTGCGAAAATTGAATTTTATCACCCTAAAAGTAATTCACTTCCTTCCGAAGTTCTTTCAAATTTAGCGTTGGCGATTACTAAGGCCGGCGAAAATAAAAAAGTAAAGACTATACTCCTTACAAGTGCTGGTGATCGAGTTTTTTGTGCAGGTGCCTCTTTTGATGAATTATTGGCGATCAAAAATCAACATCAAGGGAAAATGTTTTTTTCTGGCTTTACAGAAGTAATCAAAGCCATCAAAAATGCTCCTAAGTTTGTTGTAACCGCTTTACAAGGGAAAGTTATTGGAGGGGGATTAGGCATTGTCTCTGCATCAGATTATGTGGTGGCCTCTCCTGAGGCTAGTGCTAAATTAAGTGAGTTATCGATAGGTTTAGGCCCATTTGTAATCGGTCCGGTTTTAAAAAGAAAAATAGGATTAGCGCATTTTAGCAATATGGCCTTAGATCCAACGAATTACAAAGCTGCAAAATGGGGGTTAGATACTGGATTGTATTCTGAAATCAATGAACAACCAAAATTGAGAGCGACTGAGGTTTGCTCCTGCTACGCCCAATATTCTCCAATGGCAATGACAGCCATGAAAAAAATGTTTTGGGAAAAACACAATACTTTAGAGGAGGACATGGATAACAAAGCCGCTCAAAGTGGAAAGCTTGTCTTAACAGAATTCACAAGAAAGACATTAAAAGAATTTAAATCACGCTAAATGAATATTCTCTTATCCGGTTGTTCGAGAGGGATCGGCCTTCAGATTTTACAAGTTTTATTAAATTCAGATAAAGTAGAAACTGTTTTTGCCCTCTCCTCTAATATTAATCGATTGCCAAAACATTCATCTATTGTAGCAGTAGAGGTAGACTTTATGACCGATTTATGGATGGATAAAGTCATTGAATATGTTAATGATAAAGAAATTCATGGACTAATTAATAATGCAGGATACCTTTACAATGGTAAAACAGGTGCTATTCCGCAGTATGAGATAAACAAAATGTTGACGATTAATTATTCAGCCCCATTGCAATTAATACAAGGACTATTGGATAATTTAAAAAGAGGTAAAGCGCATATTGTGAATATTGGATCTATGGGGGGGGTCTCAGGAAGTTCAAAATTCCCTGGATTATCTGTTTACAGTTCTACAAAAGCTGCATTGGCTAATTTATCAGAGTGCTGGGCCGAAGAATTGAAAGAATATGGAATAGCCTCTAATTGCTTGGCACTTGGTGCGGTGAATACTGAAATGCTCCATGAAGCTTTCCCTGGTTATGTTGCGCCAACGAGTGCCATACAAATCGCTAAAGCTATTGTTGAGTTCACCCTTTCTTTTGATAAAGTCATGAATGGAAAAATTATTCCGCTTTCTGTTTCGACGCCTTGATTTTTTAATTAATTAATAATTAGGTAGTTGTAAAAAAAAGATCACATTTTAATTAAAAAAATTGTTTCTTAAGAATTTCTTAACGTATCTTTGGCCTCCCGTTTTCGGGAAGACGTTCGTTTAGTATTAAAACAAAGAGAAGTAAATTTTTTTTGGGCATTAATTTTTGTAATTCAGAAATAGTTCATTAAATTTGCGCTCCCGTTTTGAAAACGGACATGAA
>PBLA01000006.1 GCA_002722245.1 Flavobacteriales bacterium | reverse complement strand
AAGCGAGAACTAGTTCTCGCTTTTTTATTTGTGGTGCCTCCAGGAATCGAACCAGGGACACAAGGATTTTCAGTCCTTTGCTCTACCAACTGAGCTAAGGCACCAGCCTTAATTGGACGGCAAATTTAAATTATTTATTTGAGTAAAAAAAGAGGTTTAAAAAATAATTAATATTTGCCCCCTTAATTTTGTTGTTTTCGGTTGGATGTGGATGTTTTTATGGCGTTTTTTGCCTTATGAATCAGCTTGATGAAAAATGGAAGTTTGAAACTTCATATTTGAACCTACCAAAAGAGTTATACGCTTTAGGAACTCCGTCTGAAGTAAATGATCCCGAGCTTTTTATTTTTAATGCTCAGTTAGCCAATCATCTTAATCTCGATTTTTTGAATCAGCATAACCAGTATGCGCTTTCTGTTCTGTCTGGTAATTATGTTCCATCTACGACTTCCTCCTTTGCACAAGCATATGGAGGGCATCAGTTTGGTTACTTTAATGTTTTGGGGGACGGACGGGCTACGGTATTAGGTGAAATTAAAGGAATAGATGATGAACGATATGATATACAATTAAAGGGAGCGGGTAAAACACCTTATTCAAGACGAGGAGACGGAAGAGCCACTTTATATTCCATGCTTCGAGAGTATCTGATAAGTGAGGCAATGGCTGGATTAGGGATATCAACCACTCGAAGTTTAGCTGTGGTAAAGAGTGATGATCCGGTTTATCGCGAAAAGATACATGCTACAGGAGTTTTAACCAGGGTAGCCTCAAGTCATATTAGAGTTGGGACATTTGAGCTTGTTGCCCGAATGGGTAACCCCGTTTTTTTGAAAAAGCTTTTTTATTATACTGCAGAGAGACATTATCCAGAGGTTCTCGATGACGATAATCCTATTTTGACATTTTTAAGTTTAGTTATTAAAAATCAAATCCATTTGGTAAACGATTGGATGCGTGTAGGGTTTATTCATGGGGTTATGAATACCGATAATATGAGTATTGCAGGAGAGACGATTGATTACGGACCTTGCGCGTTTATGAATGCATTCTATCCTGATACAGTTTTTAGCTCGATTGATGAAAGGGGTAGATATGCATATAGTAATCAGCCAAAAATGGCAAAATGGAATCTTATGCGTTTAGCAGAGACTTTACTCTCGTTAGTCCATAATGATGCGGACCAAGCAGTGAAACTTGTTCAGCCTTTGTTTGATGATTTTGATGAACAATTCAATAAGATTTGGAAAGTAAATCACCTGGCTAAACTTGGAATTATTTTAGAACAAGATGGTGATGAAGAGTTATTGAATGAATTAATACGCTGGATGGAAATTGCTAAGCCAGATTTTACGAATACTTTTAGGGGGTTAGTGGATCCTCACTTACATGTTGATGAAGTTTTTCAATCACCAGACTTCCAGTTCTGGAAAGAAAAATGGCAAAAAAGAATAGCTTCTGTTGATCGTTATGAGGAACTTCTAAGAGAGAAAAATCCATCAGTAATCCCCAGAAATCATTTGGTGGAAGAGGCTTTAATTGAGGCCAGTGAATCAGATAATTTGAAACCTTTCAATGAACTTTTAGAAAAGCTTCAAAGACCTTTCGAATTCTACAAATCTGGAATATATCAGTCTCCACCTTTATCGGATTTAGGGTATCAAACATTTTGTGGGACATAACAAGGTTTAACTCTTTTCTTTGAAAGAAAAGTTTTTATGTGTAAAAAATAAAATGTGCGTGATAATCTTATTAGATTTACCTCCATGACAAGAATTCAAGATATAACTCAGGCTTTGGAGTATTGGGCTCCATTGAATTATCAGGAGAGTTATGATAATGCAGGGTTAATTATCGGTAATCCAGAACAGGAGGTTAAAGGAGTACTTATTGCGTTAGATAGTACTGAAGATGTTGTTGAGGAAGCGATTAATGTAGGGGCGAATGTAATCATTGCTCATCACCCTATAGTATTTAGTGGGTTAAAAAAAATTAATGGTTCAAATTATGTAGAACGAACAGTCATAAAAGCCATTAAAAATGACGTTGCTATTTATGCGTGTCATACTAACTTAGATGCAATTATTGATGGTGTGAATGCTAAAATATCTGATTTGCTAGGGTTAGAAAATCGTTCGATTTTAAAATTATTTCACGGTGAGGATGAAGTTGGTTCGGGTATGGTAGGAGATCTTCCCAAAGCAATATCCGAAATGGACTTTCTCCATTTAGTTAAAAAAAGATTTAGTGCAGATACTTTAAGGTATACCCGCTTACTAAACAAACCGGTACAAAAAGTTGCCGTGTGTGGGGGGAGTGGAAGCTTCTTATTAGAGGATGCGATTAAGTCAGAGGCAGATGTTTTTATAACCAGTGATTTTAAGTATCATCAGTTTTTTGATGCTGAAAATAAGATTGTAGTAATTGATATCGGTCATTACGAGGCTGAAATTTGTTCTCAGGAGCTTATTTATGACTATCTGTCTAAAAAATTCACTACATTTGCCCTTCGTTTTTCAAAGGTAAACACAAATCCTATTAATTATTTATAAAGGTTAAAATGGCAAAAGCTAAGGAAATTACAGCAGAAGACAAATTAAAAGCGTTATACTCGCTTCAACTTGTTGATTCTAAAATTGATAAAATCAGAATTGTACGAGGAGAATTACCACTTGAAGTACAAGATTTAGAAGATGAGGTTGCTGGATTAAATAAACGAATCCAGAAAATTAACGAAGAAATTGAAGAATTGGACCAGGCGGTTTCCGACAAGAAAAATTTAATCGTTGATGCAGAGTCCTCAATTGAGAAATATAAAGAGCAACAAAATAATGTTCGAAATAACAGAGAGTACGATTCATTATCCAAAGAAATAGAGTTTCAAACTTTAGAAATTGAATTAGCAAATAAAAGAATAAAAGAGTCGAAAGCTAAAGTAGATGCTAAGAAAGAAGTTTTGTTGGAAAATCAGGAGAAGCTTGATGCGAGAACAGGAGACTTGGAATTAAAACAAAACGAATTAGAGAGTATTATTGCTGAAACAGAGAAAGAAGAGAAAGCATTAGAAGCAGATTCTGTAAAAGCTGAAAAAATCATTGATGAGCGTTTATTAATTGCCTATAAAAGGGTGAGAAACTCTATGAGAAATGGTTTGGCAGTAGTTTCTGTTGAGCGAGAATCGTGTGGAGGATGTTTTAATTCTATTCCTCCTCAAAGACAATTGGAAATACGATTAAGAAAAAAGGTGTTAGTTTGTGAGCACTGCGGTAGAATTTTAGTTGATCCAGAATTGGCTGAAAGTGTTGCTGAAAAAGTATAGTGATATTTCACATCAAAAAAAGGCTCCTTTTGAGGAGCCTTTTTTGTTTCATGGAATTTATTTGTCTTTTTTAGGAGGTGTGTATGATCTGGTTTTTCCTCCATTTGATTTTTTCTTCTTTTTCTCTTCAGTTGTTGATGAAGTACTTTTCGTTTCCTTATTTTTTTTTTCGTTTTGATGAGCAGCATTGAGTGGAGTATTTTCAAAATATACTTGGTTTACAAAAACCCCAAACCCTATTGCCAAAGACAAACCAATAATAATTTGTTTTATTTGCGCCATTTTAAATCGAACCTTTATTTGTATTTTTAACCTTTTGAAGGGTTAAAAGCTGGGAGTTATCCCGTTTTCCGTTATATTAAAATTAACAAAAATTATTCCAAAAAATGGCCAAGGACTTTACAACTAGAGCAGTAGACTTTTCAAAATGGTATAATGAGTTGGTGATTAAGGCCGATTTAGCGCAAAATTCTGACGTGAGAGGTTGTATGGTCATAAAACCATATGGCTATTCGATTTGGGAAAGTATGCAAGGAGTTCTTGATCGCATGTTTAAAGAAACAGGTCATAGTAATGCCTATTTCCCCCTTCTTATACCCAAGTCCTATTTAAGTAAAGAGGCTGATCATGTTGATGGATTTGCAAAAGAGTGTGCAGTTGTTACACATTACCGATTAAAAAATAATGAAGAAGGAGATGGTGTGATTGTTGATCCTGAAGCAAAACTAGATGAAGAGTTAATTATTCGACCTACTTCAGAAACAATCATATGGAATACGTACAGAGGTTGGATCCAATCACACAGAGACCTTCCAATTCTCATCAACCAATGGGCCAATGTAATGCGATGGGAAATGCGAACACGAATATTTTTGAGAACCTCAGAGTTTTTATGGCAAGAAGGACATACTGCACATGCTACCAAAGAAGAGGCGGTATTTGAAACAAAGCAAATGCTAGATGTATATGCAGATTTTGCTGAAAACTATATGGCTGTTCCTGTGATTAAAGGCGTAAAAACGGAAAACGAACGGTTCCCAGGTGCGTTAGATACATATTGTATTGAAGCTCTAATGCAGGATGGCAAAGCCCTTCAAGCAGGTACATCCCACTTTCTAGGACAAAAATTTTCGGAAACCTTCGATGTGAAATTTGCAGATAAAGATGGTCAGCTTAAATATGTATGGGCTACATCATGGGGGGTTTCAACTCGATTAATGGGTGCGCTTATTATGAGCCATTCAGATGACGAGGGGTTAGTGGTGCCACCAAGGCTTGCGCCCATTCAGGTAGTAATTATTCCAATCTATAAAGGAGAGGATCAGCTGGGTGAGCTAACAGATAAGTTATCTCCAGTAATTCGTGCCCTTCGAGAAAAAGGAATTCGAGTTAAGTTTGATAATCGAGATAATCAACGTCCAGGATTTAAATTTGCACAATACGAATTTCAAGGTGTTCCAATTCGGTTGGCACTAGGAAAAAGAGATTTAGAAAATGGTAATATTGAAGTTGCTCGTCGTGATGAGAAAACAAAAGAGGTGATTCCATTTGATAGTGTCGTATCTCATGTTGAACATTTATTGGAGGAAATTCAAATGAATTTATTTCAAAGAGCAAAAGCTTTCCGAGATGACCACATTACAGAGGTGAATTCATATGATGAATTCAAAGCGACTATTAAAAATAAAGGAGGGTTTGTATCGGCACATTGGGATGGAACAACGGCAACGGAGTTACGAATTAAAGAAGAAACTGCCGCCACTATTCGATGTATTCCAATTGAAAATCCTGAGGAAGTTGGACAATGTATTTTAACTGGTAAACCCTCAAAGCAAAGGGTGCTTTTTGCAAAAGCTTATTAGTAATGATAATTGTAGTTTAATTGATACTTTTTTAGAGAACTCGAACTGATGTAGATTGGCATTACTTCATTTTTGTGTCCCCCTAAACATTTTGAATAACTAAACTTTTATTGAAAAAGTTTGTGGTAAAAGAAAAAACAATATATCTTTGCAGTCCTCAAATTAATTGAGAAGTTTTATGGCCCGTTCGTCTAGGGGTTAGGACGCCAGGTTTTCATCCTGGAAACAGGGGTTCGATTCCCCTACGGGCTACTTAAACAGCAAAAGGTAATTACCCTTTTTTAGTTTTAAAATTATGGCAAATAACGCTAGTGCAAAGAAAAGAATAAGACAGGCTGACAAGAAGAGAGTCAATAATAAGTATTACCATAAAACGATGCGTAATGCAATAAGAGATATCAAAAGCTTGGAAGACAAGAAAGAAGCAGAAGATGCTCTTCCTAAAGTGGTAGCCCTTATTGATAGAGTAGCGAAAAGAAACATTATTCATAAGAATAAAGCCGCTAATTTAAAGTCAGCGGTAGCTAAGTCTGTTAATAAAATAGCTTAAGCAAAAAATTATAAAACACAATTTAAAGAGGTCATCCGTTTGGATGACCTTTTTGTTTTGTACAAATAAATAAGCTTTAACACGAAATTTAAAATCAGTTCATTCTCAAAATGAATTTTACAAAGTTTTAGCATCTAAATACTACAACTTTTTACCGCATTAAATTCAATTATACATTTCCTTCACTACTTTGGATGAATGAATCAAATATCCTCTATAAAAACGTGGTCTGTTGATGATCGCCCACGTGAAAAATTGATTGAAAAAGGAGCTCAAAGTTTGAGTAATGCAGAATTATTAGCTATTCTACTGGGAAGTGGAAGTAGGGATGAATCCGCGGTAGATTTGGCCAAGCGTATTTTAAATTATGCTCAAAATAATCTTGCCACATTAGGAAGATTGGGAATTGAAGATTTAATCCAGTTTAAAGGTGTAGGTGAAGCTAAAGCTGTTGCATTATGTGCTTCTTTTGAAGTGGCAAAAAGAAGAAAAGAGGAGGTGGTTGAATCTGAAAAAATAACTTCAGCACACGATGTCTTCCTAAAATTGTCCCCTTATATTTCGGATTTAAACCACGAGGAATTTTGGGTGGTGTATTTAAATAGAGGAAACAATATTCTACGGAAAGAGAAAGTGAGTTCAGGTGGTTTAACTGGAACGGTTGTTGATCAAAAAATAATTTTAAAAAAAGCCTTATTATATTTAGCATCTTCCATCATTTTGGTTCATAACCATCCTTCTGGTAATTTGAAACCTAGTCTTGCGGATAAAAAAGTCACTCAAAAAATAAAATCAGCGTGTGAAATGTTGGAAATTAATTTATTAGATCATCTGATAATAGCAGGAAATGCGTATTATAGCTTTGCCGATGAATTAGAACTTTGATGAGGAAAATTTTAACTGTATTAGGTGCTCGTCCACAAATTATTAAATCTGCTGCGATTACAAGGATAATCCAGTCCGAGTTTAATAATAGCCTAACTGAAATTGTTTTGAATACGGGACAGCATTATGATGCTAATATGAGTGATGATTTTTTTCATGAATTATCTATTCCATTACCAAAGTACACGTTATCCCTTTCGAAAAATGCTGTTTTTTCGACGAGTGATATGATTGAGAAGATTGATAAAATTGTTCATGATGAATCTCCAGATCTGATGGTTGTATATGGCGATACGAATTCTACATTGGCAGGAGCAATATCAGCTGTTAAAAATAATATCCCTTTAGTACACATAGAAGCAGGTATGCGTTCATTTAATATGGATATGCCTGAAGAAAAGAATAGAATACTCACTGATCATTGCAGCCGACTCCTTTTTTCACCAACCTTTCAAGGGATAGCGAATCTTAAGAATGAAAACATTAACACAGAAAATATTTTTCATTGCGGAGATATCATGTTGGATAATAGCATGTATTACAGTAAATGTCGAACTGAGTATTCAACGAAACTGAAGAGGATAGATTTACCAGAACGTGATTTCATACTTTTTACATGTCATCGTCAAAGTAATACGGATAATAAAGCACATTTATTTGAAATAATAGAAGGTGTAAAGGCTATTTCGAAATTAACGAGAAAGCAAATTATCTTTCCAATTCATCCAAGAACACGAAAACAAATTGTTTATTTTTTTGGGCAGGCTTATCTCGAAAATTTATCGCATGTATTTAAAATTATTCCTCCTGTTGGATATTTGGATACCATTCAACTTGAAGTGAATGCTGAATTCGTCATAACAGATTCAGGAGGACTTATGAAAGAAGCCTATTTTTTTGAAAAAAAATCCTTGATTTTGAGAAATCAAACAGAGTGGGTTGAAATTGTTGAATTAAATGCGGCAGTAATTGCAGGATGTAAGAAAGATCAAATTATTGATTCTTATTATAAAATGTTAACGCTACAACCAAAATTTGAGCCTATTTTTGGAAAAGGTGATGCAGGGAGGTTTATATGTAAAACCATACTGGAGCAATTGAAATGATATACGTTTATACGCATAAAATAACAAGTAGAGTTAAATACGCATTCAATCTTATTTTTAAGGACTTAATGCAAATAGATTATGAGTTAATTACTAATCGAAAAACATTTGAGGAACGGAATGGTGTTAAATTAGCGTATACGTTAAATCCAATTGGAACATCTTTCTTTATTCGAAGTAAGCCATTGCTTTTTGAACAAGGTATTCGAGATCAAGATATTGCCATAATACCTTTTGATCGTACAAAAGCTTTTTTTGGGGTAGGAGGAAATAGTATGTTCTCTTTTGATATTTTTGCGGCCTCTTTTTATCTGGCATCAAGATATGAAGAGTATTTACCCCATAAAAAAGATCACTACAACAGATTTGATGCCGATCAAAGTTTGGCCTTTCATGCCGATTTTCTTCACCAACCCGTTATCAATATATGGGTAAACAAGTTTGTTGATGCGCTTAAGGAGGTTTATCCGGATTTTTCTGTTCCAAAAAGAGACTATCAATTTATCACTACTATTGATATTGATAATGCATATGCCTACAAAGAAAAGGGGTTTGTAAGAATGATGATGGGATATGCTAAATCGCTGTTTACACTTGATTTCAAAGGTATGAAAGATCGCACGCGAACCCTAATGGGTTTCCAAAAGGATCCTTATGATACATTTGATTATCAAGAGGTATTCGTTAAAGAAAAAGGGTTAACGTTTATTTATTTTTTCCTTCTAGGAGATTATGGTATTAACGATAAAAACATACCTGTAAGTAGCCATAAGTTCCAATCCTTAATTAAATCTGTTTCTGATCATTCTAAAATTGGTATTCACCCCTCTTTTGCATCTAACGCTAGTTTTCAACAACTAGAGAAAGAGGTTGGTCGATTAAGTAAAACAATAAATAGAGAGGTCACCTGTAGTAGACAACATTTTTTAAAGTTGAATTTGCCTGAAACCTATCGTAATTTAATTGAATTAGATATTACGGATGATTATACCATGGGGTATGCTTCCAATTATGGATTTAGAGCTGGTTTGTGTACGCCATTTTGTTTTTATGATTTGGATCTTGAGGTAGAAACAAATTTAAAGGTGAATCCATTTGCTATAATGGAGGGAACCTTAAAATATTACATGGAAATTGGACCAGAACATGCCATGGCTCATTATCGCCGTTTAATAGATGAAGTTAAAATGGTGAATGGCAACTTTATTTCTTTGTGGCATAATGATAGTTTAAATGATCAAAATCAGTGGGCGGGCTGGAGAGCTGTTTTTGAGGAAATGATTGAATACGGTAAAGTGTGAGGCGCTTAAAACGGGAAAACATAGATGAGAATAAATGGAATGATTGTGTTAAAAAATCACCGAATGGACTGATTTATGGACTTACCTGGTTTCTGGATGCGTTGGTTGATCAGTGGGAAGGTCTGATTTGGGAAAAAAACAACGAATACACGTCTGTTTTTCCTATTCCTGTTCGAAGAAAGTGGGGATTCAAATACGTTTATCCACCTTTCTTTATTCAACAGTTGGGAATGTTTTCATTGAATGGTGTAGATGAACAGGAAGCGATAATGTATCTCCAAAAGAAGTTTAAGTTTGTTGATCTAAATCTTAATTATAAAGCGGTATATGGTGAGGAGAAAATCAATTTGGTTTTGTCATTATCGAATGATTACAAAAGTATATATGATCAATACTCCTCAAATCACAGGAGAAATTTAAAAAAAGCAATTCAATCAGAGTTAAATATTAGTGCTGCTCAACCGCATGAGATTATACATTTATTCAGAGCAGATAAAGGAAAGGAAATAAATACATTAAAATCGAAGGACTACGAGCGGTTTCAAATTCTTACTCAAAAAGCAGATCAATATTCGTGTATAATTACAAAAGGGGTTTATCGGTCAAACCAATTAATTTGCGGAGCGATTTTTATGAAATTTAAGAATCGTATTATCTTTCTTTTTTCTGGGAATTCTGTACAAGGCAGAAAATATGGTGCATTATTTCTTTTGCTCAATGATCTAATTCAACAATATGCCCAATCTGGCTTTATATTAGATTTTGAAGGTTCACAAGAGGAAGGGTTAGCGAAATTTTACCAAGGATTTGGTGCTAAAAAAGAGTGTTATACATTTTACAAGCATAATAACCTTCCTTATCCTTTTCGGAAGTATAAAGATTAAGTTAACATTTGCTTTACAAAAAATTAAATTAAAAGTATTCAAAGTTTAGGGGAGTTAACATTAGAAAATTATTTTTGTAGGAAAGTAAAACAAGCAAGTTATGTCGGGAAAATTGCCATTAAAGTTTATTAATAGAGAAATCAGTTGGTTAAGCTTTAATGAACGCGTTTTGCAGGAGGCGGAGGATATCAAAAACCCAATTATTGAACGAATGAAATTCCTAGGTATTTTTTCGAACAATAGAGATGAGTTTTTTAGAGTAAGAGTAGCAAACCTTAAGCGTGTTGCTGATTTACCAGGTAGAAATCAGTTGTCTACAGGTGAAAATCCAAAAGAGGTATTGGATCAAATTCTGAAGCAAGTTCTCAAACAACAAGTTCGATTTGACAGAGTATACTCTGGATTAATCAAAGAGCTTAAAAAGGAAAATATTTACTTTTTAAATGAAGACCAGATTACAGGAGAACACTCCAAATTTGTGAAAGATTTATTTGTAGAAAAAGTAAGAACGAATATCGTTCCTATTGTTATTGATAAGAAAAAGGATTTTCCATTCTTAAAAGATGCATCAACCTACATGTTTGTTAAAATGTATAACAAAAGTAGTCAGAGTGAAAAACCAGAATATGCACTTATTGAGATTCCTACAGGGCAGGTTGATCGTATAATTAGTTTACCTAGTATATGGAAAAAGAAATTCCTAATCATGTTAGATGATGTTATTCGGTATAATTTACCTCAAGTGTTTTCGATCTTTAATTATGATACCATTGAAGCATATAATATAAAGGTGACACGAGATGCAGAATTAGATATTGATGATGATATTTCTAAATCATTGGTGGATAAATTATCCAAAGGAATCAAGAATAGGCAAGTAGGTGAGCCCGTTCGTTTTGTTTATGATTCTGAAATGCCTGCTGACATGAAGGATTTAATTGTGAAAAAATTAAAGCTTCAAAAAAGCGATAACTTAATACCAGGCGGACGTTATCATAATTTCAAAGATTACATTGCTTTTCCTGGTTTAGGCTCTTCTAAATTATTTAATCCATCATTACCTGCGCTTCCGCATCGAGATTTAGAAGGTGTCCCAAGTATTATGGATGTCATTAAGAAAAAGGATGTTGTTTGTTTTTATCCTTTCCAAAAATTTGACTACGTTATTGATCTATTACGTCAGGCCGCTATTGACCCAAATGTTACTACAATTAAAATCAATATATATCGAGTTGCCAGTGATTCACGTATAATCAATGCGCTAATTAATGCTGTTAAAAATGGTAAGGATGTGACCGTATTGATAGAGTTAAGAGCTCGATTTGATGAAAGAAATAATATCAAATGGAGTAAAATGCTTGAGGAAGAAGGTGTAAAAGTTCATTTTGGATTAACGGGTCTGAAAGTCCATAGTAAATTAATTATGGTAAAACGGAAAGAAGGGAGAAAGGTAAATACCTATGTGCATGTAGGTACCGGTAACTTCCATGAAAAAACGGCCAAAATCTATTCAGATGCATCTTTGCTCACATCAGACAAGCGGATAACGAATGATATTGAAAAAGTATTTGATTTCATTGATCGTCCCTATATTAATAAACGATTTACGAACATTATTATCTCCCCTTACAATACACGTTCAAAATTCATAAGATTAATTAATCAAGAAATCAGAAATGCCAAAAAAGGTAAAAAAGCGAGAATTGTCATTAAGCTAAATAATTTTAATGATATTGAACTTACGAATAAATTGTATGAAGCTTCTTGTGAAGGAGTAGAAATTAAAATGATTATTCGTGGAATTTGCTCATTGGTGCCGGGAGTTAAGGATTTATCGGAAAATATAGAAGTAATTAGTATTGTTGATCGTTTTTTAGAACACATTCGAATGTTTCAGTTCCATAATGGAGGAGATGAGTTATTTTTCATTGGATCCGCAGACTGGTTGGTTAGAAACCTTGATAAGCGAGTAGAGGTTACCACTCCAATTTATGATAAAGAAATTCAGGAACAAATGAACGTATTTTTAGAACTTCAGTTAAAGGACAATGTGAAAGCGAGAGTTGTTGATGAAAAGGGTCGGAATAAGTATGTCCCTAAAAAAGGCAAGGCATTACGATCTCAAATTGCTCAGTATGAGTATTTCAAATCGTTATTGGGGGAGTAGGTGTTCAAATTTAGTGTTATGAGGAAAAAATTATTGAACTGGATATTTTTAATTTCTTTTAGTCTGGGTATGATAATTATTATAGTCGCAGTAGTTGAGTTATACTGTGGCTTTTCATATTTTAAGTATAGAGATGGCTTAAAAAATCGATTAAATGCAATTAGATTGAAGGAACCCTTTCACAGTTATGATGGAGATGGTTTTCGAACTGATTCTTTGGGATTCATTCTTCCATATCAAAGATTAGATTCTACTAAAAATACAGTTGTTTTTATGGGAGGGTCAACTACAGAGTGTCGTTTTGTTCAAGAAGAAAATAGAGTGCATCGTTGTGTGGAGCGTGACTTGAAGAATACATCCTGTTTAAATATTGGTAATAGTGGCAATAATTCTATGCATACAATGAACATATTTGCAAATAAAATTTTGGGATATGATCCGGATGTTGTTGTTTTAAATCATAATGTGAATGATTTAAGTATTCTTTTGAATACTGGTACATATCATAATAACCACATAAGTAGATCCCTACTATTAACTTCATCTGAAAATCTATTTTCCTATAAAGTAGGATATCCTAAAAACTGGTTTGTGCGGAAATATATACCTCACATTTCACTTGTTTTGCTCCCAACTACGTTTGAAGGTGGTGGGAATCTCATAGATGAAAGAGAATTTCCAAAAGGCCCGTTAAGAGATGACTTAGATATTGATTCTTTGAAAATTATCTTTAAAAGAAGCTTAAAAAGTTTAGTTACTTATATTAATAATTGGGATGTTAAACCGATTTTAATGACACAAGGAAGTTGTTTTAAACATTTTGATATTAAGAATATTGATCGATATGATGGGTATAATTTAGATTCTCTTCATAATGTTTTTAATGAGGTAGTAAGAGATATATCCCATGATATGAATGTAGAGTTAGTAGATGCTGAGCGATTAATGGAAGACAATAAAAGTTTTTTTTATGATTCTGTTCATTATACAGATTCAGGATCAGTTTTTATTTCAAATTATATTTCAAAAGCAGTTAAAAAAGTTCTCAGCAATTGATAATTTTAGGTCTTTCTGGATTATATCATGATTCCGCTGCTGCATTAATTATTAATGGTAAAATTATTGCTGCCGCTCAAGAGGAACGATTTTCTAGGATAAAATATGATAATAAATTCCCCAAACATGCGATTCAATTCTGTTTAAAGAATGCTAATGTTTCATTGTCACAAATTGATGCTGTATGTTTTTATGATAAACCATTTATAAAGTTTGAAAGGATAATTGAATCACATATTGCTATTGTTCCAAGAGGTCTTTTATCTTTTATTTCAAGTATGCCTATTTGGATAAAGGAAAAAATATTTTTCAAAAAATTAATAAAAGAAAAATTTAGAGAATTAGGTAAAATAGATTGGCAAAAAACGAAGTTATTATTTTCTGAGCATCATTTATCTCATGCTGCAAGTTCTTATTTTGTTTCGAATTTTTCCGAATCTGCAATTATCGTTTTAGATGGTGTTGGTGAGTGGGCAACAACTTCAATTTTTCACGGAGTAGAAAACAATATTGAAGTGAAAAAAGAAATTCATTTCCCTCACTCCATTGGTTTATTATATTCAGCATTTACATATTATTTAGGATTTAAGGTTAATAGTGGAGAATATAAGTTGATGGGGTTGGCGCCATACGGAAATATTGATTCACCTGAAACTCAGCTTTTCATAAAAAAGATAAAGACAGATTTAGTTTGGATAAAAAGTGATGGGTCCTATCAGTTAAATATGGATTATTATAAATTCGTATCTGGTAACCGAATGTGCAAGGAGAAAAAATGGGAAAGATTATTCAATTTAAAAAAGAGATTCCCTGATTCGAAAATTAATCAGTCCCATTGTAATCTAGCTATGGCTATTCAAGAGGTAACTAAGGAATTGATTATTAATCTAGCGAGAGAGGCCAAAAGAATCACTAACTCAAATTCCCTCTGTTTAGCTGGAGGTGTAGCTTTAAATTGTGTCGTCAATGGCGAATTAGAGCGGTTAGAGATATTTGATAACATATTTGTTCAGCCTGCCTCTGGTGATGCTGGAGGTGCATTAGGAGCTGCTTTAGTAACCGATAAAATTTACTTTAAGTTGTTTTCTAAAATAACTTTTTCTCCTTATTTAGGTCCTGAATTTTCAAATGAATACATAGAGAGTACGCTCAAAAAATTAGGCGCTAACTATGAAAAATCAAAAGATGTTACCAAGCTTGCTGCGAAAGAAATCTATAATCAGAAGGTGGTTGGGTGGTTTCAAGGGAAATCTGAATTTGGGCCTCGGGCACTCGGTAATCGGAGTATTCTTGGGGATCCAAGAAGTAAGACGATGCAGTCTAAAATTAATCTAAAAATAAAATTTCGAGAGGACTTTAGGCCTTTTGCTCCCTCTGTTCTTAAAGAATACGCTTCTTCGTATTTTAAAATTAAGAAAGAGTCTCCGTTTATGTTATTTGTATACCCTCTTTTAGATCAATTAACTGGTTCAAGAATTATTGGTGATATAGATTTCCAGCTAAAGAATAAAAATTGTGTATATCCCTCCATTACTCATGTTGATAATTCGGCAAGAGTTCAAACAGTTGATTCTAATGATAATCCATCGTTCTATAAATTAATACATGAATTTGGGAATTTATCCAATTGTTATATGGTAGTGAATACTAGTTTTAATGTCCGAGGGGAGCCAATTGTAAATTCACCTTTCGATGCTTTTAGATGTTTCATGGAAACAGAGATGGATGTATTGGTAATCGGTGATTATGTTTTAAAAAAAGAATTACAACCTAAGTGGACTAAAAGAAAAAAAATTGAACTAGATTAGAAAATGATTATGGAATTTTTAAGAGATTTTTTAGATTTTATGAGGTCACGAAAAAAGTATTGGTTAGCTCCTATTGTTATCTTCTTAATTATAATTGGGTTTTTATTTGTTTTTGCGAGTAGCTCCGCAGCAGGTAGTCTTGTTTATACTTTATTCTAATGTTTTCTGAGATTAATTATAGAGCGAAAAGAAAAGAAACTGTGATTACAATTTTTATTTTAACGATAATCATATCGTGTGTTTTATCTTTTCGATTATCACAAATAATACTCTGGCCTATTTACTTATCAATGCCTATATTACTTCTTGGTTTACTAAATCTAACTATTGGTAATGCGATTACCTGGCTTTGGTTTCGAATTATGTTGAGTGTTGGATGGTTTAGTTCAAAAGTTGTACTGGGCATTTTTTATCTAATTTTTATTTGTCCGTATTCAATAATTCTACGATTTATTGGGAAGAAAGACTTTTTAATTCTAAAAAGGAAAGAATCTACATTCAGTCGACGAACTCATCGATTTAAATCGGATGATTTAGACAATCCATGGTGATTATCGATTCACAAGAAGCAGGAATGCAAATACAAATGGTGAGGCAATCAACAGACCGTCAAAACGGTCTAAAATACCCCCGTGTCCGGGCATTATGTTACCGGAATCCTTTACTGACATGCTGCGTTTAAATAAGCTTTCCGCTAAATCACCCATGGACCCAAAAACGGAAATAATTAAACCAATTACAGCCCATTGCCAAAGTGGAAGATTGGTGAAAAAATAACCCGTTAAAATCGCAATACTTATTGCTAATAAAGCCCCTCCAATACTTCCTTCCCACGTTTTATTTGGAGATATTCGCTCGAATAATTTATGTTTACCAAATGCCTTTCCTGCAAGATAAGCTCCAGTATCATTACTCCATAGGATAAAATAAAATCCAAGTATTAATTCAGATTGAAAAATATCCTTAGACGTATAACTGTTTGCCAGGACAAGAAGTCCAAAAGGAACTGCGACGTAGAGGGTTGGGAATAATGTGTGGGTAATATTGGAGAAAGGGTCATTATTCTTACTATATAATTCAAGTAAAGGCACAGCGAATATACCCACCAATAAAACAGCTAAAAAGGGCGTTGATGTTAAGGATAACAAAGGTTCTGCAGAAAATGCGATAAATGTGATTGCGGCATTAAAAACACCCAAAATTCGATTAGGTGTGGTTGTAGAGTTTTTGTAAAGAATGTTTAAATATTCCCAGCTACCGATCATCACAAAGAACAAGTAAAGACCGAATAATGAGAAAGGACTAAAATAAGTACTTGTTATAAGAACAGCTACAAAAACAGCTCCTGTTATGGCTCTAGTTAGCATAATATTAAGCTAACGCTTCATTATTATTCTTTTCTTCGTCTCCTGTTTCAGTATCAGGAGTTTCTTCTTTATTGGTTTGATCAATACCGTTTTGTGTTGAAGTAACATTATTTTCTATTGATTCATCATTGGAGATCGTCTCAACTTCTTTATCTTCCTCAATTAGCTCAGATTTAACCTCCTCAACTTCTTCTAACTCCTCCTCTGAAGATGGTCGTTTTCCAAAAATAACCTCAAGATCTTCTTTGAAAATAACCTCTTTCTCGAGAAGCGCTTCCGCTAACTCGGTTAGTTTTTCTTTATTTTCTAACAAAATCTCTTTTGCTTTCACGTAGGCTTCCTCAATGATTTTACTAATCTCCTGGTCAATTACTTGGGCAGTTGATTCACTGTAAGGCTTGTTGAATGCATAATCTGACTGACCAGTTGAATCATAATAAGAGATATTACCAATCTTATCATTTAAACCATATATGGTTACAATGGCTAGGGCTTGTTTAGTCACTTTTTCCAAATCGCTTAGTGCACCGGTGGAAATTTCTCCAAAAATAATTTCTTCTGCAGCTCGTCCTCCAAGTGTTGCACACATCTCGTGAAACATTTGCTCGCGCGTAGTTATTTGTCGCTCTTCAGGCAGGTACCATGCTGCCCCTAACGATTTTCCTCGAGGAACAATTGTTACTTTAATCAGTGGAGAAGCATATTCCATCATCCAACTAACTGTGGCATGACCCGCTTCATGAAACGCAATAGTTTTTTTCTCTTTTGGTTTAATGATTTTATTTTTTTTCTCTAAACCACCAATAACACGATCTACAGCAGCCAGAAAATCCTCTTTACCTACTGATTTTTTATCACCTCTTGCAGCAATTAACGCTGCTTCATTACAAATATTAGCGATATCTGCCCCAGAGAATCCAGGTGTCTGTCTTGCTAAAAATTCAACTTCCACTGAATCATCTAATTTTAGGGGCTTAAGATGAACTTCAAAAATTTCTTTTCTTTCGTTCATGTCTGGCATATCCACCATGATTTGACGATCAAACCTTCCAGGTCTCAATAAGGCTTTATCCAAAATGTCTGCACGGTTGGTAGCAGCCATAACAATGATACCACTGTTTGAACCAAAACCATCCATCTCGGTAAGCATTTGGTTTAATGTGTTTTCACGTTCATCATTGGCTTGTTGTGCAGGATTCTTTCCTCGTGCTCTACCAATAGCATCAATTTCATCAATGAAAATTATACAAGGTGACTTTTCTTTTGCCTGTTTGAAAAGGTCTCTCACTCTTGATGCACCAACACCAACAAACATTTCAACAAAATCTGATCCCGAAAGAGAGAAGAAAGGTACTTGAGCTTCTCCGGCAACGGCTTTTGCTAATAATGTTTTTCCTGTACCCGGAGGACCCACAAGAAGTGCTCCTTTTGGGATTTTAGCACCTAAAACAGTATATTTTTTAGGGTTTTTTAGAAAATCTACGATTTCTACGATTTCTTCTTTAGCCTCTGCTAAACCAGCAACATCTTTAAAACTTACATCAACTTTTGTGTCTTTTTCAAACAACTTAGCCTTCGATTTTCCAATATTAAATATTTGACCGCCCGGACCGCTTCCTCCGCCCATACGACGCATCATAAACATCCATACACCAAGAATTAATCCAAAGAAAATGATGTAAATAAAAATACCATCCCACATGGACGGCTGCTTATTTCGCTCATTGATAATTAAGTTGTCGCCTTTGTCTGGGCTATTCTTAGCGATTTCTCGCATTTCACGTTTAGCCTCCGAGGCATCATGTACATCAAATTGATATGAATTTCGTGTTTTAAGATTTTGGCTGTGCGGAGGTATATTTTTTGCAGAATCTGTTACAAAGGCTATACAGTAAATGTAATCTCCTTCTCGAATGATTTCAACTTTAGCAATTTCTCCTCGTTCAATATAGTCATAACATTCGTTGGAGCTGATGGCTTTAGACCCTCCAAAAAAGTCCATGAACTGAACACTTAAAATAAGACCACCAATTACAATATATATCCACCATACTGGGATAATTCTTGGTGATTTTGGTCCTTTTCCTGAATTGTTATTTTTATTCATAATTATTCGTCTTCAATAACGGTAGTTTCTGCGTCAGCCCAAAGCTCTTCAATATTGTAAAAACGTCTAGCTTCTTGCTGAAATACATGCACTACAATCGATGAGTAATCCACTAAAACCCATTCTCCATTAGTATGCCCCTCTTTTTTCCATGGATATTCTCCCAATGTATCTTTTACCTCTTTTTCCACGGAATTTGCTGTTGAAGCAACATGGGTTCTTGAAGTTCCGTGACAAACTACAAAATAGTCAGTTACAGCGTTTTCAAGATTCTTTAGGTTGAGTACATGAATTTCCCTCGCCTTGTTGTTTTTTAATCCTTCAATTAAAACTTCCAATAATTTGTCTGAGGTTAAGTTCACGTTTTTAATTAAGCTTTAGTAATATCTATCAAAACAAAAGTAACTAAAACTTATTACTAAGGTGTGAAAAACATTACAAATTGGTTAAATAAAATGAAGGTCGGAAGATTATCTTTACAGACGTATGATTTATATAGGTGGAAATAGGGTGCATATCGATGAAATTGATTCTACTAATCTTGAGTTGAAAAGAAAAGCAGTACATCAATTTATACCCAACGGAACATTGTTAACAGCATCTTTTCAAACTGCAGGTAAAGGCCAGATGGGTGCTATATGGGAAAGTCAAAAAGGAAAGAATTTGTTGGCAACATATTATTTAGAGATGGACTTAGAATTGGTAGATGCTTTTTCCCTCAATATGATTATGAGTCTTGCCGTAAAAGAAACGATTGAAAGCTTTGTTAATGATGTTGTTGAGATTAAATGGCCGAATGATATTATAATAAAAGGCAAAAAGATTGCAGGTATACTAATTGAAACAAAGTTAGTTAATGGAATAATTAAGGCAGCGTATTTAGGTGTAGGCCTAAATGTCAATCAAACAATATTTAATACATTCAAACGTCTTGCAACATCAATAAAAAAAGAAACAGGGTTGAGTTTGGATATAGAAATTCTTATTCAAAAACTTAATTTGCATTTACAACAGTTTTATTCACTTTTCAAAACCAAAGGATATAGTGCATTAAATTTTTTATATCATCAGGATCTATACTTAAAAGGAGAAGAAAAAAGATATCTAATTAATACGGAAGAAAAATGGTTAATACTTCAAGCAATTAGTAAGAGTGGTAAGGCTCAGTTTTACAATTCGGAAGGGAAAGTAGAAGAATATGACCTTAAGGAAATCGAGTTTGTCCAATAATTAGCAATTACCAAATTGGCTTTCTAAATTGTCTGCAATAGCCGTTACCCAGTTTTTCATTTGACGTTCAAAATAAAAATCAACAAACGGAGCTGTATCCGTTTCTGCATGCACAATAATACTAGATCCATTATCTTCTTCAGTGATATCAAATCTAAAGGCAGAAGTAAATACAACATCTTTATCGGAACGAATTAGAATATGTTTGTCTGTAATCTCAACAATCATAAAATTAAAGCGTGCCGCCCATTTAAGTATAAATGTGATTACATCATCCTTTACTTCTAAATGTTTTGTTTTTTGAAAAGAAATAATTTGAGCCATATTTTTTGTTTGACTCAAAAATTCAAAAATAACGTTAGTAGAGGCTTCTAGGTAAATTTTATTTGTACTAAGCTGAACCATTTAATTTCCAGTCCAAGCAGCTGGATCTAAACGCCAGTTCTTAATTAATGCTACTTCCGATTCAGAAATATAACTTGATTCAACAGCTTGCTGAACTAATGCGTCATAATCAGATAGTGTGATTAATTCGCAGTTTGCTTCTTTAAAGTTCGTATTCGATAATTGAAAATTATAAGTAAAAATGGCTGCCATTCCGAGCACATTAGCACCCACAGATTTAAGCGCTTCTACAGCTTTCAAACTACTTCCTCCTGTAGATATTAAATCCTCAATAACGACAACTCGTTGACCGGCTTCAATTTTCCCCTCAATAATGTTGCCTAAACCGTGATCTTTTGCAGATGCCCGCACATAAGCAAAGGGAACACCTAACTCCTCTGCCACAAGCGCTCCCTGTGCTATAGCACCTGTAGCCACTCCTACAATAACATCAGGAGTTCCATATTTTTCAACAGTTGCTTTTGCTAACTCTTGGCGAATGTAGGTTCGGATTCTGGGAAAAGATAATGTTATTCGATTATCACAATAAATAGGAGATTTCCAACCTGATGCCCAAGTAAATGGGTTTTTAGGTTGTAATTTGATTGCTTTTGCTTGAAGCAAATATTCTGCTACTTTTGAAGCAGTTTCCAGATTTAAAATCATAGTGCAAATGTATAAAGTTTTTATTTACGACAAGCCTGTGGTTATCCACAAAAAGGCACAAAAAAAAGGAAGTTATGAACAGTTGTCATCGGCTGCGGATATTGATAAAATATTTGATCTTCTAAAACAAGAATTTGTGGATGGCATAGAAATTAGTTGCCAAGATCCCACTAGAGAATGGAATGTATTTCAACAGCATTTTAAAAATATACTTGCAGCAGGAGGATTAGTGCTAAATCAAAAAAACGAGTTACTTGTTATTTACCGTTTAGGGAAGTGGGATTTGCCAAAAGGAAAACTTGAGGAAGGAGAGGATATAAAATCGTGTGCATTAAGAGAGGTAGAGGAGGAATGTCATGTTTTTGATTTGAAGATTATTAAAGAAATGCCCAGTTCTTATCATTGTTATATGACGAGAAAAGGAAAATGGATGTTAAAAAGAACACATTGGTTTTTAATGGAGTCAAGAGAAAAGAGTACGCTTATTCCTCAAAAGGACGAGGGTATAGAGTCTGTTGATTGGTTTGATAAAAATCAAATGAAAGCATTTGAACAAAATACGTATCAATCAATTTTGGAGGTTTTAGGACATTTGGAGAGTGTGTGAACCGCCAACCCTGAAGGGAATGATATTTTCAATGGTTGCTGGTACTATTTCCATTTTTATTTTTTGATTGAAAACCTTGAGTCATTTGTTTAAAAAAGGTTTGTGGATAGTGCTCGTCAGATTCAAAGCCAATCTCAACGGTTTTCCCATTAGAAGGAATATAATTCGTTTTGAAAATATAATCCCATATAGAGAGAGTTAGGCCAAAATTCACGCCAAATTGGTGTTTTTTTGATAACGTTTTTGCGTGATGCCAAATATGCATTTGAGGAGAGTTGAAAATGTATTTTAAAGGACCTAATGGAATGTTAATGTTGGAATGATTAAAGTGTCCCCATGCGGTTGTAAATAAATGCAAGTAAAAAAAGTCAGCCATATCAAAACCGAAAAACAGGTATAGTGGAAGAAAGGTAATTGCTTTGTAAACAATTGCCTCTATCCAGTGAAATCGTAAATGCGCTGCAAATCCCATTTCTTTTACAGAATGATGAACCTTATGAAAACGCCATAAAATAGGAACACGATGCATAAGCCGATGAATATTCCAATGTGTGAAATCTTGAATCAATAAAGCAATAATAGATTTCCAAAATAGATTGAGTTTTTGAATTTCTGTTGCGAACTGATTTTCAACACCTAAAAACGAAAAAATAGTTTTTACAGATTGCTTGGTGGTTTCTTCTAATCCAGCAAGTAGGACCAAGTATAAAAGAAAGAAATTAAAATACATGTAAAATGCATCTAACCAAAATCCCTTTCGAAAAAAACCTTCAGTTTTCCTCCAAGGGACAAGAAGCTCGAACAAAAAGAAAAAAAGTGAAATAAGACCAAGAAACCAAAAGTAATTTCCAAATAATGTTCCCGATTCAAATGATATTTGATCCCATAACCATGAGGCATAGTCTTGAGATGATTGAACAAATGAGGAAAGCCACTTCATGATATAAATTTATGGATTACGTGCTAAGTATGCTATCAATTGAGTGACAAAACCACCTTAAGCCCTTATTAAATAGTTCATTAGAGTAATGATGAGTAGCGTATTGTATATGAATTTTACTTCAAATGAGTGTAAAAAAACAAAGCGGATTATCGATGCTTTAAAGCTTGTAAATCAAATAGTTGTTGTTTTTTACTGCCGGTCGAGTACCGACTCAATTACCCTTTTAAATGATCATTTTCATAAAGAGGCTCTTGAAGGTTGTAAATTTTCCAAAAAACAATCTGTTCAAAATGCTTTGATAAGTCAAATTATGATGTATCTTTGCACGAATTTTGAGACACTTTAAAATCATTTTTTAGGTGAGAAACATTAAATCAACCATCGTTTTAGTTCTTGTAGCGATATTTTCGTTTACCTCACTTCAGGTAAAAGCTGGGGGACACGGGAAAGGAGACTTCAACGCCTCTGAATTTATATTACATCACGTAATGGACGCTCATGAATGGCATTTAGTAGGAGATAACCATGTGGGACTGCCAATAATTTTACTTGATCAAGGCCTAGTTTCTTTTTCATCAAGTGCGTTTAATGTTCCAGTATCCGTTGAACAAGGTGATTATGCTGTAACTCAAGATGGGAAATATGCCATTTTCCATGAAACGATCTATAAAACATCAAATGGAGAATTGAATTTTGATTCTTCTGGTCATCCAACCAACGAGATGCCGCTTGACTTTTCTATTACAAGAAATGTAGCTTCAATGTTATTGTCTGCAGTCCTTTTATTATTGATATTTGGTTCTTCAGCACGAGCTTATAAAAAGAGAGGCGTAGAGTCAGCTCCGAAAAAATTGCAATCGTGGATGGAACCGTTGGTTTTATTTGTTCGAGATGAGATTGCAAAACCAAACATTAATGAGCATAAATACCAACGGTATATGCCTTATCTTTTGACCGCGTTTTTCTTTATCTGGATCAATAACTTGTTGGGGTTAATACCGTTCTTTCCAGGAGGTTCAAATTTAACAGGTAATATTGCCTTTACAATGGTAATGGCTGTTTTAACGTTAATTATCACCAATTTTAGTGGGAACAAAAATTACTGGGGTCATATTTTCAACCCCCTTGGATCCTCTATGCCTTGGGCAGCGAAAGTGCCGTTGTATATAATCTTATTACCTATTGAAGTTGCCGGAATTTTTATTAAATCTGTAGCATTGATGATTCGTTTGTTTGCTAACATTACGGCTGGTCATATTGTTATATTGGCTTTTACTTCAATAATATTTATTAAGCAAAGTGCGGGTTGGTCAGGATTATCGGTTCCAATGTCATTATTTATTAGTGTATTAGAACTTTTAGTTGCTTTCTTACAAGCTTTTATTTTTACAATGTTGAGTGCTTTATTTATTGGTTCTGCCGTGGATGAAGCCCATCATTAATTAATGTGTAATTATTTAAACTAGATATATTATGGTTGGATCAATTGCTGCAATTGGTGCTGGATTAGCGGTTATCGGAGCTGGTCTAGGAATCGGTAGAATAGGTGGATCTGCAATGGAAGGTATTGCAAGACAGCCTGAAGCTGCTGGAAAAATTCAAACTGCAATGATTATTGCTGCTGCACTTGTTGAAGGTGTTGCACTTTTTGGAGTTGTAGTTGGATTATTAGGAACAAATCCTTAATAATCAAATCAAAAATGCTAATGCGTTGCGATTGGCAACGCGTTAGTTTTTAGTTTAAAATTTAGAAATTTATATTTTTTCAAATGGAATTAGTTACTCCCCACATTGGATTATTATTTTGGACCACGTTAACGTTTGTTATTCTTTTAGTTCTTTTAAGAAAATTTGCTTGGAAGCCAATATTAGGTGCAGTTCACACCCGAGAGGATAATATTCAAAAAGCGCTCGATGCTGCAAAAGAAGCAGAAGAAAAAATGTCTGCATTAACTGCTCAAAATGAAGATCTGTTAAAGCAAGCTAGAGAGGAAAGAGATATTATCTTAAGAGAGGCTAAAGAAGCTAAAGAATCAATTGTTTCTGAAGCGAAAGGGATTGCTCAAACAGAAGCTGATAGAATTTTAGTGGCTGCAAATGAACAAATTGCGAACGAGAGAATGAAGGCACTTACTGAACTTAAAAATCAGGTTGGTCAGCTTTCTTTAGAAATTGCGGAGAAAATTCTTTCTACGGAATTGGATGACAAGTCGAAGCAAGAAGCATTGGTAAATAACTTAGTCGAAGACGTAAACTTAAACTAAAATGGCATACGGAAGAGCCGCAGTACGTTACGCAAAATCGATCATTGATCTTTCTATCGAACAGCAATGTTTAGAGGATGTCAAATCTGACATGGATCTCATTCATGCTACGTGTGAAGGATCGAAGGATTTGGTATTATTATTGGAAAGTCCCGTAGTGAAAACAGATAAGAAATTGGCTGTGCTAAACGCTGTTTTTGAGTCTAAACTATCCACGTTAACAAATTCCTTCATCTCTATCCTTACAGAAAAAGGTAGAGAATCATTATTGGATGATATTGCAGCAGCATTTGAAGATTTATACTTGGCGCATAAAAATATACTTCGTGCGACTATTAAATCAGTAGATGGAGTAAATGATGCCTTCAAAACTAAAGTAAGCAACTTGATAAAAGAAGCTTATCAAAAAGATGTCCAAATCATAGAAGAAACTGATCGATCATTGATCGGTGGTTTTGTTTTAACTGTTGGAGATAAACAAATTGATGCTTCAATCAGTCGAAAATTGGCAGAACTTGAAAAAGAGTTTAATACGAATACATACATTAAAGAATATTAATTTAGAATAGCTTAAAACGAATAACAATGGCAGAAGTAAAACCAGCAGAGGTTTCAGCAATTTTAAGAGAGCAATTAGCAGGACTAAAAACTGAAACAGAATTACAAGAGGTTGGTACTGTTCTTCAAATTGGGGATGGTATTGCTCGTGTTTACGGTTTATCAAACGTTCAATACGGAGAGTTAGTAGAGTTCGAAAACGGACTTCAATCAATGGCTCTTAACTTAGAAGAAGACAATGTAGGTCTTGTTCTATTAGGTGATGGTAAAGGAATTAAAGAAGGTGCAACAGTTAAGAGGACTGGTAAAATTGCTTCTGTAAAAATAGGTGAGGGTATTGTTGGTAGAGTTGTCAACACACTTGGAGAACCAATTGATGGTAAAGGACCTATTCAGGGTGAAACATACAATATGCCTATCGAAAGAAAGGCACCAGGTGTTATTTATCGTCAACCTGTTGATGAACCAATGCAAACTGGAATCAAAGCAGTTGACTCTATGATTCCAATTGGAAGAGGACAAAGAGAATTAATCATTGGGGATCGTCAAACTGGAAAAACTACTGTTGCAATAGATACAATAATTAATCAAAAAGAATTTTTTGATGCAGGTGAACCAGTTTACTGTATTTATGTTGCTGTAGGTCAAAAAGGTTCAACGGTTGCTGGGATTGTAGCTACGCTTGAAAAGGCTGGAGCATTACAATATACTACTGTTGTTGCTGCAAATGCTTCTGATCCTGCACCAATGCAGTTCTTTGCTCCATTTACTGGTGCAGCTATTGGTGAATATTTTAGAGATACAGGTCGTCCTGCTTTAATTGTATATGATGATTTGTCTAAGCAAGCTGTTGCATATAGAGAGGTTTCGTTATTATTAAGAAGACCACCAGGTCGTGAGGCATACCCAGGAGATGTATTTTATCTTCACTCGAGATTATTAGAAAGAGCGGCTAAATTAAATTCATCTGATGAAATTGCTGCTCAAATGAATGATTTGCCAGAAGCGTTAAAAGATAAAGTAAAAGGAGGAGGTTCATTAACAGCCTTACCAATTATTGAAACTCAAGCAGGTGACGTATCGGCTTATATTCCAACTAATGTAATTTCGATTACAGATGGACAGATATTCTTAGAGTCAGACCTATTTTTATCGGGTGTTCGTCCTGCTATCAATGTGGGTATCTCGGTATCACGAGTTGGAGGTTCTGCTCAAATTAAGTCCATGAAAAAGATTTCTGGTACACTTAAGCTTGACCAGGCTCAGTATAGAGAGTTAGAGGCGTTTGCTAAGTTTGGATCAGATCTTGATGCTGCAACGAAATCTGTTATTGATAAAGGTGCTCGAAACGTGGAGATTTTGAAGCAATCTCAAAACAATCCATATAAAGTTGAAGATCAGTGTGCGATTATTTTTGCAGGTACAAATGGACTGATTATGGATGTGCCAGTAGATAAAGTAAAAGAGTTTGAATCGGATTACTTATCTGTTTTAAATGCTAGCCATGCTGATACATTAGCCGCACTTAAGAGTGGTAAACTAACAGATGAGGTTGTTGCTACCTTAACAAAGGTGACAAAAGAAGTTGCTTCAAAATACGCTTCGTAAATAAATGGATTAGATGAAGTGATTTTTTTATCACTTCCTTTTATAAATTTTAAATGAGCTAAATGGCAAATTTAAAGGAAACTAGAAACAGAATTGCATCTGTAAAATCTACAATGCAAATTACCAGTGCCATGAAAATGGTATCTGCTGCTAAGCTAAAAAGAGCTCAAGACGCGGTTACCCGAATGAGACCTTATGCTGAAAAGTTGCAGGAGATTTTGGTAAACCTTACATCAGGCACTGAAGATGATGGTGAGGGAGCTTATTCAACTGTTCGTTCTGAAGAAAAGATCCTTATAGTGGCTGTTACATCAAATCGTGGTTTATGTGGCGGTTTCAATGCTGCTATTACCAAAAGATGTCTTACGCTTGCGAATGGAGAATATGCATCCAAAGATCTTTCGTTTTTATGTATAGGTAAGAAAGGGGGAGAGTTTTTAGCGAACAGAGGGTTAAATGTGATTAAAACTGAAATAGAATTATACAGTGAGTTAACCTTTGAAAATACTGCTCCTATTGCCACAGAGGTAATGGAAGAGTTTGTGGCTGGTAATTACGATAAAGTGGTGCTTGTGTATAATCAGTTTAAAAATGCTGCTGTTCAAGTTGTCCAAAATGAACAATTTCTGCCAGTTGTCGCAGAAGAATCAGATGATGTAGTTAATGCGGTGGATTATATCTATGAACCTAATAAGGAAGATATAATAACAGAGCTTATACCTAAATCATTAAAAACACAGTTTTATAAAGCTATTTTAGATTCTGTTGCTGGAGAACATGGTGCACGAATGACTGCTATGCATAAAGCTACGGATAATGCAAAAGATCTAGCGGATCGATTGACGCTCGAATACAATAAAGCTCGGCAAGCTGCAATTACCACTGAGATTTTAGAAATTGTGGGTGGTGCTGAAGCTTTAAAGGGATAACGTATTGTTAAATTTTTTAAAGGCCGATTCATTTGAATCGGCCTTTTTATTTCAATCAGTCTGGTTGTATATTTTTTTGTCGATTGCATAATTTTGTGTAATCACCTTCAAGACTTCACAGTAATTCCCCAAAAAGCCCTAACTTAACTCGGGTATAGTTTTTGTTGTTACATTCCAGCAGGTGCTAGATAAAATTAAATCATATCATAGTAAGTTCATTGTTCTAGGGATTGGTCTTCTGGTTTTTGCTGCTTTATTTAGGACCTTGTATCAAGATCGAACTTGGTCAATTCAACATCAAATTGATCATTTTGAGGAAGAGCTCAATCATTCCGATGATCGGCTTTTAAAAGAAATTGATCATTATTTTTCAATTATTGATACTTCTAATTTAGAGGCCTTGTTGGATCATGGTGTTCAATATCATAAACAACTTGAGGAAGAAGGTTTTGGTGTATACATTTACTCAGGGGATAATTTGAAATTTTGGAGTACCAATAAGCTTGTTGTTCCTATTGACCTGCATCGTGGAATTGTTGAGGAACATAATGGGTTTTATTTGCAACAATTTAAAAAATTTAAAGAGGTAACTATATTTGCTCGGTTTTTTATAAAGAAGCATTTTGACTTTGAAAATTCTTATGTTCAAAATTCATTTGACGATAAACTTTATTTAAAAAAACAATGGGTGCTCTCAAAGTCACCTTTTGAAGGTAGCCATGAAGTGGTTATTAACTCATCTGGAGAACGGATTTATTTAAAGCCGGACGCACTGTTTAAACGTCCATTCAATGTTACTTTAATGACGTTGGAAGTGATTGGTATACTCCTGTTTATAGTTGGGTGCTTGCTTTTGTCAAAACAAATTAGTGGTGTATGGAGGGTAGTGGTACTTTCTTCACTTTTATTGGTGCTACGGTTTGGACTGTTAATTTTTAAGGGACCTATTAACTTATATGAACTTGAGATTTTTAATTCTAAATTATTGGCTTTTTCCGCTTTAGTTCCGTCTTTAGGAGATTTGTTGCTATACGTTGTTTTTGCTTTAGTTTTAACGTTTTCGTTATTTAAAGCAAATAAATTGAATTTCCTTTTCTTTGAACGATTTAAACCCGTCGTTTTAATTTTTTCATTTGCTTCAATTTATCTTTTTACTTGGGGAATTGTCGAAATAATTGAGGGTATTGTAATGTTTTCTGAGATTCCTTTAGATCTTTCGCACATTTTATCTATTGAATACACTACCCTCATTGCGCTTTTTTGTATTGCATTAATACTGGCCATTTATACAATTATTTGTTGGAAACTAATGGCCTTATTTCATTGGTTAAATATTACTCTAATTCGAGTGGTAGGCTATTATCTTTTTGTTGTCATCCTTTGCACAATTTTCGGAGTATATAGGGGGTTTTCTGATGTGTATGAGGTGCTTTGGTCCATTCCTGTAATTACCTTACTTTCTTATTCCTACTATGAAAACAATCGAACAATTTCCTTTTCCATATCCATCAGCATGTTGTTTCTGTTTTCACTAATGACCACTCAAGCTTTGAGAGATTATACTGATGCAAAAAATATTGATGATAAAAAACGATTATTGGCTAAGCTGGGAAAAGAGCAGGATTTAATTGCTGAGTATTTGTTTCAAGGGTTACACGATGAAATAAAAAATGATAAGGCTGCTTTATCCCTTATTTCTGATTATTCATCTTCCGATCAAGACATATTTAAATATTTTAAAAAGGAATATTTTACTGGTTTTTGGGACAAGTTTGATTTGCAAGTTAATCCGTGTTTTTCTGGTGATAGTATTCTTATTATGAATACTCAAAATCCTATTTCATGCAAGGATTTTTTTGAAGGTATAATCTCATCTGTGGGAACGGCTGTTACAAGCAATTTATATTACTTGGAAAATGAAAATGGAAGAATTAGTTACATTGGAATAATTGATTTTGGAGAAAATAAAAAGATCTATCTAGAATTGGATTCTAAATTTAAGCCCGATGCAATGGGGTTTCCAACATTGCTTTTGGATGAACAAATAGAGCGAAAATCACTTAATCCGGAATATTCTTTTGCTCATTTTAAATCATATGAGTTGGTGAAACAAAAGGGAGGTGCGTTATATAGCACTGATCTTTCTTATTATAGGTTTAACAGGGAGTTATCATGGGACTATTTTCAACAAGATGGCATGGATCATTTGGTTAAAATAAATGGTGATGATGTATATTTCCTTAGTCAAAAAACGAAAAGCAGATGGGATCAAATGGCATTTTATTCTTATTTATTTGCCTTTTTTTCTATCCTAACAATACTTACGGTAGTAGGTTATCGGTTTTTTTATGGAGAAATGAATGAAGGGTCAAGTTTTAAAACGAGGTTCCAATCAATTATTATTTTCATTCTGTTTTTTAGTACCGTATTCATCGGAGTGGGAAGTGTATATTATTTAAAAAACCAATACAATCAGAAGAATTTTGATGCTATTTCGGAGAAGATAAAATCTGTTAAAATAGAAGTAGAACAAAAATTAGGTGGTCAAACTTCAATTGATCAAATTGATATGGACTACATTCAACTAATTTTGGAGAAGTTCTCTAAAGTTTTTTTTACCGACATCAATGTTTATGATCCCAATGGCCAATTAGTTGCATCTTCACAGAATAAAATTTTTGAACAAGGATTAGTAGGAAAAAGAATGGATCCGCTAGCTATGTATGAAATGTTGTTTAATGCACAATCACAATTTGTGCAAATCGAAGAAATTGAGGGAATGCAATTTCTGTCGGCATATGTGCCTTTTTATAACAAAGACGGTCATTTAATGGCTTATCTCAATCTGCCTTATTTTGCGCGTTCAAATGACTTAAAAAACGAGATCTCAAACTTTATTGTAGCATTATTAAACATTTATGCATTACTCATTGTGATTGCGCTTGTAATTGGATTAATTCTAACCAACCGAATTACAGAGCCATTACGATTAATTCAAGAAAAAATGGCAAATATTCAATTAGGCCAAACGAATGAATTTATTAACTATCAAGGGAAGGATGAAATCGGAAAGTTAGTAAATGAGTACAACCGAATGATTATTGAACTTGAGGAGAGTGCGCGAAGATTAGCAGAGAGTGAGCGCGAAGATGCATGGAGAGAAATGGCAAAACAAGTTGCTCATGAAATAAAAAATCCTTTAACGCCTATGAAATTAAGTATTCAGCATTTACAGATGCGTTGGGAATCATTCAATGAGGAGGAAAGGAGTTTAAGGTTTGCGTCTTTTGGTAAAAATCTTATTCAACAAATAGATACTCTCTCAGCAATTGCTACTGAATTTTCCTCATTTGCAAAGCTGCCCGAAACTTCATTTGCTGAAATTGATCTTGGAGAAATTATTAAAAGCTCTGTGGATGTATATAACGGCACTGATAATGTGTCGGTGTCTTTTTCAACTGAAATTGATCTTATAATAAATGGTGATAAGGATCAAATGCTCCGAGTATTTAATAATTTGTTAAAGAATGCAATTCAAGCTATTCCTAAAGATAAAGCAGGATATGTAAAAATATTCACAATGAGGGAAGACGAATGTTTAAAAATAGTGGTTGAAGATAATGGAAAAGGTATTTCTGTTGAAAATGAATCCAGAATATTTGTTCCAAATTTCACTACTAAAAATTCAGGGATGGGATTGGGCTTGGCAATGGTCCAAAAAATTATTGAAAACATGGGGGGTAAGATTTATTTTGAATCAGTGGTAGATCAGGGGACAAAGTTTATTATTGAACTCTATAAAAGCTAAATTTAGTCATACGAAAAGAGTGGTTTAAACCAATGAGAATCTATTTTTGTCGAAATAGGGTAACGTTTATTGGTTAAATTCGTTTCCGCTTAAAGTATTTTCATAAAATATGTTTAGTAAAGAAGATACGCTAAAAACTACCTATGTATAAAACGGAAGATCGCTACCGTCTCCTTTCCTTTATGGATGACCTTGTTATTGTCCTGGACCAAAATGGTCTTGCACGCTTTAAAAATGCACAAGCGCAAAGTTTGTTCCCTAAAACAATGTTGGTTTTAGATGGTGACGTCAAAAAAAGTTTACAAGAATTTATTTGTCAAAATCAAGTAAAAACAAAAGAGTCGTGCACTTTTTCAAACGTTCAAATTGTTCATGAGAAATTTAGGAATCTATTTTATCAAGTGAGTATTTGTTTTGACGAAGAATATTTAGAGTGGTACTGTTTTTTTAAAAATGTATCTCATTCAGTGCAATTAGAGTCTCAACTTAAAAAGAATGAATCTGAAATTCAACTGCATATACAAGAGCTAACCCTAGCGAATACTGAGTTGAAGAGACAAAATGAAATGATTCAACTTGCACAAGAAGATATTCAGTCTGGCTTACGGTATGGGAAGATTATTCAAGATAGAATAAACGCGAGTTGTGATAAGGTAAAGGCCTTATTTCCAAAGAGTTTTACGTACTATAAACCACAGAATCAAATTGGAGGGGATTTAATATGGGTTAATGAATGTTCGCTTGGAAAAATCATTGCTGTTATTGATTGCATGGGGCATGGTGTTCCAGGGGCGATGTTGGCCATGTCTGTTTATCATATTTTAAATACTACACTTGAAAATGGAGAATTTGAATCTGTAACTGAATTTTTATGTAATCTTGCTCAAGAATATCATCGAAGTTTTTTTAAAAATAAGACCAAAAGCGAGTTTGCAGATACATTTGATATTTCGATGTGCATCGTTGACGAATCTTCAAATTTAATTCGATACAGAGGGATAAAACGACCGCTCATAATTGAACGTGATCAGCGATTAGTTGAATTCAAAGGAGAGCGAGTTTCAGTTGCTCATCCAAATGCAGAGAAATTATTAAAAGAGGAGCCATGGGATAAGGTTTGGCCCTATAAACCAGGAGATCACGTGTACCTGTTTACCGATGGGTATCCTGATCAGTTTGGTGGTGCAAAAAACAAAAAATATAAGTACAGAAAATTTAAAGATTTAATTCGTTCTGTTTCATCTAGGGATATTGAATTTCAACGTAAAACAATTGAAGATGATCTCTATAATTGGCAAAATTATTTAGGAAGATCATATGATCAAACGGATGACATCGCTCTTGTAGGTGTCCAATTTTAGATAAAACATTGCATTTTTGTAACCTAATATTAAAGTATTCGTTCTTGTATATAACCTTATTAAAGGTTAAAGTAGTTAAATTTTAAGAAGTTCGTTTCATTCACGTTGTTCGTAGGAGTAGTGCTCCAAATTAGTAGTTAAACAAACAATATGACGTGAATAAAAAAAGGTCCATAATGGACCTTTTTTTATGTGTGTAATCTCGTATTTTTTCAAAGAAAAGTGCCGATTTTTTCAGGGTTAAAATGAATTGGCGGATGAGTTGGAGTTGTTGAGTGTTGTGTGTTGAGTGAATCCCTGAAAAAGCCGGCACTTGTAAGAGTTGAGTATATGTTGAAAAGAACGTGTTCTATTCAAATAACGTTTATTTTTGTGAAATGAATTTTTTTTTCTGTTCAATATCAGAGCGCTTCTGTGAAACTAATTTTTTGTTCTGTTAATTTTTTTTTGAGGGCTTCATTTTTCTATTCAAAGCATAATTAAAGGTGTACTTTTTCAATCCTATTTTTAAGTTGTTAAAAAGAGTGGTTGAATTAGCAATTTATTTACTTCAAATAGGCGGTATTCAGAAGGTTATGGTGTATTTTTGCATCTTACTTGCGCAATTGTTATGGCTAATTTGTTAAATCTACCTTCATGGACTGCACTGCAGGATCATTTTGAGGATATTAAAAATGTTCAATTACGATCTTTGTTTGAATCCTCAGATAGATTTAATTCATTTTCAGTTCAATTTAATGATATCCTTTTAGATTATTCTAAAAACCGAATCAATCAAAAAACCATGTCTCTTCTCAATGAATTGGCTCTTGAGCGTGGTGTAAAAAAGGGGATTGATGAAATGTTTTTAGGAAAACCAATCAACAATACAGAAAAGAGATCGGTTTTGCATACGGCTTTAAGAAATCGCTCCAATTCTCCGATACTAGTTAATGGGAAAGATGTAATGCCCGAAGTTAACCATGTACTTGAAAAAATGAAGTCCTTTACTCATAAAGTAAGGTCGAAAGAATGGTTGGGATATTCTGGAAAATACATTAAGGATGTTGTAAATATTGGTATTGGTGGATCTGATCTTGGCCCTTTGATGGTTACAGAATGTTTAAAACCTTATGGTGGAGATTTAAACGTACATTTTGTTTCGAATGTTGATGGCTCTCATATTGCAGAAACATTAAAAGGCTTGGAACCTGAAACTACCCTTTTTGTTGTTGCTTCTAAAACTTTTACTACCCAAGAAACACTTACAAATGCCCGTTCTGCGAAAAAATGGTTTTTAGATTCTAATGCGTCTCATACAGACATAGCAAAACATTTTGTGGCAATTTCAACCAACGCTGAAGGAGTTGCTGATTTTGGTATTGATACTAAAAATATGTTTGAGTTTTGGGATTGGGTTGGTGGACGATATAGTCTTTGGAGTTCAATTGGATTGAGTATAGCGCTTTATATTGGATTTGATCGTTTCGAAGAACTATTAGAAGGTGCTCACGAAATGGATGATCATTTTAAAAATGCATCTTTTGAGAAAAATATTCCAGTCATTCTTGCTTTACTAGGTGTTTGGTATAATAACTTTTTTGAAGCGGAATCTCATTGTATATTACCCTATGACCAATATATGCATCGCTTTGCTGCGTATTTTCAACAAGGCGATATGGAGAGTAATGGGAAATATATACAAAAGAACGGAGAAAGAGTGAATTATAGTACAGGTCCAATTGTATGGGGTGAACCTGGAACAAATGGACAGCATGCTTTTTATCAGCTTATTCATCAAGGAACAAAGTTAATTCCTTGCGATTTTATTGCTCCTGTTAATTCTCATAATCCAATTGGTGATCACCACCCAAAGTTATTGTCTAATTTCTTTGCACAAACAGAAGCTCTAATGAAAGGAAAAACTCAAGAAGAGGCACTACTTGAACTAGAGAAAAGTGGTTTGGCATCCGCAGAAATTCAGGCATTGCTGCCGCACAAGACTTTTGAAGGAAATAAACCGACAAACTCCATTTTTGTAAAGAAACTAACGCCTAAAGTATTAGGCAGTTTAGTAGCTATGTATGAGCATAAGATCTTTACACAGAGCATAATTTGGAATGTCAATGCTTTTGACCAGTGGGGTGTTGAGTTAGGGAAACAATTGGCAAAAGTAATATTACCCGAGCTTGAAGGAGAGGATCAAGTGGAAAACCATGATTCTTCCACCAATGGATTAATTAATTTTTATAAGGAGCACAGGGTGTAAACTATGAAGGAAATTTATTTCAATAGAAGTTTTTTAACTGATTTTGAGCAATCCAGCAAACGGGAGTATTTGGAAACAAATACTTTAGGTGCCTACAGTAGTTCAACGTTGTCCGGAGGAAATACGAGAAAATACCATGGGACTTTTGTTGTGCGACAACCCCAAATTGACCATCATAGCTATGTTCTTTTAAACAGTTTACATGAAACTATTTGTGTAAACCATAAAAATTATGAATTGGGTGTTCATCAGCATCCTTTTACGCTTCAGCCAAAAGGTCATCAACACCTATCTTCCTTTAGACTAAATAAGATACCAGCATTTGTATATGATTTAGATGGAGTAAAAATTAAAAAAGAGCTTCAGTTTAGTCCGAATAAGAATCAACTATTAGTTCGGTACACATTGCATGAGGGAGATGTTGTTCGTTTCATATTAAAACCATTTTCTTCATTTCGAAAAATTCATTCTTTAAGAACTTCTAATTATCAATCGATTGATGTGAGAGAGGTGGAGAATGGAGTAGCTTACACTATGGAAGAAGGGTTTGATACCCTTCATATTCAAACCTCCAAAAAAAATGAATTTATACCGAATGGGTATTGGCATTCAAACGTTGAATATTTGGAGGAGTTGAATAGAGGCTATGACTTTAGTGAAGATGTATACTCGGTTGGATTATTGAGTGTTGAACTTAAAAAGGGAGAGCCTCTTATTGTTTCTATTTCAACAAAAGAGGAAGAGGTTGTTCAGCTTGATCAAGTTTTTGAAAATCTTTTACAATCTAAAAAAGAATTATTGTCCATTGATGCATGTTTAGAAAAGGCGGCTGATCAATTCATTTCAAGAACGCTCGATCAAGGAGTTGAGGTGTGTGCAGGGTTACACTGGTTTGGAAGATGGGGACGCGATACTTTTCTTTCCCTACCTGGTTTGACCTTGTATAGAGAGCATCCTCAGCCTGCGCTGTGTAAAGAGGTATTAAAAACCATGTTACAAGACCTTAAAAACGGGTTGTTAACAAATACAGGTGTGGGGAATGCTGCACGATATAATTCAGCGGATGCTTCATTATGGTTTTTTTGGGCCTTACAAGAATATGTAGATCTCACGAATTCAGCGGCAGAAACTTGGAACGATTTCAAAAAATATATTGTTCATATTCTCGATAATTACAAGGAAGGTACTTATTATAACATCCATATGAAAAATAATGGATTGTTATATGGCGGACAGGAAGAGGTTGCACTTACATGGATGGACGCAATCGTTGATAACAAACCGGTAACTCCGAGAGCAGGATATACCGTGGAATTAAATGCGCTTTGGTATCATTCTATTGTCTTTAGTCTGGAAATGGCAATTGCTGCTGGAGATGATGAATTTGTGAAAAAATGGCAAGATATTCCTGCTTCATTAAAACAAGCATTTAAGGAGATGTTTTGGGACAATGAAAAAGGTTATTTGGCCGATGCGTGTAAAGATGATGAAAAAGACTGGAGTTTTAGGCCAAATCAAGTTTTTGCCACTTCATTAAAGCATTCAGTTTGTGATCAATCTATGAGCATTTCGATTCTAAATCAAGTGAAAGAAAAACTGCTTACACCGAGAGGGTTAAGAACGCTATCTAAAGAGGATGACAAGTATATAGGAAAGTATAAAGGAGATCAAAAGACACGAGATTTTTCTTATCATCAAGGAATTGTGTGGCCGTGGCTTTTAGGACATTTTGCCCAAGGATTTATCAAGGCAATAGGAACAGAAGCTCTTCCTTTATTGGAACAAATATACCATGGGTTTGATGATGGGATTCATGACTACGGTGTAGGGTCTATAGCAGAAATATATGATGGAGATTATCCCTTTCAAGCAAAGGGAACAATTTCTCAAGCATGGAGTGTTTCGGAATTATTAAGAATTAAAGCAATGATTAAACAACTAAAATATAGAAGCAATTAAAGTTATGGGAAATCAACCAAAAGTACTCATGTTCGGGTGGGAGTTTCCACCTGAAATTTCGGGAGGATTAGGTACGGCATGTTATGGCTTGGTGAGTGGTCTTATTGAAAACAACGTAGATGTAACATTTGTAGTTCCAAAATTATATGGAACAGAGGAAACCGATAAATTTCGATTGGTAGGTGCAAACGATGTAGAGGTTACTTTTTCTACTCCCGAGTTCCAAAAAAACTTGGAGAAGGTTAAATACATGCAAATTCACTCGCACATGATGCCTTATGTATCACCTAAGGAATTTATGGAAAGGGGTGAATTTGATATTGACTCAATTACTCAAATAGACTCGAATTTCAGTACGGCAAAGTTTGATTTTGGAGGTAAATATGGAAAAGATTTGCTTGGTGAGGTATCAAAATATGCTGTTGTAGCTATGCAAATAGCAAAAGATCAGGAGTTTGATGTTATTCATGCGCACGATTGGTTAACCTTTCCAGCCGCGATTATGGCGAAGGAAATAAGTGGTAAGCCTTTAGTTGTTCATGTTCATGCTACTGAATTTGATCGTTCAGGAGAGTCAGTTAATCAAGAAGTGTATGATTTGGAACGAAGAGGATGTGAAGCTGCAGATCGAATTATTTGTGTTTCTCGATTAACACGAAGAATATTAATTAATAGATATGGAATTGATGGAGGAAAGATTTCTGTTGTTCATAATGCAGTAGTTCCTAAACCTGCTAAGATTTATCCAAAACGTAATTTAGTAGATAAAAAGATTGTTACATTTTTAGGGAGAATAACCTTTCAAAAAGGTCCTGATTATTTTGTTGAAGCAGCAAAAAGAGTACTGGAAACTATGCCTGATACGCACTTTGTTATGGCCGGAAACGGAGATATGTTTTTGAAGTGTGTTGAAAGAGCTGCTGAACTTCGAATCAGTAACCGTTTTCATTTCACAGGTTTTTTAAATTATTTTGAAACCAATAATTTGTTTGGTATGACGGATGTATATGTTATGCCTTCTGTTTCTGAGCCATTTGGTATAACGCCGCTTGAGGCTATGCGAACAGGTGTTCCTGTTATAATTTCAAAACAATCCGGTGTGGCTGAGGTGTTAAGAAATTCCATTAAGGTGGATTTTTGGGATGTAAATGCATTATCTGATACAATAATCGGACTTTTGAAACATAAAGAGGTGTCTAAGCAATTAGCCGCTGACGGAACCCATGAGGTAAACGAAATGAAATGGGAATATGCCGCTTTAAAAGTGAGAGAAATTTACAACAAAACTATAAACAGACGAAGAAGCGTTAGAATCTAATTGATATGAAAAAGATATGTTTTTACTTCCAGGTTCATCAACCCTTTAGATTAAAGGATTATCGATTTTTTGATATTAGTAATGATGATCAATACTTCGACGAGAAAATTAATCATGATATCATGCGTAAAGTAGCGCAAAAGTGTTATTTACCCATGAATCAATTACTTCTCGATCAAATTAATTCCCATAACGGAAATTTTAAAGTTGCATTTTCCATTTCGGGTGTATGTATTGAACAATTCGAGTTGTACGCTCAAGATGTATTGGAATCGTTTAAAAAACTAGCAGCAACAGGTTGCGTTGAATTTATTGCAGAAACATATGGGCATTCTTTATCTGCTTTAAAATCACCAGATGAGTTTAAGGCCCAAGTTGCAAAGCAGGTTGCTAAAGTTCAAGAGCATTTTGGGCAAACACCAACTACGTTTAGAAATACGGAATTGATTTACAATAACCATATCGGTAGCCTTGTATATGATATGGGATACCGAACAATGATTACAGAAGGTGCAGATCATGTTATGGGTTGGAGAAGTCCAAATTTTGTGTACAGTCATTATCAACAACCCGATATGAAGCTGTTGTTGAAGAACTACAAATTATCGGATGATATTGCATTTAGATTTTCGGAGCAATCATGGGAATCTTGGCCATTACAAGCAGAAACTTTTGCACATTGGGTGAATTCGATTCCTTGGAATGAAGAAATCGTGAATTTATTCATGGATTACGAAACATTTGGTGAGCATCAGTGGGAAGATAGTGGGATATTTGATTTTATGAGGGAATTACCCAATCAAATTATTAACCACTCTCAGTTTGATTTTGTAACTCCTTCTGAAGCTACTGAGGTGCTAAATCCAATCTCTGATATTGATATTCATAATACCATTTCTTGGGCAGATGCTGAACGCGATTTAACCGCGTGGTTGGGTAATCCAATTCAAGATGATGCTTTTGATTCATTATATGAACTTGAAGAATTGGTTAAAAAAGTAGACGATCCAAAAATTAAAGAAGATTGGATTAAGTTACAAACCTCTGATCATTTTTATTACATGTGTACGAAGTTCTGGAGTGATGGAGATGTGCATAAATATTTTTCTCATTATGATTCACCATATGATGCTTTCCTAAATTATATGAATGTTCTTACTGATTTTGAGGAAAGGGTAAGACTTGCAGCAGGTTACACGCTAAAAGATACAGAGATTCATCCAGGTGTTTTTGAAAACTTTAAAAAGTTTTTGCCGGAAGGAGTGGAATTGTCGTAAATGATCTTGCCAAATCATCAAATATTTTTAGGCCCCTTAATTGGGGCTTTTGTTTTTAATACATTCCGAAATTAAAATGTTACATCTTACTCATCCTACGTTATGCTAGTAAAATTGAATTATGAAGAGAGTGTGTGGCTTGCTGTTTTTAGCGTATTCCTTAACAATAAGTGCTAGAGGATTAACCCGAGAAGTAAAATTAAAATTTGATAAAGGATGTATCTCATTGAGTAATAAGAATAAAAAAATAATACTTGATGAATACGTAAAAGTAGGAAAGGGAGATTGGCTTTATTTTACCACAGTTTCTTCAGATGAATTGAAAGAAAATAAGTTTTTGGCGCATAAAAAAGCAAAAATAAGAAATCGAAAAATTGGAAAATTACTTCAGGAAAATGGAGTTTTGCCTGAAAAAATCACCTATAAATATTCGCGCTATGAGCAAATATGGGTAAACAAACAAAATGATTTTGAACAATCCGTAGCTGTTCATGGTATTCAGGAAAACAATAACGTATTGATTCAGCGATTTAAAAACATAGACGGCTTCACCTTTGTAATGTCCAGTGGTAATATCTTGGAGTTTAAACCTATGAGTTTTGAAGGGTTTAGTGAAGATGTGATTACATTAAAAATTAAAGAATACACTTCAAAAATTGACTTTGTTAAATATGGTGTTACTGCCCAAGGAGATAAAGGAATGTTAGAGACGCAGGGCATGTATTTTATAGAAGCATTTTCTAATGATCAAAAGATCAACTTAAGAAGAGGAGCTGCGTATAATTTGAAAATTAAACAAGGAAAAGAAAATGAGAAGTTCTATTCATTTTATGGAAAAAATAAAGGAGGAACTCTTACATGGACTAAAAATCAGAATGAGCCTTTTATAGCAATGGAATTGAACGATAAAATAATTAATAAGCCAATTCAAGAGGAGCCGGAAGAGGGAGTGATGAATTTAACCACTGATAATGCCTATTCATCAGGGAAATTTGGTGCTTTTTATATTGATGATCAAGGTAATTTGCAGTCGGGGGTTCCCTCATCAACTGAAGATGTAGAGGTTTATTGGGCAGAGAGTGAGAGTGAAGCTGTCGGAAGATATCTTGTGGGTAAATTTAGTGCCCTGGGATGGATTAATTGTGATCGATTTTATGATGCGCCCAATAAAATTGTTATGCAGGTTGAAATTAATAATGGGGTATGTAAAAATGATTTTGCTGTATACATAATTTTTCATGACATCAACAGCGTATTGCCTTTATCTAAAGTTACAAATGGACACTACAGGACACCAAAAATCCCAGAGGGAGAAAATGTAACAATTTTTGCAGTACACAATTCAAAAAAAACAGCGAATAATCATTTGGCTTTCAAGAAAGTAACCGTTAAATCAGAAAAAGTAAAAATAGAATCAAAGGAAATTGATCGAACGGCACTTGAAAAATATATGAATGACGTTATTTATTAGCAGATTACACTTCGTGATTAATAAATTTAGGTTTAAGTAAATACATTTTAGTATTTTTAAACCATGAAAAGAAAGCATCATATTCTATTTATAGTCCTTTTAGTATATGTTTCGCTTCAGTCTATTTGGTGGCTGTATAAAATCTACGACCTTTCAGCTCAATCTTCAGTGGGAACGGAGTTAAATCGTAAGCTCACCATGATTTTGGGAGAAGGCGCTGTTTTCTTTGTTATTATTTTAACAGGATTCCTCTTGACCTTTCGTTCCTTTAGAAAAGAAATTGAAGTAGGAAATCAACAAAAAAACTTTTTGTTGGCAATAACGCACGAATTAAAAACACCCATTGCTTCACTAAAACTTTATTTACAAACATTACTGAAACGTCAACTTGATCAGCCAAAGCAACAAGACATATTGGAGAAATCAGTAAAAGATGCTGACCGTTTAAACGGGTTGGTTGAAAACATTCTTCTCGCAACAAAAATTGACGATAAAGGTTTTCCATTAAATGTGGAGGAATTAAACTTGTCTACTATGATGGAGGCCTCAACACTTCATTTATTAGAAGTATCCGGAAAACAAGTGGATGTTGAGTTTTTTATTCAGCCTGACGTGAAATTTCGAGGAGATAAAGATGCGTTTCAATCTATTTTAAATAACCTATTAAGTAATGCTCTTAAGTATGCGCCCAACCAATCGACAATTTGCGTAACGCTGGTTCAAGAAGGCAATGAAACAGCTTTAAGTATTTCTGATGAAGGCCCTGGGGTGGCAAATAATGAAGTGGATAAGATTTTTGAAAAATTTTACCGATCTGGTAATGAGGAAACCAGAAGTCAAAAAGGTACAGGGTTAGGCTTATATATCGTTCGAAAACTTGTTGAACAGCACAATGGAATAATTCAAGTGAAACCCAACAACAAAAAGGGAAGCATTTTTGTCGCTTCCTTTCGTTGAGTAATGTTTCACCAAAAAGTTTATTTTTTTCTCTTTAATCAATGATATTAGGAAGCGTTAATTGGCTTTTATTATCTTTGGGGGCATTATTGAAGTAACAAATTCTATTTATGGCTAAGAAAAAATTCGCTCTTGTTATCCTTGATGGATGGGGGCATGGAGATAAAACTGAATCTGACGCAATTTTTAATGCAAATACTCCTTTCATGGATTCTCTTTACGAGAAATATCCGCATTCTACTCTTGTAACAAGTGGTGAGGAAGTTGGGTTGCCAGAAGGACAAATGGGTAACTCTGAAGTAGGTCATTTAAATATTGGAGCTGGAAGGGTTGTATATCAAGATTTAGTAAAAATTAATTTAGCTGTTAAAGAGGGTTCTTTTTTTGAGAACAAAGTTTTAGCTGACGCGCTGAACTATGCTAAAGAAAATGGAAAAAAAGTTCATTATTTAGGATTGGTTTCTGAAGGGAGAGTGCATTCTTCACAAGCTCATTTACATGCATTATGTGATATGGCTAAGCAATATGGTGTTGAGGATGTATTTATTCATGCTTTTACTGACGGTAGAGATGTTGACCCAAAATCAGGAAAGGGATATATGGAGCAGCTACAAGCGCACCTTGTACACTCAAACGGAACTGTAGCTTCTGTCACTGGTCGTTACTACGCAATGGATAGAGATAAGCGTTGGGAACGAGTAGCAAAAGCCTACAACGTCATGGTAAAAGGAGAAGGAACAAAATTCCAAGATCCAGTTGCTGCTGTTCAAGCTTCTTACGATGCTGGTGTAACGGATGAATTCATCGAGCCAGTTTCTATTGTTGATGCTGATGGAAATCCAGTTGGATTAATTTCAGAAGATGATGTTGTGATTTGTTTTAACTATCGCACGGATAGATGTAGAGAAATTACTCAGGCTTTATCACAGCAAGAATTTCCTGAAGAAGGAATGAAAACCATCCCACTTCATTATGTAACAATGACTAAGTATGATGAAACATTTAAAAATGTAAACATTGCTTACGAAAAGGATAATCTTACAAATACAATGGGTGAGGTTTTGGAGGCTGCAGGGAAAACTCAAATTAGAATTGCGGAGACGGAGAAGTATCCACACGTTACTTTCTTCTTCTCAGGTGGAAGAGAAGAGGAGTTTGAAGGAGAAATGAGATTAATCGCTAATTCTCCAAAAGTAGCTACATACGATTTACAACCCGAAATGAGTGCGCCAGAGGTCACGGATAAGATTACTGCTGAGTTGGCAAAAGGAGAAACGGATTTTGTCTGTTTAAATTTCGCTAACCCTGATATGGTTGGACACACAGGAGTTTACGAAGCAGTAGTAAAAGCGGTTGAGACGGTTGATTCATGTTTAAAAAGAGTGGTAGAAACAGGATTAGAACAAGGGTACTCATACGTTATCATCGCCGATCATGGGAATGCTGATTTCGTAATTAACCCTGATGGTTCACCTCACACAGCGCATACAACTAACCCAGTCCCATGCATTTTAATTGATGATGATTACAAATCAATTAAGCCAGGAAAGTTAGGTGATTTAGCGCCTACCATCTTAAAAATGATGGATGTTGAAATTCCTTCTGAAATGACAGGTGATGTGATTGTTTAAGCTTAAAAAATGGTCAAGGGAGACCGATATTTTTCGGTCTTCTTTCTTAAATATATTCAATGGTAAGGAGCATGACTTCTTTACAACACAAGATTGAACTAAACGATGTCGTTTGTGGCCTTATTAAGCGATCATTTCCTTAAATTTAGCAGCGAATCATGAAAGCATTTCGCGACTTATCATTTTTAATACTAGGAGCTTTATTTTTGGCCTCGAGTTTTGCGCCGTTTAATTTTCTTCCAGGCGCAATGATTGGATTAGTTCCGCTTTTATTAGTAGAGGATGAAATTGTAAAAAAATCAAAAAGTAAAAACTGGGCTGTTTTTGGGGTGTCTTATTTATTTTTTGCAGCCTTTAATTTTGCTACGATTTGGTGGGTGAAAAATGCCTCCTGGATAGGGGTTGCAGCATCAGTATTAGTGAATAGTTTATTTTTTAGTATCATAACTGTTTTATACAGCGCGGTTAAAAGAAGATTGAGTTTCAAAGCAGCATTAATCGCTTTTCCTTCATTTTTTATCGGTTGGGAATACATTGAGTTCCAGGATTGGGACTTGTCATGGCCATGGTTGACATTAGGTCATGCCTTCGGAAATTGGCCTAAGTTGATTCAATGGTTTTCTTATACTGGTGTATTGGGGGGGAGTCTTTGGTTACTCTTAATCAATCTGTATGTTTTTTTGATTTTAAAGTCTTGGAGGGAGAAAGAGGAACTATTTTTTCGATTTAAAAAAGGACTTCAGTTAGGAGCAGTTATAGTTATTCCAATTATAATTTCACTTTTTCAATATTATACCTACGAAGAAAAAGGATTTGAGCAAGATGTGGTGGTTTTACAACCCAATATGAATCCATATAGTGATCGGTTTATGAATTCGGGTGGGAATGAGGAAAGACCATTACCCTCTCTTGCACATGTTAAGCGATTTACTAAAATGGCAGATAAGGTCATGGATGAGCATGTTAACTGGTTTTTAATGCATGAAACAGCCTTACCTGAAACTGAAACAAATACTACGATTCAATCTTCAAAAAGTATTCAAGTCCTAAAAAATTGGCAAGCAGCAAAATACCCGGATTTGTCTATTTTAACGGGTTTAGCCTATCGTGAATTTGTTGCTCCGTATGCAGTTCCTATTGAGATTCCGGCCACCTATCAACGAACATATGATGGCCACTATTACGAATATTTTAATTCTTCGATACTTATTAACCGAAAAAACGATACTCTTCCGCAATACCATAAATCAAGATTAGTCATTGGTGTGGAACGAATTCCGAGTTACTTTGTGTATTTTCAAAAATACTTAACTGATTTTAACAGTAATCCAGGGGCAAGCATATATAACCCTAATAATGCTATTCAAGCAGAAAGGTCGGTTTTTAAAGGAATACAAGACTCTTCCATTATTGCTCCGGTGATTTGTTATGAAAGTGTATTTGGTGAATACATAACGGAATACATTAAAAGAGGAGCTACTTTTATTGGCGTTATAACCAATGATTCGTGGTGGGGTGATACTCCAGGTTACCATCAGCATTGGAGTTTTTCAAGACTGAGAGCAATTGAAACCCGACGATCAGTTGCGCGCTCAGCAAATACAGGAACTAGTGGTTTTATTAATCAACGAGGGGATGAATTACAAAAATCCAAGTACCTTACTCAGGCTTGTTTAAGACAAAAAATAAAATGTAATAGTGAAATGACCTTTTATGTGACATATGGTGATGTGTTGGGTAAAATAGCGCTTGGATTAGGGATTATGATTGTTTTGAATTTAGCGGTTAGGAAGTTGACTAAAAAAAATATGGAATAACAATTCCAATTTCATCAATACATTTCTAAAATAAATTATCCTCAGTATTATCATAACAAACTTTCGTTAATAACAAATCCGCTGGTTGCTCTTTATGAACAACAGAATCCAATCAAACTTTGTAAATTTGCCTCTTATTAAATCATAAACAAATGTCTGAATTAAACAAGTACTCAAAAACAATAACTCAAGATCCAACTCAACCTGCCTCGCAAGCAATGCTATACGGAGTAGGATTGACAGAGGACGATATGAATAAAGCGCAAGTAGGTATTGCTTCTACAGGATGGGAAGGAAATACTTGTAACATGCATTTAAATGGTTTTGCTGCAGATATAAAGGCAAGTGTAAATGCTTCTGATTTGGTTGGTTTGGTTTTTCATACCATTGGTGTTTCCGATGGAATATCTAACGGAACAACGGGTATGAAATACTCATTGGTTTCTCGAGATATTATTGCAGATTCAATTGAGACAGTAATGTGTGCTCAGTTTTATGATGCATTAGTTCCTGTTGTAGGATGTGATAAAAATATGCCTGGAGCTATGATGGCAATTGGAAGATTAAATAGACCATCAATTCTGGTTTATGGAGGAACGATTGCTGGAGGTGAATTTTGTGGAGAGAAATTAAACATTGTTTCTGCATTTGAAGCTTTAGGGAAGAAGAATTCTGGAGAAATTGATGATGAGCAATACAAAGGAATTATCAAAAATTCATGCCCTGGAGCCGGAGCGTGTGGTGGTATGTATACTGCAAATACAATGTCATCAGCAATTGAAGCATTAGGAATGTCGCTTCCTTATTCTTCTTCAAATCCTGCTAACTCGCAAGATAAAATTGATGAGTTAAACAAGATAGGTCCAGCGATTAAAAACTTAATGGAGAAAAATATTCTTCCAAAAGATATCATGACGCGTAAGGCATTTGATAATGCATTAAGAGTAATCATTGCTTTAGGAGGATCAACAAATGCAACCATGCATTTAATCGCAATGGCTGATGCTGTTGATGTTGAATTGACTTTAGATGATATTCAAAAGATGAGTGACGAGACGCCATTTTTAGCAGATCTTAAACCATCTGGAAAATACTTGATGGAAGACTTACATGCAATTGGTGGTGTTCCTGCAGTAATGAAATTCTTATTTGAAAAAGGTTTGTTACACGGAGATGTCATGACTGTTACAGGGAAAACATTAGCTGAAAATTTAGCTGAAGTTCCAGGATTAAAAGAAGGACAAGATTTATTAAGAGATTTAGATAATCCAATTAAGCCTGAAGGGCATTTACAAATCCTTTATGGAAACTTAGCAAAAGAAGGCTCTGTAGCGAAGATTACAGGAAAAGAAGGAACAAGATTTGAAGGGCCAGCTGTAGTTTTTGATAACGAATTTGCTGCAATTGATGGAATCCTTGATGGTACAGTAAAGAAAGGGAACGTAATCGTTATTCGTTTCGAAGGACCAAAAGGAGGACCAGGGATGCCAGAAATGTTAAAGCCAACTTCAGCTGTAATGGGAGCTGGTTTAGGACAGGATGTGGCATTAATTACTGATGGAAGGTTCTCAGGAGGATCGCATGGATTTGTAGTTGGACACGTTTCTCCAGAAGCTCAAGAAGGTGGTGTTATTGGTTTGGTTAAGAATGGAGACATCATTACAATTGACGCAGAGAATAACGTAATGAATGTAAATGTATCTGATGAAGAGTTAGCAGAACGAAAAAAAGATTGGAAGCCAAAAGAATTGCCAAAACGAGGGATTTTGGCAAAATATGCTCGTCAAGTTACCAGTGCATCAAAAGGTGCTTTAACAGATTCTTTTTAAGAGGGTTGTGTTTCAACTGGATGTCTTGTAGAGCAACAAAGTGTGAACAGTAATGCGAAACAGTAAGGATTGAACTTATGGCGGCTTGTTTTTTAGTAGACGGAGTATTGATTATGGTTTTAAATAGCTGTAATACAGTTGTTTGCAAATAGGTTTTTCGCCTTGGGTTTTGGAAAGGATATTAAAAAACTCAACATGTATATTTACTCGTATTCAATTCTTCAATATTTTTGCAGGTAATAACTTTAAAATGAATAGGTTAAGCGCAGGTTTTTTTGATGTTTTTTCAATTTTTTAAGAATAGATAAGTCGCAAAATACGTGTGTTAAACCTCAAGCATTTTACGCTTTTTTAAAATTAAAAAGGCTGAATAGAATTAGTTAAGATGAGTATATCAACAGAAACTCAATCAAATAAAATGGAAAAGGATAAAATATCCCGCAAGGTTTCGGGAGCTGAGGCAGTAGTTTTAAGCTTGCTGGAAGAAGGAGTTGAGAAAGTGTATGGTTACCCTGGTGGTGCGATTATGCCAGTTTATGATGAGTTCTACAAATACAGAGACCAAATTAAGCACATTCTTGTTCGTCACGAGCAGGGAGCAGCGCATGCTGCTCAAGGAGAGGCGAGAGTAATTAACAAAACGGGAGTTGCAATTGCTACTTCAGGACCAGGAGCAACAAACCTTATCACAGGTATTGCCGATGCTCAAATTGACAGTACACCCTTGGTGTGTATAACCGGTCAGGTGGCTTCACATTTACTGGGTACAGATGCTTTTCAAGAAACAGATGTAATTGGTATTTCTTCTCCAGTTGTTAAATGGAGTTTCCAAGTTACCAAAGCGGAGGAGATTCCTTGGGCAATTGCAAAGGCTTTTTACATAGCAAACTCCGGACGACCAGGACCGGTTTTAATCGATATTACCAAAGATGCACAGCAGTCAGAATGCGAATTTAAGTACAAGAAATGCGAATTTGTTCGATCGTACAATCCAAAAGTTGAAATTAATTTGGATCAAGTAAAAGAAGCTGCTCAAGCGATCAATAGCGCTAAAAAACCCATGATGATTGTTGGTCATGGTGTTTTATTGGGGAATGCTCAAAAGGAAGTGCTGGATTTTGCAGAGAAAGCACAAATTCCGGTATCAACCACATGGCTAGGGGCATCTGCTTTTCCTGCTAAGCATGAATTGTTCATGGGGATGGTAGGTATGCATGGATCCTATGCACCGAACTTAATGACCAATGAGTGTGATGTTTTGATTGCTGTAGGTATGCGTTTTGACGATCGTGTAACGGGTGATTTAAGTCGATATGCAAAACAAGCTAAAATTGTTCACTTTGAATTGGATTTTGCTGAAATAAATAAAAATGTATTTGCCGATTACCCGGTTTTAGGTGATGCAAAAGAGTCATTAACGGCGTTACATCCAATGATTATTGAATCTGACGGCAGAAAAGAATGGTTTGATCGTTGGCAATCGCTTCATAGTAAAGAGCTAGAACAGGTAATAAAAGAGGATGTTAATCCTGAGGGTCCTAGTATGAGAATGGCAGAGGTTGTTCGAAAACTTTCTGATTTAACCGAAGGTCAAGCTATTATTGTAACAGATGTTGGGCAGCATCAAATGATTACTGCACGATACTATGAATTCATGGATACAAATACCAACGTAACTTCTGGTGGGTTAGGAACAATGGGATTTGGTTTGCCTGCAGCTATAGGAGCAAAAGTTGCTCGTCCCGATAAAGAAGTCGTTGCCATTATAGGAGATGGAGGGTTTCAAATGACTCTTCAAGAATTAGGTGTAATTATGCAGGAAAAAATACCTGTAAAAATATTGATTCTTAACAATGAATTTTTAGGAATGGTACGACAATGGCAGCAACTTTTCTTTGATAAACGATATGCCGAAACAGTTATTGAGTCACCTGATTTTGTTAAGTTGGCTGATGCTTATGGAGTTAAAGGAAAGTCGATTTCGGCACGAGAAGATTTAGAAAGTTCTCTTAAAGAAATGATACATTCTAAAGAATCCTTTTTGCTAGAGGTTATGGTGGAAAAGGAGGGGAATGTTTTTCCAATGGTACCAACAGGAGCGAGTGTTTCTGAATGCCGATTAAAATAATTAAACGAAGAATTATTGATTAATCAGCGGTTTAACGTCAAATAGAAAAAAATGAGCACAGATAATATTCAAAGATTCACAGTTTCAGTATACGCCGAAAATCATATTGGTTTAGCAGGTAGACTGATGCAAATTTTCACAAGAAGGAAGATCAATATTGATAGTTTAACAACCTCAGAATCAGAAATCGAAGGGATTTACAGGTTTACAATTGTAATTCATGTTACTCAGGATCAAGTAATAAAGGTTGTTAATCAAATTAAGAAAATTGTTGATGTAATGGTTGCCTTTTATTTTAGTGAAGAAGAGGTGGTTTATCAGGAAATAGCATTGTATAAAATAAAATCATCTACGCTCTTGGGAAGTAACGTAGAGAAAGTAGTAAGAAAAAATGCTGCAAGGATACTTTATGTTGATCAGGAATTTACAGTTATTGAAAAAACGGGACATAAAGAGGAAACGCAAGAACTTTTTGAAAAATTGAAACCCTTTGGGATTCTTGAATTTGTTAGGTCGGGAAGAGTGGCAATCGCTCGTCCAATGCCTAATCTTCATTCATGGATTGAGGAAGTGGGATTAACGGATAAATTTGTAATTGAGTCCAAAAAATAATTTGAAAACGATTTCCAAGTTTAAGGCCGGTTTACTAACCGGCCTTTTTTATTTTCACACACTGGGATCATTTCATGATTTTCCATGATGAATCCTCCACGTGAATAACGTACGATCCGGTTGATAACGCGTTAAGTCTTATCAATGTACCTGTTCCCCTCGAAACTACCTGACCATTTAGACTAAGTATTTTCCAGTCTTTGGGTTGTGAAAGTAGATATTGATTAGTATTGATCATCTTAAGCGATAAAGAAGTGTTCTCTTTATTTTCATTTGCGTTAACAGGTCCAGAAGCCAGTACAACATGATAAGCAGATAAAGAAGGAGTAGATATAAATAAAGTATCAGAGGATATTAGTGCATTGTGATCGCGCTCCAAAAGTGTGGATGAACTTTCATCAAATCCCCAAACAGATTCAACATATAGATTTTCTTCGCCTAATTTTATTTCATATTCATTAGAGCTAGTGATACTTTTATTTAATATAATAATATGTGTTTTTGCATCACTCGAACTTTTTGAGGCCCATACAGAGGCTTTGTTTTTTGAGTTGAACGAGGTTGGCAAACAAAGATCACCTACAGTACCTAAATTTCCATTGTAATTTCTAAAGAGTTTGTAAGCTGCAGAAGTATAATTTCCGGCATTCCCTGAGCTTGTGTTCCATCGATTTGCAATCTGAACATTTTCATTGGCAAAAACACCCAATGCATCTGCAGTAGCTATGCCATGCGCAATATCCATGTCGTGCCCAAAATCCCATTCTCCAATCATAATACCTACAGAAGGAAAATAAGTGTCAATGGCGAGTTGTATTCTTTTTAGTATTTTATGCGGTTCGTTATTTAGCTTTGAACCAGTTAACCAGCTTGGTTCAATATAGTTTTCGTCCCAAAGTGAGCGAGCTAAATCCATTCGCTCCCTTCGTATGTAATTTTCTGAACTTGTTGAGTTTCTAATTACAACACCACTTGAGCTAAAATTATTATCGCTATCAACTTTGTGTTGCGGGTAATAATGAAAAGAGATGTAGTCAATTAAATTAATTCCTGCATCCGTTGAAGCTTGTTTTAATTTATCTAAAAAATAAGAAGGAAAGTCAGGGTATCCTGTTGTTTCAGAATCCCAGTCCGAAGCGTCATTAAATTTAATGATACGAATACCAGTGAATTCTCCGGCGATTAATTTTACATCTGGATCAACTGCTTTAATAGCCTTTGCTGTTTCAATTACCTTATCCACATAATCTTTTAAATTAATAGTACCTGGAAAAGCAAAAGGATGTGTGGCACTCCACAAACCAGGCTCATTATCCAAGGAAATATATTTTATCCCTGTTGCAGAGGAAGAACTTCCAAATTCATGAACCAACCAATTCACAGATTCGTCCACAAAAACAGAGTCATCTGTCAACTCAGGATTTAATAAAAAAGCCCCTGTTTTTCTTGGTTTAACATATACCCATCTTGATGAAGGGGGTATTGTTGTATTACCTCCATCTTTATCAGCTGCCGCCCATCCCATAATTGGGACAGTAATGATTGAAGTGATTCCTGCATCAAGGTTATCTTGATGAAATTTTCGATATGCTTCGCCTGCATTATTTCGATCATTCCATAAGGTGCCTACCAAATTTGGAATGCGATTATCATTGTTGTAAGTAGCAAGGTCATGACCAGAATTTGATGCCCCGTTCTCCCAATTGAACACGGACATTCGGTTTCCTCCCAATCTGCGAGAACCCCAGTTTTCCTCTCCATCAGGATTGGAATGATCTTGGTTGTACCCATATATCATAGGGTTTATAGAATGTGTGTTGTAGGGATCAATAGTGACATTAACTGAATTTTGGGCAAAAATAACCGAGCCCAAGAGTACAATGAATAAAACTAAAAAGAATTTCATAATGAGGTTTTGATTCGCTAAGATATGGGATTTCAGGAGGATGCCAAGGCTAATTAACCTAATAAATTCATGAAGAAGATTGAAATGAAAGGACGTTTTAAGGGTTATCCAAAGTACGTTGTTATTAAGAATATAAAAAGTATATCGATTAAGAAGAATGATTCCATTAATTTGAAGTATGGCGTTGAACTATGTTTTTGTAGGCTTTTTTGGAATAGCATTTCTAATGGCTCTTTATCAATATTTTGTTCAAGGAGTTGATATTTTCTCTGCCTTAGTGCAAAGAACGTTTTCAGATGCCGAATTGGGTGCAGAAATCTGTCTTGGTTTTATTGGAGTGTTCACCCTTTGGATGGGCATTATGAAAATTGGGGAAAAAGGAGGAGCAATAAGCGCATTATCTCGTTTAGTAGCACCTTTTTTCAATCAGATTTTCCCAGGATTACCGAAAAACCATCCTGTTTTTGGAAGTATTGTTATGAATTTCAGTGCGAACATGTTGGGCTTAGACAATGCTGCCACACCAATGGGGCTGAAAGCGATCAAAGAACTTCAAAAGTTAAATCCTGAAAAAGAAAGAGCCAGTAATGCTCAAATTATGTTTTTAGTATTAAACACCTCTGGACTTACACTCATTCCCATTTCAATTTTAGCATTACGATTTAAAACTTTTGGAGCGCTTGCAGAAAAGCAGGGTGTTGAAATTATTAGTAGCAGTACGGATGTATTTGTTCCAATTTTACTTACTACTTTTTTTTCGAGTTTAATTGGAATCATTGTAGTGTCAATTTTTCAAAGAATTAATCTTTTAAAACCTATTGTACTATTATACCTAGGTAGTCTCTCTTTAATTGTGACTTCAATAATTATTTATTTCTCTAGTTTACCACAAGATGAGATAAAAAGTCAATCTTCATTCTTTGCGGGAGCAATCCTTTTTATTTTTATAATCGGTTTTATTGCGCTTGGTGTTCGAAATAAAATCAACATATATAACTCCTTCATAGAGGGTGCCAAAGAGGGATTGTTAGCAGCAATAAAAATCATTCCTTATTTAGTGGGTATTCTTGTTGCAATTGGAGTGTTCAGAGAGTGTGGAGCATTGGATTTATGTTTAGATGGTATTCGAATGGTTGTTCGTTTATTTACCGATAGTACAGAATTCGTTGATGCATTGCCTACAGCAATAATGAAGCCATTGAGTGGAGGTGGTGCAAGAGCAGCAATGCTGGAAACTATGCAAACATCTCCACTAGTTGAAACAGCAAATGGTTATGTTGAATCATTTCCATCGTTCTTAAGTGGTGTTTTTCAAGGATCTACAGAAACTACATTTTACGTACTTGCTGTTTATTTTGGATCAGTTGGTATAAAAAACACTCGTTATGCATTAGGGGCAGGATTGCTCGCTGATTTTGCAGGTATTATTGCAGCCATAGTCATTAGCTATATTTTCTACGTAAATTAATTTTATTTTTTCGAGGATTATTTGCCTATTTATTTTTTCTAAAATAAAATAAATATACCTTTGAAAAAAAAATAAAATATGAGTTTTACTAAGTCCTTAAATGTACCGAATGATTTTACTAAACCATCTAAGTCATATAAAGTAAAAGCCTGGATTGCGTTTACAGGACTCATCCTTTTTTTAATCAGTTATTTACTTTTAACAGGGTATTTTGTATACAAAACATTGTTTTTTTTCAATAGTTTTTCAAACGGAGATGATAATACTTTTTTAACAATTGGCTTCTTTCTTATAAGTGGCTTCTTATCTGTTTTTATGCTGAAAGCACTTTTTTTCTTTAGAAGAAATAAAAGTGACTCTAGAATTCAGATAACAGAGAAAGATCAGCCTGAACTCTTCAGGTTTATTAATGAGTTAGCGGATGAAATTGGGGCGCCTAGAGCAAATAAAGTTTTTCTATCCCATGAGGTAAACGCCTGTGTTTTTTATGATCTGAGTCTCTTGAATCTTTTATTTTCTTCTAAAAAGAATTTGGAGATAGGATTGGGATTGGTAAACACATTAAATATAAGTGAATTAAAAGCGGTTTTGGCTCATGAATTTGGTCATTTTGCGCAAAAAACAATGGCAATTGGTAAATGGGTATATGTAGGTAATCAGATTGCTGTTCAGATTATTAGTAAAAGAGATGTTTTAGATCGGTTTTTATCTGGTTTATCCTCTATTGATATTAGGATTGCTTGGATTGGTTGGGCAATGCAGATTCTAATCTGGGCTGTGAGATCCGTAGCAGAAACATTTTTTAGAATAGTTATCTTAGCAGACAGAGCCTTATCTCGAGAGATGGAATTTCAGGCCGATTTAGTTGCTGTATCAGTAACTGGTTCAGATGCACTAATTCAAGGATTGTACAAACTTAATGCTGCAGGATCTTCTCTGGATGCAGCAATTGATTATGCTATAGCTAAGTATAATGATGGTGAAGAAATTAAAGACGTGTTTAGTTTACAATCATTAGACATTCTTAAAATGAGAAGCGTATTAGGAGATGAAGAGTATGCAAAGGCTCCTAAAATTCCAGAGAACAATAGAGAGAATAATAGAATTTTTAATACTAGCATAGCTCAACCTCCCACAATGTGGTTAACTCACCCTTCAAATTTAGATAGAGAGGAAAACGCAAAAAAGGTTTACATATATGCTCCTCAGTTTGAAAATAGCGCATGGGATTTATTCAGCGATTCTGAAAGTTTAAAAAGGAATGTAACACATAAACTACTGAGTAAACTAGAGGTTAAGAAGAAGGAATTTACTTTGATTGAAAATGAAATTGCACATAAGGAGTATTCAGAGCGATTTAGATTTAAATTTCTAGATAAGAAATATAAAGGATTATACTTAAATAGATTTGTGTTTAAGAATTTTCAGAATGCACATGATGTGTATGATTTTGAGATTGATGATTCAATGATTAATCAATTGATTGTTGATTCTTATCCAGACAAGTTGATTGATGATATAGAAGCAATTAGGTTTTTAGAGGAAGAAAGAGATAATCTTGAAGCTAATAAAAATAGGACCATAGTTGCCACAGGTGGAATAATTCAGCACAGAGGAGAACAACTAAAAAGAAAAGAGATTCCTTTAAAAATTGAAGCAATAAACTCGGAGATTGCCGAGTTAGAAAAAGAATTAGATTTATTTTTTAAGCAATCTAAATCAGCTTACTATACATTTAGTAAAAAGATAAGTACACCTTTATCCAATTATTACGCATCATTACTCAAACTTTTGCATTATGCAGAGCATTCAAATCGAAATTTAATTGATGTGAAAAATTACCTTAATAACACCTGTATGCACGTTTTTGCTGATGGAAAGGTTAGCTCCGGAGAGTTAAGAGATTTGCTTCAGGCTTGTAATAAAACAGAAAGAGTATTAAGTAAGATTTACACGAAGAGTAAGGAGCTTGAATTAAATTCAGCATTGAAATCATATCTAGATGGTAAAACCTGGAGTGAGTATTTAGGTAAGTTTGAGTTAGGAATAGCAAATGAAGAAAATATTAATCAGTGGCTTGATGTTATTGATGGATGGGTTGGAGCAACTTCATCAATGCTTAGTAAATTAATATCAGCTGGATTAGAAGAAATGCTAAGAATAGAAGATTTGATGATTAAGCATATATCTTTAGGTAATGCGGAATTTGGCACGATACCATCGAGTGTCATTTTACCTTCGAAATACACTGTTTTATTGGGGGGGAAAGAACGTAAGGTGAAAAGTAAATTAGGTGCATGGGATAGGTTTTACACTGCTGATGGGATTGTTCCTACAATTTTTAGATTAGCAGTTGCTTCTCTTATTATTGGAGCGACAATATATGGTTCATCTATTGCACTAAGTTCAGATGTATATGTATACAACGGTTTGCAGAGAACTGTTAGTGTTGATTATGGAGACGGATTAATTGAATTAAAGCAAAATGATTTTACAAAAATAAAGATGGATGAAGGGAATTCCATTATCGTTAAAGCATTAAATGGCGAATTAATTCAACAGTATACACCTGAATTTGAGACAGGCGCATATAATTATATTTTTAATGTTGCTGGAGCTGCAAGTTTTATTGAGAGCAGCATTTCCTATGGTGGTGAGCCAACGGTATATCCTGATAACATATTAAGAGGTTCTCCAATTTGGAGTAGATCAGATGCGGACTATATATTAGAGGAGCCCCCATCATCAATAGAAATGCGAAGAGGGAGTAAGTATGAAATAAGACAATCTCTCTCGGGAATATCAGAATATCCAAGTCAAATGTTGTTTGCAGCTGAAAAAGAAACTGAAAAAGAAAGGATGATTATGAACCATCTGAGATGGGATGAATCCAGTGATGAAAATTTATTAACATGGTATTCGATAGGAAGCAATAATCAACAATTTGCCCATATTTTAAGGAATCGATTAGAATCTAATCCGAGGGATATATCAGCATTACGAGCGCTACAAGATTATTTACCAAAGGGTGAAAGAGAAAAGGAGATTAAAAGACAACAAGAATTATCGGAAAAATACCCCGAAGATGGTGATTTAAAGTATCTAGCAATAAGAGGAATGGAAGATGGTCCAGAGCAGGCAAACCTTTTTATTTCATTATATCCAAAATATACTTCCAGCGGATGGTTTTCAAATGGTGCGGCATATGCTTTTATGGAGAAGAAAAATTGGGGCAAAGCCTTGGAGGCATATATTAATGTGGTTAATAAATTACCTGGATTAAAATCCATGGCCTTGGAATCAATAGAGCGTATAAAAAGAGTAAAAGGATTACCAAAAATTGATTTATTAGATGATGAAAAGAATAGTAGGTTAGGCTACCTTAGGCAGTTTGATGAAGTTCCTACCATGGAGTTTAAAAATTCTCCTTATTTCGGATATTATCTTCTTCAAAAAGGAAAATTGGAAGAAGCAATGGAACATGTAAAAGGAACATCAGAGGAATTGCTTATGGTTAGATTGATCGGTGCTAGTTTGGGCGCATCTGATAAAATGATAGAAAGATTTAATTCTTTGGCTTCCAATGAAGGATTATCACAGTCCACATTGATTACTTCTATTGCATTAAAAATAAAAAACGGATCAGATTTCAAGGAGTATGAAAATCAAATGAGTACGTTTTTCGGCGAAAAATCAGTTCAATTATTAAGTTTTTTGGAAACATTAAAGACAAAGGATATTGAATTGATTACAAAGGCTGATGAAGAATTGAATTTGCCATTAGTTTATTTGGGATATTGTCGATTGGCAGCTAAAATAGTTTTGGAAAATAATTGTCCAGAAAATTGGAGTGATTTTGTAAATAAGGCACTTTTTGCACCTGAACGATGCTATTATTAAGATTCGTAAGTATTACTGTATTTTCCCAGGATTATTTTTTAAAAATGCTCCCCAATTTGAATATCGTTTTCCTCCAGTAGGGGAGTTGGATTGAAAGTAATGACAAACGGCTGCGGCCAATCCATCAGTAGCATCTAAAGGCTCAGGAAGAGATTTTACCTTCAGTATATGTAATAGCATAGCAGCAACTTGTTCTTTGCTTGAGGTACCTTTTCCAGTGATACTCATTTTTATTTTTTTAGGGGCATATTCTTCAAATGGAATACTTCGAGATAAGGCTGCAGCAATGGCCACTCCCTGTGCTTTGCCTAGCTTTAGCATAGATTGCACATTCTGTCCAAAAAACTGAGCCTCTATCGCTAACTCATCGGGGAGGTATTGGTCAATAAGTCGGATCATTTCATCAAAAATCATTTTTAACCGAACGCCTAAATCGTTCTCTTTTTTCATATTCAAAACACCAGCATCCAGGAGAGTAATTTTAGAGCCTGTTACTTTAATTATACCAAACCCCATTAAATTAGTACCAGGATCAACGCCTAATATGATTTTTTCCTTCTGCAAATTCTTCCGTTCTTTATATATTAATTGATGTGATCAGTAAAAATAAGGAAATAAAGAAAACCATTAATATTGTGTTGAAAATTGGGATTTCAGCAGGATCATTAATGTATTTAGGGTATTTGCTTGGGGTAGAAAAAGTGAGTTTATGGAAACAAATTCAAACTTATTTTAACACCACCTCGATTGATGTATTTCCGCTTTTTGTCGTTGTTTTGTTAATGTTGATTAATTGGGGTGCAGAAATAATTAAGTGGCATAAGTTAGCCAATTATCTCATGCCGTCTTCATTGGCACTAGCAACGAAAAGCACATTAGCAGGTGTTGCTGCATCTGTTTTCACCCCTTTTAGAGTAGGTTCTTACATTGGAAAAGCTGCTTTATTTCCTCATAAGTATCGAGCAAAGGGATTAATTCTTCAATTATATAATGCAATGGCAATGTTTCTAGTGAACTTCTTTTTTGGATTGTTTTTTCTGGGTGTTCTGGGTGGATTTTCAAAGGAGGCTATTTTTGGAATTCATCCCGCGTTTCTATCCATTTTGGGATTTACGGGAGCAGGAATTGTTTTAGTGTTTTGGGTGTTGTTTGTAAAAGTAAAGGGGTTGTTGCCTTTTTTCGATCGGTGGAAATTAACAAAAAAATGGAGAAAGTACTTTGAATTAGTGGATGATGAAAATTATACAAATCTTTCCATTCAGCTCATTGGTATTTCAATCATGCGTTATTTAGCAATTACGCTTCAGTATGTTTTAGCCTATAAAGTATTTGGTGTTGGAACAGCGTATTGGCAAACCTTTGTTGCTGCAGGGATCTTGTTTCTTATATTTCAGTTTTTTCCCGTGTTTAATGCGTTAGAATTTGGTGTGACAAGAACAACTATTCTATCCTTAATTTTTACAACTTTTGGAGTTGTTTTACAGGTTAGTCCGCAAATGACGTTAAGTATAACCATGGCCTCTTTTTTTATTTGGTTCATTAATCTTGTTATTCCATCCGTTGCAGGTAGTATATTTTTAGGACAGGTTAAAATGTTAAAGGAAGCATGATGGTATTTATATCAATATCATTGGTTTATGCCCTTTTAGGCATATTTGGGTATTATAAAATTTGGAGAAAAAAGCTTTTTGTTAAGCCTGTTGATTTTCCAACTGGTGTTTCTGTAGTCGTAGCATTAAGAAATGAAGAAAAGAATATATCTCGGTTGTTGCATTCACTTCTAAATCAGAAAGCCTCCTTTGAAATTGAACTAATCTTCGTGGATGATAATAGTACAGATTCTTCATTTCAGCTTCTTCAAAGAATCGCTGAGGACCAAAAGAATATAAAACTTTTAAAGAGCAAGGGAGAAGGTAAAAAATCGGCCATAGAATATGGTGTGAAAACTGCTCGGTTTAATATTGTATGTCAAACTGATGCCGATTGTAAGATGTCATCATATTGGTTATTGAGTACTGTAAATCGATTAATTCTAGGTCAAAGAGATGTAGTGCTAGGGCCTGTTTATCCATTTAAAAATAGAGGGATAGTGAATCGATTTATTCGTTTAGAGTGGCTAATTCTCCAATTTTTAACTGTTTTAACTGCTCGGATGAAGAGTCCAGGTATGGCTAATGGTGCAAATTTAGCCTTTTATAAGAAGGATTATTTAGCATTTTGCTCATCTCGATTAGGCGAAAATTATGCCTCTGGTGATGATATGTTTTTTCTTCGATATGCTATTCAAAACAATAAAAAGATTGGGTTTAATTTAGAAAAAGAAGCAATTGTTGAAACCGAAATGCCAAATACGTTGTCAAGTTTTATGAAACAACGAATACGATGGGCAACCAAGGCGGGAAAAACAACAAATGGGATAACCTATTTTTTCACCTTGATTCTCGTAATGGCTAATTTTACATGGATAGTTGCTTTTTTAAACTTCTATCAGAGCAGTAATTCATTGATGCTGTATGGAGCAATTGTGGCATCAAAATTTTTTACAGATTATTTAATTTGTAGCCAAATGGCTAAGTTTTATCAAGACACTAAAATTTTATGGAGTCTTCCCTTGTTGTTTTTTGTGTATCCAATCTATATCGTTTTAGGATTTTTTCTATCATTCAGACGAACATATTCATGGAAAGACAGAGTGTTAAGATGAAAAATGGGTTAAATAGAGTTTGTTAGGGCTCCGATACATTGAATTCCCTGAATCATTTTTTACCAGATAAAAAAGAATTTGAATTTTTTCTGTATCTAAAATCATTTTTTGAATTATTCTAGTGGAAACTCGAGTAAATGAATTTGAATTAATAAAAAAAAATGAAAAAAAATATGGAATTCAAATATTTACAGCCCTATAACATATAAAGACATTAAAATTCTAAAAACTATTTAACTATGAAAAAGATAATCACATTGTTTACCGTCGTTTTAATCACATTAGCATTAAGCAGTTGCACCACTTCAAAAGCGTATACGAATCATGGTCATACAGGGTGTGGAGCTTATGGAAACCCTTGATTCTTAGATAGAATACCGTTGTTTACGGTTAATCAACAATTAAAGCCCGAATGGGCTTTTTTATTTAGATAAAGAAATTGAAAATAATTCATATGTGTGAATTTTTATTTTTTTGTTCAGTAAATTAGATTTGAAGTATAATAATGATGTTAAATGAGTTACTTTTGTCGTCATGACAAAACGTTTATTATTTCTATTTCTCTCAGTTTCGATTGTTTCATTTAGTCAATCTGATCCAATACCGAAAAAACTTCTCGAAGCTTTTCCTGAAACATATAGAAGTCTTTTACAGCATGATATTGATGAAAAATATTTAGAAAATTATGCACTGGACAATGCAAATGGGAAATATAATCTGACATATTTCCACAATGCATATTATGACCAACCCGTCTTAGTTTCATATGTGCGATCTATTTTGGATAAACTTGACCCTGGTAAAACAGATCAGTTAGACGTTTTTATTACAAGATCAACTGCATTTAATGCTTTTACAATTGTAGATGGTTCCGTTTTTGTAAATATATCCGCCTTAGCAGAAATGAGTAGTGAAGCTGAATTGGCTTTTCTTTTAGGCCATGAATATGCTCACTATTTAGAGGGCCATGCTCGAAAAGGGTATTTGAAAAACCGAGAGGCAGGTTTACATATCAATCGAATTCAGGCTAAGGAAAATATGACGTTTAGTCAAAAAAATGAATTTGAGGCAGATAGCTTAGGGTTTGTTTTGGCATGTAAAGCCGGATACGATCCAAGAGCAATGGACATCCTCACCCAAAGATTAATTTTCCTTCAGAAAAAATCGTACATCTCTTTAGGAGGCGCATATAATAAATCGAGTGTTATGCCTACCACCCATCCAGTAGGAGAGGATAGGCTTCGAAAAATTAAAATGCTAGAATATAATGGGACAGGAGAATTGTACCCTAGCGGTAAAGAGCGGTTTGAAAACATTAAACGATTCGCGGAGTTTGAATTTCTAAAATTACTTGATGAAAGCTTTGATATTCATACCATGATTACTTTCCCTTTAAAAAAGTTTTTAATTACTGGTGATGATGTCTACCTGCCTACTCTGGTACGAGGAATCAGAAAAGCTCTTTTGGTTGTTCCAGAGTTAAAGAAAGAAGGGTTTATGACTACACATTTCCAACAGAGGGAAACCATGTTTAAAAAGCGGGAAAACCTCATACATCATTTATACTATGAGTTTCCAGATTCTGCTGAAATTAATATCATGCATCAAACTGCTGCAATCAATTTTAAAAAGGTGCCTTTTTACTCTTTTGATCAAGCATTTAAATATTTTATAAATAGAGCAGTAAAAGCAGGATATGAAGAGCCTTTATTAGATAAAGTATTGCATTATGGAGTGAAATCAGCTCCTGGTAGAACAGCGTTAAATCAATACTTAAAAAATAAAAACAATCTCTATTATGATTATGCTGAAGCATTAAAGTACGGTAAGGTCAATGAAAATCTTGAAAAAGGAGAGGATGTGGTTTTGTTGGGAGGATTTCATAAAACTGTTTTTAAGAAAAATTGGATTTATTCCAATGCTGTTGAAGAGTTTAAAGGAAGGCATGAATTTCTTTCTGATTTAAGAGAGAAATATAAGTCAAAAGGACAAGCGTTTAAACTCTATAACTACGAGGATTTTATTCAAAAAAATGAATTAGGTCGTTACTTACCAATTGTTGAGCGATTAATATATGCAGGAAGATATAAGGACCTTTTCAAATTTGATCCTAGAATCTACTATGCATTTAGAAGCGCTAATGTTAAAAGTCTAGAGTATCTCAAAGTGGATTACTATAACATAAGGAGACGATGGCGGAATTGGGGGTTTATGGCATTTCCTCCTATTGGAATACTCTTTCTTCTTGAATTTACTCCCGCATTTTCTCCTTATTTAAGTGTTTCAAATTATTATCAAATTAGGTTCGAAGATGGAGAATGGTTAGGAGGGATTGATTCTGATTTAAAATACATGCCGATGAGTAGAAGAAGGGCTTTAAATATAATGTACAAAACACACAAAAAGTATAGAAGAGTACAATAATGATGAAGATAATTAACATATTCTTAGTAGGGATATTTGTCCCCATGTTTTCATTGGCTGGAGGAGAGAATTACATCCTTTTAAAAGACGCTTTAAAGGATCCTGAAAACGTGAAGCATCTTGAAGTTAATTGTGACTCGATCAGTTTTGTTCAACTTAAAGAACGTATCAAAGATTTCTCCCACCTCTCTGGAATTGCATTTAAAGGGGAGCCTAATGAGGAAGCGAAAATTTGGGATGCACTGAGTCATTTAAGAATGCTTGAGCAACTGCTTTTTATCGACAATAATTTGTCTGAAATTAAATTAGGTGGGAGTTCATCAACCCTGAAAACGCTTTGGGTAAAGGGAAGTCCGCATGTAAACGGACAATCAATTAACAATGCTTTAAATAGAGCCAATTACATACAGTATTTAAGGTTAGACAGTATTTACTCTGATGTGTATCCATATGAAATTAGCAATTTGGAAATTTTAAAAGAGTTGCAAATTTCTCATTCAACCTGGAAGTCAAAACCACTATTTACGATAGCAGGAAGATGCGAAAAATTGAAAAGGTTAGATTTTCATAGTAATAATTTCCAATTTATTGGGAATGAAATAAAACGTGTGGACCATGTAAACTACCTTGATGTAAGTGGTAATGCACTCTCTAAACTACCAAAATCAGTGGTAAAGCTCAATAAAGTTGACACCTTAATAATGAATCGTAATGGATTTAATCAATTAACTTCTTTAGCAAATAAACTTAAATCCATGCGTTTGAATCATTTGATTTTAGATATTGATTCCACATTGTCTACTGAAGAATTTGAATACCGACTTCCTGGAATGACCATTGATTGGAATAATAGCACATTAGATCATTATGCATTCAATTTACCACATCACATTAATACATCAAAAAAAAGTAAGCATGAAGTAGAGGTTATCCAACTCCAAAATTTGTCCTTCAAAAGTACAGGAGCGAGTAATTTAAAATTAAATTCACCAGCCTATATAATTTACGATAATGTTGCGATGCCAAATCCTTTAAAGGATTTTGATACTATAACCTTTAAGGCACGCTTTAAGAGCAAGGATTATGAAGTAACGGATAAAATAATTGTTCAAAATCATACACCTCAAGGGAAATACCACCCGTTAAAATGGAATAAGAAAACAGGATTATGGGATAAGAAAAAAGGGCTTAGAAAGATTAAGCATAAGAAACATTCCCCCATTCAAATAAAAATAGAGGAGCCGCCTAAAGACTTTGATGGACTCCTGCTGTTTAAAGTAGAATCAAAGAAAACAGATGTTCTTAAAAACTATGCACGTTGTGTATGGGAAGCTGTTGAATATGGTTCAGGAAATGATCATTTTAAAAATCAATTTATCAAGCATAAATCTTGGTCTGATGTTCGTTTGTATAAGGAGGAAGGAGAAGAAGGGATTCACCGATTAGTGTTCAAAGGAAGGTTTCAAGACGATTCTGTTCAAGTAATTCCACGAGATTACACCAAATTGGGTGATGATAAATTCAATGAAAAACACATAAATAAAACAATTCCAAAATTGTTTAAGAAGTATGAAAAAAATCTTGTAAAAATTGAAAAAAAGTTCAATAAAAATCTTGCAAGGGCAATGAAAAAGGCTCAAAGAAAAGATATTCGAAGAATAAACGCCCTATGGAAACAGGTAGAGGCTAAAATGACTGATGAAGAGAAAGAAATGACTCGACCAGACTGGGTGAGGTATTATCGTAAGATTTTAGAAAATGAATATCCATTGCTCGCCAAAGAAAAATTTCAGGTAATTTATTTAGCAAGATTTTTATGTAGTCAAGGGTTTAAAGAGTCTAAAGGGCAAGACTTTTTTGTTGGTCAGAAATGGAAATCAATCACTTTATTGAATCCTGATTCTTCCTCAAAAAAAATTAAAGATTACTGTTTGATTGATCTGGATCGAAGACTGGTAAAATACTATGAAGCAGATAGTGTAAATAAAATACTTGTTGAACCGTTTCACAACTATCAATTTATTGCTCAATTAAAATCAGGACAGGTTGTAGTCCTAAATCCAGATCAAACAAAGGAACTTTTAACGAATGAGCAATATTTGATTGAACCAAAAAACTGGGCGACTTCTGGACTATCAAATGCTGCTTTTTTCCGTAATTATATACTTAAGGAGGTCAATAAACTTGTTTACTAGTAATGCCTTTCCAATAGTTGAATTCAGGAAAGTTGATTTTAATATCAGTATGGGGAATAGATCACCTTTGGTTCAGTTCTTTATTCAACTATGGATCAAAAAAAAGTCATTCCTTCTGGAATGACTTTTTTTGTCGGGGTGGCAGGATTCGAACCTACTCTGTAATTGTTTGATTTTGAGTTTTTTACCGACATNATTTTCGTGTTTTACGACAGCAAATATAGGGTTTGTGTTCAAATTGTGTTCTTTTTCAAGCACTTAATTTTTAACCCCAAAAATTGCCGTTTTTCATTGTTTTTGCTGACTACTATATGCCTACTTTTTAATATGTTGAAATTCAAGGTTTTGTTTGTTGTCGTATTCTAATTGCAGGTTTTTTTGAATGATTTTTCAAATTCTTGATTTTTGAATCAATCATACTTTTTCTAAATGCCTGATAATTAGACTGACTACTATCGTAGTCAGATATGTTTTTTCGCAGGTTTTACTCTTTCGAAATCTTTTGAAACACCTGTAAAACCATATCCTCTAATTTTGCTACTCTGCCACCTAAGTCCTTTTCGATAGGGAAGTGAGTAGTCAGTGCTTTTTCCAAGTACCAAACTTGTAATACTTCATTAAAATGAACTCCATAATTTGGGTACATTGGATTATCTGAAGCGAGATATATTTTTTGTCTGTTAACATCAATTTTAGCGATTCTTTTTACCACAATTCCCGATTTACAAACAACCACATGAACATGGTTTAATTTGATGTAATCTAGCTTTTCTATTAATGAACAAAACATCCAGTCACCATCATATAAGTTAGGTTCCATTGAGTCTCCCTCCACTTGGAATCCATATAAGGATTTGTGTTCTAAATCGGGAGGTAATGAAATGTTGGGTAATTGATTGATAAACTCTTCACTCTGAAAATCAGATAAGTATCCAGCAGATACCTTTTTGCTAATTAACGGTACTTTCTCCTCATTACTTTCATCAACAAGAACAGGATGGATTTTCACGTCTGAACGCTCATAAGTAAAAGGATTGTACTCTCGTTTTACTGCGGTTGCATTCACACTGTCAAGGAAAACAATAGCAGGGTCAATGTTATATTTATTAAAGAAAATATAGAGGTTTTGAATGGGTATATCTCTTCTCTCTTGCACTACCTCGTTAAAGGCTTGAGGCGTGTAATCAATGCTTTTCGCAAAGGCTGCGTTTGACCTAAATTTTCCTTCTGATTTAAGCTGAGAAAAGATTTTCAAAAATCTTTTTGTTATCGTGCTCTGGATGAATTGGTTACTCATATGGACAAAAAAAGTACGCTAAAAACATTTTAAAGCGTAAACAAAATAACTATATTTAAATCCCCAAAATTTTCAAATAGTTATCAAAATAATCCGATAACTACGACAAATATAAACAAAATAATTACATTTTATGACGAAACGACGAAAGTATGCGATTGAGGAAAGGAAATACAGGATTCAGGAGTACCTGAACGGACTTCCTTACGATGACTACCGAATTGCTAAAAGCAAATTGCCTTTAGCATTAGGTGTGAGTAAAAGAACCTTTGAAAGATGGATGTATTTAACCACTGGAGATAAGCTCGAAATACCTGCTGATAAATTAGCAATAATAGCTAAGTATTTAGGAAAGCAAATTGAGGAGTTTTTTAATTACAAGGTTCCTCAGTTTAATACAGCAAAGCTAAAAACCTTGAAGAATGAAGAATTAATAAACCGATTAAACTTAACTAGATAAATGAAGCCTAAAAGCGTAAAACCATTATCAAAAATGCAATTAGCCAATGCTTATGATGTTAGTCTGGAAACATTAAATGCTTGGTTAAAACCATTCAAAGAGCAAATAGGAGATTATAAGGGAAGAATGTTTACCCTTAAACAAGTGCGAATCATTTTTGACTTAATTGGAGAGCCTGAAGAGTATTAATGGCAACGATTCCAACATATGATAAAGTGAATGATGTTTTTGAAAAAGCAGTAATAGCATTTCAAAACAATTTACAACACCTAGCTAATGAAGGTAAGGTCAGTCAAAAATTTATTACCAAACAAAACGGAATATTAAAGGCTTTAATTAACTACCAACAGCAAACAGAAAGAATCATTTCGCAATTAGAAATGGATAATACAGAGTTGGCGAACAGAAAACTAAAAGGTCACGATATTCTAAAAGACACCATTTGGTGTTTAGAGGCAATATGTATCATCCACGGGATACTAGATTTCCCAGCTTGGGTTGTTCAAGGAAAAAAATCATTGATTCACGAGGCAAAGGAAACGTACCAAGATGGTTCGTTTTTTTTGCCTTGTAAACTCAAAGAACGATTTGATGAATTGTCAAAAGAAGAAAGAGAGCAGTTGGATAAAGTGCTTTACAAAAAGCATTACGAGGAGATAGAGAGGATTGAAAATTTGATAGCAGAACTTAAAGCAAAGCAACAAAATGAGCTTAGAATACANAGAGATTAAAAAAGAAGAGGATAGCAATAGATCTAAAAAACACCTTATATCTGAAATTAAAGAACAGCTTGACCTTGAATATGAATTTCGCAGAAACGTTTTAACCCTTGAAATAGAAGTACGAAAAATAGATAAGGACAACTTTATTGTTTTGGACGAAGCCTATTTGAATTCAATTTGGATTGATTTACAAATGCAAGGTTATAAATGTTCAGATACTCTACTTACCAAGATTTTAAATTCTAAACTGACAAAGCCTTTTAATCCTTTAGAGAGTTATTTCAAGGAGTTGCCTTTTCACGATGGAAAGACTGATTACATAAAGCAATTAGCAGATACCATCGAAATCAAAAATGTTGAAGTTGATGGTGTGAAACTGAAAGAACTTTGGGAACCATATTTAAGAAAATGGTTAGTTGCAACAGCAGCTACAGCAACAGGGAAAGGCGTGAATCATACTTGTCTCATCTTAGTTGGTGGACAAGGTTCAGGAAAAACAACTTGGTTGAATAAACTATGCCCAGCTCATATGAAGCAGTTTTTAGTTTGTTCACATATTAATCCTTCTTTAACCGATCAAAACACAGCGAATTATTTAGCTGAAAAATGGTTTGTAAATGTGGATGACCAACTGGAAACCATTTTTGGTAAAGACTTTAACTCAATGAAGGCAATCATAACTTCTCCATTCGTTACAAACAGAAAGACCTGGCATAAACTCACTAAAACCCGTCCAAGAATTTGCTCATTTATGGGAAGTGTGAACAGTCCGAAATTCTTAACTGATACCGAAAATAGAAGATACCTTGTTTTTAGTGCAGAGAAAATCAATTACAAGCATCAAATTGATATGGACAAAGTATGGAATCAAGCTTTGAATTTAGTTGACGAAGGCTTCCCTTATTGGTTCTCTCTCGAGGAATTACAAAAGCTAAATAAGGTCAATGAAATTTATCGCCAAATTCCACCAGAAGAAGAGTGGCTTCAAAAACTCTACGACCCATGTGACCGAGAAGACCCAAGAGCTAAGTTCTTAATGACTTCAGAAATACTAACCAATATTAACGCATTTTCAGGAATGCGCTTATCCATTAAAAAGCTTTCAGCTGCAATGGATAAATTAAAGTTTGGAGATTCCTTTTCCAAAAGAATTAATGGAGGGAGTCCAAGAAAGGTGTTTTCTGTTTTGGAGAGGAAAAATTGACCTTTTTTTGTTGGTAATGAGTTTGAAATTGTATTTTTGGGCCTAAAAAATATCAAAATGAAAATAGTTAAATTAACCCTAATTGCAACTTCAATTTTTTTAGCTTCTTGTTCTGGTCGAATTGAACAAGAAATTACAGATCCAATAAGTAAAAAAGTAAGAGAAAAATATGAATATGTTGAGGCTGAGGATGGAAGTAGAAAGAAAGATGGATATTATAAACAATGGTATTCAAATGGTCAAATAAAAGTGTCCGGTAACTTTTTACTTAATAAGAAAGATGGTGAGTGGAAAATGTTTTACAAAGACGGTACATTAAAGCGTCATACTTTCTATTCTTCCGATAGTTTAAATGGTAAACATTTAAGATTTTATCCAAACGGTAACAAGAAAAGTGAGTCAAACTATGTAATGAATAAAAAGGATGGCGAATATAAGAGGTGGCACGAAAATGGGAATTTAGATTCTGAGGAAACGCTTGTTAATGGTGAAAGAGAGGGGAATGTATCAACTTTTTTCGAAAATGGAGCCAAATTTACACAGGGGGATTATAAAAACGGAAAGCTTGTTGGGACTTACTCTGTTTGGTATGAAAATGGTAAGCCATCGGAGGTTTCAAATTATGAGAATGGCGAATTATCAGGAGCCTATAAAAAGTTCTTTAAAAATGGTAATGTTAAAATAGAGGGTGATTATTATGAAGGATTGAAATCAGGGACTTGGAAAACTCATTTTGAAGATGGTAAGATTTTTACTGAGGCCTTTGAAAAAGGTATTAACACTACTTTAGTTGGAAAGTGGAGAATAAATGATTCATATACAATAGAATACTTTAAGGATGGTAGTGCTTTACATACTAAGGCTAACGGAAAAGAGTCGAAAAACAGATATAAAATGATGGATGGAAAAATAAAGTATGGATATGATTATTATAATTTTTCTGAATTAAGCCCAACAAAATATGTAATTGAGAAAAGAGGTTTCAGAGGGGTAAATAGATGGGAAGCTGTGAAGATTTAAAACTTGTTAAGTTAATCAATAAAAGAGCTCTAGTATTTACTAGGGCTTTTTTTTGCTTTAAACTTTATTTCATTTCTTCTTTTAGTCTTTCCTACTCCTACTACAATACTACATATTTTATTAATACTAATAAATAAAAGAGTACTTAAAGGATAGAAAGAGAATTAACCTGTAGTTTTTGTAGTAGTATTAGATTTGCTTAAAAACAGACTAATTCTGCTCTAGATCAACCTCCCAACTCACAAAATCAGGCTCAAAACAGACAGAATTCCACTAATTACTCCAAATAATTCCTTTTAATTCTTATCAACTCCTTTGAACTCCAAGTTGAGTTTTAGAAAGATTGCACATTAGCGATATGCGAAAACTCATAACGCTTGTGATAGTAATAGTTTTAATTGTCCTTGGGAAGAAGGGATATTCATATGTAAAGAAATATCGCCACTCCAAAAGGATTAAAGTTGGTGTGGATGGTGTTTCATTTCCAAAGCTGAAACTTACTAACCTTATTGGTGAAATAGCTACTTCAATCAAGCTAAATATTGGGAATTTTTCGCCTAGCAAATTTGAAGTTCAACAAATTAGTATTGATGTTTTTGACGAGAAAGGGAATTTAATTGCTTCTCCTCAAAACCCACTTAGGGAACCAATATCAATAGAGCCTAGTCAGAACAATATTTTTCCGCTGACCTACTTGCTCTCCTCACAACAACTCAAACAAATTATCCGACAAGCNGGAGGAGTTGCAAATGTTGGCGCGAACTATTTAACCACAGGNAACTACGGAATCCCATTGCTACTTAAAGGTTTCGTGGTTGCCGAAGGTTTAAAGGTGGATATCAANGAAAAAATTACGGTGTGATGAAGGGNGANATTTTCATAGCAATATCATCGNTNTTACTGTCTGCCATAATTGGACTGATTGGCTTTTGGCTNAAAGTAGCGCACAAAGAAATNAANGANGCNATTAAGCGACTGACNGATTACATCTACCAANTAAATCAAGCNGTTAAAGTNCTGGAAACNCANATNAACAAAGGAGTTGAACAAGGNATNTCNGCTAATAAAGAAAAGATAAACGAAGTCCACGANCGATTAGANAAAGTGGAGAAAGATAACAGGAAANTAAAGCANTTGATTTCACCNAANNAATGAGTNCTGAATTAGAAATATGGAATGATTTTGAAACNGATTCAATGGGCAAGATTGAAGATGCTGGACGAATTGTGGACGGCGGAAGAATTGATGCGCATTGGAGNGGAGNGGATGCACCNNGNNTGTTNCCNAAACANTTNATTGGTGTAAGTGAAATTTTAAATCACCCATGGTTACATGATTCCAATGAAGCTTTAAAGNATTTCAATTTNCGNAGTATCGAATTTGGNAATTGGATGAATCANGANGATAGAGCNAACTTTCTGTATNCTACTATGCTTTCATTACATCATTTNGCGAAGATTTTTAAAATCAAGGATCGCCAAATTGGTTTAGNAGGAAAACTTTCCATTGCNTTAGGAGCAAGAGGAAAAGGNGGAGCNGCTGGTCACTATGAAGCTACTCCCTACTCAGTTATCAATATAACCAAAACTCAAGGAATCGGCGTTTTAGCGCATGAATATGCTCATGCTGTGGATAATGTGATTTCATTTTACACAGGTGGAAAATCACAAAAGTTTGTATCGGGTGGACGCACTACCCGAAAAGGTTATGATGAAGCCATTGCCGAAAGTGGAAACTGGTTTGAGCAGCAATTTGAAGAGTTTTTCAATATTCTTTATTTCGATAAAAAAGGCGCTGAAACCAAGTTTAACCAGTCTATTTCCAAAAAGGAAGAATACTGGAACAGAAGAAACGAGGTGTTTGCAAGAGCATCTGAAGTTTGGGTAAAAATCAAACTCAACGGCGCAGGGATTAAAAACCACTTTTTGGTACTTGGAGCAGGCGGTCCTGCTTACCCTGATGTACCTCTGCTTATGAAGGTTGGTCCACTAATGACCAAGCTTTACCAAAAAGCTTTTGAGTTATTTAAAAATGAAGGGTTAGATGGTGTACACCTACCAGTTCAAGGCTACAAAGGTTTAAGAAAAGTTTTAAAAG
>PBLA01000005.1 GCA_002722245.1 Flavobacteriales bacterium | reverse complement strand
ACCTATTTTTTTGCTCTCTCTTTCGAAAATATCAATAAATTTTTTTCCAATAATTTTTCTTTTTGTTTCTGGATCAGAAACTCCATCTAGCTCATTTAAAAATCGATCTTTCGCATCAACTCCCTTTACATTCAAGCCTAAAACTTTATACTGCTCTAAAACTTGCTCAAACTCTCCTTTTCTAAGCAACCCATTATCCACAAATATGCAGTGAAGATTTTTACCAATTGCTTTATCTAAAAGCACTGCAGCAACTGAGCTATCTACACCACCTGACAACCCCAAAACAACCTTATCTTCTTTCAATTGTTGCTTCAATTGAGTTACTGTAGAATCTACAAAGGAATCAGGTGTCCAATCTTGACGAGAACCACAAACATCAACTACAAAATTCTTCAAAATAATTTTGCCGTCCGTGGAGTGGTAAACTTCAGGATGAAATTGAATCCCATAGGTTTTTTCATCATCAATATGATATGCCGCACACGCAACATCTTTTGTAGAAGCTATAATTGTAAACCCTGTAGGTAATTCTGCAATGGTATCACCATGACTCATCCAAACTTGAGAACCAGATGGAACGCCTTTCATTAAATGATGACCATCATTAATGTAAGACAGATTCGCTCTTCCATACTCGCGTATTGCAGATGCCTCTACATTCCCACCATTGGATTTTGCCAAATATTGAGCACCATAACAAACTCCTAAAAGCGGCAACTTTCCTTTAATAGCTGTAAGATCAAATACAGGTGCATTGTCATCAAGCGTTGAGTAGGGACTTCCCGAAAGAATAACACCAAGAATTGAATCATCTATTTCAGGTGGATTATTGTATGGATGGATTTCACAATAGGTATCGAGCTCTCTAACTCTTCTTGCTATCAATTGGGTATATTGAGATCCGAAATCAAGAATTAAAATCTTTTTTTGCATACGCAAAGATAGTCACAAGGATTTATTCATATTATTGTTTTCAATTCCAGTTTTCAACATTATTAAAAGGAAACTTTTTAAGTGATTTATAGGGATTTTTAAATATCCTTTACATCTTCGCAAAACAATTAAAAAAATAGTAACTACTATATCTTTAAACCATGGCAGGAAACATTACATTCACAATGATTAAACCAGAGGCAATGAGAAAAGGTGCCGCTGGAGCAATACTAAAAATGATTCAAGAGGCAGGTTTTGAAATAATTGCCCTAAAAATGAAACAAATGTCTACTAAAGATGCTGAGGAATTTTATGCTGTCCACAAGGATCGTCCGTTTTTTGATGGACTCATTTCTTTTATGACAAGTGGACCAATCATTGCTGCTGTATTGAAAAAAGAAAATGCTGTTGAAGATTACAGAAAATTATTAGGAACCACAAATCCTGAAACAGCAGATGAGGGTACGATTAGGAAAGCTTTTGCAACAAATGTTACCATGAATGCAGCACATGGATCTGACTCAGATGATAATGCTGCCATAGAAACAGCTTTTCATTTTGATAAAAATGAAATAATCGAGTAATCTATCACAACATAAATTTGATTAAGTAGGAAATAAAGTTGATTTATCTTAGTAAGGTAACACTTCCAATTTTTTTAATTTCTTTCCCATTTTCACCAACAACATTTATTCTGTAAACATAAACGCCCTCTGGTGCTTTTCTACCTGACATATACTCTCCATTCCAACCTGTAGAAAAATCATTTGTATAAAAAATCTTTTCTCCCCATCGAGAGAACACATACATTTCATAAGAAGAAATTCCAACCCCCTTTGCATGGAAAATATTATTATTTCCATCTACATTAGGAGTAAATGCATTCGGCACCCATAAGTATAAAGGAGGAACAACTACAATTTCCTGAGAAATAGAATCTACACAGCCTAAGCTATCGGTTACAAGTAATTTAACAACATAGGTGGAATCCGTTGTATAAATTGTTGAAGCATTTGTTTCGGTAGATAATTCCCCATTACCCAAATCCCAATGATAACTTTCAACAGCTCCTTGAGAATTATTTACAAATCGAATTAAACTTCCTGATTCTAAACGATTTGAACCGGGGATGAAGCTTGCTTTAGGAACTTGAATTTTCAATTCAACGCTATCTGTAGCTGCAATAATGTTACAAGAATCCATTACGCTAATCGATATGATTGTAGACTCATCTGAACTAAAAATAGCAGATGAATTTAATGTCCCATTTTCCCATTCATAACTGTATGGAGGAATACCTCCTGTTACAAGTGCATTGAATTCCGTAACATCTCCAGGACAAACAATCGTGTCACTGGCAATTTGAACTTCAATATCAGTATAGTTCAACTGAACCTCAACAGAATCAGTTATTTGGACGCCACATTTATCAGTAACCTGTAAAACATAGTGTTTACTTTCAACAATTTGAGGCAGAATTGACGATGTTTTTTCTCCTGTTTCCCATAAATAATTGTATCCGCCTGCACCTCCTGATGCATTTCCACTAACAGGAACCATTAAGCCAGCGCAAACAACTGAGGTATCTTGGGACATGGATAGCGCTAGTGGACTGAACAATGGTACAATAACATTTATCTCATTCGTGGTTTCTTCTCCACATACATCAGTTACTTTAAACTCAATAGTCTCCGATGTTAGTGGACTAAGATTTGTAATTACAGTATTATCTCCATTATCCCATTCATAAGTAAAAGGAGCAAATCCTCCCTGAAAATTAGCTTGAAGTTGCACTTCCTCTCCTGGACATTCTGTAAAAACATCTTGGGGATTAGAGGTGACAGGTAAGATATCTGTAATAGTAAACTCATAATCAACACTATCAAGATCACAAATATTAGGATTAGGAAATCGAAGAATTACTTGCTCCTCTTGTTCTGGAAAGCCATCAACAATTGATTCAATTCGAATTGTTTTTGAAGTTTCATTTATTCCGAATGAAACAACACTTGGTAAGACAGTATAATCAACACCATTTTCTGCCGTTCCTAAAACTCTATAGTTTAACGATAAAACTTGATCAAGATCTTCCGTTCTTGTTAGTTCTAAAACTCCATCTGAACACCCCTCAGGCAAAAGGTTTAAAGTACCAACATCAACAGTAGAGGACTGATTTGGCTCATACAACGGACTACTGTTTAAACTTCCTCCTTTTAAAAAAACTCCACTATCAAATAATCCATCCCTCACATCTGCTATTGCAATTTTTAAATGATAAGTTTGACATGGCACCACTTCTTTAGTGGCAGTTAACGGAATCGTAAACCCATCAAAATTAGTTACGGTTTCATCGGTGAAAGTAGACTCTAATTCATCCTGACCAGTCCCATTATCAATGTACAAATGACTATTTTTTTGATCATTAATCGTTTCAATAGAAATCACCTCATTTGTACCCGGAACCACAGCTAAGTTTTCTTGCCCAACAATCCCTGGACCACTAATGAAAAAAGCAAATACATCAAAAAAACCAGCAGGGTTGTTGGCTTGCTCTAAATATTCTTCGGAAGCAAAAACATATTCAAATTCAATTAAATCACCTTGGGGAATAAAATCAAATTCAATAATCGCTGCATCATTTGTTTGATCTGCGATAAGGTTCGTTAAATCAGAATCACCCACCCGCTTCCAATCACTTCCCTGACTATTGTTATTATTAGGGCCAATAGGACCATCTTTCCTACCACCCAAGGAAATTTTATCTTTTACAGTCCCTGTAGAAATAATTATACCATTATCTATTCCAATGTTACTGTTTGATCCGTCAAAAGATCCAATTGCATCTTCATGTCCAATGTAAACAATATTGCTTACCACAACTCCTTTACCAACTAAAACACTTGTAATCAATTGTTCTGTAGAAAGCGCAGTACTTGTGGTCAACTGGGCCTTACACACAACTGATAGCAAAAACAATATAGCACTTAACCTCTTCACGTATTACTAAAACACTGACTAACTGTGATTTGTTACTTTTTTTAAAAAGACTACTTAACTGAGTAGTTTTCCTTAAACTTTTTTAATTTCAGCAAGAAAGTTAAATATTTTATCATCAGTTGCAAAAGCACCATATTTTATTAAATGATGAATTTCCTTATTTCTTTCAACTTCATCAAATGATTTACTAGAGGAATAGATCAACATCTTTTCTGCATTTTTAGAAATAAATTCCATGACTCCTTCCAATGGAAAGTCATCTCTACCCTGATAATCAACACCAATCAAAATAGCCTTTTCTTTAAAAAATTTGAAGACCTTCAAGCTTTTTGCATTTTGATAAAGAATAAATTCTGTTTTATCATAAACTTTATCTAACACTAAATCACTAAATAAGCCCACAATTTCAATCGCTTTATCGGGGTCATTTTTATTTAGTTCTTCCCACTCTTCTGCGTGAAGACCATTAGCTATTAAAAAATGCTTAAATTCTTCATCTAAAGCCTTTAATTCTTCATCAGTTAAAAACCTATAACGTACCATAAGTGTGACTTTATAAGGTCATAATACTAAAAAAGCCGCAAAAGCGGCTTTTTTAGTATTTATAAATCCCTTGCTTTTTACGCATTCACGGATAACAATTCCGCCATAGCCTGTCCAATATGAGCAGGAGAATCAACAACTTTGATTCCACATTCTCTCATAATTCTCTTTTTAGCCTCAGCGGTATCATCTTCTCCTCCAACAATTGCTCCAGCATGCCCCATAGTCCTTCCTTTAGGAGCAGTTTCACCAGCAATAAAGCCAACAACAGGTTTTGTGCCATTTTCTTTTATCCACGCTGCAGCTTCAGCCTCTAAATTACCTCCAATTTCTCCAATTACAACAATTCCTTCAGTTTCAGGATCAGCCATGAGAAGTTGAACAGCGTCTTTAGTAGTTGTACCAATAATAGGATCTCCACCAATTCCAATTGCTGTGGTAATTCCTAAGCCAGCTTTGGAAATTTGATCAGCAGCCTCGTATGTTAATGTACCAGATTTGGATACAATACCAACTTTACCTTCTTTAAAGATAAATCCTGGCATAATTCCTACTTTAGCTTGACCGGCTGTAATAACACCAGGACAATTAGGACCTATTAATGTGCAATCTTTATCTGCAATATACTTTTTTACTTTTGTCATATCCGCTACAGGAATACCTTCAGTAATTGCCACAATTACTTTTATCCCAGCTTCTGCTGCCTCCATAATTGCATCTGCCGCGAAAGCTGGCGGTACAAAAATGATTGATACGTTTGCTTCTGCCTTTTGTACAGCTTCTGCAACGGAATTAAAAACGGGTCTTTCTAAATGAGTTTGACCACCTTTACCTGGTGTAACCCCTCCTACCACATTAGTTCCATACTCTATCATTTGACTTGCGTGGAACGTACCTTCGCTTCCTGTAAAACCTTGAACGATTACTTTTGAATTATTATCTACTAAAACAGCCATTTAAATTAAATTTGTTCGAGCAAAAATATTGATTCTCTTTAAGGTAAAGAAAAAAAAATCAACCTTTTTTAGGGTAGTCTTTGATGTTTGAACGTAAGAATGACTCCATAGATTGATGCGCATCATGCATGAGCTGTGAAATATCCTTTTTTTCAAGACCTTTGGTGGGAATTGGTTTTAACACAACCATTCTTGATTGTCCTGGTCCGCACTTACCAAACCACATATTTCCTCCTTGCAAACGTTTGTAATTATCTAAAAAGACAAGCGGAACAATTGGAACCTGATTCTCAACGGCTAATTTAAAAGGTCCTGCTTTAAACGGCTTCATTATGGGCGCAGTCCTACTTCTTGTACCTTCAGGAAAAATCAAAAGGTTTGCACCTTCATCCAGTTTCTGTGCACATTCCTTCAAAGCTCCAGCACCACTTATCATATCTTTCCGATTCACGGTAATATTCATTCCTCTAAAATTAGTTCGAAATAAAGGCGCATTTTTCAGTTCTTCTTTAGCAAGGAAAGCAAAATAACTATTCAATCTAGTGTAAGGAACAACGATATCTAATTGTGATGAATGATTAGATATTATAACAAAGTTAGAATCCTTAGGTAGAAAGTTTTTATTCTTAATTCTTGGAACAATACCAACTGCAATACAGATACTCCATGACCATATTTTATAAATCGTTTTAAATGTAAGCGAATAATTCTTTAAAACAACTATCATAAAATAAACGACAGGGAAATAGACTATTGTCGATATGATCATAAAACACAAAAGCCATAATTTCCAAATGATTCTCGGGAAAAACAAAACCCATTTCATCCCACTAATGTAAGCACAAAAAAAAAGCCCTGCTAGAACCAGAGCTTTTTAACTACCTTTGACTATGAAAAAACTACCTTAATAATCTTTATATCTTAACAACGAGCAGAATCTCATTAAAGGTTTACCAACCATTATAAACAGCATAAATAATCGACTAAATAACTCATTTAAAGGATTAGTTGCATTTTTAAGTTTTTAAGGCCAATCAGAAAGAATACACTAATTTTACACAAAATAATCGTATGTCTAGAGTTTTAACAGGTATTCAAAGTACAGGAGTTCCACATTTAGGAAATATATTGGGAGCTATCATCCCTATGGTGGAATTGAGTAAGTCGACGGAAAATGAAGTTTTTGCCTTTATAGCCGATATGCATTCACTAACGGCACTAAAAGATGGTGCATTAATTAGAGAAAATACTTATTCAGTAGCAGCCACCTGGCTTGCATTTGGAATTGATATAGAATCTAATATTTTTTATCGTCAGAGTGATGTTGCTGAAGTTTCCGAACTTTTTTGGTATTTAAATTGTTTTATGCCATATAGCAGACTTCAACTCGCACATTCATTTAAAGACAAAGCTGATCGAACATCAGAAGTTAATGCCGGGTTGTTCAACTATCCTGTGCTCATGGCTGCAGACATTCTATTGTATGATGCAGAAATTGTGCCTGTAGGTAAGGATCAAAAACAGCATTTAGAATTCACTCGTGATTTAGCAAATAGGTTTAATAATCACTATGGACCTTTACTTATTGAGCCAGAAATAAGCTTAAATGAAAAAACAATGTATGTTCCAGGGATTGATGGCCAAAAGATGAGCAAGTCCTATGGAAATACAATCAATATTTTTCTTGATGATAAAGCGCTAAGAAAAAATATCATGAAAATCAAAACGGATGAGTTAGGTCTTGAGGAGCCAAAACATCCAGAAACATGTACAGTTTTTAAACTCTATGAACTTTTAGCAACCCCTGAGCAATCTGAACATTTAGCAAAAAAGTACAAAGAAGGGAACTACGGTTATGGTCATGCAAAACAAGAACTTTTTGAACTTATCTGCAATCGATTCCAGCATGAGCGAAAAATGTATCATCATTATATGGATAACAAACATTTGTTGGATCAAAAGTTAGCAGTTGGATCAAAAAAAGCAAGGATTATTGCTGAGGAAACATTAAATCGCGTACGAAAAGTTCTTGGATACTAAATGAAAAAAACTCGCTTATTAATTATAGTTATAGGGCTAATTCTTTTTATAATTGGAATGATTCTAAAAATGGCCAAATGGCCTAAAGGTTCCTTAATCGTTATTCTAGGATTAATGTTTTCAGTAACTGGAATAATTAGCCGGGTGATTAATTATTACAAAAGAAAACGTTCAAAAGAAGATAATTCTGTATTGGAGGAAATATAATTTCTAAAACCAAAAAGGGATTGAATGATCGATTTTAATCATAATTTCATAAAGCTCATCACCAAGAATTTCTTTTTGGAGCTCTAACGATTTAGCTTCATTCATTTGCCAAACTTGATGGTGTTCTGACATTCCAGAATAATTAAACGAATATCCACGATGTAGCATTTGATAATTAAATAACCCTACACCAATAATAAGAATTATAGATGCGATTGATTGAGTAACCACGTTTCTAATTCGGAATAGGGTTAATCCTGTAAGAGAAATATTCAAAACAAAAATTGAAATGATTATTAAAAACAAATCATAATTATTCCACCACCAAATATACCCTTTACCTCCCCAATATTGTTCAGATGGAAATAAAAAAGCCACACCTCCCCAAACAAAAGTTGGCGTTGGCATATCTTCAAAAAGATGGACAAGATAAGCACTAAATACAGCTGCAAAGAAAAGTTTATTTTCACGCCATACACTTCTCCAGGACACTCTTCTCCTTAATCTAAAATAGAGGGATAAAATCCCTGTAAAAAGGATGGCCATTGGCAAAGAATGGAATAATGCATGATGAGAAAACCATCTTTTTTGGTGATAAATCAAGCTTCCCTTTTCCTTTAAATCAAACCAATTTCCAAATGTAGTATCAAATCCGCTCCATTGAGTAATCACATCTAAGTCAGGAAAGAAAGCAGCAAAACCACATGAGAAAAGCAAGAACATTTTATAACTTACTTTTTTTTTTGAAAAATGAAGGGCTGTTGCGCCAATTGCCAGGCCAGAGAATGTATGCGAAAGAATATCCATAAAACCAAGTTACTTTTTCAACCTGATTAAAATTATTCTAAATTATTAATGGAGAATAATCGTTTATTATCCGTAAATAATCACCGTCTTTTCTTTTTCTTTCGTCTATTTTTCAGCCACTCAGGAATCTCTTTTTGCTGAGTGTTTTGTTCATTTTTTACTCCAAGCAATCTTTTCTCTAAATCAGGTCGATTTATTTCTTTGAGCTGTTTGCTAATCTTAAAATGATTTTCACGTTTATGCCAGAAAAAGAAAATATTTTGGTCTTTTTTCTCATCAGCATGAATAGCTGTTTCCATTTTTTGTAAGGTATATGGATGGTAGCCAGAATAATAAATAACTGTTGCAACAGTCATTGGTGTAGGCGTGAAATCTTGCACTTGCTCTAACTTAAACCCTAAATCTTTTGTTTCTGCTGCGAGTTCAGCCATATCTTCTTGACCTGTTCCTGGATGAGAACTAATGAAGTAAGGTATTAATGGCTGATTTAAATCATGTTTACGATTAATCTCGTCATATTTCTTTTTAAATTCTTTGAAATGCCTAAAAGAAGGTTTTCGCATGATTTTCAGCGTTTCGTCTGCGGTATGCTCAGGCGCTACCTTAAGTCTTCCGGAGATATGTCGTGTAACAACTTGCTCTAGGTATTCATCCATAGATTCATCTCCATTTTTATTGTAGGACTTCGTCAGTAAATCATACCTAATACCACTTCCTATGAACGCTTTTTTAATTTCAGGGTGTTCATCCACCTTCTTTAATAAGTCAATCATTGCTTGATGATTGGTGTCCAAATTGGAACATATTACGGGGTGAATACAAGAAGGGCTTACGCATTGATCACAAATGGATTGGTCAATACCCTTCAATTTATACATATTTGCTGACGGACCTCCTAAATCAGAAATATATCCTTTAAAATCAGGCATCTTTGTAACCTGATCTACCTCTTTTAAAATCGACTCCTCTGATCGGCTTGCAATAAACTTCCCTTGATGAGCAGAAATAGTACAAAAACTACATCCACCAAAACAACCTCGATGCATATTCACAGAATGACGAATCATTTCATAAGCGGGAATCACTCCTCTTTTTTTATACTTAGGATGAGGCATCCTGGTGTAAGGCATATCAAATGAAGCATCCATTTGATCTTCACTCATGGTTGGAAATGGAGGATTAATAACCAGGGTATCAGCCCCAATTTTTTGCAATATTCTTCTTGCATAGGTTTTATTGGATTCTTGTTCAATTGTTTTAAAGTTTCTGGCATAAATTAATTTATCATCCAAGCACGAGTCATGCGAACCAATTTCAACATCCTCCCATGATTTCACCTTAGGGATTTTTCCCTGTTTTAATATCGCTGTTTGCTTAATCGTATCTAATCGATTAAAAGGCACTCCCTTGGAAAGGAGAGTTAGTACCTCTCTGAGTGGTTGTTCTCCCATACCATAAACAAGCATATCCGCTCCAGAGGTTTTAAGAATAGATGGCATCAGTTCATCTTTCCAATAATCATAATGTGTTACCCTTCTTAACGATGCCTCAATCCCTCCTATTAAAACAGGTACATCAGGGTATAATTCCTTTAGCTTTTGTGTATACACAGATGTCGCATAGTCTGGCCTGAAACCGGATTGTCCTCCAGGCGTGTAAGCATCAGTTGATCGTCTTCTTTTTGAAGCAGTGTAATGATTCACCATAGGATCCATACACCCTCCTGTAACTCCAAAAAACAAACGAGGTCTACCTAATTTTGTGAAATCTCTTGAATCTTTCCAATTGGGTTGCGGAACAATAGCCACTTTTAATCCTTCAGATTCGATGATTCTTCCAATAACTGCACAACCAAAAGATGGGTGATCAACATATGCGTCACCCGAAAACAGAATAACATCTAACTCTTCCCACCCTCTTTTCCGAACCTCTTTAAGGGTAGTTGGTAACCAATCAGTAATGGGTCTTAATTCTTGAACCGGTTGCATTTAACAAAAATAATCAAATTAAAAATGCGACGTGTTTTGTTAATCACATTTAAAGAAATGTCAGATTTTATGGTAACGTTAAAAACTTAGCTGTTTTCAATTATGATTATTGAAAAAGTTCCCTTAATTTAAGCGATTGTTCTCTTAAAGTGCTGTATTTATCCTCAAAAGAGGTCTTTATAAAGGACTTAAGAAACAAAAAACACCCTTATTTTTAACTGTAGAGTGAAATATTTAACGCGTGTAATAATAATTCTTAGTTTACCTCTAATACTCGGAAACTCCTGTAAAGAAAGTGCTGGCAGTATTGACGAAGGTATTATTACATACGATATTTCATACCCGCGTCCAATTGAAGACAGATGGATGGAAAAACTCATGCCGTCGGAAATGGAAATGCAGTTTAAAAACAATAACATCAATACTGAATTAACTTTTGGTTTGGGCATGATTAAGATTGGATACATCACCAATACCGAAGACAAACACTTGCATGAGATGCTTAAATTCATGCGAAATAGAAACGTTTCCCATCGAGGAATTCAGCAAGTTGATGACTTAATTGCCGATATACCGGCACATGAAATTAAATTGCTCCCTGACACCAAGTCGATAGCGGGCTATTTATGTCATAAGGCTGAAGTTAGTGTTGAAAGCCCTGAAACCCCATACACCTATGATTTGTGGTATACAAAAGAAATTGAAATCAAAGACCCAAACTGGTGTACCCCTTTTAAAAATATTCCTGGTGTTTTAATGGAATATAGAATCGAACGATTTAATGTCATCATGCATTTCACAGCTGTTGAAGTTAAACAAACAGAAATTGCTGATTCTGAGTTTTTTGTTCCAAAAAAATATAAAGAAATCTCGATAGATGCGATGGAAAAAAACCTGAGAGACTTGAAGGATATTTAATGCTTAACATACATCAAAAAGTTTTATCAATCCACCTTAAAGTTTCGAACTATCGAATAACTTGAATAAACCCATTCAAAATGTAGTCGCCGACTTCCATTACATAATAATAGGTACCCTCTGAAACTGCTTGATTATTATATCCACTTACACCACAAAACTGACCATCAAAAAGATCTGAGTCAAAAACCTTCATTCCCCATCGATTAAAAATAGAATAATGGGTGCAATTTTCAAACTCAGCAGGAACACGTATTTCAAAACAATCATTTAAAGCATCGTTATTCGGTGTTATAATATTTGGAGCAAATACGTCAATGAATTCTGAAATTTTTTGCCAGTAAAATGGAACCGATAGTGTATCAAAGCAAAGGTCATTATTTCCTACAATTAAGCTTGTAATCAAATTACTTCCAAATTTATACACATAAAATGGACTCTGCTCTGTAGAAGTGTTCCCATCACCAAATTGCCAGTTGTAACTTTCGGCATTTAAACTACTATCAGAAAATTGCACTTCAAACCCAGCACATGTAGATGTATAATCGTATGTAAACCCTACAGTTGGATTTATGTTTAGCTGAATTGACGCCTCAGCAGAATCTATACATCCATTCCCATCAGTTCCTACAACCTTATAGGTAATCGAATCCTCGGGAACTGCCACAAGATAATCACCAGTAGTTTCATTTAAATAATTCGAAGGTGACCAACTATAATCCTCTGCACCACTAGCCCACAAAAAGGCTTTCCCTCCTTCACAAATCAAGGTATCGCTCATCATAATTATTTTAGGTAAAGAATCAACCATCACAACAACTGTATCTAAGGTGTTACAACCATTTTCACCAGTAACTTCAACAAAGAACGTTTGATTTTCATCTAAAGAAACAAAAGTTATTACACTATCTGTTAGTCCTGCAATACTTCCATTCAACCAACGATATGAAACTCCCCCGCTGATACGCAAAGTAATTGGCTGATCCTCACACACAGCAGTATCATTGGTAAGAACGGGCTGCGGAAGGGGTAGAACACCAATTGAAGAGGTATCCACACTCACGCAATTATTCGAATCTATTCCTTCAACAATCACAATAAAAGACGAATCAGCAATTGCTGATATGAATCCAGTATTTTCCGTCACTTCTGCTGTTGACTCCCATGAATAAATTAACGCTCCGCCTGCCTTAATTTCAATTTCCTCTTTTTGACACAAAACCGAATCTTTCGGATTTAGCCTAACCTCTGGGAGGTCATGAACAGGAATAAACACTGAATCTGTTGATGAACAAGTATCATTCGTAGCGGTTAAATAAAACCATGAAGAAACCTCTGGGAATGCATTTGTTTCACCCTCTGAAGCAAACTCTACATTCAATTCAGGACTCCACTGAAAAAGTGTACTGTCTGGAGAAATATTATTCCCTATCACAATTGAATCTCCGTAACAAATTGAAGATGATTCTCCTGCATCAAGAGGAACAATTGGAGATACAAACACTAAGACAGTATCGAAACTCAAACAACCATTTGTATCGGTTAAGCTCGCTGTATAAACTGAAGTTACTGTAGGTGAAACAAATGGCGATAAACTTTGATTGTCCGAAATATTAACACCATCCCATAGTGCATTTACAACACCAGAGTCTACACCCAAGGTAACACCAAACCCTGGACACAACGTTTGATCTTCAACAGCACCTTCTTGGGGCAAAACATAAAGAGAAAGCGTATCAACAGTAACACAACCACCTAATGTCGTAGCGGTATAAATAATATTAAACGTATCTTGCGTTAAACCTGAGGAGTTAAACCTAGGATTTGCTAAGGTGTTATTGTTTAATCCAACGTCGGGCATCCAAGAATAAGTCACTCCGAATTCAGTTTCTCCACCAATTAAATAATCTGTATTAGCACAAATATTTTGAAGCCCTAGATTTGATTCTGGACCATCATTAATTACAATTGTTTCAAAATAATCTTTTACCTCACAGGTAGTTGTTACAGTGACTTTAACAGTATAGGTGCCAGGCGTGCTGTATTGATGAAACGCCTCTTGATTATTAGAATAATTATCAACGCCAGAGGAAGGGTCATCAAAATCCCATAAAACATCGACAACTCCAGAGGTATTGGACAGTGAAAAAGCAGTTTCCTCATTTACACAATAATTTGAAGACAAAATACTTTTGTCCTCATAAATTTCATTACTGGTTAACGTTACATTTGGCAATTGCCATGAGCTAAAACCAGTACCAAGATTTAATCCCTCCCTTTGAAAAGAAGCCAAATCCCCATCGTTTTCAGGATTGTGGATAATCCCCAAAAATCGATTCCCCGGTAAATCCAAATCTGGATCGTGTGCAACATAAATTTTATTATCAGGGGCTAATTGAAGAGATCCAAGAGGTTTAAAAGAACCGGATATATTTGTACGTCCAATTGTTAAAGTATTTGAATTAGAGGAACCCACTGTAAATTGATAAACACCACCTTTAAAAGCTCCCCAACCCGTTACATACATTTTGTTACCTGTGGCAGAAAATTCACAACCATGAGGTTTACCAACAACATCTAATATACCAATGGCATTTGATATTTCCCCTGTGGCATTATCAAAATCTGCCAAAGTAACCAAATCCTGATCTTGCACAACTGCTGCAACTTTTGTGCCTTGTCTGTTTACTTTCATCTCCCCATGAGCACTAGTATGGCTGGGGCCTGTTTCACTCACAACAGACGTGGAAGAAACACCTGTTTGAGTGACTAAAAATGCTTCATATTTACTTGAGTTTTCATAATGAGTGAGTACCCAAATATCGATTTCGTTTTCGTGATAGGTAACAGCTAATTTATGGGTTAATCCACTCGAAACTTTGACATTTTTTTGAATGACACGTCCTAAACCATTATTGGCAGCCATGTTAACCACCGAATAATTTAATCCATATATATCTGAAGCTGTAAACACATAATAGATAGAGGAACTCTGAGGTCTTTTTACAATCAAGGAACCTTGAGTGGATGGATATCTTCCTGGCAATCCATTTAAACCTGTACCCCCCTCCATAACACCGTCATTATTCGACCATATTGTTTCACCATCAGTATAGAATAAAAGATTTCCAAAGCAATCCGCTACGCTCGCCGCGGATTCTTGCGAGAAAATAGAACTCCCTGATACGGGGATGGGGCTTCCGCTATTGAAATCGATTCCTGCACCATAACCAAACCTCCACTGATTGTATTCTTGCTGTGCAAGTAAAGAAAAAGACAGCATTAAGAAAATCAAGACCTTTGTCATAGCGGTATTTAAAGGTAACCAATAGAATTTACAATGATCAATTTACTAACAAAAATTAAGCCATTAGTACACTTAAGACACCTTTTTATAAAAAAGTTGCTAAAATGAAGGACAAATCATTTTTTGAGGTGTTTTCTTTTTAGGACGGCAATTAAATCTGTACGCTGTACTCAATTCAAACGCCCCCATTGAATTTGTTGATAATTTACTAATTGTTGCATCATAGCTAAATCCAAAATTAAATTTTTTGGTCTGCACTCCTACAAGCAAGACCAAAGCATCAGTATTTCTATACCAAATCCCTGTTGTTAATCTATTTTTGGTGTAGTATAAACCAATATTCAGCTCAGATGCGGGACCTTGCTGCTGAAAAATGATTTGTGGAGATAATTTTGGGCCTATTCCTAATCTACGTTCATGCGGTAGTGAATACAAAGGTATATTCCACCCCACATGTGCAGTATGTCTTCGATTTAGAGAATCTACCTGATCAATTAGAGATATATTCGGCATTAATACGTGATGTACAGAATACCCCATGTGCATATGTTTAGCATAAAGCATTATCCCTGATTGCAAATCAGATCTTAAAATACTTTTGTTTTCATTAATTTCCTGAATGTTTGAAACTTGCCCCAATATTGGATCAATTTGATCAGGAAAAACCAAGGAAGAATGATCCAGCCTTTTTTGAATCACACCTGCTTCAATGGCAAAAGATAGTGTCCAGTTTTGATCTAATTGAACTTTAGGACTCATTATAACTCCAATATTATTGGTTTTTAAAACCCCCTTTCCTGCATCATCTGCATTAAAAATGAGTCCTACCCCCATATTATTTAGAGATTGGTCATAGGAAGCAGAATAACTTACGTACTCTCCTGCTAATCCTGGCCATTGATCTCTAAACGCTAAAATTACTCTTGGACAAACATCTGTGCCTGCAAAAGCAGGGTTTAAATACAATTTGTTTGCATAAAACTGAGAATAGTGATTATCCTGTGCGTTTGAAACAAAATAAATACCGATAAATACCAAAAAGACATACAACTTGCTTTTCATAATTAAATAAATTAAGATTAAACAGCGTTGTGCCTGCTCCGCGATTAAACGTTATCGCGAAAATAAAAAATGTCAATTACCTTTTTTTAGGCTGAAGATGAACCCTTAAACTAAACTGATGCGATTCGTAATATTTGTTATTCACAACTAATCCTGAAAACTCACTTGGTTTTGTAAATCCAAGACCGTAAACCAAACGAACTTTACCATTACCATAACCAAGGCTCGCCATAAATTCTTCATTTGTAGCAAGACCTCCCGCAAAGAAAAATCCTTGATAAGAAATTTGTGCATTTGACCATAAGGCCATGTAATTACCAAACTGCACAAAGTTTAATGATGGGCTAAACATAAATTGACCATCCTTATTACTTAAAATATCTGTTCCTAACATAGCCGAAATTTTTGCAGGAATAGTAATGTCACGATCAAAGTATTCTTTAGAATACGAGGGCGAAACTATATGATCTACTTGTGCACCAACAAAAAATTTCTTCGCATTAACCAAAATACCCGCACCAAAATCTGCATTGGTAATTGTTGACTTTAAAACCTCTTCAGGAGTAAATGGTATCGACGCATATAAAACGCCATTTCTTGGATCTTTCACATCATTTTGATCAATTTGATTCCACGCTATGCTTTTTTGATTTCCAGTAACCTTAAAAGAAGGTTCAATACTTATACCTTGAATCAATAATTTTGGCGAATAAATAAGAGATAATGAAGTAGAATTTAATTTCCCATGACCAATTCTATCTGCATTTACAATTAATCCAATACCATGATTGCCAACTCTTCCGTCCAATGAAAGTATTTGCGAAGTGAAATTATCAGTTGTTACTGAGGGCCACTCTGATCTGTAGAGATGCTCTGCCCTTATCCCTTCACCTCCATTACCTGCAAAACTCCCTTGTTCTTCCAACGTATGTGCAAGTGCATAATTTAAGTAAGGATCTTTCCTATTGGTAAGGTAAAAAGAAGGTTCATTTGGATTTTCATAAGAAAACTTGGCTTTTTTTAAAGGAATGTCTATCGAGTAAAAAAACGTTTCCTCTCTTCGTGCATTAACTTTAGAAACACTTGATATCTTTTGAGGATTTATTTGATCTTTTGTTCCTTTAAAACTAGGAATAAGAAGATTACTATCCCTTCTTTCTTTTGCATTAAATGCCTTCTCGTTTGTATCCTCTCGTCGAAAGTCTGAACCGATCGCAGAAGAAGGTGTTTGAATATCACTAACAAATGAAGACTTCTCCACATCTTTCGAATCTACATATGGTTTACCATAATTTTTGTTAAGAAAACGATCTTCTGTCAATTGATCTAGTTCCTTTGAATTATTAGATTCAACAACACGAATATCCTGATTACTATTTTGGAATACCACTTCACTATTATCATGTAAAGTCTTTCCTGTTTTACGCGATGTAAGGTGCCTGTTATCAGATTCTACTATAGAGCTTTCATGAGCCGAAGCTAAGCGATTGTCTACACTGTCGAACTTCATGAGTAAACCTGCAGAAGCAAAAGCTACAACAAGTAAGAATGCACCACCTGAAACCCATTTCACCCAACCTTTGGGCGATGTCTTTTCATTTACCAGTAAATCGTCACTATATTTATACTGCAAATTCTCGTTCGGCAGTGTGCTTTGCTGCCAAGCATCAAAATCCACCTGATATTCTGGATTATTTTTAATGAACACTTCCAGCTCTTTCGATTCAGCTATTGAAAGATCTCCTTCGAAATATTCAAAAATCTTTTGTTCTATATTTTCTTTTCCAATCATATTTTTAATATGCTTAGGTCTTTAATTTGATCTTTAATTTTTTTTCTAGCTCTAAATAAATACACCTTTACTTGGGATTCATTGAGGTTCAACATTTCTCCTATTTCTTTGTAATTGTAGCCCTCCAGGTCACGCAACAGTAAAATAGACTTTTGAAGTTCTGGAAGCTTTTCCATAGCCATATCGATGATCTCTTTCAGTTCAAAACGATTTTTAGCATTTACGGAAATATCCATTCCTTCATCCATTCTTGTTTGTCTATTACTTTTTTTTATAAAATTTATAAAGGCATTATAAGCCGTAGTAAACAACCAAGATTTCGCTTTCTTTAACTCAACTTTCTTTCGGTTTGCCCACAATTTCATAAAGGCATCTTGGACTAAATCATTAGCATCTTCTTCATCCTTTGTTAACTTGAAAACAAAGCCGTACAAACGATGACTTAAATCCTTTACTGCACTATTGTAATCCTCTTTTGTCAATACCTACTTAATCCCGAGTTCAAACCTAAATTTCTCTAAGTTTTGGTTTTAAAACAATTAATTTCTTTAAAAGTTACAAGGTGTGCGTAAAATTGCTTAATTTTCAAGAAATAATTAAAGTAATAGTTTGGATTATGTCAGTGGTAAACAATTTTGAAAAGTTACTTACAGATTTTTTTAGCCTATATCACCCCAGACAAGTGAAGAAAGTGGGAAAAATGGTGCAAGAATTTAAAGGCCAAGAAGCTGTTGTGTTAAAATTATTGTGCGATAGATATAAAAAAGCATATAAAGTTGTTCCTGGATTAATTGAAGCGCTAGAAGAAGCTTCAAAAACACCAGTGGCTCCGAGTCCTATAGAAATTGATGAAGAAGTGAATAATCAGGATACCTCTGAAGAATATTCAAATGAATATCAAGGCAATGAAGAAGAGGAAGATGTTGCTAAGGAAGAAGAGGAAGAGGAAGCTGTTATAGCTGAGGAAGAAGAAGTTGCTGAGGAGGAGGAAGAAGAAAAATAAAATCTTTATATCAAGAAATAAAATTGAAGCCTCAATTCATTGAGGCTTTTTTCTTGTTTTTAATTAAACACCCTTTGAGACAAAATAATAATCCCTTGATCAAATAATTTATACGTATAAAGGCCTATTAACTTGTCACTTTTACTAGTAATCGAATAAAAGCTATCATCTCCGCTCACAAATGGCTTTAAATACCGCTTAAATTCTTCTTGGCGTCTCGTCCTTAAATTCTCTGGAACAATTCTTATATATATTCTACTTATCGAATCTCTATAATATACATTCTGATTAATAGTTTTCACCTCCAATCCTTGTGGCACAAAAATAATTTGTCGGATATTCTTTTTTATTAGAGAATCCAAGATCACCTTATAACCTAATGACCTTAATTTTGTGAAAACATTTGGTAATTTCTTAACCATTGCAGGTGAAAGAGAATCAAAACAATTTACATTTGGAACAGGATTATTAATACCATCCATATACTTACTTTCTGATTCTGGTTTTTGAATAATTCGAATTACATATCTAAATCCAACTGTACAAAAAGCAGAATCCTTATGAGCAAATGTTTTAGAGTAAATTGAATTTAAAGGAGCTCCATAATTCAGAGTTGTTTTCTCATCATACCAATTTCCACCCATAACCATTCTGTAATCATCATTCCATTTCTTTCCTTCATTAGAAGAAGTTGTATTTTGACAATCAAAATATCTTTTATATTCCTCAAAAGAGTAATCCATCCATTCAGAAACATTACTCCCTAAATGCTTAATTCCATTAGTAAGAATATGAAGTTTAGGATAATCTTCTGATACAAAATCAACAGGACCAGTGTGCATCAAACCATCAAAAACAAAATTACCTGCACTAATAGAGTACGGGTTAATATTTCTCTCTTTGTTAATCTTTTCTCTCCTATTGGAGCAAACGGAATCCTTAAGTATCAAAGAGTAAAATTTTACTTTATCTCCTGCATTTAAAAATATCGATTCATTTTCTTTTATTCTTGAATCAAACCTTTTCTTAACAAATGAAGTGCTTACTGCATATTCATATTCAATAGGGTTAGGAAGCGATAATTTAAATGTGAAATTTCTTTTTTTATATTTCTTGTTTAATTGTTTTTCTTTCCAATTTAAAAATGCTTGAACCTGTTCGTAATTCAAGCCTACAATCGGATAGTTTTCGTAAAAAGGATGCCAATTATAAACCTTAGCTATGGGTTCGTTCCATGAATAAGGAAAATGCCTAATCCAGGTCAAAGTATCAGGAAATACATTAGTCTCTCTCCTCTCTAAACACTCCGACAAATCATATAAATTGTCTGGACATTTCTTATTTACAAACCATCCCTCATATACTAACCGATCTTTTTGAAAAATATAAATAGAATCATCGTCTTTTTTATAGCTAGCGACTTTATCATAAAGTAAATCAAGTAACCAAGTCCAGTTTATATCATTTCTATAATCAGGAAGTTTCTTTTTCCAATTCAATCTCGACATATATTCTCCTTCATCTATCAAATAACGATCTGGATCTTCCTCTCCTGCATGCGACCTAATAATCGAATCTTTTACGTAATGTAAAAACTCTCTATATTCTCCAACCGAAACTTCTTGATTCTTAAAATAAAAAGGTTTGAAAAATTTGGAAGTATATTCAGAAGAATAGCCAAAACAAATAACTTCCTTGGTATTTTCAAAAGTATAAGCATTTAAATCTGGCATGTAATATCGTGCTGAAGGTAAATAAGAAAAATTCCCAATGGACTGGTGAATGCATTTATATGGGTTCATAAAATCAAACCCTTTAATAGCAGGAAGTCTTTTACTTTTTGTTAAAACATTTACTAAAGAAGAGTCAAACTGCCTCCTTTCCCATTTATACTCATCCCAATTGGGTCTAGCCAATTTATATGCAGGAATTCCCTCCCATTCTAATTTTTGAGAAACAACAACACTTGTTATAAAAAAACCTAGAAAAAGTAAGAAAAGTCTGATCATCCTATAAGATTAATAACTTAATAACCCTGAGAATATAGGAAGTCACAAAAAAAGGAACTTTTAATTATTCTTTAGAATCTTATTATACTTTTTTGTATTTCCAGGGTCAATTTTAATTAGAACAGGAACAAGTTTTTCTTTTTGTTGTGAAGAAGCATTTTTAAAAATATTTACAACCTCGTCTGATTTTGCATTGAAAAAGACTTGTAACAAATAAGAAGAGGGTTGACGTTTATGCACGGCTTCCAAGCTTAATAAGGATTTATAAATAGAATACTCTCCTTGTTTTTTATTGCTCCTCATTACATCGAATCCTTCACGGTGGTATTTATACAAACAATCTCTAAAATTCTTAAAGGCTCCATTATTAATGTTTTCAATTAACCAATACCGGTTTTGACTACCATCGGTTGATTTCCAACCAATACCTCCACCATTTGCTGATAATGTTGCGATTTCAAATGCTTTAGTGAAAAATTTCGTACCATCCTCTTTTCCAAAAGAATCGTAATCAAACCCAATAATCGTATAGGCATAATAGGCTAAAATGGATGTTAGATTAGAGGTGAATTCATTATTATTAAAATCTAAAGGTTGCTGATCCACATAGTTAAAATCAAAATCATTATCATTCACTATAAACATCGTAGACTTATAATTCGTTCCATAAACTGGGCGTCCACTTTGCACCTGAATAGATCCGGAAAAAGAATTTCCCTTTCGATCATTAATCGTTACAAAAAATGAACATTCTATGCGTTCTTCAGGCTTAAATTTATCTCCCGTCCATTTTCGATTGTTTAAGAACTCAACAAATGATTTCCGCATATTATCGTAAATGTAATCATCTGAACTTTGAACTTGTTGGTGATTAATCACGACATTAGCGAGTAATTCTTGGGATTTAAGCGAAAATGACAGTAAAATAAAAAACAGAAAAGAAAAACACTTAAACATATAATAAATCCTTAACAGAGTCAGCGATATCCTTGGCCACATCTAACTTAGATTTCAACTCAAAATGGGTTGTTTTATTGTTTGGATACACAAAAGTAACCTTATTCGTATCTCCTTTGAAGCCTGCCCCCTCTTCTCTAAGGGAATTTAACACAATAAAATCAGCGTTCTTACTTTTTACTTTCTTAGACGCATTCTCAAGTTCGTTTTGAGTTTCCATTGCAAAACCAACCAACACCTGTCCTTCTTTTTTTACCCCACCTAAGGATTTTAAAATATCTTTAGTTCTTTTTAAATCAACTTTTAAATCTCCTTCTTTCTTTTTAACCTTCTCTGAAGATATTGAAACAGGTGTGTAATCCGCAACAGCTGCAGCCATAACAGCTACATCAAGAGTGTCCTGTGAAGCAAACACGGCCTGATACATTTCTTCTGCAGAAGTGACATCAATGCGTTTCACTTTATTATTATTTGATTGAATACTTGAGGGACCGCATATTAAGGTAACTTCTGCACCCCTTTCAGCAAATTCATCCGCAATTGCCACACCCATTTTACCACTTGAATGATTTCCTATAAAACGAACAGGATCAATAGCTTCAAAAGTTGGACCAGCTGTTACAATTATTTTTTTTCCGCTGAATTCATGTTGGTTGTTAAAATACTTCTCAATGAGTTGTGCGATTACCTCTGGCTCTTCCATTCTTCCCTTTCCTATCAAACCACTTGCTAATTCACCATTTGTTGGTTCAATACATATATTACCAAAACTTTCCAACTTTTGAATATTTTCCTTTGTAGTTGGATGTTTATACATGTCAAGATCCATCGCAGGAGCAAACCAAACAGGACATTTAGCACTTAAGTAGGTCGCGATTAATAAATTATCACAATGCCCATTGGCCATTTTTGATAATGTACTTGCGCTTGCTGGAGCAACAACCATTAAATCTGCCCAAAGACCTAGTTCAACATGGTTCGTCCATGCTCCCGTTTTCTTATCGGAAAACTGTGAATAAACAGGATTTTCGGATAGCGTTGAAAGCGTAAGTGGGCCTATAAACTCAGAAGCGGAGTCAGTCATCACAACTTTAACCTCCGCTTTCATTTTTTTAAGAGCTCTCACTAAATATGCTGACTTATAAGCAGCAATACTTCCTGAAATACCCAGTATTATTTTTTTCCCTTCAAGCATGATAGAAAGATTAGGCCTCTTCCTCCGACTCGTTGCTTGGATTTCTGAAATAGATCTGATCGTTTTTCCATTCTTCCTGAGCAATCAAACCTGGTTTAGGAAGTTTTTCATAGAATTTTGAAATTTCAATCTGCTCTCTATTCTCAAATATTTCTTCTAAATTATCTGTAGTTGATGCAAACTCCTCCAGTTTTGCATTCAACTCTTGCTTGAGCTCAGTTCCAATTTGATCCGCTCTTTTCGCTAAAACATTTAAAACCTCATAAATATTTTCACCTTGTGAAAATTCAGTTACGTCTCTTGTAATAGTTGAACCTGGTGCAGTTGTTTTTTTGTAATCCATTACTCCTCTTTTGTCTTATACTTAAATAATCCTTTATCAATTTTATGTTTAAGCTTGGAAATCTTTAACTTAACTTCCTTACTTTCAACTCTGTAAAAATACTTTTCCATTAACTTTTCAGCATTCGAAAAACGACTAAATCGCTCAAATCGCTTTCCTTTGTTGGCATGTTTAACAGCAGTTGCAATCAGCAAATATACAATTTCTTCTTCATCTTTCTTACTTAATTCTGTCTTAAGTAAATTTTGGGCCCTACCTAAACCTATTTTGTACTTTCCATTGCGATAAGGTTCTTCTACTAATAAAACAGGATAAAGGGCTAAATTTTCATCCACGATAACTTTCATTCGATCAATTTTAGACTGATAGCCGGATGTAAAACCATCAATTTCATTTTTTGCTGCTTTAATTGTGAACACCATAGAATCTAATTGATCCTTTTTCAATAATGCTTCTTGGGTAATGGCATATTGAAAATTTGACTTAATGTAGAAATACCAATCCTTTGGTTTGTTTTGTACAGAACTATCTGCTAATAATTTTCTGTACGCTAACATCGATGAATAATATTTACCCTCTTTATACAATTTGTAAGCAGCATCCGTTTTATAGAGCTCATATCCTAATTTGGCAGATTCAACCTCTCTGCGATTTTTTGTCTCAATATAGGTTCTATTTGGCTCACTTAATTCATTGAAGTATTTCATTAGGTCCTCATAGGATTTTAATTTCGTTTGTGTGGATGCTTTCTGACATTTTGAATGATGAACACTAAATAATTTAAGTGCAAACTCTTGTTGTGTTTCTAACGTTTTTGCCCTTCTCAACAAGGTTTCATAAAGACTTATCGACTTCTCAAAATCACCACTTTTATGATAAAAATCGGGCAGTTCTACTTTTAATCGTTTAATTTCACGTTTACTTTCTGTGATAATATTATCGAGTCTTCCCTGATAGATACTTTCTTTAAACTTTTTATTAAAGCTTCCCGAGGCATTAACTGCCTTATTAAAACGCTCGATTTGTTTGGATTCAATACTTTTTTGTGCAAGTTTAAAATTTGACTCGGCAATTAGGTAATATACCTCTTCAGCATGCTTAGAATCTGGAAATTCTGAAACCACTTTTTCAAGAGCGACATTTGCAGATTTGTACTCTTCCATGTGATAAAAAAGCTTTGCCTGACGATACATTTTGAACTCTAATTTATTTGTAAGCTCATCCACTTTGTTGTTTACGTCCTCTCTTTTTGTGCTTTTAGGATATTTATCTAAAAACAATTGAAAAGACTCAATGGCCCTGTAGGTATAATCTTGATCCAAGAAATAAGGAGGTGATTTTTTGTAATTGGACATCGCAATGAAATATTGAGATTCCTCATTGTATTTTCCTCTAGGAAATTTTTGAATCAGTCTTTCGAATTCGTAAGCAGCCAAACCATAATCCTCTAAATGATAATCGCACATTGCATAAAAAAAGAACATTTTCTCTATGTCTTCCCCGCTTTTTTTGTCTTGTATTAATGATTTGAATAATTCTCCTGCTTTGAAGTAATCTTTTTCCTCATAAAGCTTGAATGCAAGAGTTTCCTTTTGATCAACATCTCGACCTGTAAGTGTATCCTCATAGGTAGACTTACACCCCATCAAAAACAAAATAACTATTAACACTAATAAATTTCGCATTCTGCAAAAATAATTCGATTCTTTGAAAGTTACAACCGTAACGTCCAGCCCGTCGAATTATTACATTTACCCTAGTCCATAAGAAAATGAGATGTTTTTTGAACAGCTTGTAGGGTAGAATCCGGCAAAAACTGTTGCTCCCAAGGATGTTTTCCACCAAATACATGATTTGCATTCTCAATCAAGGTTAGTTCTGCGTGAGGATTCCATTTTTTTATGGACAATGCCTCTGTGTGAGAAACAGCAAGATCAGAATCCCCGTGTACAAGAAGATGAGGTTTTTCCATATTTTGGGATGCAGTCATGATTGATAATTTTTCCTTATTTCGCATTAGAGATTCAACAAATTGATAATACATTGGCATTCGTTGACTGGTTCTCCCATTTATAATATATCGTACACCTGAAATTCGCCACTCCTCTAATTCTTGGTTTTTAGGAAGTCTCGAAATACAATCACTGATTCCCGCCCAACTCACCACTTTTTTAACCAATGGATTTTGAGCGCCTACAAGCGTTACTATTCCTCCGCCTCTGCTGTGACCGAGTAAGTAAACATCTCCGTTCCAATTTTCCAACGGAATTTTACCCTGAGCACAAAGTCGAATCATAAAATTTAGATCTTCAACTTCCTTCATATAATTATTGGCTCCAAATGCTTCCAAATCTGGAAAGTCAATAGGGTCATTCACTGTTCCACCGTTAAAGGTGAAATTAAACTTTAATACAATTAATCCTTTTCTCGCAAATGAATCAGCTATAAGATTAAAGTGTCCCCAATCCTTAAACCCTTTGAAACCATGACAAAAAATAAGTAATGGCTTTTCAATATCATCCCCTAAGCTCCTTATATCATATACCGATTTTCTGCCGTGACAAGACTGAAACGGAACATCTCCTGTTTTATTCATCTACTACTACTTTTTGAGGAGCATACCCCTCTATTTGCAACATATAAACACCACTATTTAAATTGCTAAAATCAAATTTACTACTGACTCCTGCTTGAACAATTTGTCCAAGATTATTTAATATCCTGTAATTTTTAACTCCACACTTACTTTTCCAAATACCATTTTGTCCTACAAAACAGGTGTTCACATCTTCTTTACCCGAAATAAATTGAACTTCAAAATCATCTATTGCAGCATCAACCAAATGCCAAGGATTTAAATCATCTGAAATTTCGACAATAAATCGAAAAGTACCACTTGAAATAGCTGCATCTGACAAATTAAATCCTCTAGAAATCCATTCGCGTTGAGGATCTGTTTCAGAAACAAATTCAACAAACACGGTATCGTTTTCAGAAATCACACCAAATTTCAAGGTATCTTCACTGTTTTCCTGGAATGCAGACCAATACTTAAACGACAGATAAGCATCTGTATAAATAGATGGAACAGATACTTCTGGAGAAATAATATAATTTGTATAATTTACTGTAGAGCTTTCAGCAGATTTATATCCATCAATACCTGTACAAAAAGCTTTACCATTGCACCCCTCAAGTGTTCCGTCCTCAGAAGGATCATATTGTAATCCTTGATTATTATCAAATGAGGCAACCGGAGTGACTCTTTCCCAAATTGCATCACCCGTAACAGAAGAACTTATCCAACCTTGATTGGCTGAAAAATCATCAAAATAATCAGAAACTAATTGTAATTCGTGACGATTCTCGCCTTCATTAACCGAAATTGTAAGACATCCATTACGATACCCCCATTTTCCAACATTTACCTCATACTGACCTATTGGTAAATCATCCAACAACAATTCACCTCGTTCATCTGTACTGAACTCTTGGGAGAATTCACTTTGACTTAAGGTTAAAGAAACACGATCAAGTTGTTTACCATCATCGCCTGTTATACTAAAATTCATTTCTCCAGTATTTTTCTTTTGAAGATAAAGAGATTCAAAATGTACTGAATCTTCAATTAAATTAACACGAATTGTATCCGTTTGATATCCATATGCGCTAAAAACAACTTCTATCTCCCCCCCTCCTTTTTGCCCTAAGCTATAGGATCCTGTAAAAGGTGTGTAATCCCACTCTGAAGATCCGATTATTTGATACTTCACATTGTTTAATGGAAAACCAGTCATAGCATCCATTACATTACCTTCTAAATATCCAATATTCGTTGGGTTAAATTTCAATACATATAATCCGTTGTTAATATCAGAAACTAAAATATGACCACTTTTCAAAAAGGGATAAACACCCCAAGCCCCTGAAAAACCAGGACCTTTACTACTTTTATCGGTGTCAAAAACCGCTAATTCAACCAAGTTGTAGGGATATGTGCAATCCACTAATACCAAACCTGTTTTATAATAGGCTATAAATAGCAGAGAATCATTAACCAATACATTATGAGCAATTTCATCTCCAAACTGTCTTACCTTGTATGTCTCCACTCGTTCAGGGTCGAATTTATCGCTGACGTCAAAAACTTCAACAGGCGCGCCATTAATTTCATCAGTGGTAAACAAATAATTACCATCATTTGAGAGCCATGAATTATGCGTTTGGCGATATTCTGTATTGTGGAATGATAAAAGTTGAATATTCGCTTTTTCAGTAACATCAAGAATTTGAATCTCCCCCTCAACAATTGCTGATGCAAATGCTGTGTCTTTGCGGACATAAATATCATGAATGTAATTTGCTCCAAAAAAGCCCACTTCATTTGGAGACCAAGGATTTGCATTTAAATCAAACACAATCATTTCGTCACTTCTATCTGTCCCCACAACATAGGCATATCCACTTGAGTCGATATATAGATTATGGGCTGTATTAAAAATTTGATCACCTTCACCCATGAAATTTTTAAACTCTACAGTAGAAACATCTGGTAATCCATCAATACGATATATTCTTAAACCACTATCCGACTCATTAGTCACATAAGCAAATCCATTATATACTTTTATATCTCTCCATAAAGAATTTGGGCCCTTACTTCTGAAAACTTCTCGAATTGAATCCGGTTGCGTGACATCAACAATACTTATCCCATCAACAAGACCTACTAGCGCATATTCATTACCTAAATCATCTTGGTAACCCCAAATATCGTTTAATCTAACATCATATTGTAAATGTGCTAAACTATCCAATTGAGCTTTCAACTGAAGTGTTATAAATACGAGTAGGAAAATCCATATTTTTCTCACCGCTTCAATTTCCTAAAAATTCCGCTTTATTCAAAGTCTGGCAATTACTTATAATAACTAATTTTGTTTTATGTCTACATTTTCTTATTTCGATCTTCAAAAAGAAAACCTGGCACAATCTCCAGAGTTTAATATTGATGATAACGGTAACTTATCATTTCATAAAATTGATTTGAATGCAATTATTAACAAGTATGGGTCACCATTAAAAATTACCCTACTACCGATTATTAGCCAGCAAATTCAAAAGGCAAAAAACATGTTTTCAGAGGTGATGAAAAACCTCGAATATAGAGGAAACTATACTTACTGCTATTGTACTAAAAGTTCACATTTCTCCTACGTGTTAAACGAAGTCCTCAAAAATGATGTTCACCTAGAAACCTCCTCTGCCTTTGATTTACCGATTATTGAACAGCTCTTCAAACAAAAAAAATTATCAATAAATCAATTTATAGTTTGTAATGGGTTTAAAAGGCCAGAATATACGTCCAACATTGTAAAACTCTTAAATGATGGGTTTCATAATCTCATTCCTGTTCTTGATAATTTAGAGGAATTTGACAATTATGATCAAACGGTTCATCAAAACTTTAAGATCGGAATTCGTATTGCTACAGAAGAAATTCCAAATTTTAAATTTTACACGAGTAGACTCGGAATCAGTTCAAAAAAAATATTAAAATATTACAATGAAAAAATTGCGCATCATCCGCGAGCAAAACTCACCATGTTGCATTTTTTCATTAATACGGGTATAAAAGATCACGTTTATTACTGGAATGAACTAGCAAAATGCTTAAAGATATATGCAGAATTAAAAAAAGTGTGTCCATCATTGAATACACTTAATATCGGTGGGGGATTACCGTTTAAATCACAACTAGACTTTAAATATGATTATAAAAGTTTTATTCAATCGGTATTGAAAGAAGTCAAAGCAACTTGTTTGGAATACGGAATTGACGAACCCCATATTTTCACCGAATTTGGCACCTATACGGTTGCTGAAGCAAGTGCAAATATTTACTCTGTACTAAATGAAAAAAAACAAAATGACCGCGAGTCATGGTATATGATTAATAATTCTTTCATGAATACCTTACCAGACACATGGGGCATTGATCAACGCTTTATTATTTTACCCATTAATCATTGGTACAAAAATTATAAACATGCATTTCTTGGCGGATTAACTTGTGACAGTATGGATTTTTACAATGCAGAAATACATAATAACAAAATGTTTATGCCTGAATTTTCCTCTGAAGAGCCTCTACACATTGGAGTGTTTAATACGGGTGCCTATCAAGATGCACTGTCTGGATATGGAGGAATTAAACACTGCTTAATTCCTTCGCCAAAACACGTAATCCTTAAATACGACGATATGGGCGTTCTAAAATCTGAAATCTTCAGTGAAGAACAAACTGCAGATGAAATGTTACGAATCTTAGGCTATTAATGTGTTATACCATGCGACCTTAAGGTGTCGAGTACCGATTCTGGACATTTAATGGGTCGAAAATTATCATTAATAAATACTAGTGTTACTTTTGCATCACAAACTACTTGTCCATTTTCACCTAAAGCTTGATTATAAAAAGTGATTTTTGAGGTTGGAAGACGTTCAATCCAGGTTTCAATAGTTAACTCCTCATCATAAGCAGCAGGTTTTCGATAATTAATATTAATGTTAACCACAGGCATCCCTATACCTTCTTTTTCCAAATTCGCATAAATCACTCCAAGAGCTCTCATATATTCCACTCTTCCTACCTCGAAATATTGAATGTAATTCCCGTGGTAAACAACACCCATTTTATCTGTTTCAGAATACCGAACTCTTAATTTGGTTTTTTGCTTATACATTGTCTAAATTTTAACGTAAAAATAAGGTCAATTTTCTTCTTAAAATCACCTTGACGTATTTTAATAAACATGTTAAGAACTGCAACTTTATTAACGCACCTTGTTGATCTTTTAATAATAAGTTGTTACTAACCTTTTTATATTTTTTTAACTTACTGATAATCAATTCATAAAAATTAATTATTTTAACTTTATATTACAAGGGTGACACGTAAAATGTTAATTAAAAAACAATTCCAAAAAGACACCCAAATTTGGGTTCTTTTTTAGTCCAAAAAAAAATAAAAAACAATACAAAAAACGTTTTTTTATAAACTTTTTTCGTCCAATCTTTGTTGAAGCAAAATCAGGGGAGGAAATTAATATTTCCCTTACAAATTTTTCAAGAAACTAACGTTGAAGTTTGGAAACAAACTCAACATATTATTGATATTATTTTAATTAGAATTAATCGAATGGAAAAAGCACAAAAACTATGGAACGACTGTTTGTCGGTAATTAAAGACAACGTAAGCCCCAGAAGTTTTCAAACGTGGTTCGAACCCATTAAACCGGTTAAGCTAAAAAGTAAGATCCTTACATTACAAGTCCCTAGTCAATTCTTTTATGAATGGGTGGAGGAGCACTATGTTGAATTATTAAAAAAGACAATTCAAAAAGAGCTCGGTCCTCAAGGTAAATTGGAATACAGTGTTGTAGTTGACAATCATCACAGTAACCAAAAACCATTCACGGTAAAGCTTCCTACTACCGATAAGAAATCGATTAAGAACTCTGCTGTAGCGATGCCTATCGACTTAAATCAGCAAACGCCTATTAGAAACCCTTTCATCATCCCTGGGTTGAAAAAGGTAAATGTGGATTCTCAGCTTAACCCGAACTACGCCATTGAAAACTTTGTAGAGGGAGACTGCAACCGTTTAGCTCGCTCTGCGGGATATGCTGTTGCAAACAAACCAGGAGGTACCGCCTTTAATCCGTTATTAATTTACGGAGGAGTTGGTCTTGGTAAAACACACTTGGCAAATGCAATTGGTATTGAAATTAAAAAGAACCATCCAAACAAAACGGTTCTTTATGTTTCCTCAGAAAAATTTACACATCAGTTTATTGATTCTGTAAAAAACAACACACAAAATGATTTCATCCATTTTTATCAAATGATTGATGTTTTAATCATTGATGATGTTCAGTTTTTTGCTGGTAAAGAAAAAACACAAGATGTTTTCTTTCATATTTTTAATCACCTACACCAAAACGGTTCTCAATTAGTGTTAACATCAGACAAACCACCTGTTGAACTTCAAGGTATGGAGCAAAGGCTTCTATCAAGATTTAAATGGGGACTATCTGCTGATTTACAAGCACCCGATTTAGAAACAAGAATTGCTGTACTGAATAAAAAAATGTATCAAGATGGTATTGATTTACCAAAAGATGTAGTAGAATACCTGGCTTACTCAATTACCACAAATATTCGTGAACTTGAAGGTGCACTTATCTCATTAATTGCTCAATCTAGTCTTAACAAAAAATCAATCACATTGGATTTAGCAAAACAAATGATTGACAAATTTGTTAAAAATACTGCTAGAGAAGTTTCAATTGATTACATACAAAAAGTAGTTTGTGACTATTTTAACCTTCCATTAGAATTAATGAAGAGTAAAACACGAAAGAGAGAGGTTGTTCAAGCAAGACAAATCGCGATGTATTTCTCAAAGCAATTAACAAAATCTTCATTAGCTACTATTGGAGCTCATTGTGGAGGAAAAGATCATGCCACCGTTCTTCATGCCTGCAGAACCGTAAATAATCTTATTGATACGGATAAACGTTTTAGAATTTACATTAGTGATATAGAAAAGAAAATTAACTTAAGTTAATTTTCAAGGAGAACAAAAAAGCAGCTCAAAATGAGCTGCTTTTTTTATTTATATCACTTAAAATAAGGGATTAGGATAATTCAATTATCATCCGATCAATCACATCCGATTTTACCTCTTTACTGATTTCTCCCATTATTTGATGAATTTCAGTCCTTCTTCCCGATTGTTTATCGGATAACATACTGTTCATATTCTCTGCTGTACTTTGTGCAGTTTTTATCACATCATTCAAATACTCTTTCTCGGTGCTGTAAATTCCCCTTTTTTCAAAAAAAGGAAAACAAATAGAAACTATTTTTTTAACTTGATTAAATGGCTCTCCTTTGATTGCGTTACCGTTTTTCACTTCAAAAAGAGCAGTTACTGGATTTAACACTGCATTGATAGCAAGTTTTTTCAAAACAACATCTTCTATATTTTGAACTTGAATAACAGGAAAATTATTAAAAATAATATGTGACTCTACAAAAACATCTCCATCACCTGTATTTTCAACCAATCCAGGAGAAATTAATTTTGCCCCTTGGGAAGTTACTCCTCTTAGTAATGCTTGATTCTTATTTAGTTTAGATTTAAATAATTCTCGCTGTCCAATTCCATTTTGAAGAATTAAAATCGGGCAAGACCAATTGAGACAATTATATTTATCAAGTAACACTTCATTCTTGTATGCTTTTGTTAACCATACTACAATGTCAGGTTCTTTTGCTTCGTGCCAATTTGTGTAAGCAGGAATCTTTAATTCTGTATTAAAGGAAAGAATAGATTCCTGCCAAGTTCCAAGTACCGAAACCTCACAATACGCTCTCCATTTCAGGGCATAAAACGTAGCTAACGCACCAGATCCTACTATAGATAAACGCCTAATCAATTGATAATCAAACTTTTTTAACACTATTCACTTCAGCTAAACTTTCACACATTTTAACCTTTAATTAACCCATTTTAGCAAATCTAACTATACTAAATGAAATGAAATAAATATTTTTGAATGGTTAGAATGATCTTCTTACAAACTGATATAAACAAATTGATTTAAAAGCCTCGAGAAATCGGGGCTTTAGTGTTTTTAATAATCGTTGATAGTTAATACGTCAAGATATTTTAAAATCATTTTAATCCTCTCTCAATTTTACACCATCATTACCAATTAAAATAGGATTATCTTCTAATATTCTCTTCTCCTCAGGGCCATTTTCTAATTTTAACACTCCTCTCGGACAAACAGCAGCACATATACCACAGCCAACGCAACTTGACCGAACTATATTTTGCCCTTTTTGAGCGTAGGCTCTTACGTCTATTCCTTGTTCACAATACGTAGAACAATTTCCACATGAAATGCATTGTCCCCCATTGGTCGTAATTCGAAATCTTGATTTAAATCTCTGTACGATTCCCATATATGCAGCAAGTGGACATCCAAATCTACACCAAACGCGGTTACCAAAAATTGGGTAAAAACCGGTTCCAATAACTCCAGAAAAAATAGATCCAATGGCAAATCCATACCAAAATCTGATGTTCTCAGTTTCAATACCAAAAAACTCCTTACTCTCAGAAAAGTAACTATACAAAGTCGCACCCGTCATTAAAACAGCAAATACTAAAACTCCGTGAATCAAATAACGCTCAAGCTTCCATGCTTTCATTGATTTATCTGAGTGCTGACGATAGGGATCACCTAAGGTTTCTGCCAATCCTCCACAACCACAAACCCATGAGCAATACCATCTTTTCCCATAAAAATAAACCATAACAGGAACGATAACAGCTGCTAAAAAAACACCCCAAACAAGCATAAATAACCCTATATTTCCACTATTTAATAGTTGGTTAATGTTCCAATCAAAAAAGAACGTATAATTTAATGGCCATGAGTTTTTAAAATCATACCATGGCAAATTAAACTTCACCAATAATTCTGGAATTAAAAATGCAAATCCAATTTGAAAAAACAACACCGAAATTGTTCGAACGATCTGATATTTATTGTGACGATACTTTATAAACATCCTTATACCCATCACAATCATAAAAACACAGTACATAAAACCGTACAAAAACCACTGACTTGCAGACCCTCCATTTAGTATTTCACTTATCGGATCAACAATATATATCATATTAACAAGGTAATCAGGGAAAAAATATAAGAGGAGATAAAACCAAATTAAATACCCAAATACGCTCCAAGCTATCCAACCTTTGTTGGTAGCTTGATTCTGAAAAATACCATTATTTTTAATTCCTGCAGGGCCATCCAAAGCAAATGAAGTAAGGACAAACATCAATCCTCCAATAATACCAATTCCAAAAGTGAGAAAAAACAAAAGGACTTTGTGATCTACAATGAAACCATATCCAGAAGCCTTCACAAGAGGATAACTGAAATCACCGTGTTTCTTAATTGCTTTTAGCCAGATAACTTTTCCCCATTCTGTGTTAATTATAGATTGATCAACACCTTTGGCCTCCAAGTCATTGATTTTTGCTCGATGATACTGATGTGAACGTTCCGCAAAAGATAATATTTTAGCACTCAAGTCCTTTGGGGAGTCAAAGGATTGATTAATTAATGTTTGAGCGTCTTTAATAAATACCTCACTTTTTATACGCTTTGATTCAATAAATTGGGACAACCCCTTATCAGAAACTTTAAATTCTCCCAAAAAAAACAAGACGTTGAATAATCCAAATGCTCCCAACAATAAAATTAATCCTAAGATTTTAATCGATTTCATTTAATTCACAAACTTTAAAATTCGTTTCCAGCTTTTCTTTCTAATTTGAATACTTGTACCATTCTCATTATTAAACTTCTCAACAATTTCTTCCTCGTATTGCCTGTAAAACTCTGGATCAAAGTTCGCATCCTTAAGATGCTCTAATACAAAATCAATAGATACAGACTCTTTCAACCATCCATCCAGAACATGGTGTCTTAATCGTATTCCAAATGTATTTACACCCAGAAACGTTCTTGTTGAACGATCATAAATAAAGTGCATACATAAATTATCTTTTGCACGCTCCCAATAAAATTCGCACTCCGTTGAACTCAAATTAGGAGGAACCAAACCATAGGTTTGGTATTCAATATCAAAGAATTTTGCAGAATTAAACCAATGTCCTGGTGTATAATCGCATTTATTTCCGGTAATTGTTTGAGCGACAGTCTCCCCCATCATTCTACCTGTATACCAAACCTGTTCGATTGACCTTCTCCCTTTTAAAGGAACCCTAAATTCTGCACAATCTCCGATGGCATAAACATCTGGAATGTTCGTTCTTAAATTTCGCTCTACCAAAACCCCCTTTCCAGTTTCCAACTTCGTATTTTTAAGAAAGGAGATATTTGGAGAAACACCTGCTGTTAATCCAACCCAACCACAGGAAATTTCCTCTCCACCCATTGTTTTTATTGCCTTCGCTCTGCCATTTCCATCGTCAATAATTTCAGCAAGTTCAGTGTTTAGACGTAAATCGACATGGTGTTCCTTCATATGGCGCATAATCAAATTCGCCTCTTGCTTAGGAAGAACATTCCCCCAAAACCTATCCTCTCTAACCAAAAAAGTAACTGGAATACCTCTACTTAATAACATTTCCGCCATTTCAACGCCAATTAAACCTCCTCCCACAATAACACCACGATGAATACCTTTAGTAAACTGTTCCATACGATCTAGGTCCTGCTTACTAAACAAACCGCCTACACCGTCCAAATTCTCTCCTTTCCATCCGAATTTATTGGGTTTGGATCCTGTTGCAAGAATTAAAACATCATACCGTAAAATATCACCGTTTTTGAAATTTAATTTTTTCTCGTCAAAATCAATGGAATGAACATACCCTTTCTTTAAATCAATTCGATTTTTCTTCCAAAACCACGGTTCATAAGGTTGAGTATGTTCAAATTTCATATGCCCCATGTATACATACATTAATGCTGTCCTACTGAAGAAGTAGTCTGTTTCAGCAGATATAATTGTAATATCAAAATCAGAGTTTTTTCTAATATGTCTAGCGGCAGTTACCCCTGAAATTCCATTTCCTATAATTGCTACATGCGTCATGAAAACATTTTATTTCGTAAAGATGAACAATTGAATTTAACTAATGTGTCCATACATGGACAAATCTCACCCACTTTTTTATGCATCTTTACAGGGTAAACATACAACTACGGTTGAAAAATTCTTTAGTTCGTGAAAGTTCTCCTCTGTTTTATTCTTCCACTTTTTATTTTTAAAACGAGTTTTGGCATTCATCTCAATTCTTTTTTGAACGAAGTAGTTTCTGAAGGTAGTGTCAACTATTCCCTCATTAAAAACAATAAATCGGAAGACCTTCGACTGCTTATTGACTCGTTAAACAATGACATGAGTGAAAGCCCCTCAAAGTCAACGCTCATTAACCTTTACAATTTATTAGTGATTCAACAAATCGTTAATCACTACCCTATTTTGTCACCAATGGATGTTTCTGGATTTTTTGACATGATTAAAGTCCCTGTAGGGAATCAACAAATTACTTTAAACCAGCTTGAAAATGATTTAATCCGAAAAAGATTTAATGATCCGAGGGTACATTTTGCGCTAGTTTGCGGCGCAAAAGGCTGCCCTCCAATTCAGTCTTATGCATACAATGAGGAAACAATTGAGAATCAATTGGAAGAAGTGACATCCACTGCATTGAATAAAACCAGTTTTATTCAATATGATAAAGATGGATCTGCAAAAATTTCAGAAATATTTAAATGGTATAGTGCTGATTTTGGTAGTAATCAATCGTCTATTATTAACTTTATTAATCAATATCGAATACACAACAAAATTGTTTCTATCAGCTATTATTCTTACGACTGGAGCCTAAATGACCTAATTAAGCAATCAAATTCAAGCTCCAATGTAACTACCTACACCCCCTCTGTCCTATTAAGAAAAGGTCAAAAAGAAATTCAGCTTTTTAATAATTTGTATACTCAGGATGCTTGGTTTGATGAAAAAGGTGATAAAACATCCTTATCTACGAGAGGCAGTTGGAATACAATGATCATGACATTTAACTATGGAATATCAAACTCTAGTCGTTTTAATGTAGGTGCAGACTTTAATCTTCGATCAACGAGACATTCTTCTCCCGATGAATACGCATGGCAGATTTTTAAGTTGGAACAGAATAGCAGTAACCGAACAACACTTACTTCCTTAGGACCTAAAATTAAATGGAGCCCTTTTAAAAAAATACCTAAACTCTCTATTCAATCAGCCTTCTGGATCCCTGTTGCAAAAAACCTAGAAGGAACACCATGGCTAGATTGGCAGCGATACACTTCTTGGACACAATTATTTTTTGACAGACCCATTGGAGATTCTTATCAGTTATTTTCTGAAATTGATTTACTTTTTCGAATTCCAGAAATTGGATCAGGTCTCAAAATAAAAGAAACCCAATTCTCAACACCTACCAGTCTATTTTTTAGCTATTTTCCAAACTATAAAAGCACACTATATGCTCAGTTTCAATTTGTACCAATACTCACAGCTTTCCCTTCCTATTTTGCGCAAACAGGTTTTGGAGGGAAATATCAATTATTTCCTCAATTACAAATCGAAGCATCATATACAAACTTTTTCGCGGGAAATAGTCAAGGGGCTGGAGCTACATTTAATTTGGGACTACGTTTTATTTCTCTTTAGCATCTATAAATAATCTTTAATTAACTGTTCAAAAATTTGATCCTAGATAACGTTGAGCGGTTGGTTAAATAGTCGTATTTTTGCCTCACATTTTAAATCACATTTATTACTAGTATCATGCAGAGAGATTCTCAAATTTTTGATTACATCAAGCAAGAAAACAAAAGACAACTTGATGGTATTGAATTAATCGCTTCAGAAAACTTTGTTTCAGAACAAGTTATGGAGGCAATGGGTAGTATTTTAACAAACAAATACGCTGAAGGTCTTCCTGGCAAAAGGTACTATGGAGGATGCGAAGTTGTTGATGAAATTGAGTCGCTAGCAATTAGCAGACTGAACGAACTATTTGGGGCTAATTGGTCTAATGTTCAGCCGCACTCTGGAGCACAAGCCAATATGGCTGTCTTTTCAGCTTTTCTCAAACCTGGAGATAAAATTCTAGGATTCGACTTATCACATGGTGGCCATTTATCGCACGGATCACCTGTAAATGTATCTGGAAAATGGTTTGATGCGAATTTTTATGGGGTTGAAAAAGAAACGGGTAAAATAGACTTCAATAAGGTCGCCAATCAAATTATAGATTTAAAACCAAAATTAGTTATTGCTGGAGCCTCTGCGTACTCAAGAGATTGGGATTACAGTACAATGAGAAAGGCTTGTGATCAAGTAGGAGCAATGTTACTAGCGGATATTTCTCATCCATCAGGATTAATCGCAAAAGGGTTATTAAACGATCCAATGAAAGATTGTCACATCGTAACTACTACAACGCACAAAACCCTTAGAGGGCCTAGAGGTGGTGTAATTATGATGGGAGAAGATTTTGAAAATCCTTTCGGTTTTAAAACACTTAAGGGTGCTACTAAAATGATGAGCCAAGTTCTAGACGGAGCTGTTTTCCCTGGTACTCAAGGAGGACCATTAGAGCACGTTATCGCCGCGAAAGCAGTAGCTTTTGGGGAGGCTCTGTCTGATGATTACTTAAAATATGCTAAGCAAGTTAAACGTAATGCTTCAGTAATGGCTGACGAAATGGTTAAGAGAGGATACCAAATTATCTCAGGAGGAACAGATAATCACTCTATGCTAATCGATTTAAGATCAAAAGACTTAACCGGAAAAGTTGCGGAAGCGGTTTTAGGACAAGCTCATATTACTACAAATAAAAATATGGTTCCTTTTGACGATAAGTCACCCTTTGTGACTTCAGGAATAAGATTTGGAACAAACGCGATTACTACAAGAGGTATTGACGAGAACGGAATCGTAGAAATTGTTAATTTAGTGGACGAAGCTTTAATGGCAGCAGGGAACGATTCTAAACTAGCTTCAATTGGAGAAAAAGTAAAAACAATGATGTCTGGCAAACCCTTATTTGCTCATTGAATCCCTAGTAGTAAACAGATATAAATAGAATTAAAATCCCTCTCTAACATAGTGAAGGGATTTTTTTTCGAAAACAACAAATGCTTTTCAGATAAAATTCTTTTGCAAAGTATGAATCGTTAATTTAGCACCATGGATAACGCTTTTGCACAACAATTATTTAATGAACATTTAGCAACTCCTAAATGCCCATCACCACAGAAAGTTGGAGAATGGTTCGAGAAACTTTTAGCAATTCTTTTTCCTGGTACATGTGAAATCGAATTCCAATCGCCAAAAGATGTTGAAGTATTTCTAGCTAAACTAGAAACTGATTTATCAACTATTCTAGTTTGCGACACATTAGAAGAAGGAGTTCAAAAAAAAGATATTATTACTGCTTTTTTCGATAAACTACCTACAATAAAAAACTTATTAGACAAAGATGTAGAAAGTATATTTCAGGGAGATCCAGCGGCCAAAAGTTACGCCGAGGTAACTCGATCTTATCCTGGTTTTTTTGCCATTGCCTCACATCGAATTGCTCATGAACTTCATAAGTTAAACATCTCTCTTATTCCAAGAATGATTAGCGAATTATCAAAATCTCGAACAGGTATTGATATACACCCTGGAGCAAAAATTGGAGAATATTTTTGTATTGATCATGGCACAGGAGTGGTAATAGGAGAAACATCTATTATTGGAAATAATGTTAAACTTTACCAAGGTGTTACATTAGGGGCTTTAAGTGTAGCTAAACAAGATGCTAAAAAGAAGCGACACCCAACCATAGAAGATAGTGTTGTCATTTATGCTGGTGCCACAATCCTTGGAGGAAAAACAACTGTTGGGAAAAACAGTATGATTGGGGGGAATGTTTGGATAACAAAAAGCGTCCCTCCAAATTCAAAATTATATTACAAAGCGGAGAATCACAGTTATTAGCATGTTTGTAGAAAATTTAATAGGAAATACACCAATTGTTGAAATACGTAGAATCAACACGAATCCTAATGTAAAAGTGTATTGTAAACTTGAAGGTCAAAACCCTGGTGGATCGGTAAAAGACCGAGCTGCATTCGGAATGATTAGTGAAGCATTAAAGCGAGGTGATATTCGAAAAGGAGATAAATTAGTTGAAGCGACATCCGGAAATACTGGAATTGCTTTAGCTATGATTTCAAAACTATTAGGTGTTGAAATGCATTTATTAATGCCTGATAGTGCAACCATAGAGCGAGTAAAAGCAATGGAAGCCTATGGAGCAAAAGTCATTTTAACACCTGCTGAAAAAACAATCGAACACTCTAGAAAGGTTGCAGAGGAAATGGCGGCATCTGGTGAATATTTTATGTTAAACCAATTTTCAAATCCAGATAATTATGGAATGCATTATAAAACAACGGGGCCTGAAATTTGGAAAGATACAAAAGAGAAAATCACACATTTTGTGTCTGCAATGGGAACAACGGGTACCATTATGGGCGTTTCAAAATATTTGAAAGAACAAAATCCCAATATTGAAATTGTTGGCACCCAACCAACTGATGGCTCTAAAATACCTGGGATAAGAAGATGGTCTCCTGAAATGGTTCCTGCTATATATGACGCTTCAAGAGTTGATCGAATACTGGATGTATCCCAAGAGGAAGCGACAAACATGGCAAGAAGAATGGCAACAGAAGAAGGCATTATGGCTGGTATGAGTTCTGGAGGTGCATTAACTGCAGCAATACAGGTTGCCAATAACTTAGAAAGTGGTATAATTGTTTGTATTACTTGTGACCGCGGTGACCGATATCTTAGTACTGACTTATTCCAATAACTGGCCAATCTAAATTAGCCCTCAATTTCAAGGTGTTCATTCAACTTGTTATGAAATAACCTTTTACCTAACATTTCAAATAAAAAGCCCCTAACAGAAGACATCCGCCAGGGGCTTGAATTATAAATTGTGCCTCAATTTATTTTCTTGGTTTAGCAAATTCAGCTCGAAGAGATCTACCATCATGATTTGATCCCTGTAAAGCTTTAAGAATTTTATCAGACGATCGCTCCTCTACCTCAATAAAACTAAACTTTTCATTCATTCTGATTTGACCAATCACTCTACCTTTTACATCTGAATTCGTGCAAACAAAGTCAATCAATCCTCCTTTATTTAATCCATCGGAACTACCTACATTAACAAATATCGTTTTAAAACCAGCCTCTGCACCTCTTCTACCACCACGATCTCTACTACTGCTTCGATCTCTTCCACGATCGCGATCTCCTCGCCTTCGATCGCGATCCCTACCGCGGTCTCTTCGATCATTACCACGATCTCTTCCTGATGCGTTAATATCATCAGAATCTTTGTAATATTCGATAAACCGATTAAAATCTTTAGAAATAAAATGTTCAATCAATTCTTCACGAGAAAATTCTTGTAATTCATCAAACACTCTTTCTCTATATTTTTCAAACTCTTGTTCAATAATTTGAGCAGACTTTACTTCAGCAATTAATTTAAAGAGTTGAGACTCGCAAACAACATCTCCACTTGGAACCTTTGCCTGAGTAAATTTTTTCTGAATAATTTTTTCTATTCGTTTAATCTTATATTTATCTCTGTCTGTTATAATCGCTAAAGATTCACCTTTTTTACCAGCACGAGCAGTTCTACCTGATCGATGTGTATAAGATTCAATATCCTCAGGAAGCTCATAGTTGATCACATGAGTAATGTCGTTCACATCAATTCCTCGAGCAGCAACATCGGTTGCACATAGTAATTGTATTTTTCGCTCACGAAACTTATCCATTACTCGATCACGCTGATGCTGTGATAAATCTCCATGCAATGCATCAACATTATATCCCTCCGCTATTAATCGATCCGAAATCTCTTGAGTATCTCTCTTTGTTCTACAAAAGATCAAACCAAAAATATCTGGATTAACGTCCACTATTCGTTTTAGTGCTGCAAACCTATGGCGATTCTGTACTAGATAAAATTTGTGGTCAATATTTTTACCTCCTTCGTTTTGCCTTCCAACGGTAATTTTAAAAGGGTCTGCCATATAGTTTCGAGCAATTCTCTCCACCTCTTTGGCCATTGTTGCTGAGAACAACCATGTTGTTTTGGTTGGAGGAGTTTGATCTAAAATAAAATCTAAATCATCCTTAAAACCCATATTCAACATCTCATCCGCCTCATCTAAAACCACTCGATCAATCTCCTCAAGTTTTGCAACTCCTCTTTTAATGAGGTCAACAAGTCGACCTGGAGTAGCTACTATAATATTACATCCCTTTTTTAGTTCTTTAATTTGCGTGCTAATATTTGCACCTCCGTACACAGAAACAATTTTAATCCCCTTCATACTCTTGGAGAAGTTTCTTAAGTCGTCAGCAATTTGATTCCCTAATTCTCGTGTAGGAGACAGTACAATTGACTGTGGCTTCATGTACCCCGGCTCGGTATTTTGCAACATGGGTAATCCAAAACCAGCAGTTTTCCCAGTTCCTGTTTGGGCCAAGGCAACTAAGTCGCGCTCGCCTTCTAGCAATACAGGAATTGCTTCTTGTTGAATAGGAGTTGGAGTTTCAAATCCAAGAGCTTCTAATCCCATCAATAACTCCTCATTCAATCCTAATTCTGAAAATGTCATTCAAAAAATTTAAGTTTATAAAAAACGCTAACATCCTATAAGCCAGGTTCTGTCGAGCCTTGTCATTTATCTAAACGCTTTACCCACTGGAATTGAGCGAGCAACTCTTCGTTTTAAAAACACTCCAGCCTATTTAAGCTTTCATCCCATAAGGTTTATTCAGCTGCAAAAATTACTTCTTACACTGGTGAGCTCTTACCTCACCTTTTCACCCTTACCCTCAAAAGTTAAACTTATTCAGGCGGTTATTTTCTGTAACACTAGCTGTCGGTTTTACAACCGCCCTTCCTTTCAAAAGGTATGGTGCTCTGCGATGCCCGGACTTTCCTCCCCAATACAATTGGAGCGACAAGACGGATTTTAGCGCGCTCAAAGATAGGTGATTAAAACAAGGAAAGCCACTTATTAACAGCTTTTCAACAATTTAAATGCAAGATCTCCAAAAAATAATGACAATTAAAGAAAGACCTTTGTCAAGTTTTATGCTTTTTATGTGCTTTAACTCCTATTTAATTAAAATAAAATTTACGCATTCGCTTTGTTATATTTAAACTTATGGAAAAGAAAGATTTAGGTTTTGGTGAGCAAGGTTCCGCTCAGAGTAATCGATTTATTAATAAAAATGGTGGAATTAATGTCATTCGAAAAGGATTACCTTTTTTTAGGCCATATGACTTATATCATTCTTTAATATCCATGAATTGGACAAAATTCATTACTCTTATTACTGCTTCATTCTTTTCAATTAACATTCTTTTTGCGCTGATTTATGCTTGTCTCGAAAAAACTGCACTCAGCAATTTGTATAATAAAAGTAGCGAAATACAACAATTTTGGGACAGTTTCTTTTTTTCTGTACAAACAATAACAACTGTAGGCTATGGAGCAATGAGTCCGGAATCTAATTGGGCTAAAATTATTTCATCAGCAGAAAGCTTTATTGGTTTATTAGGGTTTGCTCTTGTAACAGGTTTATTATATGGACGATTCTCAAAACCTATTATGAAAATAAAATATAGTAAAAACATTCTTGTCGCACCATTTAAAGAAGGAAAAGCACTCATGTTTAAGATGGCGAATCAAAGAAGTTCAAAACTTATTGAAGCAGAGGTTAAAGTCATTCTTATTGGGTCCAAAAATGGGAAGAGAGTTTATCATGACTTACCACTAGAATTAAAAAAAATTAATTTTTTTGCGCTTTCCTGGACAGTAGTGCATCCTATAAATGATAAAAGCTTCCTATTTCAACAAACTCCCAAAAACTTAAAAGAACTCAATGCCGAGATCGTCATTCTGGTAAAAGCATTTGATGATTCTTTTTCCCAAGTTGTTTATTCAAGAATGTCCTATAAATACAACGAATTTATTTGGAACGCAAAATTTGAAAGTTCCATTTTTGAGGAGGAAGGAAAATTATCAATCGATTTACAACAAATGGATAATTACATCCAAACACAGGAATCGTAAATACTTTTACCGATCACTGAACACAGTGAAAAAGCCATTTATTACGGTGCTACTATTGGGTAAGTTAAACGTGTAAAAATAAGTACCAGAGGGAACATAGCTTCCAGTTTCTTCTCTACAATCCCAATAAGGTCTTCCTGGTAAGTCTTTACTTGATTGATATACGGACAACCCCCATCGGTTATATATTTTAAGTCGAGCACCAGTCCAATCCCAATCATCTAAATCCTCAGCTCCAAGAATAAGTTCAAAAATATCATTTATACCATCCGCATTCGGTGTTACAACATTGGGGAATTTATAAGCTCCATTACAAATACTTTCGTCTTGTAGATTAACAAATACCGTATCTGTGTAATAACAAAATGGGTTATTGGTGTCTTTCAATTCAACAAAATAATACGTTGTTTTGATATTCTTTACCAAAGCATAGGTATTTTGACTGAAAGAAAAAGAAGGCGCATTTTCATCAAACCACTCGTATTCATCCTCGGGATAATCACTATTAAGTTCTAAACGATCACCTACACAAACAGCCACCGAACCACCTTCTGGAGCCGATTCTCCTGAAGGCAATAAAATAGTAGCCTCAGGAAATAATTTAATTGTATTTGAAGGGTTTACGTAATACAGTTCATCATCTATTTGTTCGGGGAACGTAGCAGAAGCACTCACCGCATTTCCCGCACTATGTATTTTAATAGACACTTGACCACAAAGCGCTTCTTTCCCTCCAAATTCAAGTTCATTCGTAGGAATAAAAAAGTCATACACTACATGAGGAGTGCTGCTTGTTGCTGTAGACCTTATTTTCACAATCGCTCTCGAACCAGAGGGTGAACAAGGACTTAAATCTTGGGGGGTTGAGATATATCCAGCACAAATACCATTAGTTTTTGAGGAATCATAGGTGAAAAATAAATCTGTTGAACTTCCTAAATCAATTGCATCGTTAGAATTTCGATCAATCATTATATATACAAAATTATCATTGCTTTCCAAATTTCCATTTGAATCAAGATCCAAAATAAAATCATTAAGCACTTCTATTTGTATTTGAATAGTATCCTCTACTACCTCATAGGTGATCACATGATTATCATCACTATCTAGCTCTAAATCTAATTGAGCAAACACATGAGTGCTCACAAAAGAAAGAAACAGGATAACAATTTTTAGTAAATCACACATACAATTAACTCTTAGTGTTTAAAGGTAAAAAAATAACTCAAATTTTAAGTCTTCCCCACCTATGCTCATCATAAAAAAGCACCTCTAAAACATCATGGGTTCCCTTTATTTCATCAACTACCTTTTTCGCCCATTCTAGATATTCAAATTTTCGTTCATAAGACCAATCTGGAGCATCTTTCCCTGAAATATCTTGAACATTACAAATTTTATCTGCTATTCGAATTAATTTGGCTTCGTAACTCAACCCTTTAGCGTTTTGTATTTGAAGCGCTTTTCGTTCTTTTTTTGACTTCTCTTTGTCATCGGTAACTTCAAGAACGAAATCAGCCACTCGCTGATTAAAAACATTTCTGATATCAGAATAAGTAGTGTTTGTATCCTCAACAACATCATGAAGTAAGGCCGCAACTAAAACCTCTACATCTTTAACACCAACATTTTCGAGTAAATTAGCTACCTTGATTGGGTGATTGATATATGGGGTATTTAAATTTCCTTTTCGAAACTGACCTCGATGTTTAGTGGCCGCAAATTCGGCAGCTTTTAAAATCATAATCGGCTATACGCAAAAAAGACATTTCGGTTTCTATGCGTAGGTTAAATTCAACAATGTGAATTCTTTTTTTTAAAAAAAAAGTGATTTTAAACGTTAAATCGGAAATGCATAACATCACCATTTTCTACAACATAGTCTTTTCCTTCAACGGATAATTTACCCGCTTCTTTACATGCTGACTCAGAACCGTATTCTACATAATCATCGTACTTAATAACCTCTGCTCTGATAAATCCTTTTTCAAAATCCGAATGAATAACACCAGCTGCTTGAGGAGCAGTCATTCCAACTTTAATGGTCCAAGCTCTAACCTCCTTTTCTCCAGCTGTGAAATAAGTCGACAAGTTTAATAGGCTGTATGCCTCTCGGATTAGTTTGTTCACTCCGGGCTCCTTTAAACCAGCATCTTCCAAAAATAGTTGACGCTCTTCGTAATCATCAAGCTCAGCAATATCAGCTTCCAGTTGGGCACTCACCATAATCACTCCAGCTTTTTCTTCTTTCGCAATTGCTTTAATTTGATTGACGTACTCATTACCGTTTTTTAAAGCATCCTCATCTACATTGCACACATACATCACAGGTTTAGAGGTAATTAAATTTAATTCATTAACAAGAAGCTGCTCATCCTCTGAAAACTCAATTGTTCTAACCGATTTCCCTTGCTCAAGAGTGGCTACTACTTTTTCAAAAAGCTCCACTTGCTTTTTAGCTTCCTTATCACCAGACTTCGCTATCTTCTTAGACTTTTCAACTCTTTTTTGTACCGTTTCCAAGNCTTTTAATTGTAGCTCAATATCTATTGTCTCTNTGTCTCTTACAGGGTCAACAGAACCATCAACATGAACAATATTTCCATCATCAAAACATCGAACTACGTGCAGAATCGCATCGGTTTCTCGAATATTTCCTAAGAACTGATTCCCCAAACCTTCCCCTTCACTAGCTCCCTTCACTAATCCAGCAATATCCACAATTTCCATAGTATTTGGAACGACCTTTTGAGGATTAACTAGCTCCTCTAATTTTTCAAGTCTTGTATCCGGTACGTTAATCGTACCCACGTTCGGTTCAATAGTACAAAATGGGAAGTTTGCTGACTGAGCTTTTGCGCTGGACAAACAATTAAACAAGGTTGATTTCCCAACATTTGGCAACCCAACAATACCACACTTTAAGGCCATAATTCAAAGATATTTGTGACAAAGATAACAAAAAGAGAAAGACTCAATAACGTGTTCAAACCTTTTCAAGCTACCATGTTTTAAGGTGGTCTTTTGTATAATCAAACTCCCAAGTTTTCCACCCTTTCTTCTCTAAATCGGAAACCTTGAACCAAACTCCTTCCCCTCGGGTGAGTTGCTTTTTGACGATATGTATATTTTGTGCGGGCATGTAGCTTTGGATTAATAAAACAGCTTTTTCTTTTGAAGCATTTTCAGCTACAGCTGCAACCATTACTACATGTCCAGGAAAACCACCAATAATTAATACATCTCCTTCTTTTATGTTTTTTGTTGATTGTTTTTTTAATTCCTTGTTTAAACTGTAGGTCCCCGCATAATTGTATACATTCCATAAGTATTTTCGAAAACCTTGATAGGTTTTGTCTGAACTTAATGGTTTTTTATAATAGTAGGCCTTATTTCCTCTAACACCTATTTTGTATCCCTGCCTCCATTTTGAATATTCAGCTTTAAATCCTGATGTATAATTAAAGTGAATATTGTTAAACTCGCTCTTAGAATATAAATATTCTGCCCTCAATCGCATCACAGCGTCAGCGCATTGTTGCAAATCGGTTTCACCTACATCAATAGCTACTACACCAGCATTTAATTGCTGAACTATTTTTTTCTTGCCATTGTATAATTTTATTGGTGTTCCTTTTTTAGCTAAAGGCAAGGCCCGAAGCCACTCACCAAAACTCCCTTGTTCGATTGCTGTAAGGGCAAACCCTTTTGGTATAGGATGTCTATTTACCAGTAATCCATATGTCTCTTTAGGATTCCAGGGATATTTCACCCAAGAGGGCTTAATCATATTTGCATAATTAGGGGGTTCCGATCCGCTATTTAGTTGTTTTAACTGATTCAAATTCACTTGAGCAGATGTCCAAGAAAAATGAATTCCAAAAGTTAAAATGATTAAAATGCCAAACAGTATAGTAATTCCTCTCATATCTACTTTTTTCTTTTAATTCACTTTTTAAATAACGTTACATTATTTTCTGAATATTTAGTAATCTCACTATTTAAAATATCAGATTCCTTGTACCCCACCTCCTCAATTATTAGTAATTTTGAACCTTATTTAAAGCATTAATCAATTGCAAGAAGTTAAGTCACAAGGTTATTCAGTTGTTATTGGAGATGATTCACTATCTCACCTTAATGACTTTTTAACGAAAAAATCATATTCCAAGTATTTCATTCTTGTTGATGAAAACACATTTGAGCATTGTTTGCCAGCTCTTTTAACCAATATCGATTGTTTATCTGAAGCCGAAATTATTCAAACCGAATCTGGAGAGGAAAATAAAACGATAGAAGTAGTAACACAAGTTTGGTTTACTATGAGTGAAGCTCATGCAGATAGAAAAGCTTTGGTTATAAATCTTGGTGGAGGAGTAATTAGCGACATGGGAGGTTTTATTGCCTCTACCTACAAAAGGGGGATTGATTTCTTAAATATTGCCACTACCCTTTTATCGCAGGTTGATGCAAGTGTAGGTGGTAAATTAGGGATTGACTTAGGCGGGTTAAAAAATCAAATTGGTGTGTTTAACTTCCCTCAAATGGTTGTGATTTTCCCACCATTCTTACAAACCTTAGAATTCCGACAATTAAAAAGTGGTTTTTCAGAGGTTATAAAACATGCACTTATTCAAGATGCGAACTATTGGGAAGAGGTTAAAAAAATTGACGTTTCCGGAGATTATGATTGGGGAAAAATTATTGAACACTCAGTACAAATAAAGAATAAAGTTGTTTTAGAAGACCCGCTTGAAAAAGGGTTAAGAAAAATATTGAACTACGGACATACTATCGGTCATGCAATCGAAACATGGCACCTAGAAAATGACCCTAATTTTTTTCTTCATGGAGAAGCTATCGCAATGGGAATGATAGCAGAAGGTTATCTTTCAAAGGAAAAAACTGGATTAAGTGATGATTCACTTAATGAAATTGTTCAAGTTTTAAAGTCTGTTTACAATTTAAATCCTCTTCCGAGAGAAAATTTTGAATTGTATTGTGAATTAATGATCCATGATAAAAAGAATTCTGGGGGGAAAATTTCATGCTCTTTGCTCTCAAAAATTGGAGAATGTAAATGGGATGTTTTTGTGACCAAAAAAGATTTACTTCTCGCTTTAGAATATTACAATAAAACGTTTGCTTAATGGAGAAATTAACGATCAAAGCTGAAACAAAAACAATTAATGGAGAAGTTAATTTAACAGCTAGTAAAAGCGAAAGTAATCGTGTGCTTATTATACGAGCCTTATGCGAGGACTATTTCCCAATTCATAATTTAGCCGCTGCTAAGGACACGGAAACTATGGTTAATCTTTTAGCAGACAAAGGAACGATTAAAGATGTTGGCCCTGCGGGAACGACCATGCGTTTTTTAACAGCATATTATGCAAATACACCAGGATCTTGGATTCTAACGGGAAGTGAGCGAATGAAAAACAGGCCAATTGCTGTTTTGGTGGATGCATTAAAGGAATTAGGTGCAAAAATTGAATACCTAGAAAAAGAAGGGTGTCCTCCTATGAAAATAGAAGGTGGAAACTTAAAAGGAGGTAAAATTTGTATCGACGGTTCCATCAGTTCACAATACTTATCAGCATTAATCATGATCGCCCCAACCTTACCAGGTGGTTTAGAGATGGAATTAACAGGTAAAATAGCCTCTATTCCCTATTTAAAAATGACACTCGCTCTTATTGCTGAATTTGGGGCAAAATACACGTTTGAAAAAAATATCATTCAAATTGAAGAGGGGAAATATAAAGGGAAAGAATTTACTGTAGAAGCAGATTGGAGCGCGGCATCTTACTGGTATCAAATTGCCGCTTTAGCTGAAGAAGCAAGAATCACCTTAAAAGGGTTAAAAGAGATCAGCTTACAAGGAGATTCTGCAATCGTTGAAATGTATCACTCTTTTGGAGTTGAGTCCGTGTTTAATGGTAATCAAGTCACATTGAAAAAACTCAACCAACCATCGGTTAAACACTTTAATTATGATTTCTCTGACTGTCCTGATGTTGCGCAAACACTTGCCGCAACTCTTTCTGGACTTAATATCAAAGGACATTTTAAAGGGCTAGAAAGCTTGAGAATAAAGGAAACAGATCGAATTGCAGCAATAAAAAAAGAATTGGAAAAACTCGGAGCATCAATAGATATTCTACCTAACGATGAAATACAAGTCAATCAAGGAAGACTAAAAGCCTTCGACGGTTCGATTGAAACCTATGATGACCATAGAGTAGCAATGAGTATTGCTCCGCTTTGCCTAAAGATTGACGAAATTGAAATAGAGGAACCTAATGTGGTTGCCAAATCCTATCCCGATTTCTGGAGAGATCTTGCAGAAAAGGGGTTAACCTCCAGCAAATAAGTCGTCTTTTACACTATACAATTCATTAAATGCATCTTTATGAAATGTAACCTATTAAATGGTTATCTTTTATACTTGTATATCGTTAACACGTAACAAGAGAATATACATAATAATAACTTGTTTAAAATGATCATCATATATTTAGAACAGTGAGAATATTCCTTTTAATCATAACTATTTTCATGTATTCTCATTTGAATGCTCAAACAAATGATGAAGCGTTACTCGGTAAAGACATTACTCTTTCAATAGGGGCTGGTAAAAATAAGTTTTTTGAAAATTACCAATTTGAACTTGCAGCTCCTTTAGAAGTACCTATTAATCTAAACATTGGAATAAATAAACAAATTGAAATTGGACTTGAATGGTCACCTCTATTATTTAATGATAAGTCACCTTATAGTTTTGAGGGATATGATTCTACCAGAAATCAATTTGCTGGAAACTTACAAAATTCTAATCTGAATTTTCAATACAGCTTAAATAATTATTATAGAATGAATGGTTATTTTCAAGTGAATGGAGGATATAGTTACTTGCATAAAAAACAATGGATTGCAGGAGATTTAAACGAAGTAATTGGAGAGGGCTATAATTGGTCTTTTGGTGGAGGAATTCGATATCAACTTGGGAATGAATACGATGATGTCTTCCCTTGGTTTTTTGATATTTCTTTGGTGTATACTCGTTACAATATTAATACAACAGCTTACAAAATCAATACTATTTCACAACCAAAAGGTGAAGGGTATTGGAACGATTTAAAATTTGGTAGTTTAGACGTTATAATGCGATTTGGTTACCGATTGCGATTTAAAAAGTAACATGATTTTTCAAACCTTAATCACAAAACTTTCTGAATTCACCCCAAGTAAGTTAGATGGTCAAAAAGCTCATATAGAGGTTGCCCCTTACAGAGCCATTGACAAAAAATACATTCCAAAATCACCTCATCCTGCGGCCGTCCTTTTATTATTTTATCCTTACCAAAATAACGCATATTTCATATTGATTCAACGACCAAAATATAAAGGAAATCATAGTGGTCAAATCGCATTACCTGGGGGAAAACGGGAACAAAATGATAGGAGCATTAGAAAAACGGCGTTAAGAGAGGCGGAAGAAGAAACCAATATCAATCAAAATAAGGTAGATATAGTGGGAGAACTTACGCCATTATATATTCCTCCAAGTAATTTCATGGTAACGCCTATCGTTGGCATAAGTCAAACCCGTCCTGATTTTAATCCAGATGATCGAGAAGTAGATGAAATCATAGAGGTTTCAGTTGATGATTTACTCCTGGACAATAATCTAAAAAAGAAAGAAATTAATTTGGATAATGGAGGTGTACTAAATACACCTTATTTTGATTTAAACTCAAAGGTAGTTTGGGGAGCAACCGCGATGATTCTTAATGAAATAAAGCATTATATTTCAGGAGAACATTAAGCCTCAATTTTTGCACTTATCCCACGATTTAAAAAAGCCTCTGCCATAGGTTTTAACTTTTCTACACCACCACGTTTAACCGCACATTTTCCATTATGATGAATAATCCATGTACACTGCTCTGCTTGAATGGAGTTATGTTTACATATTTCAATGAGCGATTCAATAACAAACTCAAAAGTATTTACATCATCATTATAGATGATTAAATCATATGGCTCAACAACCTTTTCTTGAGTTAAAACAATTTCTTGAGTTTCTGTTAATTCTTCGTACTGAATCATACTGCAAAATTATCAATTATTCTTTTGAAAATCCACTCTTCAAGCACAACGATGAAATAAACATTAATTATAAGAAAATCTTTTTAAGCGTATATCTCTTTTTTCGCAGCTGCCAATGTATTTTTCATTAATGAGGCCACTGTCATCAATCCAACTCCACCCGGTACAGGCGTAATGTAAGACGCTTTTTCTGCACAAGATTCAAAGTCGGCATCTCCTTGAATTCTAAATCCACTTTTCTTACTTTCGTCTGGAACCCTAGTAATCCCAACATCAACAACTGTTGCACCTTCTTTAATCATTTCACCAGTTAAAAATCCTGGTTTTCCTAAAGCCACAATCACAATATCTGCTGATTTCGTATATTCTTGTAAGTTTTTTGTTCTAGAGTGTGTTAAGGTTACCGTGCAATTTGCATATTTAGAATTTTTTGCCATTAAAATACTCATGGGTGAACCAACAATATTTGAACGACCAATAACTACACAGTGTTTTCCTGTTGTATCAATGTCATATTTTTCTAACATTTGAATAATTCCATAGGGCGTAGCTGAAATATAAGCTGGCTGTCCCAAGGCCATTCTACCTACATTAACAGGATGAAAGCCATCTACATCTTTTTCTGGAAGAATAGCGGTAGTTACCTTTTGCTCATTGATATGACTTGGCAATGGTAATTGAACAATAAATCCATCAATATCTTTATTTTTATTGAATTCATCAATCTTAGCTAAAAGCTCCTCTTCAGTTGTTTCTTTTCCCATTCGCTCCAACGTGGAATCAAATCCAACCTCATTACATGAACGAACTTTGGATGCAACATATGTTTCACTTGCACCATCATTCCCTACTAAAATAGCCGCCAAATGAGGAGTTTTTCCTCCTTTCGCCTTAAAAGCTTCTACTTCTTGTTTGATATCTGCTTTAACCTCTGCAGAGGTCTTTTTACCATCAATTAAAATCATTTGTACGTATATTTCAATAAAACAATTGCATTTAAAGAATCAATAAGCAACTCTTTATGCCTAAAAAACCTTTTTTGATTTACATTTTACCACCTAAACCGGGGAAGTTTTTCATCATTTTAGCCATATTGCTCTTATTACTCATCATTTTCATCACTTTTGAAGTCTCTTCAAACTGTTTGATAAGTTTATTTACTTCCGTTACCTCATTTCCAGAACCTCTCGCAATTCTTCTTCTTCTGGAACCACTAATTGATTTTGGATTTTTACGTTCATATGGAGTCATTGAATGAATAATTGCCTCAATACCTTTAAACGCGTTATCATCAATATCTACATCTTTCATCATTTTACCAATTCCTGGAATCATTCCAACCAAATCTTTCAGATTCCCCATTTTTTTGATTTGCTGAATTTGCTCATAAAAATCATTGAAATCAAACTGATTCTTGGCAATTTTCTTTTGTAATTTCTTCGCTTGCTCCTCATCAAACTGAGCCTCTGCTCTTTCCACAAGTGAAACGACATCTCCCATGCCTAAAATTCTATCGGCCATTCTTGAAGGATAGAACACATCCAATGCATCCATTTTTTCACCTGTACCAACAAACTTTATAGGTTTGGTAACAACCTCGCGTATTGACAAAGCTGCACCACCTCTAGTATCACCATCTAATTTTGTTAAAACAACACCGTTAAAGTCTAATTTATCATTAAACGCTTTAGCTGTATTTACAGCATCCTGACCCGTCATTGAGTCAACTACGAATAAAATTTCCTGAGGCTTTACAGCATCCTTTACCCTACCAATTTCATCCATCATCTCTTGGTCAACAGCTAATCGACCCGCTGTATCAACAATGACAACATTAAAACCATTTTGACGAGCATATTTAATGGCATTTTCTGCAATTTCAACCGGATTTTTATTTTCTCGTTCAAGATATACATCAGCATCAACCTGACCACCTAACACCTCCAACTGATCCATAGCTGCTGGACGATAAACATCCCCTCCAACCAACAATGGTTTCTTACCTTTTTTCGTTTTTAAATAATTCGCTAACTTACCGGTAAACGTTGTTTTTCCTGAACCCTGAAGTCCAGCAATTAAAATAACAGCAGGATTTCCAGAAATAGAGAGATCACTTTCCTCTCCTCCCATTAATTCCACTAATTCATCATGAACAATTTTAGTAAGGACCTGTCCCGGCTGAAGCGTTGTTAAAACATTTTGACCTATCGCCTTCTCTTTTACTCTGTTAGTAAATTCTTTAGCAACCTTAAAACTAACATCCGCATCAAGTAATGCGCGTCTAATTTCCTTCGTTGTTTCGGCAACGTTTATTTCAGAAATTTGACCATGTCCTTTGAGCACTTTAAACGCCCGATCTAACTTATCCTGAAGACTTCCAAACATATACTTAAAATTGAAGGACAAAAGTAATAATTTCCTATTAGATTATTCACTCCAAACTAACCTGATTGGCATCAATTTCAAGGAATTATACCCGATATTGCTTATCTTATTAAAATGAAGCTCATTTTTTTATGGTACATTATAGAAGTAATTTGCGCATTTATATGCACTTATTTTGTCTTTACATTTATCGTGAGTAACATAACGATAAATCCTGAATTTGAACAAACGCCTAATGGAATAAGCATTTATATCGTTTCAAATGGTGCACATTTAGACATTGTTGTTCCTGTAAAAAATAAACAAGAAGATTGGACAACTTTTATTAATCCTTCCGATATACACACCCCTAAAACACAAAAAAAATGGATTTCATTCGGATGGGGAGATAAAGGGTTTTATTTGGAGACACCCGCATGGAAAGACTTAAAACTATCTGTGGCGTTAAAGGCTATATCTGGACTAAACAAAACAGCCATGCATGTTAGTTTTCTTGAAAACATTGTAGAAGGAAAACGATGCAAGAAAATCATGATTTCCGAAGCACAATATAAACTTCTTTCTTATGAAATTAAAAACCAATTTAGTGAGAAGAAACCCATAAAAATACCCCACGCATTTTATGGAGAAAACGATTCTTTCTATAATGCGAAAGGAAAATATTCTCTATTTAACACATGTAATACTTGGGCAAATTCTGTTTTGAAAAAAAGTAAAATAAAAGCATGCCTATGGACACCTTTTGCTTTCACCATATTAAGTAAGCATTGATATCATCCATGAACAGTCACCTTTTTCCCATATTCTTTCATGATTTCAGCCTCTTTGGCTAAAAACTCTTTCCACCTTTTTTCAACATCTACTCCTTTTCCATACTTTCGGGCCAATTTTAAAAAAAGGGTGTAATGTTTTGCCTCACTAGCCATTAAATCTCGATAAAAAGAGGCAAGTTCCTTGTCGTTTATATTTTCAGATAACACCCTAAAACGCTCACAACTTCGTGCTTCAATCATTGCTGCAATTAGCAATCGATCTACTAAAACCATCGCATCATTTCCTCCGCGCTTTATAAACTTCATCAGATCATGCACATAGGGATCTTTTGATTCTCTTCCTAAACAAAGACCTCTTTTTATGATAATGGCATGAACCATTTGAAAATGCTCTAATTCCTCTTGCGCAAGAGCTGTCATTTGTTCTACAATTTCAGGGATATCAGGATATTTTGTAATGAGGGAAATCGCATAGGATGCAGCTTTTTGCTCGCAATAAGCATGATCTGTTAAAATATCACTGATATTCTTTTCAACAATATTTACCCAACGAGGATCAGTGGGAAGTTTTAAACCAAGCATATTCAAGATTTTACACAAAATTACAAAGAATTAACATCCAATGCTTAATCCATTTTATTCGCTTTTAATTTATTGCCTAAAAAGTTGACTTTCAAAGAAATCATATGTAATTATTGAAAATTATAATTTAGTTGGCATAACATTTCCAGACACTATGAAAATTAATTCTATACTTGGCAATTTATAAGGAAAACCTTTTTCATTAACATTCACTTGTATTCCAATTTTATCTACTCCCGAAGTATTTATCCATCTTCTATTCGAACCAGGTAAAGACCGACTAACTAATCTTTTTGCTAATTGTCTGTAAGTTAATTTAGGAACTAATATTGGCTTAATATTCGTATCTCTTAAAGACTTTTTTGTCCCCCAACAAAAGCCATTTAGTTCAGAATTAAAATAAATAGATTTCCCACTAACCAATAATGTTGAACTTTCAGAATACATAATCTTAAACCAAGAATTTGTATATCCTAAATCCCAAGCTTTCGAATAAAAATTTTGTCTTACCTTTTTTCTTTTTTTATATAAATCCTTGTTTTTATATTTAGTATTAAATTGACCAATAATACTATCTAAATATAAATTCGATTGAATTTGGTTTTTTCTTGTTTTTTGTCTTCTGAAATTGACATATTCAATAACCGCTTCTTTCAATAACTTTGTATCAATATTTACAGGGTCTGCTAACTGACTTTTAAATTCCCACCTCATTTTTTTTGAGGGAGAACTTGTAAATGAAAATGCAAGAATTATTGGTAATAAAAACTGAAATTTTCTCATTAAATTGCTATCATTTTAGCCAATTCATCCCTATCTATTTCTTTAGGATTAACTACACGGAATTTAAACTTTTTAGTCTCCTTTTCACTTGAAAGAGCTTTCATAAAATCAGATTTTGAGATAAACGCAAGATTTCCACTTTTCGTCTTTGCTATTGCTAGAGCTTGGGCACTTTTATTTATCATCACTTTATTACCCACATATTTCATTGCCGATTGATAAGCAGATGATAAAATTGAAATATGATCAAGTTCAATAGAATCCCCTTCATCATTATAGGACTCAAACCTATATTCTTTTCCATTTGCTATTAAATCGGACATAATCCTATCAATGTTACAAATTCCCATTCCGGTTATTTCAAATTCTCCGCTGTTTACAACATCTTGAAATAGGCTACTTTTTAAGTCTTTATATTCTTGTTTTGCCTTTTGCTGTTCAGCAAATCCAATAGGATCATTAGCCATAAATATAGAGTCTTCATATTGTCGTGCTTGAACTGCTTGAAAACTATTCATATCATCTTCATATGCCTGTCTTACATTACTATTATGAATTTCATTTTTTCTCAAAACTTTTTCATATTTTTTCCAAGAGGATTGTAATCTTCGTTTACTTGACTTAGGACCCATTCTAGAGAAATCCTGAATAATTTCAAACTGCACAGTGGAAGAAGCAGTAATAACGGTAAGTAAGAAATTATCTTTTTCATACTGTGGTTCAAGTTTTACTTCTTGAATCTCTTGAAACAAAATCTTTGGATTATCAGAAGAAAAAGGAGTAAAAACATCTTTTCTTAAAAATGTTTTGTTTGATTTTAACAACTTGATTTTTTCTTCCGCATCTTTATCAACAATAATCCATTTGTCATTTGAAAAAACGGCTAATTCATTTATTGATATTTCATCATATCCTATTGATTTATATTTTATTTTTTTAAATCCAGTTCCTAAAAACTGAAGTTGGAAACTATTTATGTCTTTAGATTTCCAAAACACAAGCCCAAAATCTGCATGTTTAAGTTCTGGCTTTTCCAAAACTCCTAAATTAAAGGACTTATTTAAAGCATATTGGTTATAAGGAATCACCTCTAAAATTGGTTGGTAATTAGGTGTTGTTCCATTATTAACCCAATTACCATTTTGAAGCGAATAAGATTGAAAACCAGCATTATCATCAGGTAAATCTGTATTAATAACAATAGACCTATCCTTTGCTAATTGCAATTTCTCTCCTTCTTTTGTAGTTGCTTCAATTTGAAACATTCCTACAGATTCAAAACCATACACAGCTGCGGAATCATAAATCATTGGCAAACCCGATAAATAAATATCAAGGGAATTTTTATATTCCTTAATTTTTAAATTAATATCACCTCTGAATACTTTTCCATCAGAGGTTACTAATGAGTTAGGGTTGATTTTAATTACTGTCCCCGACTCTAATATCACCTCTGCTCGATTTCCTCCCGAAAAGCTGAAAACCTCAAATGCTTTTAGTAATGAATTAAATGGCACATGATAACTTATATCTTTTAGATAGTCAGGAAACTTAAATGGCACCCCTTGTTTTTGACGATTATAAACAATTTCAGCATGAGGAAAATGACTTACTAATTTTTCCACTTCTGCATTATTAATTCCGGTTTCTTTTATGTTTAAATATTCCAAGTTTTTAAGTCTAGACACACTACTGAAAATTGTATTTAAGTCTCCACTTTCAACCAAAATACTACGAAGGTTTTTATGATTATTTAAAGATGGAACATAATTAATCTTAGCATCTTGAATAACTAGCTCCTCTAAAGCTTTCATCCTTCTAATACCTAAAGGAATATTTTCCATTTTTCCATCCGCAATTTCAAGCTTTTTAACACCGCTTTTCTGTAGAGTTTTACAAGCTAGGTTATAATCTAATTTTTTACAGTTCTTCGCAATTACATAATCTACTTTAAAAGAATCTGTTGTAAGCTGATTTAAATCCTTAAAAGTCGTATTAGATAAATCTAATTTCTTTAGTTTTCCATCTCGCAAATTTAATGTAGCAGGGAAATTTCTAACTCCTCGCAGCTTAATCTCTTCCAAGGCAGGAAAATCAAGCCCTGAAGAAATTAAATGATCAATTACAATTTTTGTATTAAAGGAGAAATCAATAGTCTTTAACCTTGGTAAGGTATTAAGTCCAAAACTAACTGAATCAATTTGATTCATTGCTATATCCAATTCAAGTAAATTAACTAGTTTACCGAAATTATCAGGAAATTCATAAATTAAATTATTAGACACGTTTAAATATTTTAAACTCTGTATTTCTGAAACTTGATATGGAATAAAAGGCAACTGACACCCCTCTAAAGAAAGCCAATTAATGTCCATTCCTCTTAAAACACTGCAAACCTGATTAATGTCAATATTTGGATTATAACTTAAATCAACTCGCTTTAAATTCTTACATTTTATTAGAGAATTAGGAAGTGTAATTAAATTTGTGCCAGACAAGTTTAACTCTTCAAGATTCTCTAAATATGATATTTCATTTGGTATTACAACATCCAATAAGCCCATCAAATTCAGAACCTTAATCGACTCTTTATTCAAATCAGATTTCTCAATAAAATTCAAGTAATCAATTTGCGAAAAAACACTAAGTGATAAAAAAATAAAAAACTGGATTATTAAAAATCTAAACCGTATCATAAACAAACTTTCAACTATAATTCATTTTCACAAAAAAGTAACACCATTTTAAAAAATCGCACAAAAAAAGGGACTTGAAACAAGTCCCTTTTTTTGTGCAATTTTATTTTAACTACTTTGATTTTATTTTAAGAAATTCCATTCCGTTATAGGAATCAATTTTATCCAGTATTTCTTCAAGCTCTCCTCTCTTTTCTTCGTTTACAGTAGGAACATTCATTATTTGAACAAGCTCTTGAATGGTTTGATTGTACTCTTCGGTGGTCATTACAGTTTCCATAATTTGGTAAGTTAATTTTTCGGGTTTTAAATAATTTCACATTTATTCGTGCGCATAAAAGTCGTATTAAAAAACGCACAGTTGCCTCCTTAAAAAATAATATTTCAAAAAAGCACTTATCACTCAAAAAGTTATATTTTAAAATTTGTTCACGCCTATTTAAGCTCAACAATTCGCTTACAAAAACACAAATCGAGCCAATTTTCAACAATTTGAGGTTTTAATACAAAAATAGATATTGACGTTTTAAAAATGACAAGAAATCTTTCTTAAAAAAGTTTCTATTCCGCTAAACCTTAATTTTGACCTCAATCTTAAAAAAAACTGGAAAAAATAATTTGTTAACAAATTTTAACGCCTTTAGAAAATCTTAAATATGAAAGAGCTTTATTAAATTTGAGGTTCATTTTATTCAAATATGGAACAAATAACTTCTTCTGAATACAATATTGCTGAACTTAACGAAAAAATTGAAAAAGAGAGTGCATTCATTGAACTCATTAAGGTTGAAATGTCCAAAGTAATTGTTGGACAACCTCAAATGACCGATGCACTTTTAATTGGTTTGCTATCCGACGGTCACATTCTGTTGGAAGGTCTACCAGGATTAGCAAAAACTCTTGCGATCAATACACTGGGCGAAATTATAAATGCAAAATTTAATCGTGTTCAATTTACACCTGATTTATTACCTGCAGATGTCATTGGTACACTTATTTACAATCAACGGAAAGAAGAATTTGTAGTAAAGAAGGGACCTATATTTGCAAATTTTGTGTTAGCCGATGAAATTAATCGATCTCCAGCAAAAGTTCAAAGTGCTCTACTTGAGGCTATGCAAGAAAAACAAGTAACAATAGGTGGAGAGACCTATCCACTTCCTAAACCGTTTTTAGTACTAGCTACACAAAACCCTATTGAGCAAGAGGGGACATATCCACTTCCTGAAGCCCAAGTTGATCGTTTTATGTTAAAAGTCAAACTTGATTATCCCAATAAGCGTGATGAACAAAAAATTATGAGAGCAAACCTGTTAAAGGAATTCCCTGTTGCAAATACAATTTTAACCACAGAGAAAATTTTAGAAGCACGGAATTTAGTAAAAGAGGTGTATGTGGACGAAAAAATTGAGCAATATATTGTTGATTTAGTGTTCGCTACTCGTGAACCTTTTCCTGAACATAAAAATTTAATCACCTTTGGAGGTTCTCCTAGAGCAACAATTGCATTAGCAAAGGCAGGAAAAGCAATTGCGTTCATGAATCGAAGAGGATATGTTATTCCTGAAGATATTCGCTCTGTTGCAGCAGATGTTTTACGACATCGCATCGGATTAACTTATGAGGCAGAAGCACAAGAAATTAATTCGGATCAAATAATAAAAGAAATAATCGACAAAGTTCAAGTACCCTAAATCAGTAATTTTTTAAGCTTTGGATTCCAGCGAATTACTAAGTAAAATACGCAAAATAGAAATCAAAGCGAGAGGAATGTCTAAACAACTTTTCTCTGGCCACTACTCTAGTGCGTTTAAAGGTCGAGGAATGACTTTTTCAGAGGTGCGAGAATATAATTTTGGAGACGAAACTAGGACGATTGATTGGAACGTTACTGCTCGTTTTAATGAGCCCTTTGTAAAAACATTCGAAGAAGAACGAGAACAAACCGTCATGCTTGTTATTGATGTTTCGGCTTCAGAATCATTTGGAACAACTCATCAAACAAAACGAGAATACATTACAGAAGTAGCTGCTGTACTAGCGTTTTCTGCCATCACAAACAATGATAAAGTTGGTGTAATCTTTTGTTCCGATCAAGTGGAAAAATTTATACCACCACGAAAGGGAAAAAACCATATCCTTCGAATCATTCGTGATTTATTAGAATTTAAACCATTAAGCAAAGGAACAGATTTAAACGTTGGATTAGTGCAATTAACCCATGCGGTTAAAAAAAGAAGCACAACATTCCTAATCAGTGATTTTATAACTACTGGATATTTTAATTCATTAAAAATGGCAAAATCAAAACACGACTTAATCGCTATAAAATGTTTTGATCCCTTAGAAATTGAACTTCCTAAAATAGGTTTAGCTAAACTATTTAATCCCGAAACAGGACAAAGAAGCTGGGTGAATACAAATTCGAAAAATACGCGAAAAAGTTATGCCAATTGGTGGAAAAAAATGACTTCGGAATTTGATGACTGTTGTAAAAAAACGGGAATAGATCAAGTCATTCTAAATACAAATGAAAGTTACACTATCCCATTAATGAGAGTGTTTAAACGAAGAGAAGGTAAATGATTAAGTTGAAAATTGCAGTCATATTATTCCTTTTGGTTCATATAGCTCATGCTGAAACGTTTGACTTTAAAACTGATTCCACATCATACCTTATTGGTCAACAGGCAAAATTTAAACTTTCATATGAAGGGAAAGAGGATTTTAGCTGGCCAATGATTAAGGACACTTTAAGCAAAGATTTAGAGATTATAGAATGCTCGAACATAGATACAATTGCTCCAGGAAAATATGAACAATCAATATACATTACAGCCTGGGACTCCGGTTATTTTGTTATTCCTCCAATTATTTCAGGGAATACTCAAACAGCGCCCTCTTTAATTCGCTTTAATTCCGTTCCTGTTAATCCTCAAGAAGACATTAAGCCAATCAAAAAGCAAATGAATACCCCTTGGATATTTGCAGAAAGTAAAAAACTAATTTTCACCGTTTTAATTATCCTAATTGTAATTGGAGGAGCCTCAGCAATCACTTTTTATCAACTTAAAAAAAGAAATCGTAAAACCGAAGCAATTATTCCCGCACGTCCTTTAATGGAAGTTCTTTGGGAAAGATATCATGCTCTTGCGGAAAGTAAGATATGGGAAACCGGTCAAGAAAAAGAATTTCAAAGTGAACTATCACTAATCCTTAGAAGCTTTCTTGAATTCAAGCATAAAATAAAAGCACTTGAAGAAACTACGGGAAATATTACAACTCAATTGAACTCATTGGGACTCGATAGAAAATTTAGAGATGAAGTTAGTCATATTTTAAACTTCTCCGATATGGTGAAATTTGCCAAACAAAAGGGCGTTTTTTCTCAACATGAACGCGCAATAAATGCTTTAAAAGAAATTTTAGAATCACACCAAGAAGAAATTGGATAAAGGAAACTTCATAGAATTCTCTAAAGCGGCTTTCAGCAAACTATTTTCTATGGAAAGCTTTGCTAATCCTGAATGGTTCTGGGCATTTTTACTCATACCTATCCTTATTGTATTATATTACTTCAAGGAAGTATATGATAATGTAGATTTTAAATTCAGTTCATCTGAAGGTTTTGGAAAGACATCTTCCCTTGTGTATTTAAAACACATACCTTTCCTGTGTTTACAAATTGGATTAATCGCCTTTATTGTAGCTTTAGCTCGCCCTCAAGATTCGAAAAGCTGGGAGGAAACTAAAACCCAGGGGATCGATATGATCATTTCTATGGATATTTCATCCTCCATGAAGATGCCTGATTTTAAACCAAGCAGATTTGATGCATCAAAAAAAATCGCTACAGAATTCATTCAATCTAGACCTAATGATCGATTTGGTCTGGTAGTTTTTGCTGCCGAAAGTTTTACTCAATGTCCTTTAACCATTGACCACAATAGGATCACCGAACTTTTTCAAGACATTCGGATGGGAATATTAGAGGATGGTACAGCAATTGGATCTGGATTAGCAACAGCCGTTCAAAGACTAAAAGATAGTGAGGCCAAAAGTAAAGTAATTGTTTTACTGACCGATGGTGAGAATAATGCAGGGGAAATATCCCCTAAAACAGCAGCGGAATTAGCCAACACGTATGATATAAAAGTTTACACAATTGGGATAGGAAAAAAGAAATTTACCATACAACAAAAAGATTTCTTTGGACGAACATATAACCAACAAATCGAATCAAAAATTGATACTGAGTCACTTGAAGCAATAGCAAAAATAACAGGAGGAAGATACTACAGAGCTGAATCTCCGAATGCGCTTAAAAATATTTATGAGGAAATCGACCAATTAGAAAAAACTGAGTTAGCGAGCTTAAAATACTACAAAAAAACAGAGCTATTCCTACCCTATGTATTGGTGGGTCTAATCCTTTTAGGGTTGGGGAAATCTTTGGAACTCACCGTATTTAAAACGATCGATTAAATGAACTGGATGAAAGCCATATCTTCGTACCTATTTACTGATCGTGACTTTGCGCGTTGGCAAAACAACTGGGTGCTTTGGTTCTTTCTTTTATCTGCAGCGATAATAGCGCTTTACTGCATTAATCGTTGGTTACAAAAAAAACAACTGAATCAATTTAAATCAGAAACTACGCTGAATAATTTATTTCCCAATCTATCAAAAAATAGATCGATTCTCCGATTTATGGCATGGACAACAGGCTTTGCATGTATTATTCTTTCAGGAGCAAATTTACAATTTGGAGATAAAAAAGAAGAGGTTCAACGAGCTGGAATAGATTTAATGCTCTGCTTAGATGTATCAAAAAGTATGTTGGCAGAAGATTTAAAACCAAATCGACTAACAAGAGCAAAGCTTTCCATTAACAAAATTATAAATAGTTTAGGATCTGATCGAATTGGTGTTATTGTGTTTGCTGGAGATGCCTTTCTTCAGTTACCTCTAACCAACGATCACTCTGCAGCTGAACTTTTTATTCAGGGAATTCATACCGGAATTATTCCAGTACCTGGAACAAATATTGCACGAGCGCTTGAGTTAGCGAACAAATCGCTTCCTTCATCTTCTCCAACCAATAAGGCAATTGTTGTTATTACAGACGGAGAAGAGCATGATGGACGAGCAATAGAAATCGCAGAACAACTTCAGGAAAAAGACATCAAAGTTTTTACCATTGGACTTGGAAGTTCTAAAGGTTCCACAATACCAGATTTTAATAAAAATGGACGAAGAATAGGCGTTAAGAAAGACAGAAATGCGAGTACAATAATTACCAGACTTAATGAACCATCGCTTGTCGCTTTAGCAGAGGCAGGAGGAGGAACATACGTTCGTGGCTCAAACCAAAACCTAGGTCTTCAATCTATGCTTACTAAAATTGGTGAAATTGAAAAAACGGAATATGAAGCAAAGCAATACACCTCGTACAGTAGCCGTTTTCAATGGTTTTTAGCAATAGGAATAATGTTCATTGTAATGGATTTATTGATTTTAAAAAGAAAAGGAACGTGGTTCAAAAACAACTAATATTCATAGTGCTTTTGATGTATATTTCTTTAGGAGTAAAGGCTCAAGAGGAACGATCGTTTATTCGTGAAGGAAACGCAAACTTTAATGAAGCGGATTATTTAATGGCTGATTCAATGTTTCTTAAGGCACTAGCTATTAATCCGGAATCCATCGAAGCACAATACAACCTCGCGAATTCAAAATATAATCAACAGGATTATGTAGGTGCGATTACTGATTATGAAAATTTAATACCCCAATTAAAGGCAAAACATCAAAAAGCAAAAGCATATCACAATTTGGGAAATGCTTACCTAAAAAATCAACGCGCTGAAGAAGCCATTGAAGCTTTCAAAAATGCGCTTAGAAACAATCCAGCAGATGAAGATTCTCGATATAATTTGGCGTATGCAAAACGCATGATGAACAAAAACAAGCAAAACAAATCTGATCAAAAAAACGATCAGAAAAATGATAAAAACCAACAAAACAAAGACAATAAAAACAGTCAAAACTCAAAGGATAATAAAAATCCAAACGAGGATCAAAAAAAAGAAAAGAACGACAAAAAAGGAGATAATTCGAACAATAACGGAGACAAAAACGAACAAGAAGAGGGAAAGAAAGAGGAAAACGGGCAAACTAAAGACGCTAAGGAGGATCAGCAAGATGGAAAACCTGAAGAAAAAGAAGGCCGAGATCAAAAGGAAAGATCTGAAAAAAAGGGACAAGAAAAAGGTGATCAGCAAGTACAAGAACCAAAAAAAATAAAGGCGATTTCAAAAGCTCAGGCCCAACAGTTACTTAAAGAATTAGAAAATAATGAGAGTGCGGTTAGAGAGAAAATGATACGATCTCAAATGGAAAAGAAACCGCGAAAAAAAATAGAAAAAGACTGGTAATGAATTATCGTTTACACAGAATTAAACTAACGTGGAACTTTATAATTTTAATAGTTCTTCTTACATCTTTCAATACTGTTTTTGCGGGAGAAGGTATACAAGGAATTACGCAAGTTGAAGGAACTGAATTTGAAGTTGGAGAACAATTTACGGTACAATACATATTGAAATCAGTAGGTCAACGCCTCCAAGGAAATTATCAAATTTCCGGAAATAATTTTGGAGAGTTAGAGGTTTTGGGACAAAATAGTGGTAATTCTACCTCAATTATAAATGGCTCCATATCCCAAGAAGTGACAATAACCTACTATCTAAAATCAAAGAAAATAGGGGTGTTTAAAATTCCTGGAATCCAATTCATTCTTAATGGAAAGGAATATCCTTGTCAGGATAAAACGGTACAAATAATTAAACAAAAAAAGGATTCTGGCATAAATGGAGACTTAATTTTAAAATTAAAATCAACTAAAAGTTCAGTTTATATAGGTGAGCCGTTTAGAATTGATCTTCATTGGTATTCTGCCTTTCAAACAAAAGGGTTTCGAATGAAAGAATTGCCAAAATTTGACGGCTTTATTGTAAAAACTATTCCATCTGAAACAAAAAATAAAATTCGCACAATAAACGGAAAAAAATACCTCACCAACAAAGACTTTTCTTTTATTCTCACCCCCATTAAAACGGGAAAAACGACACTACCAGCGGTGAAAGGAGATATGTATTTGACAACAGGCAGAGGCTTTTTTACACAAACAGAAACCCAGGAAATCACATCAAATAGGCTTACTGTTGATGTGAAGCCATTGCCTATTGCGGAGTCTGGTATCACCCAACCTGTTATTGTGGGTAATTTTAAGGCCAAATCAACATGTGACAAGAAAGAGTTAAATGTAAATGATGCCGTTACGATACGAATTACTATTTCCGGCTCAGGAAATCTCAATACACTTAATGATCTTACGATAAACTTCCCGAGTGCTTTCGAAACTCTACCGGCAACCGTGAAGGATAATATTAAAACAAATTTAAACGGGATTAACGGTAGTAAAACCTTTGAATTTGTAGCAATCCCAAGACAACCAGGAGAATTCAAAATACCGCCAATTACGCTTTGGGCTTTTAATCCAAAAAAGAAAAAATATTATGATATCAAAACAACTCCAATTAACATTAAAGTCACCGGTGCTGGGAAAGGAGATATCCAACCCTATATTTCCTCCGGAGGAGGAAAAAAAGTAGAATTGCAAGGAAGTGATATTCGATACCTTAATAAAATTGAAAATTTATCCAATGATCAAAGATCTTCATTCACAGGTTCATTCGCTCATTTAATGCTCATCATTTTTAGTGTGCTTGGCTTTGGAGTTGGTGTCTTTGGATTTCGAAAAAGAATACTGTCTAAAGATCAAATAAAATCCAATAATAAATCTAAAGCCAAAAAAGTAGCGAAAAAGTACTTAAAGAATGCAGAAAAGGAGATCGCAGGAGATAAGAGTAAATTTTATGCGCTTGTTGATGAAGCTATTAACTCCTATTTGTTGGGTAAACTAATGATCGATCGATCTCAATTAAAAAAAGAGACAATAATTACGCATCTTAAAAATCAAATGGTAGAGGAGCATTTAATTAATCAAACCATTAAAGTCTCTAATGATTGTAAGATGGCCCGATTCTCTCCTATCGTTCTATCTCCCAAGGAGATGTATGCAGAAGCAGAACGTATTATTCACGAACTCGAAACGCAATTGAAAAGATGAAATTATCATTAAACATACTAACATATTTTTTCATGATTACCACATTTGCTTTTGCAAACGAGCCTCTTTTAGATTCCGCAAAAGTAAACTATGACAACAATGAATTCTCAAAAGCAATAGCGCAATATGAAATAGTGATTTCAAAAGGTTTAAGCTCTCCTGATTTAAATTATAATCTTGGAAATGCCTACTTCAGAAATGGACAAATTGGATTAAGCATTTTAAACTTTGAAAAAGCAATAAAGTCAAATTCAAGCCATGAAAATGCGAAATTTAATTTAAAACTAGCTCAAGCAAAAATTACCGATCAATTTGAGCCTGTTCCTGAAGTTTCTCTATCAAAAATTTTAAGAAGTATAAATAATGGCATAAGTCATAATATAGTGTCAATCATTGCCTCAATATGTATACTATTAGGTGCGGCTCTTTTTATATTTGGAAAAAAGACAACAATTAAAAAGCATATCAAATACGCGCGACTACTCGCTTTAACAGGTGTTATATTCACGCTTATAGCGTGGCAACAAAAATTAGCAGTTGAGGCTTACAGAGCAGGGATTACATTAAGTACCTCTGCGAATATCTTTAGTGAACCAAACCCTTCATCTACATTACTTTTTGAAATCCACGAAGGAACCAAATTAGACATTTTATCAGAATCGGGTGAATGGTTTAATATTAAAGCTCCCAATAATGAAGTGGGTTGGGTTGAAGCATCTAGTTTAGGAGAAATTTAAACAACCCCTTTCAATAAACTCAATACTGCTGACCTTTTACGCGTAGATATTGGAACTGAGGCGCCATCTTGCATTTTAAGGTACCCTCCATCAATTTTAATATACTCTTTAAGATGATCAATATTCACTAAATGACTTTGGTGCACACGGTAAAAACCAAATTCAGAGAGCATTTTATCAAATTCTTTCAATGTTTTAGTAACCAGCATTTTGGACCCATTTGTAAAAAAGAATTGAGTATAATTAACGTTCGATTCACAACGAATAATATTTCCAATTTCTACAATTTCAATTTTATCCTGAGAATGAAGAGCCAATCTTTTGTGTGACTTATTCTCCTCATTGATATTTGATTTAAGCAATTCATAATCATCTTTTAAATCAATATTTACTTTATTAACCGCTGTTTTTAATTCATCGATATCAATCGGTTTAAGCAAATAATCAACTGCAGACAATTTAAATGCTTTGATTGCATATTCATCAGAGGCCGTTGTAAAAATAATTTTAAAATCAACTTTACCTAAAATCTCTAATAAATCAAATGCAGTTCCTTGATTAATTTGAATATCTAAAAAAACAACATCAGGCTTTTTACTTTTTATTTCTTTTGCAGCAGAAACAACACCATCAGCAGTCCCTACGATCTCTACCTCAGGACAATAATCATTTAAATCTTGTATTAAATTATCTCTAAATTTAGCAATATCATCTACTACAACCGCCTTCATTTTTTATCTTGTTTTTTTTATTTTTAATCTCAACTATTGAATAAACAACAATTGTAGAAATTCAAAAGTAATAATTAAACAACCAATATTAAAACAAAATAATTTAGCATGTAAATTAAATAATCATGTTCAAATTATTTTGTTTAATCTTTTTGACTTTTTTGCTCTCAGAAAAATCAATCGCACGTATTATTGAGAGTAAGAAAAGTGGTAATTGGACTGCATTCAGTACATGGAAAAACAATCAATCGCCACTTGAAATTGACACTGTTAAAATTAACGTAGGAGATACTATTTTTATCAATTCATCTAATGCCGTATGTTCCGTATTGATAAACGAAGGTGTATTATTTTTTAACTCTTCTTCAAACAATTTGAATGTATCACGCGCACACTTTAAAAACGGATTAATCTCGGGGAGATCACTTGGTACAATGAGTATTGACACCATCACTATTCAAGGAAATTCCATAATAGACAAATGTCATCTGAGCGCGAAACAAATAATTATTGAGGATACTCTAAAGTTTACGAATAAAAGTGGATTGAAAACCTTTGGTCAATTCATTAATTTGGGTTCCGTATTCAATCCGTCTAGTGAACACATTGAACTCAAAGGTCCTTTAGTGAACAGAGGAACATTCTTGTTTTTTAATGGTAAAATCAGCTTTCGTAAAAAGACAGAAATTAGGGGACGACTAAATGTATATGCAATGGAAATCAAGGATGAACTACTCAACCACGATACATTAACAATTTCTGCGTCAATAACGGGTAATGGCATATTAAAAAACCATGGACTACTTACTCTTAGGATGACCAATAGTAAATTTGGAATCGACTCCTTGGATGTAACCTATCCTAAAAATACACTCATATTAAATAGAACAGGAAATCAATCGATTCCTCCGTTAGTAAAGCACAAAGCTTATGATATTCAATTGTATGGAAATGGAAACTATACTATTCATGAACCCATCACTATTCATTCCCTTAAAGGTTATGGCACTTCACAACTTACCATTCAAAAAACGATTTTAGTTAACGATGTTTATTTTGAAGACTCAACAACGTGTATAGTTAATACGAACCTATCTCTAAATAATCATCCGCAATTTGGACATTTTTTTATTGGATCTGGCTATCATATTTCCATGCTTCAACATGATTCTTTATTTGTGTCAGGACATTTTAGTGGTGATTTGAGAGGAAACCCTACAGTGGTGTACAACGGAGCCATTCAACAATCCATAAATCCAATCAATTATAATCACTTGGTTTACTTAAATTCAGGAAAAGACGCGTCAAAGTTTCATACTCATCATATGATTAACCATCTCGATGTCATTTCAGGCCAATTGAAATTAGGGGATGCTGTTGTTAATCAATGTACTATTGGTTTAAGTGGAGAAATTCAAATTGGTGGACACTCCCCATTATTCAAGGACACAGTGCATATTAATGGAAAACTTATAATCCGATCTCATTTAGCAGATCCAACATTTAACCAACTAACCATTTATGAATCTGGTTCATTCATTAACCAATCAACTGCAGATATTTCAATCAATGCTGGAATCCAAAACAATGGTATTTTTAAAGGATGTATGGGAACTGCTTGTGATTTTTACTTTTCCAATGACTCATTTACACTCGACGGAAAAGACACAATTTATATCCCACGAGTTAAGGGGAAAAACCTTAAAAACAAGGGGATATTATCCATTTCAAAAGAACTGCGCGTTGACACACTCACGAATGATAAAAATGGAATACTATTGATTCAGGCAGACACACAAAACATCAATGGCTATTGGGATTTAAGCGCTAAAAACAACACAGTCATCTTCAACAAAAAGGGAAATCAAAACATCCCTTTTTGTGTTCAAGAAGCAGAGAATCTTGTATTTCAAAACTCGGGAAAGAAAATATTAACACGGAATATACAAGTAAATGAAAACCTCCACATTTATCCTTCTGCACATCTACAGTGTGATTCCTTTCAAATTATAGGAAGTCCAGCTGGAACTTTTACAATTGACTCTCTTTCTCGTTTAACCTTAGGACACAATTACAGCGAAAAAAACATCATCTTCCCCTCTTTTTTTTCAACACTTATTTTACATGATTCCTCAACGGTAATTTATGCATCGAAAAAAAATCAAACCATCTCATCTTCTCCTCATTATGGAAATCTCATTCTTGATGATGGCGCAGTTGACTCGTGTAGAAAAGAAATTTCTGGCGATTCTCTGATTATTAATGGAAGATTAAACTTAGCAGAATCCTCATTACAATTAATAATAGACGATAAAACAGTAGATGTGAATGGTGATTGGGATGGTCCGGGTCAACTAGTATTAACAAGCGGACATTTTTTGTTGGCTGGTGATGGGAATTCAACCGGAAAAGTACGTGAAGGGACCTCACTTTTTGTTTACGACGGAACGAGGAAACAACGAATTAAAATAATGAAGTATTTTAATTTAGTCATTGATAAAAATGGCATTGCACATACAAAAGCCAATATAGGAGAGTTGATTGTTACCAATGAAGCAAAAGTAAAAAAAGGAACCCTTGAATTTTCCAGTGAGCAATCACGAATAAACCACCTAATTATTGAAGATTCAGTAACATTTAAGTCAAAATATCAAGATAAATATTTTTGCCATATAACGATTGCCCCTACTGGAACGTTCCTTTTAAATTACGACGAAGAAATTTACATAGAGGGAAATATTAGATGCAATGGAAATTTAATCGCAAAAAAGGGCCTCATTCACTTTACGGATACTTTAAACGCCCAATCCATTCATGGTGAGGGTATCATCCAGTTTCATAAAACAACTATTCAAAAGAATGAAGATACATTAAGGATTAATTGCAAATCAGTACTAAATGATACGCTTTTTTTATTAAGTGGAACATTGGAGGTAAATAACATCATTGAACTAAAACATGTAGGATACATCAGTAATGAAACTGCATTATCACCACTCATTGGAACTGGAAAAATACGTCTATTTAAAACAATAATTGGCGGAAGTTATTCAAATATCGGTGGCCTAGGCTTATCTATTCAAAGTAAAACTCCAATGGGAAACACACGCATAGAACGAGAGTTTAAGGCATATAATTTAATGGGTAAAGAAGGTATTAATAGAGTATACAATATTGAGCCTGAAATAAATTATGATTTAGACGTTACGCTTGAATTTCATTTTTGGAAAAGTGAATTAAATGAAAATAATTTAAGTGAATTAATCATGTATAAATCAACGGACAAGGGAGAAAACTGGTTTTCTGTGGGGGGATCACTAAATGACAATAATCAATCTTTTCAATGTTCTGGAATAAGGCAGTTTTCAAAATGGACTTTAGGAAGTAATCAAATTACTCCACTGGCGGTAGAACTTGTTGCATTTAAAGGAAAGCGATTGGATGATAATATTCAATTGGATTGGGAAATTTACACTGAAATACAAACAAAAGCTTACCAAATTAATTATTCAACAGATGGGATTCTATTTGATTCACTCACAACTGTGGAGGCAGAGGGTAAAGATCATTATAGTTTTTTGTGGCCTTCAGCTCCGAATAAACTAATGTATTTCGAGCTCATTGAAATTGAACATCCATCAATTCGTCATCACCTGGATACAATTTTAGTCATGGATGTTTATAGGGAGCCGAAAGCTTGGTTTGCTGGAGATCAAATTAGAGTCACCGATTTTCCAGTAGGAACATTAAATGTGTACGATCTTAACGGGCAACTTGTTCTCCATAATAATACCAATGCTGCTCATCTAAAGCGAGGAATATATTTCATCGAATTATTGAATGAAATTGGTGAGTGGGTGTATGAGGAATATAAAAGGTAATGAATAACTTACATTAATTTTAGGCCTCAAAAACTACAATGACTAAAATCCAAAAATTCTCTTGATTTCATGTTTAGCTAATACACCTGAGACATTTTTGATTAGCTGTCCATTTTTATAAAAAAACAAACTCGGCACTCCCCTTACTCCCATTTGAGTGGCAAGTTGCTGATTTTTATCTACATCAACTTTTACAATTCTTAATTTTCCCCCTTCATCCGATTTTAATTCCTCTAAAATTGGAGCTAAGGTCTGACATGGTCCACACCAAGTTGCATAAAAATCAACTAATACATATTCACAACTCGCAATAACATCTTTAAAATTCGCCATATTTAAATTTAAGTATTATTCCTTTCTTAATTATCGTTTAGCATCATTTCTATTAATACTCATTTTAACGCTTGATCAAGTCTTCAAGGTTGAGTAATAATTTCACGAAACGTAAGGTTTAATCGGGGTTCGTGGACTTTTTTTGATTTAGGCAAAGTATGTTTCCAGTAATGTTGAATTTCACCTGACATGAGAAGTAAACTACCATTTTTTAACTTTAAATCTAACTTTTCCTTTGATTCAATATGTTTAAAACTAAACTTACGTTCAGCACCTAGACTTATGGATGCAATAACAGGATTCTTGCCTAACTCCCTCTCGTCATCCGCATGCCATCCCATTCCGTCCTCACCACTAGGGTAATAGTTTAATAGGCAAGAATTGAATTTACTTTTCGTCCTTGCTTCCACAAGAGACTTTAAAAACAGGATTGATTCACTCCAAGGTTGAGCCTTCCGTTTTATTTGAGAATAACCATAAATAAAAGGCCTATCTCCAACCCAAGCAGTTAATCGATTCATCACACGATGTTTACCAAAAACCACTGTTTCATCGTTTTTAAAATCAAGTTCCTCTATCAGTTTATGGATATACTCTGACGATTCAAATTGAGTTAGGAAGTTTTGAAAATAAAAAAGCTCCCCATCTCTAGGAAGCAAGTTTCTATTTTCATCAATTGGAAATAGCATTATCGAACTAAATCCCCGTATAAGTCAAACGCATCAGCCTCTGTGATTTTAACATTGGCAAAATCTCCTATTCGAGTGTAACCATCAGCCTTTTTAACGAGCACTTCATTATCTACCTCAGGAGAATCGTACTCTGTTCTACCAATCAAATAATCACCTTCAATTCGATCAAAAAGCACCTTGTAGGTGTTTCCAACTTTAGCCTCATTAGATTGCATTGAAATACCTGCTTGAAGATCCATTAGTGCTTGAACTCTTTGAAGTTTAATTTCTTCAGGTACATCATCCTCTAAACTAAAGGCATGTGTATTTTCTTCGTGAGAATATGTGAAAGCTCCCATTCTTTCGAATTTTGTCTCCTCAACCCAATCGTATAATTGCTGAAAGTCTTTATCTGTCTCCCCAGGGTAACCAACAATCAATGTAGTCCTTAATGCGATATCTGGAACTTTACTTCTTATTTGATCAATTAGCGCATTGGTTTTGGCCATTGTTGTACCTCTACGCATACTTTTCAATACATTATCTGATATATGCTGAAGTGGCATATCCAAATAATTACAAATGTTATCGCGCTCATTCATTACATCTAACACATTCATTGGAAAACCAGTTGGAAATGCATAATGTAACTTCATCCAGTCAATCCCTTCAACATCCGACAATTGGCGCAATAAGTCTGCTAATTTTCTCTCTTTATATAAATCAAGACCATAATAAGTAAGATCCTGAGCAATCATCAACAATTCCTTTGTCCCTTTTGCAGCTAGGCTTTTTGCACTTTTTACCAACTCCTCTATTGGTGTACTTTTATGCTTTCCTCGCATCAAAGGAATGGCGCAAAACGAACATGGTCGATCACATCCTTCAGCAATTTTAAAGTACGCTGAGTGGTTTGGAGTTGTTAACAATCTTTCGCCAACTAACTCATGTTTGTAATCAGCTTTTAATGTTTTTAATAATTGACCTAAGTCTCTTGTTCCAAAGTATTGATCAACATCAGAAATCTCTTTCTCTAAATCATCTTTATAACGCTCACTTAAACAACCAGTGACGTATACTTTTTCAATCAAACCTTGCTCTTTTGCATCAACTGCACTTAAAATTGTATCGATCGATTCTTGTTTCGCATTTTCAATGAACCCACACGTATTAATAATTACAGTTTGTGCCTCCAATGAATCAGAATCGTGTTCTACGTCAATATTATTCGCTTTTAATTGCCCCATTAACACCTCCGAATCAAAAATGTTTTTAGAGCATCCTAGTGTAATCACATTGACTTTATTTTTCTTGATTGTTTTTGTTTTCATACATTCAGATGCTAATCAATTAAATAAAGAATCAACAAACTCTCTACGATCAAAAACTTGTAAGTCTTCCATTCCTTCACCCACACCGATGAAACGCACTGGGATTTTAAATTGTTCGGATATACCAATAACAACACCTCCTTTTGCCGAACCATCCAATTTAGTTAATGCCATGGACGTTATTTCGGTTGCCTTGGTAAACTGTTTAGCCTGCTCAAATGCATTTTGACCTGTAGAGCCATCCAGTACGAGAAGTACTTCATGAGGAGCACCGGGAACAACTTTGTCCATAACACGCTTTATTTTGGAAAGTTCATCCATCAAATGGGCTTTATTGTGTAACCTTCCTGCTGTATCAATTAATACAATATCGGCTTCCTTCGATTTCGCCGATTGTAATGTATCATATGCTACCGATGCTGGATCGGCATTCATTCCTTGCTCAACAATAGGGACATCAACCCTTTTTGCCCAGATTTTCAACTGATCAACAGCTGCTGCTCTAAATGTATCTGAAGCTCCTAGTACAACCTCTTTACCAGCCGATTTAAACTGATGGGCTAACTTTCCAATTGTAGTTGTTTTTCCTACACCATTCACCCCTACGATCATCATAACATAAGGCTTCTTGTCATTAGGTAATGCATATCCAACATTATCGGCTGAATTATTCTCCTCCAGTAATGCGGCAATCTCATCTCTTAAAATCGTATTTAGCTGATCTGTCCCAAGATATTTGTCTTTTGCTACCCTATCCTCTATTCGTTCAATAATTTTTAAGGTGGTTTCTACCCCAACATCGGAAGTAATTAATACTTCTTCCAAATTATCTAACACCTCATCATCTACCTTACTTTTTCCAACAACGGTCTTCGCTAATTTTGAAAATATACTGTCCTTGGTTTTAGAAAGACCACTATCGAGTTTTTCTTTTTTCTCTTTTGAAAATAAACCGAATAATCCCATAACTATATAAAAGTATATATACACAAAAAGCTTTCACTATTTGTGAAAGCTTTAGATATGTTTTATTATTAATTCCTTATTTACTAAGGAAATCTTTAACTTGCTCGTTAGGTACCATTTCTTCTTTAAAGATATATGCACCTGTCTTCTCTGACTTAACCGTTTTAATCACTTTAGTATAAGTCTTACCACCTTTTTGTAAAGTTGCTACCGTTTTCTTAGCCATGTCTTAATTTATTTAATTTCTTTATGAACTGTCATTTTCTTCAAGATTGGGTTGAATTTTTTCAACTCTAATCTCTCCGGAGTATTCTTTCTGTTCTTTGTCGTAATGTATCTTGAAGTACCTGGTTGACCAGATTCTTTGTGCTCTGTGCACTCCATAATCACCTGTACTCTATCTCCTTTTTTAGCCATTTTATTTTCAACTTAAAAATTGCGGAAGGCAAAATTACATCTTTTTTTCTTTATCAACAACCCTTATTTAGAATATTCTAAAAGAAATCGATAACCCAATGAAATTTTAAAAGGGGTTGTAATACTCTGAGCCCATTGAGGAACACTTACAATTCCTGTTTTCGCATCCAAATAAAAAGCATAATTAGCATTTATAGGCTTTAGCTCTAAACCTAAATTACCAATAAGACCTCCATCATTATAATCATCCACTCCCGGGCCAAAATGGTCTTTATTATTAAAGATTCGCCCGATCACAACACCAACACCTGCATATCCTTTTAGCTCCATCGTAGAGTCCTTCATCAAACTGAAAGGCTTCACAAACAGCAATTGTAACTCCCCATTATTTCTTGAGGAAGATGAAGTAATATCCAAGCCCAAATCTATAAATCCGTCTTTAAATGGAAGCCATGCTCCTATTCCTAATCCAACTCCTCCAGACTGTAGCGCGTCATCATATATACCGCCTAAACCATACACTCCTTCCACATTCACAATTAATGGGTCTTTTTTTTGTTCTTGCGCTACGCTAATAAGTGAAACTATCAATAACAGAAGGGTATATATTTTTTTCATCGTTAGTTGGTTAATTGGTTAATTGGACGCAAAGATAAACGATATCATTTATTCGTCCCAAGCTCTTCAATATCATACAAAGCATAAGTCCAATCGAGTTGCTTCCTTAATTGTTTAAAGTTTTTTACTCTTATTTTTTCCCATGTATTGGAAGGAGTTACCTTTTTTTCATTGATCTGGATCGGGAGAAAAAAATCACTAGATTCTGATTTCCATTTGATTAACAAACTTTTCTTCCACAAAAACCGCTTTTTTTGAAAGTGCAAAATAGGTATATCTGCTTTGTATAGGTAACGAATAAATAATTCTTTCACCTCTTCTCCTAAATTATCTCCAAACCAACTTAACACTTCATCGGTTGATGTATTTTTTCGTTCAAAATCGGTATAAAATGTTCTTATTGTTTTAAACCAGATGGAATCATTATTGACAAAATTTCGGATTGTATGTAACATCCATGATCCCTTGTGATACATATCGGTACTCCCTTCTTGATTAATCTCATATTCCCCAATGATCGGTTGATCATTTTTAAATCGACGTTGTGATCTAAGATAATCAATCATAGCAGGCTCACCGTACATTTTTTCAGCATACAGCACTTCTGTATATGTACAGAACCCTTCATGAATCCACATATCTGCTAAATCATTCATACTCACACTATTCCCCCAATATTCATGACCTGTTTCATGGATAATAATGTAATCAAAATCCATTCCTTTTGGATGGTAGCCTAAATACCCTTTTTTATATTTATTCCCATATGCAATAGCGGACTGATGCTCCATTCCAAGGTAGGGTGCCTCTACTAACTTGAAACCATCATTCCAAAAAGGAAATTTACCAAAAAGACGTTCATATATCTCAAGCATTGGATGTACCTGTTCAAAATGTTTTTTTGCTTTATCATAGTTATAGTCTAAGGCATAAAATTCTGTGGACAAAGAATCGCCATTTGACACGTACCAATCAAATACTTTTTTAAACTTTCCCAAATAAAAAGTGACATTATACGTATTAATCGGGTAAGTTACTTTCCATTCAAACACCTCGGAAGTTTTATAATTACCGCCTATTTCTGTTTTTGTATAATGTTTTTGTAACTGACCATTAGCAATACAGTCATAACCGCTAGGCACTGTATATGTCATCATCATCGAATCGGGCTCATCAGACAAATGATCCTTACAAGGCCACCAACTGCTCGCTCCCCATCCTTCGCAAGCCACACCACAAAAGTGTCGATTTAACGAATCTTTTTGCCACACAAAACCACCATCCCAAGGCGCTTTTTTTGCCACATTCGGTTTTCCAAAATAAGATATTCGTAATTTATACTGTTTCCCCGGGTAAATAGCCTCACTGAATGTTATAAATAAGGCGTCTTCAACCTTACGATAGGATGCCGATATCAATTCTTCAATTCCTGTACTATCAATAGGAGCGAATAATTGAATGGTGGCAACTTGATACTGTCTAAACAAATCAATTTGAATAGTTTTTGCTTCTGATAATGCGGTAAAATAAATGTCATTTTTTCCACTAATTCGCTTTTGATCGGGATCAATATTGACAGATAAATCATAAAACGTTACATCAAAGCAATTTCTTTCGGGTCGTAATGCACCTCTAATAGAATCTTTACTTGTTGTTAGGCTTCCTCCATAAACACAAAAGTGAAGTACAAAACCGATCAACAACAAAAATTTTTTCATTCTGCAATGATAGAAAATCAAACCTTATTTAAAGCCTTATTGGAATATTTTCATCGTTAAGATATTTTTTCAAATCAGGAATCGAAATTTCTTTAAAGTGAAAAATACTCGCCGCTAACGCCGCATCAGATTTACCTTGTTGAAAAACATCTTTAAAGTGTACCATATTTCCAGCACCTCCCGATGCAATAATTGGAATAGTTAACATTGAAGACAAGTGAGCAAGTTCTTTATTGGCAAAACCAGACTTGGTTCCGTCATGATCCATAGAGGTAAACAATATTTCACCAGCACCTCGGTCTTGACACTCCTTAGCCCAGTCAAACAAATCAATTTCCGTTCGATCTCTACCTCCCCTTAGATAAACTTTCCATCCCTGTTCAGTATATTTTGCATCAATAGCAACCACAACAAACTGAGCGCCAAATGCTGTACTAAGTTCGTTAATCAATTCAGGACGTTTCACTGCGGCAGAATTGATACTAATTTTATCTGCTCCTGCCTTAAGTAGGGCACGAGCATCTGACAATTCTGATATTCCTCCCCCAACTGTAAAAGGGATATTAATTCGCTCTGCAACCCTTGCTACTAAATCTAAAAGTGTCTTACGTTTTTCATGCGTAGCTGTAATATCCAAAAAAACTAGTTCATCCGCACCTTCTTTAGAATAGATTTCAGCTAAATCAACAGGGTCACCTGCGTCCCTTAATCCAACAAAATTTACACCTTTTACAGTCCTTCCATCTTTTATGTCAAGACATGGAATAATTCTTTTTGATAACATAAGCTATACCTTATGATACTTCATTAATGTTTCTAATTCTAACTTCCCCTCGTATATCGCTTTTCCAACAATTGCTCCATATAAATCAATATCTTCCAGAGCTTTTAAATCATCTTCTGTAGTTACTCCTCCAGAAGCAATTAATTTTAGCTGAGGAAATTCCTTCATAATCTCGGCGTATAATTCGTTTGAGCTACCAGCAAGTAAACCGTCCTTCGCAATATCAGTACAAATAACGTATTTAGCTCCTTTGGAATGATAATCTTCTAAGAAAGAAAACAATTCTAAATTAGAGGTTTCTAGCCAACCATTAACAGCAATCATCTTGTCCTTCACATCCGCACCCAAAATAATCTTATCTCCATACTTTTCAAGCCAGCCCTCAAATAAGGATCTATTTTTTACAGCTATACTTCCTCCTGTAACTTGGGAAGCACCGCATTCAAATGCCAATTTAATGTCTTCATTTGTTTTTACTCCCCCTCCGAAATCAACAACTAATGACGTATTAGAAGTAATTTCCCGAAGCACTTCGTGATTTATAATATGCCCACTTTTTGCACCATCTAAATCTACCAAGTGTAAATGGGTAAACCCAGCAGATTCAAACTCTTTCGCAGCATCAAGTGGATGCTCGTGATACACTTTTTTTTGATTGTAATCGCCTTTAGTTAATCTAACGGCTTTCCCTTCAATAAGGTCAATAGCTGGAACAATTATCATAACTCTAAAAACTGCTTTAAAATTTGCTCTCCAGCATCACCACTTTTTTCAGTGTGAAACTGAACAGCATAAAAATTATCTTTTTGAATGGCTGCACTAAATCGAATTCCATAATTCGTTAAAGCCACAGAATATTTATTTTCAGGAACATAGAAACTATGAACAAAATAAAATTGTTCACCCTCCAATAAACCATCAAAAATTTTAGACTTAAAATCTGAAATATTATTCCAACCCATGTGGGGTATTTTAAGTCCCTCTCTAAATTTTTTCACCTCAGCATCAATAATTCCTAAACATTCAACATCGCCCTCTTCAGAATAGTTACACATCAGCTGCATACCTACACAAATACCTAAAACAGGTTGTTTAAGTGAAGGAATTAATTTATCCAATCCAGAATCTATTAATTGTTCCATGGCCGATTTAGCAGCTCCAACGCCAGGAAATATGACTTTATCCGCATCGCGAATCACATCATGATCTTTGGTAAGAATAGGTTCAAACCCCAACCTCTTTATAGCATATTTAACAGACTGAACGTTGCCTGCACCATAATCAATAAGCGCTATTCTCATTAAAAAAAATTAAGACCTAAAGTTCGTTAAAAAAAAGGAGAATTCAGTGCAATTATCATCTTGTTCGCATAGGAAAAAGTGGAAAAGGAAAGCCATCCTCTGGGTAGAGAATGACTTTCAACTTGACTTATATACAGAAAGAACGAAATTTAATTTAATCGAACAAACCCATTATTTTGGAAGGATCTGTCATGAATATCTCCATATTCAACAATCCAAAAATAGGTCCCATGAGGTGACTTTGCACCCTTAGTATTAAATCCATCCCACCGTGGAACTACCCCCGATGAAAAAAACACCATTTTACCCCACCTATTATATACTCTAAATTTGATATAAGTTAGATTTGCCATCATATAATCCAAATCCTCCCATTCCAATTCAAAAGGAATAAAATCATCATTAATTCCATCTCCATCTGGGGTGAAAATATTTGGTAATGTTAAATCTACCAATCTACAATACTCATGAATCGTAATTGTGTCTTCGGCTGAACAACCAAAACTATCAACTACTTTTGCTTGAAACAGACCTGATTCTTCGGTTACATAAGATTCTCCAATAGAACCATCATCCCACTCTACGTAAGAACCTGAATGCATAGCACTAATGTTAACTGTTTCTTTTGCCTCTTCCATACTACACATCCATAAACTATCCGCTACAAGTTCTATTGAGGGTGGAAATTGCTCACGAATAGTTATGGTATCTATTCCCCAACACCCTTTTTCATCAATGATTAAAACTGAATATTCACCACCGACTCCAACAAGTATTTCATCACTATAATCACCTGTACTCCAATCATACGTGAGTATTCCTGTCTCATTAGCAACACTTGTTATAGTAACTGTTGTTTCATCGCCTATACAAATCACTGAGTCTGCAGACATTACCACATCTAAATCTAGTCCTTCACTTAATTGAATCGTATCGGAATTGAAACAATTATTGGTGTCAATGACACTAATGTAATATTCCCCTGGAATATTAGTTTGAATTGAATCGGTGATTTCTCCTGTATTCCATATATAGGAAAGTGCATTTTTTTCCACAACTCCTAAGCTGATTGGCAAATAGTCACAAACAGATTGATCTATGCCTAAATGAACATTTGGCAATGGATTAACTTGGAGTACGATAGAATCAGAATTGGAACAATTAAATGAATTTGTTACCGACACCCAATAAAGTGAAGCTTGGCTTACTGAAATAGATGAACTCGTCTCTCCTGTGGACCATATGTAATTCGCTCCACTATTGTTCGCAATTAATTCAAGCGATTCATTATTACAAATAGAGGTATCCACACCTAAATTCACTTCAGGAACAGTATCAACAACCACGACTATTGTATCAGACCGGCTACAATTTTCACTATTGTATACTTGAACATAGTATTCTCCAGACTCAACCACATTAATTTGCGCAACAGAATCTCCAGTATTCCAAATATAGATTTCTCCATCATTTCCAGCATTAATGACTCTTTCCTCCCCTTCGCAAAATTGCCTATCCAATCCTAAATCAACATCTGGTAGAGCATGAACTGTAACTAGAGCCGTATCATACCCCACACAATTATTGCTATCTGTTACCGCAATAACATAAGATCCTGATACGAATACAATGATTGAATCAACCGAAGAATAATTTGGGAGCCAAGAGACATCAACATCACTCAACGTATTCCTAAAAATGATGGAATCACCTTGACATAAATTCATATCAACACCAAGATCTGGCAGCGGTAAATTGTTAATAGAAAGATTTAATTCACCATACCCAACACATCCCTTAGTGGTTGTAACCGCAACGCGATAATTGCCACTAGAATCTACTATAATAGAGGATGAATTCTGCCCTGTATTCCAAAGATAACTCGCTGCTAAAGGTTGATTAGCATTGATTGATAATGTTGAGTCCGCACAAATCGACGTATCATTACCTAGAAAAACAATAGGAAGAGAATCTTGTTCAACTAAAAGTGTATCATAATTTATACATCCATTTGTATCAGTTACAGCAACACTATATACGTTAGGATTCTGAACCAATAAAACACCACCAGTATCAAGTGTATTCCAAACTATTTCCGAACCAACATTTCCTGCATAAATAATTAATGAACTATCCGCACAAATACTTGTATCATTTCCCAAATCAACTAGGGGCAATTCATTAACAGTTAAATCGAGTTCATCTTGACCTTTACATCCATTACTATCTGTCACAATCACACGATAATTATTAGCACTAGTTACAGTTAAGTCTCGTGTTACTGCACCTGTATTCCATATCCAACTCACCCCTTTTTGAGCAACGATAAATAGTGAATCTCCAAAACAAATACTTGTATCAGGACCAAGATCGATAACTGGTAATGTATCTAGATCCAATTTAAGCGTATCATATCCCACACATCCATTAGCATCCGTTATTGTCACTGAATATTCACCCGGTATTGATGCTAAGATCAGTGCTCCTGTATCCAATGTATTCCATTGCATAGTTCCCTCAATACCTGGAACACCCAACATAATAGTTTCAAACTGGCAAATACTTGTATCGTTTCCTAAATCAATGACAGGAATTGTATCAAGCGCTACTGAAATATCATCTGTATTAACACAACCATTACTATCTGTTATCGAAACAGTATAACTTCCCGCTTCCTTGATAGTTACATACTGACTAGTAGTTGACATCGGACTCCATATATATTCATAGGGACTTCCCGCGTTTAATACCATAGAATCACCATCACACAGGGAGGAATCAGGACCCAAATCAATAAATGGCAATGTATCAATCGATAAATGAATTGTATCGAAACCTTTACAACCATTCCCATCCGTAATTTCAACACTATAACGATCAGCAATATTAACACCAGAAATTGTTCTAGAAGATTCATTGTTAGGTAGCCATTTATAATTATACCCTGGACCACCTGCATCAAAAGTAATGGTTTGATCTGCACAAATTGAAGTATCATTACCGAGTTCAACTACAGGCAAGCTATCAATGTATAAATTAACACTATCGGTGTCTGAACACGCAAATGAATCTGTAATAATAACACTATAATTAGTAGATGAACCTACGGTAATAGTTTGATTTTTTTCACCTGTCGACCACAAATAATCAAACCCTGGACCAGCATCAAATGTAACGGAATCTTTAAAACAAATGGTGCGGTCAATACCCAAATCAACTGATGGATTATTATTAATTCCAACAACAATTGTATCCTTACCAATACACCCTTCTCCGTCGGTAACACTCACACTATATTCATTTACTGAATTAACCGTAATTGATGAACTTATCTCGTTACTAGGAACCCATAGAAAATCATCACCCTTTGAAGCGCCTGCATCCAAAACAATATTTGATACAGAACAAATTGATGTGTCGCGCCCTAAATTTATAATCGGTAAAGAATCTAAACTTAAAATAATTGTATCATACCCAATACATCCCTCGGAACTTGTCACAACTACATCATAAGTAGCAGCACTATCTACATTTATAGATCTTGAATTCTCCCCGTTGCTCCACAACCAACTTGAACCAACGAGTGCATCAAACGTAATATTCATATTTGTACAAATACTCGTATCGTTTCCTAAATTAACTTCTGGTAATGAATGAATTTCAGCCAAAACAGCAGTCCTTATATCTGATCTACAACCATCAGAATTCACCGCTTCTGCATAAAAAATAGAATCAGATGATAAAATGGGAGTCAACCATGGACTACCAAATCCTATACTACTGCCACCCAAAGAAGATGAAAACCACTCGATGGAATCTGAACTTGAAAAAGCTTGTAAACTAAGTGTTCCGGACCCACACCTTTCACTGCTCAAAACAGCACTAACAGTAGGTAATTCTGAAACCGTTATTTTTATCGTACTTGTTTCCTCTATTTGCCCACAAGAACTTACTACACGCTTATACCATCGATCCGTAAATAAACCAGAGGGGCGATCATACGTGGCACTGTTAGAGCTACTTACCGAAACCCATGGCGCTATACCACTAGCGGACCAAAACCATTCATAAACATATGATCCATCACCTCCACTAGCATCAATAATACTCGAAAGGGACGCTAGGTTCTCACCAGAACAAACTGTTTGAGAACTACCAATTGCTCCTGCATCTACACTTGGATTTACTGTGACTTTTACTGCACTTGTCTCTTTTGTTTCTCCACAAGATGTAACTGCTCTCTTATACCATCTGTCTGCTGTTAAAGTACCTGGATCGTATGTTTCACTATTTGAGCTCCCAATCGATACCCAGGGCGCTCCTCCTGTTGTAGAGTAGAA
>PBLA01000004.1 GCA_002722245.1 Flavobacteriales bacterium | reverse complement strand
TTTCTATTTTTTTTGCCATATTTCCAAAGCGCATTAATGTCGATTTGAGGAAAGAGATCAAAGGCTCCGTCTTTCATTTCAAGCATACTGTTTAGGGTAAAGCTCCCCGATATGTCAGGAATCCATAATTGAGTAGAATCTGCTTGATAAAATCGCTTTGTTATCCCTATGTCGGTTTGAAAAGTATTAAAAATTAATGCCGTTGTGTGAAGTCCTCCATATAAGGTTATATCATCCTTTAACCCATGCCCAATAACTACATTGGAATAGGGGGTAGGAATAGTTAAACCAAATAAGTTTTGCATTGGACCACCAAGTGAACAACCAATTTGAGTTTCTCCTTTTGGAAGAGGGTCAACAAATCTTGAAGGTGCACAGGAAAAAACAACTATTTGAATGAGTAGAACAAATCCTACAGTCTTGAAATAATTCATAACATAACGTTTCAATTCATGCTACGAAGAAAATACAATAAAGTCACATTTTGATGATTTTTTTTATAATGAATCCTTATTTGCCTTAGAATCAGTCAAATTTTGTTGTTAAATAATGGAATACAGGATTCGATCTCGTTATCAAAAAAAGAGTGCTCACTAAAAGAGCACTCTTTTTCGTTCTATATGTGTTAATGTTTTATTTTTTTGTTTTCACGGCATACCAATCAATTTTTCGAGATAAATACATAATGGTTCCCAAAACCAGGAATAATCCTATACTGCCCATCAGTAAAGCGTAATCCTGCATTTGAATGATGGAATAAATAAACAGGTACAACAGCACAAGTATTAATCCAATGAGAGCTGTTAAACGCTTGTTTTTTGCAATACTATGGGCATACAGCGTAATCATAGAGACAATACTAATGCTTGAAATTAAATAACTAATTGTAAATGAAATATGTTCGGAGAGCGCGACTAGTAACGTGTAAAAAACACAGAGCGCAAGTCCTACAATAATATATTGAATAGGATGGATGCGAATATGATTGAGAACTTGAACAAAGAAAAATAAAAGGAACGTTAAGGTAATGAACATAACCGCATATTTTGCAGATCGCATACTCTTTTGATACTCGTCAACAGGAACAATCAAATTTACACCAAAAGATGATTGTTGAATACCTTGGGTAATTCCACGAAAACTTTGAGGATATGATCGATTGAGGTGAAGAACATCCCATTGTGCATTAAAACCATCTTTTGATACTTCTCTATGATCCGGTAAAAATGCACCGTCAAAACTTGGGTTGGACCATGGTGATGAGATAGAAACGGTTGTTGATTTACCAAGCGGGATAAAGTTTAAGCTAGAGCTTCCATTAATATCCAACTCCAATGAGAAGTTTTGGACAAGTGTTTGGTTGTTTTTTTTGTTCGCAGATACTCGGCAACTAATTCCTTTATGGATAACTTCATTGGATTCAACTCCTGGGTTAAAATCGATTTTTTCTCCATTCCAATTTAACACCACGCGCTTTTGAAGTCCTCTCAAATCTGATAAGCCCATGGAGACATAAGCCTCATTCCACAGAATATTTTCATCGGCAATTTTCCACTCCTCAAAATTAGGCGTTGAAAAATGACCCGATAAATTCAATTTACTATTGTAAACAATAATCTCATAAATCCCTCTGTACCTAACTTCAGGATGAATATTACCTGTAATGTTAAGCTCATTTGGTAAGAAGTGGGCATATTCTCGTGACTTTACAAGCTTATATTTTTTTTGATCATTATCGTAAACCTTGGTGTAGGAATGATAAGGTACTGTGAGGACTAAACCTAATATAGTTTGTCTTTCGCCCCATTTTTCACTTACCTCACGGGTGGATTTTTCCTGTCGGTATCTTCGTTCTTTAATTACATCTTTTACCATCGATACGGGGATCAGTAAGAATAGAATAAGAATTCCAATAGTGATTAATCGGATGGTGAGCGAGTTTTTTAGCCAATGACTTGCTTTTTCTGAAAATGTGGGTTTGTCTTGCATGTTGTTTTTTTGTTGATTGATTTTTTTAACGGCCTTTTTTGCATGTTCGTATTTGTTTGGGTAAAAACATGAGCATACTAAAGAAATTTTAACATTTCAGTTAAAAATAGCCGTATGAATCCTTCAATGGCAGTGAAAATTATTATCTGTTGATTTTTTGAAATTAAACGCAATGTTTCCTCGCCCATTCATAGTGTAGTAAGAAGGGAAAACAGTTTAATTTTAACACTCTAGGTTTTCTGAGTAAAAAAGAAGTTTTATTAAGATTGAAGTAAAGACTCTATGCAATCTTTAGAATGCCCACCGTAAACTCCATCAATCACCAATTGATTATTGGCCTGTATCAGTTTTACCGCGTTTTCAGTTTTTGCACCAAAATCACCGTCGGCATCTCCGCAATTGTATTCCAAATGGTTGAGAATTAATTGCAATTGAATAACACGTTCTCCTTTATGTCCTTTTTTAAGAACCGGATCGGGAATACTTAATGGAGTTGTTTTACTAAGCCTTCTGTAGCTAAGCACCTTTTTTGCGTCATATTCAGCAATTGTTACGGCATTTTTTTGATTTCCACCTAAACAATAAACCTTACTGGCATCCTGATTAAAACCTAAGAATATTCCCACATGACCCTTCCATGAATTGATATTTTCCCTCCAAAAAACGACCACATCTCCAGGGATTGGTTTTTCTGCTTTTACGCCCACATTAATCCATGAACGCGCATTGGGTTTTCCCGAGATAGGCAGTTCTGCTTTTTTGGCACACCAATTAACAAATGTACTACACCATGGAATTTCATCGTTTTGAATACCCGATATATTTGTTTCAGTAGCATAAGCTACAATTTGAGGGTTATCCTCCGCGCCTTTAATTTCTTTGGTTCCTAATTGAGAGGCTGCGATTTTTAAAATATCCATGACTGAAGGTATTGTTATTCGGTATTAAATGTATTCATATTTCAACGTTTAATACCAATCTCCTTAAAGAAATATTTTTAAAAAAGAGTGGGATAATAGAGGTAAGATTTTTGGGAGATTTGCATGTTTAATAATTTTCGTCGATATAGTCATCTATTGCTTTTTGCTCTTCAGTTTTCCGCTTTTGGAAAGCCTCCAAAACAGGTTGGTTTTTACGTTTTATGGTTAAAACAGTTGAGCTATCTTCTTCAGCGGGAATCCATATGATCTTTCCTGACTCATACGTTTCCGAAAAACCACCTCGAATATGTTTTGAATAAATGGTATTCGAGTTGTCTTCAAAAAATTGAGTTTCATCTTCTTCGTAAAAAAAATCATTCTGATAATTCGTGCCAAATGAAAACTTTCCAATCTCATTGAGCATCCAGGAATACCCACACATGTGACATTCTACGGAAGGGAGTATACAGGTGTCGCAAATTGGTAATACTACATCTACTTTTTGATNGTAGTCCATGCTAAATGTATACGTTGAAACNCCATTTGTCCAAGTAGTTCCATTATACTTNGTTAAAAANGTTGATTTTTCATTTTGNGATTTGTTACTCGTTTTTGTAGTCGTATTTTCACACGAGAATACGATNAGNAATACAGCAAGAATAAGGACAATCTTTTTCATATTTACTTTAAATCAAATCGGTCTAGGTTCATAACTTTATTCCAAGCTTTTACAAAATCGATTGCAAACTTTTCTTTTGCATCATTACTTGCATAAACCTCCGCAATTGCTCTTAGTTCAGAATTGGAACCAAAAATTAAATCTGCTCTTGTGGCGGTCCATTTTTCCTGTTTACTTTTTCTATCCTTTCCAACAAAATGTAACTTGTCTCCCGTAGTAGGTTCCCAGAAGGTATTCATATCTAATAAATTCACAAAAAAGTCGTTGCTGAGTTTACCAGGTGTGTTTGTGAAAATACCGCAGTTTGAATCATCGTAATTGGCATTTAATGCACGCATTCCTCCAATGAGAACGGTCATTTCCGGAATAGTTAATGTTAAAAGGTGCGCTTTGTCAATTAACAATTCTTCGGTTGTTAGGGTATAGGCTTTCTTCTGATAATTTCTAAAACCATCTGCCATAGGTTCTAAAACAGCAAAGGATTGAACGTTGGTTTGTTCTTGAGAGGCATCCGTTCTTCCAACAGTAAATGGAACACTGATATTTAGTCCGGCTTTTTTGATGCCTTCTTCAATAGCTGCATTTCCACCTAAAACAATTAAATCAGCCATGGAAACTTTTTTGTTTTTTGATGCCACATGAAATTCCGATTGAATTTTTTCATAAAGCGCTAATACGGTTTTAAGTTGTTTTGGATTATTACACTCCCAATTTACTTGAGGTTCTAAACGAATTCTTGCTCCATTCGCGCCGCCTCTTCTGTCCGATATTCTAAACGTTGATGCAGATGCCCACGCTGTTTCAATTAAATGATTCATGGGTACACCTGAGGTTATTATTTTTTCTTTAAGAATTTCAATATCTGCTGTTGAGATAGGGTCGTAATCTGCAGAAGGTATTGGATCTTGCCATATGAAATCTTCTTTTGGAATCTCAGGACCTAAATAGGTGGATTTTGGCCCCATGTCTCGATGTGTTAACTTAAACCAAGCTTTCGCAAATGCATCATCAAATGACTTAGGATCCTCAATGAATCCTTCACACACTTTTTTGTATTCGGGGTCAAACTTTAACGCTAAATCGGATGTTAGCATTGCGGGTCTTACACGTTTGTTTTTATCAAAAGCGTCGGGGAATATTTCGCCTTTACCTTTGGCCAACCATTGCTTAGCACCTGCCGGGCTTTTAGTTAATTCCCAATCATTATTAAATAGAACTGTTAAATAAGTATGACTGTAACGTGTAGGTGTAGGCGTCCAGGTAACCTCTAACCCTGAGGTAATTGCGTCTGTTCCTTTCCCTGATTTATAGGTGCTCTTCCAACCCAGGCCTTGTTCCTCTATAGAGGCTCCTTCAGGAGCAACACCAACACTGTCTGCTGGACCGGCGCCATGTGTTTTCCCAAATGAATGACCTCCCGCAATGAGCGCAACGGTTTCTTCATCATTCATACCCATTCGCGCAAAAGTGATTCGAATATTTTTTGCTGAGGCCATTGGGTCAGGATTTCCATTCGGTCCCTCAGGATTCACATAGATTAGTCCCATTTGAACTGCTGCAAGTGGATTTTCAATTGTTAAATCTAACTCTCCTTTTTCATTTAATCTTCGCGATTCGAGCCAATTCCCTTCAGGTCCCCAATATACGTCTTCTTGAGGTTCCCAAACATCGGGTCTTCCTCCAGCAAAACCTATCGTTTTAAATCCCATGGACTCTAAAGCGACATTACCCGATAAAATCATTAAATCAGCCCAAGAAATTTGCTTCCCGTATTTTTGTTTAATAGGCCATAATAGCCTTCTGGCCTTGTCTAGGTTTCCATTATCAGGCCAACTGTTTTGAGGAGCAAAACGTTGTATTCCCATACGTGTTCCTCCTCGTCCATCACCAGTTCGATAGGTTCCTGCGCTGTGCCAGGCCAACCGGATCATTAATGGTCCATAATTTCCATAATCAGCAGGCCACCATTCTTGCGAGTTGGTAAGAACGGCCTCAATATCCTTTTTTAGTTGAGCGTAGTCTAGCCTTTCAAATTCTTCCTGGTAATTAAAACGTTCGCTCATGGGGTTTGTAAGAGCTGAGTTTTGAGATAAAATACTCAAGTTTAATCGATTTGGCCACCATTCTTTATTGGTTTTAAACCGAGAAATTTGCTCTTTTTTATGGTCTTTATCAAATCCAAAAGGACATCCTCCTTCTTGCTCATGTTTGACTGCATTAGTTTCGTTGTTGTTACAAGCACTAAAGACAAACAGCGTTGCCACACTAAATACCAGTATATTTTTCATCACAGTAATGCTTTAGAGCCACCTATTTAGTAGCATGATTTATTTTTTATGTCTGTATTTCGTTTCTCAACTACGCTTTGTGAGAGAAAAAGTGTCGTTATTGATATAAAAGTTACTGATAATGTAAATCAGACATGTGTCTTTAACCAACCATAATGTTCGGATTTTCTATTAGAGTTTAATAAATCGTATTAATTCATTGGTGTTCTTTTTATCCACACGGACTAGTTTAGCACCTTTAGAAAGGTTTGAGCAATTTATTCCTGAAGATAATCTTATAATTAAACGCGTCAACTATTTCAATGATCACATAACTCGAAATTAGTGTTGATCTATTTAGGTAAGAATAATAACGTGGATGTGTTTGTTTTAATAACTGATGCTTTTATTACAATTGGTTAAATTTAATTCGTTTTTTGAAGCGTTCTCATTTTTTTTGCAAATCTACTAAAGGTATATCGATCAGTATTGTCTTCACCAATATATCGAAAAACTTCTACCCCTTCTTTATTCAGAATGATAAGCGCAGGGTAGTGGACCGTTTGCCCATGAAACGCATAACCAAAGGGAATGTTTAGTTCTTTGGCTAATGAAGCATTAATATCTCGATAAATTGGCACGTCTGATTGTTGCGGTATTTTTTGAGCCCATTCCTTAATGAGGTATCCCTTATCGGGCTTAATAAAAAGATGTATTACATCAGGGAAAAGGTGAGCTTCCTGTAAATATTCTGTGGTATGTTTGAGACAATATGGACATTCTGTTTTTAACAAAAAATGCAGAACGATGTATTTGCCTTTCGCATCCTGCGAATTAAATTGACTCGTGTCAGTTCCTGATGGGAGATTAAAATTAACTGGAGCTTGACCTTGAGAGAGCAATAAAATGGGTAGGGCGAAAAGGGAGAAGAGGAGTGACTTCATATAAATACAGGCTTGTTTTCTGTAAAATTAAAAGGAAAGAAGTCAATACATGGCTAAGAGGCAAGCTAAACAGGGTTTAGTCATCTTTTTGACAGGTTTTGAGAAAAACTTAGGTTCAATGTATAAGAATAGCCTTTTTGATTAATATATTACTCTTTCAAGTAATCTATGGCATACTCAATAATATTGTCAATATTATTGTATTCATCGTCTTTATTCATATCCAGATAAATATCAGGCTCAATACCAGATTCAACATGATTTTTTTCTTTATCGAATAGTGGATTTATTGAATAGCCCAATTGCCATCCATTATATAGATCGGAAGAAATTGGCATTCCACCGCCTCCACCTGTTTGATCTCCAATAATAGTTGTATTGTTTAAAGAGCGCATAGCAAGAACAAAATCATTCGTAGCACTGTAGCACATTCTGTTAGTAAGGACAACAATTTTCCCATCGAACACTGTTTTTGATTGAGGCTCTATATATTGCGGAAACCAATCGCTATAATTATTTCCGGGTCCTTCTTTAAATCGGATGTAACCGAATTTCGTTTTTATTTTAGAAAATGCTGACGCTAGCTTATGTGCTTGAAGTATTGAGCCGCCTACATTATCTCGAACATCAATTATTAAGCCTTTAATATCACCAAGTTGAGAAACTGCTTCATCAATTTCACTGAATGAAAACGTGCTCATAAAACTTGGGCAGCGCAAATAACCTACATCACTAATTTTGTTAGACCTTAAACCGGTCACCCATACTGCCTCAGAACCTAAATAATACCTATCTACAATAGTTGGATTAAAGTTTTGAGGATAGTCTAAATACCAATTTCCATAGGAGGAGGAATTAAAATCAGAATAAATCCAAACATGACCATCTTTCAGTTCATTTAACATGTTTGCACAAACCGTGAAAAATTCCTTTTCATTCATCTCTGCATACAATTGAGAGCGGTATTCATTTCCAATCGAGTCCCAATTGATGTTTTTATATTCCAGGTAACAATAATTCTCATTAATAGTTTTCCATAGTAGTTCAAAATTTTCGTGTACGTTACCTCCCGTTTCGGATAGGTCCTCTTTAACACAAGCCGTTGCAAGGAAGATACTTAAAATTACAGATGTAAGGATTGATTTATTTATGAGCATATCTTGATGAATTGAATAGATAACTTAATTTTATTGAATGATTGACTTGAACCTTACTGTTGTTGTTTAATCGTAGGTTTGCATAATTTATACCATATTGAATTCCTAACGTGTGTTTTACACCTGTTTTTTTTCTAATAAAAGTAAAGTCGAAATTTAGGTTGTTTCTAAATTGAAAATTGGTTTCAAAACTACCCACGCGAAAAGCATCCCAAAAATTAGTGTCATCAATCAATGTTGAGTAAGGTAGCGAAGAACTATATCTCGTCCCTGTATAAACACCTAATACAGGGAGCGTAAATTCATTTGAAATATCCAACTGAATTTTTTTTAGGTGTATTCTTTTTTCTAAACCTAAAGAGAGTCCTGCCATGTTATTCAGGTTGTAATAAAATAGATTGTTAACATTGAAAAATTTGATATCTAAACCTGCATCTAACCAGTATGTCCAACCCAATGAGATTGAAGGCATTTTTTTTTGTGAATTTTTTTCAAATAACTCATAGCGACGGTTGAATATTTTTCCATAGTTAAATGACGAAATAGTTGGTGGGATTGGTCTTTCTTCAGGATTTTCAACTTCACTGTTTCGATCTTTTTGATTTAAGGTGGAGGTAATATTAAAATAAGAGGTCCTAGTAGTAATTTTTTTATTCATTTGATTGAATCTTCCCCAATCTAAATTTGTGCTTATCCCTGAGTATTTTATAGGTGATAGAAATGTTATTTTTTGAGATAATGTACCAAGTCCAGATGCCCGGTAACGATATGATATGGAATCTAAATCTTGTCCTTTTACTAGGCCTAACATCCCCATTAAAAGAATGATTAAAGCTGATTTTTTTCTCATGTTACTGATTATATATCTATTGTTTTTTGTGGGTTAACGAAGCGCTCTAATATAATATTGTAAGAGCTAGATTTTAAATTGATATGATTGTCTTATTTGTATGGAATATACACACCTAAAGAATACATTAAAACAATTTTTTGAAATTCAATATTATCAGGCCATAAAGGACCCTTTTTTATTGTTTTTCCTAGGCCTAGTTGCCCCGTGAACCATTTTTTACCTCTGTAAACATAGTTTAGTCCTATTAGGTTTTGAGTGAAGGAGTTATCTATTCCTTGATTCCAATATTGAAGCGAAAGAAAAGAGCTTCTAATTGATGGCTTTCTGTGGTAATTTAATCCACACCCGTAACCAACTAAACCTGCTCCTAATTGAAAAGAAAACCTTTCTGAGAATAAAAACTCTACATCAGCACCAAGCAATGATCCACCTCCATGAAGAAGACCAAATGAAATACAATGTCGATTTTTTAATGAAATGTTTTGTTGATCAGTCTGTGAGTAGTTAAAGAATGAAATTAACATGCAAATTGCGAAAAGTAAATGTTTCATGATGATTTTTACACTTAATGCAATTCATCACAAAAAGTAACCTTTTTTTAAATATCGAAAAGAAATTAATCCTTAATTTTCGGTTCAAAGTCTAGCAAATACTTTACGTTAAAGATGAGCATTGGAAACCACATTGGATCGATTTCTTTATATCCCATGCCCGGAATAAAGTTTTTGTAACTGTACAAATTAGCATAATTAGAGGATGGAAAAGAAAGCTGAAAGTCAAAACTTGATTTTAAACGATGAGCTAAATCAAATTCATAACCCACTGAAGTAGAGAATCCCACTAAGAACACATTTTGATTCACTTCCTTTCCATTAGGGTATTCATAATATTCTTCAATACTGTTGGAAATTCCTTCTTCCATAACCAGAGAACTGGTTACAAAAAAGCCAACGTGAAAGAAATTGGGTTCGTCATATCCTTCTCGGAAGTTGTAAAAACCACCAAATTTAAAATATCCACCTGATTGTTTCTTTATTGTATATTGATCATCAATTCGAACACTAGGGGTTAAAAAGGAACCCACAAAATCATAATAATTATTATATTTAATTGCATATCCAAAGTCAATCATTGAGGTGAATCGATGTTTGTGTTCGATGGTGTAATTCATGTTAAGCGTTGAGCTGGGCAACTGAAGTAAATTAAATCCTATATATTGGTTCTTAACACTTTTAGCTTGCCCAAATAGACAAGGACTATAAAAAAACATCATGATTGCACTTGAAAAACCTTTAATCATCGAGTAGTTTTTCTTTAAATACATGAACGGCTTAAACTTAATCATCCCTTTCATCGTTACACACTGTTTAAATTCTTTTTAATACAACGGATTGATTCACAATTCGTTTCATTGAGTTGTTCACGTGGTTTTGTTGATAGGATATTCTTGATTATTTCCTCTTTTATCAAACTCTTGTTAATGCATATTTTAACATCTAACGTATTTAAATTTCAAGCCACACAAGTTTGACCAGCCATTGTAAAGTTTTATTTATTCTTTATTAAGTAAGTATAGGTTGGCAAGTTTGGTAAAATGAATAATTTCTTCGTATTTCCAATTATCATCTAGCTTTAATTCCTGTTTGAAAATTTCGGCCACACATTCAGCACATTCAATACTTGCTTTTGCGTCCAGAAACAGCATTCGTGAACGTCGAGCTAAAAAATCTTCAATTGTTTTGGCATCTTCTCTTTGAATGGCCCAAACTACCTGTCCTTTTATTATTTTATGATTAGGATGTATCTTCTCTTTTAATTCAGGTCTTTTATTAATCAATTCTAAAATTAAATAGGCATCTGTTCCATAAACACCTAAAAAGTCTTGGACGCTTTTGTTCGTTGAGTACCCATGAATATGCAAATTTTCTGTCTTTGATTTTACATGAGATAATCCAGTAAGTTTTACCACCTGGTCAATCGTATCTTCAGCCATCTTACGATAGGTTGTCCACTTTCCTCCAGCAATGGTGATTAAACCATTCTCACTTACCTCAATCACATGTTTTCTGGAAATGGATTTTGTGTTTTTAGCATCACCATTCATTACTAGTGGACGTAAACCCGTAAATACACTTTTAACATCGTCTCTTGTTGGTGCTTTAGTCAGGTATTTAGCGGTATGATTGAGTAAATAATCAATTTCTTCCCAATGAGGTAGAGGTTCGTATGTATACTCTTTCACTGGAGTATCTGTAGTCCCTACAATAATTTCACCCTCCCAAGGTACAGCAAAAAGTATACGACCATCGTCCGTTTTAGGAATCATAATTGCAGTATCTCCAGGTAAAAAATATTTGTCCAATACAATATGTACCCCTTGACTACTAGTGATTATTTTGGGAATTGTGCTTTTATTCATACGTCGGATAGAATCTGAAAACACACCTGTTGCGTTTACAATTGCTTTTGAATGCACAGTAAATCTTTTCTGATTTCTTGAGTCGTTAATTTTTCCACCATCAATAATACCCGCTTTGTTTTTCGTGAAACTCAAAAACTCATGGTAATTTAAAACTGTAGCTCCATACTCTTTTGCTGTTTGCATCATGTTAATCAATAGGCGCGTATCATTAAACTGAGCATCGTAATAAAGTACTCCGCCACGAAGTTGTTTTGGATTTATGCCTGGTAACATATTGATAGTTTCCTTCTTAGAAAGGATTTTAGAGCTACCAATACTTTCTTTTCCGGCTAACCAGTCATATAGTTTTAAGCCAATTCCATAAAACAACCGTTCCCACCAACTGTAAGTTGGTACTACAAATGTTAAATCATGCACAATATGAGGTGCGTTTTTTTTTAATAGCGCACGTTCTTTTAACGATTCTAAAACCAACGATAAGTTTCCTTGTCGCAAATACCTTACACCTCCATGGATTAACTTAGTACTTTTACCGGAAGTTCCTTTTCCATAATCTTCTTTTTCTAATAAAAGAGTTTTATATCCCCTTGAAGCAGCATCAATGGCGCAGCCTAGTCCGGTAGCGCCACCACCAATAATTACGATATCCCAATGTATGTTTTCTATATCATTTGTCATGTAATTTCTTTAACTGCTCTTTCATCCATTTAGGTTTATCGGTTGTTATTCCGTGTGGCTGAAAAGGTAAGTACTTTTTTGCATGTGCTATTGTATTAATTGTCCACAGATAAATATCCAAATTTTCTTGGTGCATTATTTTGAAAAAAGATTCATTTGCAACCTCACCGGCAAAAACATCAATTCCATCTAAATGATGTTGCTTCACTTTTTTAAGTATGTTCTTGATTGATGGCATGTTCTTGGAAGTTTCTAAATTAGAATCTAAACCCAACAGCCATAGGCATTTATTGTTGGGGAATATTTTTTTAGCCATACAAATGGTGTCATACTGAAAGGAAATAAATTCCAATTGCTTCCAAACATCAGTATTTCTTTTTTCTAGTTGCACTAGCGCACATTCCATTTCAGGTCCATCTTTCAGTTCAACAATCAATGATCCTTTGGCAGGAATTGTTTTTAAAACTTGTTCGAGCGATGGAATGGATTCATTTTTCCATTGCTCGCCTTTGAATAAACCAACGTCAATGGAGGACAATTCCTTAAAGGTATATTCACTTATTCGCTTGTTTACTTGATTAAATCGAATGGTTGTTTCATCGTGAAATACAACCAAAACATTGTCTTTGGTTAGTTTAACATCAACTTCAACAAAATTAATATTTTGTGTCCAAGCTAAATGTACACTGGCTAGGGTGTTTTCCGGAGCATCAAACGAAGCACCTCTGTGCGCAATAATTTTAAGATTCTCCAAACCAGTTTAATTTATACTTTATTTAGTCATACAAAAAAACGTATTGTTTTGTTCTAATTTGGAGAAGGACTGAAAGGAAGTGTTTGGATACTATTTTCAATATGTTTAAACAATTGCTAGTCTAGGTTATTTCGCAAAATTTTTTGCATTTCCCATCCTTTTGCTAATTCTTCTATTAATTTATCCAAATACCTAATTTGTTTGGTTAATGGATGCTCAATATCCTCAATGCGATACCCACAAATTTTTCCTGTAATTAAGTGTGCATTTGGATGAAGTTTAGCCTGTTGAAAGAACATTTCAAATGTTGTTTTCTGTTCAATAAAATGTTCTAAATCGTTCTCGTTAAATCCAGTAAGCCATTCAATCACTTCATGGAGTTCTTGTTTTGTTCTCCCTTTACTTTCCACTTTTTTTAAATAAAGGGGATAACACGTGGCAAAAGTAAGTTTTGCCATTCGGTCATTATGGGCTTTGGTGGTTTTCATCTTTTTCGTATTGCTTTTTTAGGTGTTAAGTTCATATCTTTTGCCACTATTTAAGAAGATACGTTATCTTTCCATATTGTAGTTTCAGGGTGAAATTCTTTCCAACCTAACCACCAATGTTTTTCAATTATAATCCTCTGATTTGTTATTTTGTCTCTGGCATAAAGATATTCTGCCTCTGGAATGTATTCGAGTGAAATCGATTTGTTGTGAAATTGATCTTCAAAAAACCTCTTATGGAGCAACGCTGATTGTGGGTACGCCCTGGAAATACCATTGAAGATAATCCCAAAAACGATTTCTCGTTCAGGCAATTCAGATAAATCAGAATACCCCGGCATAGTTACACGATGGACTACACGGTGTAATAATTTATTCATTTTCTCGCGTGTCCAAAAACCTTGTCTGGCTTCTTTGCATTCGGAAGCAAAAAAGGTGAATGGGTGTTGTTTTTTCCATTCAGCATAGGTTGTGTTTTCACCTGAAAGTAACGGGAGTTGACTCCCTTTTAAAGGACCATAAATACATTCTCCTGTGGCCTGTTGCCATAAACTATGCGTTTGATTATCAATTATAATCATGTTTCTTCGCCAAACTCCGGCTACTTTGAAGTATAGCTTTTTATTGGCTACTTCAGCACGAAAGGCCAAAGCGCTTTGGCAAAGTGCGCAAAAGGAAATGAGTATTTTCTGCCCTTCAATTTCATCATTAATGATGTGCCGAGGGATGACGACCTCATTTAAAGGATAGGCAAAAGCATCTTGATTTATTGTTAACCCAATAATTTGGGTGTCATCCTCCACGTTGATATCACGTGCCGATTTATGAATTACATGACTTATTTCAGGAAAGAAATATTTCATGTCGAAAAAATAACTGAATAGCGTAAAGAAAACACTCAAACCTAATAAAATGAACACTCCTGTGGATACGGAAGACGTTTTTAATGATAAAAGCCCAAAGGTCATACTGAGGATAAAAAAAACAAACCGTTTAAATTCAAAATTAGAAAAAAACCAGAGTCCTCTTTTTACTTTACTAAATACCGAAATTTGTCGCCCAAAGGCAATAATAAATGCAGTAATTGTTGATAATATCGCGAAAGTCATTTACTAATTTTTAGCGGATTAAAAGTATTAAAAATCTAAGATTTAAATTGTTGACGAATCAAAAAAAATATAGGGCAGAAGGAAGTTGGATTCTTTCCCTATCTACCCATTTTTACGATGTTTTTCCCTTTATAATTGGAGATATATATAAGGTTTAGAAAGTTAAAATCACAATTTTCCTTAAAAACGGAATTCCCTTATACATTATTAAATCTGTTTTTACGCTGCAAATTAACTATCAATTCGTTAAACGAATAGAGCACGTTCCTCTATATAAATAGACCTTAAATAAATTGAAGTTTTTTTTGCTCTAAATTAAGTTTTCTGTAAAAACAAGCCTTTCGGTGTTTTCCTTCTTCATCGTAAGTGTGACAAACTCCTTCGCCTATTAATGTTACTTGATAAACGAGAGCGTCTTGGTCACAATCAATCAATACTTGATCAACTTGAAGCAGATCTCCTGAGGTAGCTCCTTTTGTCCAAAGTTCATTTCGTGAAGTACTCCAAAAAGTAGCTAGTTTTGTTTCAATTGTTTGGTTAAAAGCTTCTTCATTAACTGATGCTAACATTAGAATTTGACCAGTAAGAGTTTCCTGAACAGCAACAGGTAAAATTCCTCCACGTTTAGAAAACTGAGGAGCTAATTGTAATCCTTCCTCTAATATGTTTTTTGATTTTACCATTTAAACTTGTCTTGTAAAACAATGCATTGTCCAAATATTAGTTATTTCAATCGCTTGAATTTCAAAATTAGGTTAAATACTTATCAAACGCAACCTAGTTGCATTTAAGCTGTTTTTGAAATGAAGTTGATCCTAGTTTAAAATATATTTTTTTTTACTCTTTACTGTATTGTGCTAAATAAATGATTCTATTTATATTTGCAACATAGTTGCATTTAGGGAGTTGCTCTGTTTGTATTATACTAGTAAAGAATAAATGGCAATAAAAGATCTAAGCGAGGTTAAAAAATGTTTGTTTCTATGCAATGGAGGCTCCTGTATGAAAATGAATGCAGAGTTGGTTACTCAGTCCATACGGAGTACAATAAAAGAGTTTGGTTTAGAGGATGATTATCACACAGTAAGAACAAAATGTATGGGGAGATGTGATGATGCTCCTGTTGCCATGTTATCTCCTGATAATGTTTGGCTAAAAAATATTAAACACAAGCAATGTGATTTACTTATAAGTGAAATTGAGCTCAATATCATGAAAACAAGCGAGAGTTTTTTGTTTAAAATGGGCGAAAAAGTTATTAATAGTGAATCTATTCCTACAAAGTATAAATCAACCATTAAAAAATAAAATATATGACTAATCAAAGGATTCCTGTAACGATCTTAACTGGATTTTTAGGAGCGGGTAAAACAACATTATTAAACAGAATTTTAAGTGAGAACCATGGAAAGAAAATTGCTGTTATTGAAAATGAATTTGGTGAGGTAGGTGTTGATAATGAGTTAGTCATTGATGCTGATGAAGAGATTTTTGAAATGAATAATGGTTGTATTTGTTGTACCGTTAGAGGGGATTTGATTCGAATTCTAACGCGTTTAACAAAACGTAAAGATAAGCTAGACATGATTTTAGTGGAAACTACAGGTATGGCAAATCCTGCTCCTGTGGCTCAAACCTTTTGGGTAGATAATGATCTACAAGAACAATTTAGTTTAGATGCTATTATAACAATGGTTGATGCTAAACATGTTCACTTACATATTAATGACAGTGATGAATGCAAGGAACAAATTGCATTTGCTGATATCGCGATTTTAAATAAATCAGACTTGGTGTCTTCTGGTGAATTAGAACAAATAGAAGCTACAGTAAGGAGTATGAATGCTATGTGTGAAATTTATACTGCTGAAAATGCTGCTGTTGATTTGAACAAACTATTAAACGTTAACGCGTTTGATTTAGACAAAAAAATTGAACTTAATCCTAAATTTGGAGAAGAAGAATTTCCTTTTGAGGCTATTGTTAAATATCAACTACCAAAGGGAAAAGTGGAGCTTAGTCTTGATGAAGGGCCGGATCCAAGTATTGATGTTTTAATATCACCCTTAAAAGATATTCAGGATCAAAAAAATCAAGCAACTGTTGCTTTTTCAGGTGAAGCTATTGATATAAAAGCAAATGGAGAATTAATATTGGATAAATTATTACAATGTGATACTACAGCTTCCCATCAATCATTTTATTTGGATACTTTAGGTGGCGATTATGTATTTTTTACTCAACATGGCCCCGATGAATTTAATATGCAAGTCATTGTAAATGATCAAATAATTGAGCCGTTAGAAATTATTGAAATAGAGCATTCGCATTCACATGATGATGAGGTTTCCAGTGTAGGAATTGAATTTACTTCACCTTTAAATATAGAAAAATTTCAAACTTGGATATCAGGGTTGTTGCAAATTCATGGACCAGATATTTTCCGATGTAAAGGAATTTTAAACTTTTTAGGCATGGATAACCGAGTGGTTTTTCAAGGAGTTCATATGCTTTTTGATGCGCAGCCAGATCGACCTTGGAAAAATGATGAAGAAAAACGAAATCAACTCATCTTTATTGGGAGAAATCTTGATCGAAATATGTTAAATACTGGAATTAAAAGTTGTTTAGCATGAATGAAACCAATATTGATGATGCTTTAAAGCAAATGATAAATCATTCTCAAGTAGATATCAAATGGGTATTGAACTTAGATTGTTTTATTTTAAATATTATTGCGATACCGTCTTCTAAATTAATTTGGGTGGTAGGTAGTGAGGAAAAAGTTTTTTTGGTTGATGGAGAAACAGCAACTGTTATAGAACACTTTAATGATGTTGCAGAAATTATTTTTTCCGCGGTTATTCATCCTAAAACTTTTGACTTAGTCCTGTCTACAAGCAATGGTGTAAGGTTGTTGACCATAGAGGGAGAAATGACTTCTTTAGTTGAAGAGAATGCCTGGTTTGAGCATCTTGCCATAAGTTCTAATGGCCAATTTATATTGGCATCGAAAGGAAAGTCATTATATACTTTTGAGCAAAGGCTGGGTGATTTTGAATTAATAGAAAAGGATACTTCTTTTACCAGTACGATTAGCGATATTATTTTTAATGTTGATTCCTTTTTAATTTCTAACTACGGAGGGGTACGAGAGTATCACATTTCCAACCTTAAAGAATATACTTTATTTGAATGGAAAACATCACTTTTGAAAATAAGTTGGAGTCCCGATAAAAAATATATTGGGGCAGGAACTCAAGAAAATGCCATACATTTTTGGCCTTATCCTCTACAAAAAGAGAAAGACTTTCAAATGGGAGGGTATAGGTCTAAAGTAAATAAGTTACTTTGGTCAGAGGATTCTAAGCATTTTATAGTAAATGAATTAGAGGATATTCATATTTGGGATTTTTCCGATGGCCCTCCTTTTGGAAAATCTCCAAAAATTATGACTTGTGGTTTTGGTAAGGTTATAGATTTTATATTCGATGGTAACCTATTGGTAGCCGCAAGTGATGAAGGAGTAATTTTTTACTTTTTACCTGAACAATCTGGACAGTTTATTAATGTACAGGCAATTGATGCTGAAATTACTTGTTTAAGTGCATCAAGTAATCGTCAGCATGTTTTTGTTGGGTCGAAAACAGGTGATGTTTATTGTATGTAATTCGACTTTTAATAAGGGTGTCTAAGATTCAAATTGTTGGCGAATCAAAAAAATATAGGGTAGAAGGAAGTTGGATTCTTTCCCTATCTACCCATTTTTACGATGTTTTTCCCTTTATAATTGGAGATGTATAAAACATCATCTTTCAATAAAACATCGGTTGGTTTATTGATTTTTTCGGTGATTATTTGTTTCAATTCTCCATTCATATGATATGCTAATACACGGTTGTTTTCAAAATCGGTCACAAAAATTTCATCCTCAGTAGCAAATACTCCTGTAGCCGCATTGATGCCTTCAGATAGCCCTATAAGTTGTTGAGGAATTCCCTGCTTATCAAAAATTTGAATCCGATTGTTGTAAGCGTCAGCAACAACAATTTTATCCTTTAAAATTTGGATGTCGGTGGGATAATTCAATTCACCCAATTCGTTGCCCTTTTTTCCTATAGTTATCCATTCATTTCCATTGAAGTAGAGTACTCTATGGTGATAAAAGTCGGCAAGAGCAATTTCAGTTTTATACCGATCAACTCCTGCAGGCGCATCCAAACTATCGGGGAGTTTAACGATACTTTTCACGCCTTTTGTGACTTTGATAATTTGGTCCGATCCATATTCAGGAATGTAAAGATCACCTTGTTCAATATCAATATGCATAGGTCGTTGAGCGTCGATGATTTTTTGAAGAACTTCTCCCGATGAGTTAACGGCTATGATTTGATTGTGGTCGCCATCTGAAATCCAGATTTCCTCATTTTGAAAGGCAAATCCAATAGGCGTGATGTCACCTAAGTTTATGGTTTGAAGGTAACTCCACTTCTTTTTTTTATTTGTGCATGCGTGGAATAAGATACACATTACTAGGAGTAAAAACAGATGTTTCATTTTGTATAATTTATTTTAGGAAGCCTTTTAGCCTCCTGTTAAGTTTAATTTATTGTTTTCGAGTATACTGGCAGCAACCAGGGAGATTAACATAGGCAGAGTCTTGTGCTTTTTTGTTCTGCGTATCATGTCCTGCGTTTGAAATCACCTCTTCAATCACTAATTGAGAAATATTTAAATGTGCTTTTATCGTTAATACTTTGGTGTCTTTGTTCCATTCTGCATTTTGTACACCAACTATATTTTTAACCGCTTGCTCAATACGCGCCTTACACATGTCGCAATTTCCCGAAACAAAAAGATTAAAGGTGGTTGACTGCCCATTTGTGATGTTTTTCTCAAGTATAGCCGTTGTTTTTTCTACAGAGCCATTACTTCTATTTATCGTTACACTTACAGGTGTATAGCCCGCCTTTTTTACTTGTGCCTCAACGTTTTCAAGCGTCAATAAGCGATCTTCTGGATAGTTAAATTTTAAAATCCCTGTCTCCATTTCTATGGTTATCTTTTTTATTCCTTTTAATTCTTTGAATTTCTTTTCTAAACCGTACGCGCAAAATGGGCATCCGAGTCCCTCTACTTTAACGGTGAAGGAGTCCATTCTTCCTTCCTGGGCTTTTACTGAACTTAACAAACCAAAAAAAAGAAAAGACAGTAGTATATAAATTCGTGTATTTTTCATTTTATTTTTAATTGTAGTGTTAAAAAATATACCTCGTTCCCAAAAACACACTATAGTTTCGTTGAATTCTTTGGTCAGAGGATGATTGGATTAATGGCGTTTGAATGGCCGACTCTATTGTGAATTGACCACGCGCATATTGTATGCCTTGCGCATAGGTAAGCAAAAATGCATTTAGATTCGTAAACCAGCTGCTCTGGTATTCAAAATAAAGGCTCAGCTTTTTAACAGGGTAACTTGGCTTCATTAAAGGAAGGCCAATGCTGAGTTTATTTCGAATTTCATCCATCGTTGTTGTAGGCTGATAGTTGTATCCAAGCTCATTCGAAATGCCATAGGCAAGACTTTCATAGCCGGCTATAAAACCAAAGTAACTTTGGTATGTAGCCATGCTTATACCTTGAATATTTAACGGTTTACCTGTAGGGAAAATTTGTACTGTTTTCGAGGTCACTCTAAACGTTTTACCCACCCCGTCTTTTCGATAGATTTGATATTTTCCTAATAATTCCAAATCGCCCAACGATGGGTTAGTTTTTTGATCTGCTATGCTTTCTTTCACGATAGGCAAATGGATTCCAACCAGTGCGTTGGCACTGGGAAGATAATGAACAATGAGTGGCGCTTTAATAAACGCTCCGTTATTTGTATTTCTTATTTCTGTAAGTGACCGTATTACCCAGCTATTTCCCCCTAACATGATCGGTTTGTCTCCTGTAATAGGAGGGCCTTGCGAAAAGCAAAATGTGTTGCAGAGAAGGAGGGTAATTAGCCACCCGTATCTTTTTATAGTTAGCATGATGCGGCATAATTTGTAAATCAATTGAACAATGACCTATTCGATTTTAAATAGGGCTTTTTAGTACATACCGTCGATTTTATAAAAGAAAGCACTGAATAAGCAAAGGAATATCCTTATTCAGCAGAGGAGGGGAGTAGTTTAAATATGGAACAATCTCTTTCGATCTTCTTGATTTGGGAAACGTATTTGATTGAATATTTAAGGAAAGCGCATTCTTGTGTTTAATCGAGCGCACAATATGTTCAAAAGCCTTTGCATCATCATTCGCTTTAAATTTTAAAGTTTTATTGGAACAACAATCCTTTTTGAATACAATGTTTTCAGAATCATTTGGTTTACATGCATGGCATACCTTCTTTTGGGTTGGTTTTGAAATAGAGCAGGAGCCATTACAACTCGAGAGGGCATCTGTTTCAGGATTTGATGGATTGGTTTTTGTTCCTCCATACCAATCAAAGCTCTTTAGTTGTCCCTGACAATAATGCAATTGAATAGAAAACCCTGTGGACGACAAAAAAACAAGCATCGCCAACGTAAGAGATAATATTCTGAATCTAGAGTCTAAACGCATAACACTTTAACGTGAGGGGGTATAAATGGTTATTTTTTAAATGCTAAGATTAGCGCAAATAGTATACTAACTAAAAAAGGTGATTCCATTGAAAAGAAATAGAAAAAAATGTAAAATACTGTTTATAAGATATTATTTTGATCGTTTAAGGTATCGTTGAAGAATTCCTCTTCCTCCTTTAAATAACTCATCGTTAAATTTTATGCCGGCATTACTGGAGATGTTTTCTGATTTTGTTGGAGCAATTTTATTGAGTGTTTTTGTCACCCAATCCAAGTCGCGGATTTTTTCTTCCACCAGTTGATCTACTTTGTCAATGTATCCAAAATCATCTTGAGATAGAAAACTAACTTTGGCTTGGGCTATATCTAATGGATTTACTCCAAGTTCAATTTCAGAATTAAATTGCGCAACACGAAGTATTTGCCTCCAAAGATCTTTGGAGATTGTAAATTCAAATTTTTGATTTAAACTATTCAGTAATTCAACATTTAACAACACGACTCTTATACGGTAAAGAATGATAAAGGTTTTCATCAAGTCATTATGAAAGTATTTTCTGCTTAGTTGGATCTTGAGACTATGAACTTTATTTAAGTCATTATGCGTCTTTTACACCAAGAAAAAGTATCCTGAAAGTGTGACTAGAATACTCAAGCCAACCGAAGCTAAAACAGAGAGTAATGCTAGGTTTGATGTTACTTTTGGTTCTAAAATTATTTTCATTTTAGGATATGCAATAACTGCAATCGCTATGAATATAAAGCCAAAATAAATATAAATATTTGTCATGTGTTAAATCGTTTAAAGGATGTCTTTTATGAATAAGAAACAAGTTGAAATTTAATGTTTTCTGTATTAAATCCAATAAACTTTTTATTTCGTTTTAGACTCACTTGTTTTCTTTGTTGTATTCCAAAATTTTCTCACTGCATCAGGGTTATAAGAATACTGTAGTATTTTTCTGCGATGAACTCTGCTCCCTTTTCATTGTAATGAACATCATCAGCCAGTAAATTATCTGAAAATCCTGTATACATATCTATGGCGATAACCTGAGATGAATCGGTTGTTTTGTTCGAAGCAATTGTTAACACTTCTGCCTGCATTTTATTAAAAAAATCGGTCAATTCATCGGTCATGATGTGTGTTTTGCCAGGAGCCATTTGCTCCAAGAGGATTATGATGTTTGGATTGTTGGACTGTAGAAGATCAATGATGGCATTGATATTTGAAACTGCCTTTGTGAAGGACAGTCCTTGAAGACCATCATTACCTCCTGGAGAGCTGAGTAAAACAATATCTGGAGAGCCTGTTTCCTGGAGCCAGTCATTTAGGTTATTAAGTATTTCACCAGAAGTCCAACCACCTCTGCCTTCATGATCAATATCGAAATTATTGGATTCCACCTTTGGATAAGAAGCGTCATCGGATTGTGTTCCTATAAAATCGAATTCCCAGTCATTTTCGATTAATTCCTTCCATAATTCATAACGAAAACTCTCATATTCAGGTCGTGCTCCTTCAACTCGAGAAGCCCCCAAGGGCATAATTTTGTTGATGGAAGTACTCTTAGGTTTGGGTGTTGATTCCTTTTCCTTGCTACAAGAATTAAATAAAACAAATAGGATTAGAGTAACTAAAGTTTTTATTATCAATTTCATAGTTTTTGATTCGCTAGTTTAACGGGTTTACGTCTTTTTTAAGATTCTTTATTTCCCAACAATTCTTCAAAGCCTGGATGGTTTATAATATGAATCACGCTATAGCAGAGTGATTTTGTTGTTTCAAATTTGTTATGAATATCATGAATAGGTTCCTTGTTCAGTTTCAATATACGGATAAAAGAAAAAATAATTTCAAACCAGGATGGAGACATTTCACGTTCATATGCGCTAATTTGCTCCGCAATTTCAGATAATTCAAAATTTGGTATTTGTGCAACTCGATCTTTTATGGCAGGAATTGCTTCACTATTGCTTACAACTTCTTTTGTTGTGTTTATTAAGCCAATAAAGTTGGTTGCTGAATCTATTTTATTTGGTGATTCACAATAATAAATTATGGATTTAAGCGAAGTTTTTATTTTTCGATCTATTGTGCCCATAGTGAAATCCGTACAGAGAAGATTGAGTTAAAATAGTTTCTAAAAGATACACATTAGTTCCTTTAAACGTTCACACTTTGAAGAAATAAAGTCAATAAAATCAGTCACTAAAAGATTATTTAAGCGCCTTTTACGTCTAAAACGTAGTTATTAATTTTCGGGAGTGTATTGGCTTTTTATTTTTCTGAAACAAGAGACATTATTTCATTCACCGAATCTTTCATATCAAATGGTTTTGTTAAAATTTTGTCCACGCTGTAATTGTCGAGCATTTTTTCACTTGATAATAAGTGCCCACTATATACCCAAGTTTTTATATTTATTTTCTTTGATTTTATATGGTCCAACACGAAATAACCGTCTTTTACAGGCATTGTTAAATCTGTTACAATAATTTCAATAGGGTGTTGATCAATAATTTCTGCGGCTTCCAACCCATTGGTTGCAGTATGAATAGATATTCCATAATTTTCGAAAAACATAATCCAAGTTTCTCTCAAAAGCGCATCATCTTCAACAATTAAAACATTATTTTTCTTCACGATTCAAAAGATTTAAACTCAATGATAAATTGGGTGTTTTTCGCTTTCATATTGTATGAAAGTTCACCGTTCATTTTTTCAATTAATTTTAAAGAAATAGAAAGACCAAGCCCCGTTCCTTTTCCAGGCTCTTTAGTACTGAAAAACGGTTGAGTGATTTTAGTTGCAATTTTTTCAGGGATTCCGTTTCCACTATCAGTAATGATGAGTTTCAATTTGTTTTTTGAAATTTTAGATTCGATCGAAATCCATTTTTCTTGTAACGATTCTATGGCGTCAATGGAGTTGCTAATTAAATTAAGAATAACTTGCGAAAGACCCGAAGGTGTGCACTTAAGTTTAATATTTGGGTCTAATTTTTTAATCATTTTAATCCCTGAATTGTCGCATCTTTTTTCACTGATTTTCAAAACCATATCAATGATATCGATTAATTTCACCAATTCCAGGTTATCAAAATTCGCCTTGGAGGAGAAGGTTTTTAAGTTTTTAATTAAATCTGATGTGTGCAGAGACATGCGTTGGATCGATTCTAACGAATCAATGATTTTTTCAAAGTTTTGGTTTTTTTCAATCCCCAGTTGATTCAGTTGCAATTCGATCAGTTGCGTTTTTGAATGAATGACAGCGAGCGGGTTATTGACTTCATGCGCAATTCCAGCTGCAAATTCACCAATAACTGATAGACGCTTTGCTTCTTCTAGTTTCTGATCCTTTTGAAGGAGTTCTTTTTCGGTTTTAACTCTTTCTGTAATTTCATTCGTAATAGCAAGGTGTGCAGTTTCACCAGATTCCAATTTATGTGGTCGGGCAAAGGTTTCCATTATTCTTTCCGTTCCATCTAATGCAGTTATTGTGAAAATCATGGAGCCCTTTTCTCCACTGCAGATCAATTCATTAAACTTTTTGAATGACTCTCTGTCTTCTTTTTTTATAAGTTTATATACGTTTGCTCTGTCTACTTTTGAAAAACTCTCCGCTGCGATTAAATCAAGTCCTACTGAATTCATCATCAAAAGCTCTCCTTTTTGACTGACTAATTTCAAACAAGAAGGGGAGGAATTAATAATTCCATGAAGATCAATTATTTGACGATCCTTTTCTTTTCGCTCGCTAATGTTTCGAATTATTGCACAAACAAACTTCTCTTTTGACTCTTCCTCCCAAGAGGAAAGGGATAACTCTATTGGAACAATTGTTCCGTCTTTTTTTTGACCTTCAAGAGTTACCGTTTGATCAATAATTTTTTTTATTCCTGTTGACATAAATCTACTCATCCCTTCGTGATGAGCGTCATGCATTTCTTTCGGAATAATAATATCCAGCTTTTGTCCCATTGCTTCCTCAGGACTATATCCAAACAAAAGGCTTGAGGAGTTATTCCATGAAACAATACGTCCCTCTTGATTGGCGATAATGATAGAATCTTTTGAAGACTCTAAAATTGAAGCTAAACTTTTTTTAGAAATGTTGTTTTTCATCCCAGCAACTTATAATAAAAGCAAGATTCCTAAGATAATGAAAAGGTTTAGAACTCTTTTTTTAAAAAGTTATTCTATATTTTAGTAAGCATCATTCCAAGTTATTTAGTTTCGCATGAAGAATACCCTTTTTATGAGCGATTATCTTTATTCAACAGTTAAGTTTTGTCGCTCAACTAGAAAATCAAAAGATAGTTCAAATATTCCTTTTCCATCTACTTCACCATCCCAAGCGCCATGCCCTGCATCAACTAATTCGGATGGGTTAGAAGGGTTTGGCACCATTAGAGTAGCTAGATGGTTGTAAATACCTAAAGAGTCATAAACATCTTGTAGTTCAAGTGCCTCTGAATAAGGCGTTTGAGGATCGGTTGCTTCTCCATGTGCCATAAATAATTCAGGGTCATTCGCATCATATCGATCATATTTTGCTAAGTTATAAACCTTTTCATGCAGATCTAATTTTGAATTTGACCCCCAAAAATGCACCATACTTCTTACGCTATAAGTTTCATTTAAATTCGTCGTGGACAGTGTAGGGTCGTCATTGATTGTAATTTCGTCTCTGAAGTCTTCTGGATCTGAAATGCCTAACGCAATTGTAGTAATTGCTCCTGCTGAAGCTCCTCCCACCGTAATGTGATCTTTATTTATATTGTATGTATTTGAATTACTTACAATCCAACGAAGGGCTGCTTTGGAGTCTCTTTGAGCCATATACATGGCAATACTTTTTTTAAAGTCACTTCTTGACTCAGTTACTTGGGTTGCAGTATCAATCCATCGCTGAGGTGCCATGCCATTATAATATGTAAATACTTCTTCAGTAGTCATTTCATCTGTGACACCTAATTCCTCTGTTGTTCTGTAATCTATAGAGGCAAAAACCCACCCTCTTGACGCATAATAATTAGCCATATTTACAATATCCGGATTATCTTTTATCCCTGAAGTAAATCCACCTCCATGAATAAACATAAAGACTGGTCTATTGGTTGAATTATTGTTGGGGTAGTACAGATCTAATTTTAGGGGTATTGCAAAAGCTGAAGTACTTGTTTCGTCATGACTAAGTCCTTCAGCATAAGTGATGTCTTCTTCTTTTAAAACTGTGTAGGTAGAATCAATCTTCACTATTGGTGTTCCATTGTCTACTTCGGACTCCGTTACTTCATCTTTATTACAAGCAGCAAATATTAAAGTTGTAAAAATGGTTAGGCATGCTATTTTTTTCATTTTACGTGTGTTTTAGGTTGTTAGATTTTTGGACGCTATTTACTAAAAAAGGTTTAATCCTACTTTCATTTTTGGTAATTACAGCTTGAATAGAGTAGAGGCCCTAGGTAAATGAATTAAACCTATTGATGTGGTTATCGAAATATTTCTCCAATTTCTGAGAAATTATATTTTAATACAATATTTGGTTTTAAATTTTTAATAGCATTCGGTAAGTAGCAGTCTTCGATAATTTTAATTCGGTCTGGGAAAAGAGAGAATGATTCTAAATCAGTATTTTTTTGACAGTTTATATAGCTTTCAATAGCCCAATCATATGTTGAGTTAATTTATTTATAGATACTTAGTTTATCTAAAAAAACAAAGACTTATATAATTCCTAATATAACTTGAAAATTATTTTCAAGTTAAAGAGGAAATCACTTATGATATTGTCAATAACAATATTTTAGATGAATTGCTGAACTAAAATAATTAGTCCTAAAATACCAAAGATAGGACCCCAGTATTGCATTTTAATCCAGAAAAGACTGTGATTAGGGCTATAAATTACTTCTTCTCCAGACTCTTCGTCAATCAATGTTTTCTCTACAGTATTCCATTTTTTTCCCACAAACCAACTAAATGCACCAGCAATAAAGAAACTAAGAATGAATCCATAATCACTCTGTTCTTTAGGAAGAATAGAAGCAAGTCCAATGAAACTTGCAATTAAAACAACTACAGAGAGGAATCCTCTACCTGACCATACTATCATAATATTTTTTATTTATGTTCTTGCCTAATTTTTATTTAAGTCTTTTTTCAGCATATTTTGACTCTAAATTACCTGATATTTCTTGAAATTGAGAGCGAATTTAAAATAATTTTAGTGTTATTTACACAATATCTTGTTTTAAATAAGATTTCATTAAACAAATGATTTTTTTCTTTTAAAATATTTTTTGAATTTGGGTGAGAATAATACTCTCGATATTTTAGTTAATGAAACTTGCTAAATATGATACATTAGAAACTAAACATTGTTATACAACTGCCTATGAGTAAGATTTTGTTTGAGTTGACGGCCTATAAATTATATATATTACCAAAATCACACTTTTGTCTTGAAACAAAATCAGGTAGGTATTTTCTAATTATCAATTAGATCGTTTCCTTGAACGTTGAATTTATTTTTCTTCCACTTTTTGTCTAAAAACTTATAGAATAAATAGCAGCTTAAAATTCCAAATGGTATAAACATTATCCCTAACAGAATTTCATTAAAAGAATCAAAAAATCCAGGAGAAATAATCTCCATAACGATTCCTAACAAAAAACTGAATATGATAATGCTACTGTAATAAACAACAATTCCTAAAATTGCGAATCCCCATTTAGATTTATTGTGCTGCTCTGCTAATTGGTAAAAATATTTTCCAATCCAAAACAGTAATAGTAATCCTAACATAATTTTTATTTCAAATGTAATGCAAAAGGTTTTCTTTGAAACCTTCAATAAATATTTTAATCACTCAATTATTAATACACGAATTTATAAATAATTACCGTGTTCTTTTAAAATATTTATTTGAACTTTTGACTTGTTATACAAATGATATTTAGAAAACGATGTTTGGAGGAGAAGACATAAAAACATCCTCGGTATTTGGTTAACGTTTAAAATGAAATTTACTTTAAATGCAATTTATATAGTACTAACCGTTTGTTGTTTTGGGATACAATACTCTTAGTTTTTTATAACTTTTCCAGTTGCGATTTGTTTTTTAGAATTCCAAATTTCATAGAAATAATAACCGCTAGGTAGATGATCTGTGGATATAGTTTTCGAGCGATTAAATCGCTCTTTAAGAATCTGATTAGAAAGATTATCGTAAAGAATCAATGTTATTTTCTCATTTTTTAAATTCGATATGGTTAATTGGTTACTAAAAGGATTTGGGAAAACTTTAAAAGAATTGTTGTTTTTATCTTCACTTAATCCATTTGATACAGCACAAAAACTATGGAAAAATTCTCCAATGATTGTACTTTGATTAATATCCTTATTAGTAAAACCTAAGGGGCTAGGGGATGTAGATCCACTCCAAGTATGCCCCCCATTTAAGACTTTGTAAAATGTCACCTCACTACCGTTTTCTCCACCACTATAATAATATTTTTCCACATTTGAGCTGTCTATTAAATTTGAATTTGGTATCGCTGTAAAAGAGGTAGAGGGATTACATTTATTGTGCTTTACCCACCACTGTATGGTACTGTCCACAGGTGAAATAGTAGGTGGTGATCCCATATATGGCACAGTATTGTCTGCTGTTCCATGAAAGTGCATAATTGGTATCTTTGGAGCAGATTGTGATTGGCTTTTAACCAGGTCAGACATGTTGCCTGACCCAACGGCTATAGCATTAATATTATGGGTAGTATTATTTGCAAATTTATAGGTCATAAAACCACCCTGAGAAAATCCAGTAACAAACAAACAATTATTGGCGGAATAATTTGAGCGAATAGTATCTACTAAATTCGAAAGAAAATCAACATCTGAGTTACCAATTGTTTCCCACTTATTTAAAACACCGTTCCCATTTGGGTACACTACAATAAAACCTTTGCTATCGGCAATGTTATCAAATTGAGTTATTGTTTGTTGTATAGTCGCATTAGACACCAAACCATGCAAATTTAAAACGATTGGATATTGCTTGTTGGCTGAATACCCTGAAGGCAAATGAACAATGAAAGTTCTATAAACACTTTGGTCATAAATACTGTCAAGTTGAGCAAACAAAGGATTAACATATACTACTATTATAAAAAGGAATGTAAATGCTAGTTTCATAAATTGATTCAATTGTTAGTAATGTTTAGTGTAAAATGCGTTTGCTTTCCGAAGGGAGCATATGCAATATACAAATTGTTACCATCTGTTTATATTTCGTTTTCTAGTAGGTGAAAATAGTTTTTGAGACTGTAAGAATATTTATTCTGATCAGAACCTAAAGTTTTGAATTCTTTTTTCAATACCTCTATTAAATCAGTTTTTATTTCTTTTCCTTCAATTTTTGCGCAGTTAAGTTTTACCCAATGAATTTTTGAAGAATTAGGAAAGTCTATTAATGCTTTTTTTAAATCAGGGTTGTCATATTCGTTTTTATCTGCTAATCCGATAAAATAGCTTATAGCAAATTTTTCACTTTGGTATTCGTTCCATCCCTTCTTGTCTGTTTGTTCAGAAACATGTCCAGTAGCAACTGATTCTAAATATGCATAAATATTTAAAAGCTCTTCATCTCTGTACTTATCAGCTAATTCAATCATTTCTTTTCCTCTCTTTTCAAAGAACTCTTTTTCATCTAGTAATCTATTTATAAATGAAATTCTTAATAAATCAGAAGCTATTTTTCCATTAGTTGGCATTGGGTGATTGTCTAGAATCAATTTAGAGTTTAGTAATGCAATTTTGATAGAATCTTTTGGGCTTGAATTTCTAGATAGATTCTTGATTTTGTTGTAAGCAGATATTTGTAAATATTCTTGACTGTCTGAACCGAAAGAATTTTTGATTGTATTTACATCTTTTTCTAAAAAATATTCTTGGATGTTATTATTCCACCAATCTAATTCCCAGTTCATATCAAGGAATATTAATTCGTATGCGCTTTTAGAATCTTTAGATTTAGTTTTAGCTATTAAATCTGACCTTTTTTTTATTTGGTCAACTTGTCCGTGTATGATATAAATAGCTTTGTCAATTCCTGTATGATTTTTGGGGTGATTTGCTTTCTTCCAATTCTCCACTGCTTTTGAATAATTATCGGTATTTAAATAGCATTCACTTAACCAAACATGAACTCTGTAATCAGTATCTTTTGACTGCTTATAAATTTCATAATGTTTAATAGCGGTTTTATAGTCTCCAATTCGATGACTTTCTATTGCATATTCTAAATTGAAATTTAACTCATTTGGATTTTTTTCATAGGCTGACTTATGTAAATCATATGAGACTTTTGAATCAATATTGTATAATGCTCCACCAATTAAATATTTTTGGTACGCATTTGTAGCTTTAGAAACTAACTCATTTACACATTCATCACAGTTTTTATTTACTAAACAATCAGAGAAAAAATATTCGAGAGCAGGAGTTATTTCAGTCTGAGCTTCCTTGATTTTTTCTCGATTGTTATCAGTCTTTATTTGAGCATTACAACTAAGTAATACATTACTAAAAATTATAAATAATATCGTTTTTCTCATTTTGGGGCAATTGGTGGTAACGTTTTGTGTAATTAGCTCACGAATTTATAAATATTTTATGGCGTTCGTGTAAAGCGGTGGCTTGAAGTCTGAAGCTTTTAGAAATTTGACGCGTCAGACAAATGATATTTAGAAAACGATGTTTGGAGGAGAAAATATAAAAATATCTTCGGTATTTAGTTAACAAAACTTTCGGTAATAGATGTGTCGAAAGTGTTAGACTTCACTTTGTTATACGAACACCGAATAAAATATATTGCAGTGAGCTAATGGGATGCAAGTTATAAATGATATTTAGAGGAAAAAGATGGTTACCCATCTTTGGATTTGAAGCACCCACAATTGAAGTGAAACTAAATCATGAGATTCCACTAAAGATTAAAAACATCGAACTAAAAGGTTTGCAACCGAGCTTGCGAATTAAAAAAAATGCTGATCTTTTGCATCAGTACAACTGAGTTTATCACGAAGTAACGCAGTTCATGAGAACTTGTTCGAACTAATTACCTATGTGTTAACAACAGTTTTAATTATTTAGAATATCGTCAATGTCTTGTTTACCGATGATAGCCATTATATCCACGGTATCCTTAGATATTTTATAATAAATGGAGTCAGAGCCACAAGGACATCTGCGATATCCTTTTTTTATAAAGTCGACTGCTTCAAATTGATATGGGTTTAAAGCTATAATTTCGAAATATTCGAAGAAGCCTTCAAAGTATTTGTCAGCTTGAGCATCTCCAAATTTTTTAATACCAAAATGATGAATCCTTATAAGGTCTTCTTTTGCTGTGTTGCTTAACCTGTATTTACCCACGAAGAAGGTCTTTTGACTGTTGTAATATTTGAGCTTTAGTGTCAGTTGTAAAGCCTGATTTTTCAGCATTGTCAAGTTTAGCTCTTATCCAGTCAATTTGAGCTTGTTGATTCCTAGCTTGACGAATTAAGTCATTTACTAGTTCACTTTTACTAGCGTATTCTTTTGAGTCTATTTGACTTTTTAACCATTCGTCATTTGGTTCTGATATTGATATGCTTTGTCTAGCCATAATTTCGGATTTGATGTAAATATACACCAAATATGCACCTGAGTCAAATTTGTTTAATTGTTGTTAACGTTTAGGGTAATTGTCTATCTTAATTTTAGCTCCTAATTATTCTACTTTTTGCTGACGGTTAACAGTCTAAAGTGTAAGAAAATGGATTTACCGATGAAGTTAGTTAATTGGACTGATGGTACAAAAGCTTTTGAAATTACACCTGTGTTAACCAAAGTTTTTCTTTAGCCACTTTTGAATTTCTTTTGGGTTTTGTCTGTTGTCAATTAATGTGATGATTTCAATTTCCTCCGTTTTGATTCTATAGAAGAAAGACGTTTGTTTTGAAACGACACATTTAAAGATTTTAGTTTCTTTTGATTGAGGACATGAGTAGGGTTGTTTTGAAATTTGTCCAACCGACTGTTTAAGCTTTTTAATAAAGTCCTCTTTGACTTTTATTGACCATTCTTCTTCAAGGTATTCTAAAAGAAGTTTAATTTTTTCCTGAGCTAGAGGAGAAATAAATACTTTCACTAAGAAACTTTTTTTATGAACTCGTCAAATAAAGTTTTATTACCAGCATCCAATTGTTTGATTCCAATTTGGATTTCCTTTTTTTCAAGGTCTGATAATTCGCTGTAAAAGTCAGATTGCTCAGCTTTTATTAAGCTGATGATTTTATTTACAATAGCTGGGTTTTCCAAGCTTAAAATCATTTTTGCTAATTCTATTTTGGAAGTTTGAAAGTCCATAGTATAAATATACAAAAAAGCCTAAAGCAATGCAGTGTCTTTTAATTTTGGTTAACGCTCTGGCTATGCACCGTAACGTGTTTAAGTTCGTATTTAGTTTCGCTTATCTAAGTAGCGAATTCTTTGAATTCGCATAGTAATTTCTTTTTCCACAATAGGCGAATTCAGAGAATTCGCGAGGCTAGTAAGTAACCACAAACCTATTGAAACCCACCGATACGACATGGTGTCATAGGTGTTTTTGGCGGTGTTTTTAAATTTTATACTCAGGTTTTTCAAGTAAAATTGGATTTGTGTTCATAAGAAC
>PBLA01000003.1 GCA_002722245.1 Flavobacteriales bacterium | reverse complement strand
TTCCTGAATACCCTTTGCACAACGAGTGCACTTTACAAACCATCATGGCTTTGGCAATTTTCTTTTCAATGGGTGAACCAACACCAACAGCGTGTGAGAGGAGAAGATTGACTTGTAACTGGTTGGTTTCTTTTGGAGTTATTTGAGTATCGCACAACGGTCCAAATCCTGTATTGATTCCATAAACGGCTTTATTTCCTATGGCCATTACATCCACCTTTTTCCTACTTTCAATAATTCTTGCGCGAGCTTTTTTGCTTATTGTAGCGGATAAGGTTCCATGTGCAATATCCAACACTTTTTGAATGGTGAGGGTATCTTCTCCATATTTGAATTGAGGGTGGCGAGACATACTCTTTAATTTCCAACAATAATCAATAACATACAAGACGATTTAAACGTACTATTAATAACTATGGGTTATCAAATAGAGTTAAGACATTACAAATATTTTTTAGCTGTTGCGGAAGAACTTCATTTCAAAAAGGCAGCGGACAAGTTGTTCATTTCTCAGCCTGGATTAAGCAAACAAATAAGGGAAATGGAAAATACACTGGGTTATGCCTTGTTTGAACGAAACAATCGAAATGTTCAATTGACAAAGGCAGGAGCTTATCTCAAAAAAGAAATCACGTTATTACTGAGGCAAAATGAAGGTATTCTTCGGTATGCACAACATATTTCTGAGGGAAATGAAGGAGAAATTCATTTGGGTTATGTGGGTTCAGCGGTTCAAAAAATCATTCCGAAATTGCTGGTTAAGTTCAGAAACCGATATCCTGGGATTCATTTTAGCCTTCAGGAGATGGACAATGCAAACCAAATTGATGCTTTGCTGACCAATCAAATAGATGTTGGTTTTGTCCGACTGAATGAAGTGCCTCCCACACTTTCTGTTCGACCTGTATTTCAGGAGACATTTTCATTGGTGTTGCCCAAAAAGCACATCATTAACGCTCGAAACTTCTCCTCGTTGAGTCAATTAAAAGAAGAACCTTTTATCTTTTTTGAAAAGTCCTATAGTCCTTCTTATCATGAAAAAGTGATGAGTATGTTTGAAGATTGCGGGTTTTCTCCTCATGTTTCGCACACTTCTGTACACGCTACTACGATTTATCGCTTGGTAGAAAATAATTTTGGGGTGGCGATTGTTCCCTCTTCACTCAAACTGGGCTATAACATGGATGTGAAATTTATTGAACTTAAAAGCATTGCTCAACGGGCGGTATTATCTATTGCCTGGAATAAAGAAAACAGAAACCCTATGCTATCACAGTTTTTAAGTGTCTAATTAAAAGTGATATTTTAAAATTTAAGTATTTTTGTTCCAGGTTTTTTATTTTAAGACTCATTAAAATATGTTTAGAGCATTGTTTTTTATATTCCCCCTCCTATGCCCTTTACTAACTTTAGCGCAGGACTTAAAGTTTGAATTACTCACAAAATGGGAAAGTTTAACTCCTGAATTTCCAATTGATTTTGGGAACAGTAAAAATGGATTTAAACTTTTTAATATAGGTGACTTTAATAATGATGGGGTTCCCGATATTGGGTTGAAAACATCTAAAAGCTCCATAGTTTGGGATAAAAAATTTGGGGGGCGAAAGGATGAATACCCAACCTCAATACAGCAAACCTTTGATGGAGGGTACATTGTTGCTGGTGGTAATTCTGTTGAGCTATACGATTCGATTGGTAACGATTTAGGTCAAACTACAGATATCTGGATTTTAAAACTAGATAGCTCTGGGAATAAAATATGGGATAAAACATATGAAGAATCAGAGTATGGTAATGCAAGATCAATTAAACAAACTTATGATGGGGGGTATGTCTTTATAGGTGAAAATTATGGAACTGCCTTTGATGATGGTGTAATAAAATTAGATAGTAATGGTAATAACGTCTGGGATAAAACACTAGGAGGAAGTTTAAAATCAATCCAACAAACTTCCGATGGTGGTTATGTCGTTGCAGGTTCCAGTAGCAATAGTGATGGGAATAATGTTTCTGATTACTGGGTTGTAAAATTAGATAGTTCTGGGAATAAAATATGGGATAAAACTCTTGGGGGGTCAAGTTCAGATCGCGCGAGCTCAATAAAGCAGACGTCTGATGGAGGGTACATTATTGCAGGTAATACTGAAAGTAGCGATGGAGATATAAGTGATGGGGATAATGGCTATGATGATTGTTGGATTGTCAAATTAGATAGCAATGGTAATAAAGTTTGGGATAAAACATTCGGTGATGAAAATGATGACAATGCAGAAGTAATACAACAGACTTTTGATGGGGGGTATATTATTGGCGGTTATACCATTAGTTATGGAGATGGACAAGGTGAATACGATAATTATTTGAGTTACTGGATTATAAAATTAGATAGTCTTGGTTATAAGGTATGGGATAAAACTATTAAAAACTTGTCAAGTGGTGGTATGTGGGATACCGGATCCATATTACACCAAACTTTTGATGGAGGTTATGTATTCGCTGGTCACACAAACAACAGCAGACACAATAATATCACAGACCGATATGATTATGATTATTGGATTGTAAAACTGGATGAACTTGGTAATCAAATCTGGGATAAAACTATTGGTGGTGAAGATTCTGATATACCAATTTCAATAGCTCAAACCGCTGATGGAGATTATATTATTGCAGGATATACTAGCAGTGAATATGGAGATATCAGTGAAAATAATTCTTCTAAAAATACTGATTTGGCGGATGATCCTTGGGGTGATGGATGGAATGATTATTGGATTGTAAAATTAGATGGAGATGTTATTCCGTACGACTCTTTATATATTTTAACACTCAATAAAAACGGCTCTGTTAACAACACACATCCAATAGTTCCAGGCGTTTCAGGATTTAATTATTCAGCAAAAAGAGATGTTGGATGGGCAGGATTCGGGACTGAACTCATAAATCTTGGTGATATTGACGGAAACGGTACAGATGATTTTTTAGTTTCTTCTCCTAAGGAAAACTTAAATAATGGGAGTATTGATGGTGCTTTGTTTATTTTGTTTATGAATTCAAATGGCTCTGTAAAAGATTTTACGATTTTAAGTAAATCTGAAATAATAAGTAATGAGAATCCAAACAACTCTGATTATTTACATAAAACATCAATTGGTGACATAGGATATTCCATGACCTCAATTGGTGACTTAGACGGCGATGGAATAAATGAAGTTGCTCTGCATACAGCCGGAGACCACTTTAATAATCCTGATACAATGTCAGCTCAGGGATTTATTCATGTATTTTTTTTTAATCCACAAGGTGCCATCAAAAAATCGACCTCCAACAATGTTTTAACTTTTTATACAGATACTTCGAATTGGACGATTGGGATAAGTGCGATACATAATGCAGGAGATCTGGATTCAAATGGAGTGGATGATGTTTTGATTGATGTTTATAAAAGTGGTATTTCAATACTTTACCTTGATAGCGAGGGAAAAGCTATTGATCTGAAACAAATTTCTAAAGAAGATTCAAACATAAAAGCCAGTGGAAATTACTTTGGACAAACCTTGAGCAGCACTGTGGATATAGACAATGATGGAAACAATGAAATTATTTCACAATTTTCACTATCCACGGCTGATACTGTTCCTTTATTTACAACGGGTATTATATATTACAACGACAGCTTTTCCGTTTCCAAGTTTGAATTAATTAACCCCAATGATATTGACGGGGTGAATTTGGATGTAAATAGCGGTGAAAGTTTTGGAAACAAATCCGTTTATCTGGGAGACATTAACAGGGATGGTTATCCTGAAATAGGTATTATTGATATGTATAAGAACAACCCCGATGGAAATGATGGGGTGGTTTACATTGTATCAATAAAACCTGCTGATTGTATTGAAACAACTTGTGTGTGGCCGGGAGATGCAAATAATGACGGCGTTGCCAACTGCATTGACCTGTTCAGTATTGCACGAGGATTTAAAAAAGTTAGTTCCCCAAACAAAAGAATACTGCCCGTAAATACCTGGGTTGCTCAAAAAGCAAATGACTGGGGAGAATTAAACGATGATGTCGATATGAAGTTTGCCGATTGTGACGGTAATGGAGTTGTTGATAGAAATGATATTAGCTCTATTAAACTCAACTATAACCTAACACACCAAAAAAACAATATCATTGACCTTGATGAAAACGGACCTCTTTTGAGGATTGTTCCTGCTCAACAAAATTTATCGCCAGATGATACCGCCCAATTTGACATCTTCCTCGGGGAGCAAATTAAAAATGCAGAAAATGTATTTGGGCTTAATATGACAGTAAGGCCAACTTCCCTATCTCTATACAACGATTCAATATACGTTGACTATACCGATTCATGGATTGGAAATGTCGACTCTAATGCCATTCATTTAGAACATCAACTAACCGATGGTATTAGTTTTGCCATTGCAAGAACAGATCACAAAAACACAACGAATTATGGGAAAATAGCGAACATTAAAATCCCCCTGACCAATAACCCAATTGAAAAATTCACCCTTGAAGTAACCGAACTGAACATTGAAAGCCATGAGGGAGACATTCTTCTGGTGAATGACATTATCGCAGATAGCGTTTCTGTTGTTGATTCAACAACAATTAACTCATCTATAAGTGTTATTTCAACTATAAACTCCTACCCCAACCCAACTTCAGACATAGTGTACTTTAATCTTAAAGAGGAGATTAAAAACATAGCGATATACTCTGCCGTGGGCTATCTAATCAAAAATGAACCTGTTAATGCCACATCATTTAACATAGACCTGAGCAGTTTAACCAACGGAACTTATTTTATATCATTACAAGGAAAAGACAAGACTTATAAGTCCACAATAATATTGAAAGAATAACTTCTAAATCTAAAGTTTCAGTAAAGATATTTTAATTTATTAGTTTAAGTATGCAGAGGAATGGATAACTTTTATTTGACTAATCCGTTGTTTATTAATTGGAATAAATACTAAATTTTAATTTGTTTCCATGAGATGTGCTTTTGTTTTTGCTATTTCTTTTCTTGGCATGGCTTGTTCCAATCCATCGGATATTTCATTTATTAATCAACAACTTGATCGAGAAATACAACTTACGAACAAGCATATTATAACTGAGATTAATATGCTTCAAAATGCCTATTCAAATGGTGTTGGAACAATGACAAAAGATCTTTTTGAAGAGTTGTATTTAAACAGTGAAAAAATGATTGTTTTATATTGTGCAATTGTTGATTCTGCTGAAAAAGTATCCAACAAAAAAGAAGATATTACTCGATGTTTCTCCCATCATATTGATTTAATCGTGCGTTTTATGAATAACGATGGAAATGATCAAAATAATTATATTGCTTCCAATGCGTTAGCGAATTTTTTCAATAATGAATCCTCTTCCGATCTGTCGGACTGCCAGGAATTTATAAATAATGCACTCTCCCAAGACAATGAGGATTTAAATTCCGTACAATTTAAAATGATGTTTGCTCAACTCAAAAACCTTGAGTACCAAACGTGGCATTATTTCAATTTAGCTATCAGCGGTGAGGGTGCAATGATGAATGAATTCCGAGGAATCCTTGGTTTTGATGAACAAACTATTTTGGCAGGTGACACCATCAAAGGCACTATTTTTTGCGATGCTTATGGAAAAAATAATATAATGAAATACTATATTGGGACGATTGACTGGGAGATGTTTGAAAAGAAAAAAAATATTTGTTTCAAGCCTGGTGAAAAAACTAAAATTCCCATTATTGGAGAATATCAAACGATTGAACCTGAGTTTCGAGGACAATTTTTTCATTGTCCGAGTAAAATTGGTTTTGAAAGTATTGAAGGCGTTATTGAAGTGAAATCTCCTCAAGCAATTTTTTATGTCCCTTTCAAAAAAACATTTCAGGTCCATAAAAAAGTACCTGAATACTTCTTAAGTGAATAACGGTTAGATTATCCTAAATTTTGAAGGCTACAAAGCTTATAGTACTCGCCTTGCTTTGAAAACAACGCCTCGTGAGTTCCTTGCTCTACAACCCGACCTTGATCCAATACAACGATAGAATCCGCATTTTTGATGGTGCTCAAACGATGTGCAATGACTATTGCTGTTCTTCCCTCCATAACTTTTTCAAGGGCTTCTTGTACTAATTTCTCAGATTCTGTATCCAATGCTGAAGTCGCCTCATCGAGTATTAATAAAGGCGGATTTTGAAGAACTGCTCGAGCAATGCATAAACGTTGTTTTTGCCCTCCACTAAGTTTTCCACCACCTTCGCCTATATTTGTGTCCAATCCATGATCTAAAGCCTGGACAAATTCATACGCATTGGCGATTCTTAATGCTGCATTACATTGCGCATCTGTAATTCCATCAATGCCTAAAGAGAGATTGTTTCGAACCGTATCGTTAAATAATATTGATTCCTGAGTGACAATACCTGTTAATCGTCTCAAGGAATGAATGTTCAAACTGTTTATGTTTTTTCCGTCAATTTGAATAGACCCTGAAGTCGCCTCATAGAACCTAGGAATTAAATCAGCTAATGTCGATTTTCCACTTCCAGAATGTCCAACCAATGCAATTGTTTGACCTTTTTTTATCTTCAAATTTATTCCTTTGAGGACTTCATTTTGTGCATATTTAAAGTACAGATCTGCTATTTCAATTCCGTCATTAATGGTATTGACATCTTCTCCTTGATCTTCTCCCTCACTCATTAAAGGCGCGTACAAAATTTCATCTAAACGATCCAAGGAAACCCATGTGATTTGGAGCGCGTTTAAGGCATTAATTAATGTTTTGATTGGTGCCAATAATCCCCACATGAATAGTAAAAAGGTAATTAGGGTAGCTCCACTCAAAGTTCCACCAAATACCATATTTCCACCAACAAACATGACTAAGGCGAAAACACCAATTCCTAACGTTTCAGATATGGGTGAGGCAGCAGATTGTTTTCTTAATTGCCGATTACGCAAAACGAAAAATCTGTTATTGTATGTAAAAAAGCTTTGAATAAATCGGCTCTCTGCAGCAAAACTCTTAATAATCTTAATAGATGATACACTTTCTTCCACAACAGAGAGTACTTCTCCTAATTGTTTTTGTGCTTTTTTTGAAGTCCTTTTTAATCCTTTTCTAATGATACTCACCAAAAGGGCTGTCACTGGTAACAGAATGAGTACAATAAGGGTTAATTGCCAATGAATAAAGAATAGACCAAATAAAAAAACAAGGATTTGAAAAGGGTCTCTTACTAATTTTTGCAAAGCAATCATCCCGCCTTCTACCTGCACGACATCATTAGACATTTTACTCATTAAGTCTCCTTTTTTTTCTTCCCCAAAAAAAGTAATCGGGAGGGAGACCATTTTGGCATACACATCATTCCTTAGGGATGCAATTATTCCATTTCGTACCGGTGCCAAACAAAAAGCCGCTAAATACAGAAATACATTTTTCAACAAAAATACTGCGGCAATAAATAAGCAAACTGAAAGTAAAACTTCTCGCTTACCTTCCTCAAACGAGGGAGCTGCATCGATAGCTTGTGCAAACCAATGATTGACTTCGTATTCTAAAAACTCTCTTGAGAACCCTGTGTTTGGGTTGGGCTCTAAAAATATTGTTAACTGAGTAACATCCGATTTAAAAAGTATTTCCAGTAAAGGCATAAAAGTACTCATGCCTATCATTGTTAACGCAACACCTAATAAATTGAAAATAACGTTAAGGGTAAAATAACCCTTAAACTGACCTAAATACCCAACCAGCCTTTTCAGTCTGTTCATGCTGCAAATGTAATGAATTATTGAAGGGTGTTTGATTTGATTAACGTTCTTTAAATGCAATTCTTAACTTTACATGGATTTCAGTTATCAAAATTAGTGTGGTATGGAAAATTTTTTCTCTGTAAACGATGTAGACAATGTGCAGGAGTTGTTAAAAAAAGCTCTTGAGGTAAAGGCAAATCCATTAGCAAATAATGAACTTGGGAAGCATAAAACGCTTGGTTTAATTTTTTATAACTCGAGCCTAAGAACTCGGATTTCTTCTCAAAAAGCCGCCTATAATCTTGGAATGGATGTTATTGTATTAAATATCGGAAGTGATGGATGGCAATTGGAATCTAAAGATGGTGTAATCATGGACCAAGGTACTGCGGAGCATATTAAAGAAGCTGCGGCTGTAATTAGTGAGTATGTGGATGTAATTGGTATTCGTTGTTTCGCGGGATTGGAGGATCGAGACTACGACTATAATGAAGAAGTGCTTCAGAACTTTATCAAGCATGCCACTGTACCTATTGTAAATTTAGAGTCCAGTACGCTTCACCCGTTACAGTCTTTGGCTGATTTGGTAACGATAGAAACAAATAAATCACAAGAACGGCCAAAAGTAGTGTTAACGTGGGCACCTCATCCCCGCGCCTTACCTCAGGCAGTAGCGAATTCATTTGTGGAATGGATGAAAGAAGCTAATGTTGATTTAGTAGTTACCCATCCAGAGGGCTATGATTTAGCTCCTCAATTTATGGCAGGGGTAACTGTTGAATATGATCAAAAAAAGGCATTTGATGGCGCCGACTTTATTTACGCCAAAAACTGGAGTTCTTTCACTGATTACGGTAAGATTTTGAGCAAAGACCTTTCATGGACGGTTAACCAAGATAAAATGTCCGTAACGAACAATGCAAAATTTATGCATTGTTTACCGGTAAGAAGAAATGTGGTGGTTTCGGATGAAGTCATTGATTCTGAAAACTCTATTGTTGTTGAACAAGCGGGTAACCGAGTGGTTTCCATTCAAACTGTTCTCCAAGAATTTCTTAAAAAATAAGGCATGATTAAAGTTATAAAAGTAGGCGGAGGAATTATTGAACAGGAAAAAAGCTTAACACTTTTTTTAAATGCTTTTTCAAAAATTGAAGGACCTAAAGTGTTAGTTCATGGGGGAGGTAGATTGGCTACTAAAGTGGCTGATCAACTCGGTCACTCCACTAAAATGGTTGAAGGAAGACGGGTTACTGACAAAAATATGCTCGATGTGGTAACTATGGTTTACGGGGGATTAACCAACAAAAAAATTGTGGCTGCTTTGCAGGCTAAAGGTACAAATGCTCTTGGATTAAGTGGCGCAGACGGTAATTTAATATTAGCCCATAAGCGCCCCGTGAAAACCATTGATTATGGATGGGTTGGTGATGTTGACCATGTTAATTCATCACTGATTATAAATCTTATTCAAGAGAATATTGTGCCTGTAATTGCTCCCCTCTCACACGACGGTAATGCGAACATCCTCAATACAAATGCTGATACTATTGCTAGTGAGGTAGCAAAAGCCCTAGCCCAAAAAGAAGACACTCAGTTAATTCTCGGATTTGAATTAGATGGTGTACTCAAGGATATTAATGATAAATCTAGCGTGATTAAAAAAATAACGCCTGAATTATTTGACGCATTAAAATTGGAAGGATCTATTTCAGCGGGAATGATTCCGAAACTGACTAATGCTTTTGATGCGATTAACGCAGGTGTGTCTTCGGTTATTATATGTGATGCGTTGAAAGTAGGTGAAAACGAAGGAACTCTGATCTCAGCTTAATTTTGAACAGTATACGCATTTCTTTAGCTTGTTTTATTGTAAAAAACATTCATGCATAACACGTGCGGAAAACTTACGCACGATAGAAATATAAAAAAATAGGCAATATTCTCTTTTACGCTCAACTCAATATGGATAAAAAAGAAAACAAACATGGCAAGTGCTCCTATATTGAAAGGCAATGCTTTTTTAAACATGTAATAATGTGACATCTGAAGTTTTCTTTTCAGGTGAAACCAACCTAATCTACTATGGTGTAACACAAAATAAATTCCAAATGAGAAGATGAGGTTGGTATATTGCGCTAACATCAAGAAGATGACTACTAAAAACCACTCCAGTTTTCGAAAAATTATTGCCAAAGTAAATCCACATATGATGAGTATTGTTTTGATTATTCTTATTCCCTCAACACGTTCTATGGAGTGAATTTTTAACGCATTCAATACTGAGTTCAACTCATTAAGATGGGTGATAAACAAATAAGAAAGCACTGTTGCACCCCATATGAAACCTATAATTTTTGATCTTACTCCCCATTGTTTTGTGTCTGTTTGGCCAAAGTGCCAAGCTGAATAAATTAAAAACACAATTAACGCAAGAGGCGGTTCCCACAACCACAGTAAAAATATGGGTGCCATTAATAAAATATAACGCACTATAAATTTCATAGATACTTTTTTTTCTTTTTCTATTGCTTCTGTGTAATGATCTAATGCGCCATGAGGTATTCCAATAAGAAGAAGACCAAGTATTAAAATGCAAATTTGATAGAGAGGAATCTGTAATCCATGCGCTGTTGGGGGGCCAGAGGGTAAAAAAACAAGAAGAATCATTAAAATTGGCACAACAAATTTTTTCATTCTCCAAAGCGTCCAATACCACAATGATTTTAAAAAAATCCCAATTTGTAACTTAAAAAACATTTTGAGCTCTTCAATAACCTTGGATTTTTCATCTAAAAAATTCAACACAAAAAAGGGACTGTTTGTGTGAAATAAGCGTTCAAAAATTGCTCTTCCTTTTCCTGGCCAACGCGTAAGAATGATTAAAAGCAATTGATCATAAAACAAGAAACGACTCTTTTTTGGGGGACTTGATTGTTGAAAGGAATTCGACGCGCATATAAATTTTGATTGATTGTACATATTTTTAAAGGCATACCCTGTACTGGGCTTAACATTACCTCCACGCGAACCAATGTTGATTAGATTTGTTGTTTTACTGGATTCAGGTAAAACAGGATTCATTGGAATTATACCTCTTTCTTTCCCGATGACTGTGTAGGCTCCAAAATTATCATGAATAAATGTATCGAGTATATTTTCTGCTTCATGAACATGTAAAATATTTTTACCGAACCTCGTAAGTTCAACTAACGCTTCATGTTCGTTATATGGGAGAATATAAACAAACTGGGTGGCCTGGCTTTGACTGACTCTAAAATCCATCATTCGATAGACATTTCGATCAAAACACCCATTTAAACGCTTAATTTTCAGTCCGTAAAAGGATTGAGAAATTGCATATTTTTTCTGCAAAGGCTCTTTTATTCTTTGGGGACGACTGTCAAACACATAATTACCATAATAATTTGTTTGTTTGGTATGAATACACAACAATTCTTTACGATCAATATTTAAAACAAAACTTTTAACCCATGTTGCGTCATATTGTGAGACGAGTTCACGTGAATGGTTATATAAGTCTATACTCTTTATGTGCGCATATTTTAGTGGCTCAATGGGTTTAGCTTCCCCATTATTAATTTGTATTTTGTTCCAGCGTGTTGTAATAAGTTCTGAGTAATCCTCAACAATATCCTCATGGTCATAACCCCAAAAGCAAAATGTTTTATCATTTTCTTTTTTTTCATCAGGGTCAATTAAAAGAATTCTTTTTCCGTGAAGGAGTCCTTTTTTGTGCATTTCCTGTAAAAGAATACAGGTGCTGGCACCCCAACCTATAAATATGATATGAAATTGATTTTTCTTAATCCTACAAATTCCTTTGTAAAAACATACTTGAAGGATATGGATTTAGTTTCAAAAGGATAGGTCGTCAAAATTATGAAGAAGAGATGTCCTTTAGGGTTGACCGAAAAGTTCTTTCTCAACCATTTCACAAATTATATGACCTATAAGTATGTGAACTTCTTGTATTCTAGGAGTATCCTTGGACGGGACATCAATTAAGTAATCTGCATATTGAGCCATTTTACCCCCTCCCTCTCCAGTGAGCGCTACTGTTTTCATCCCTATTTCTTTTGCCTTTTTCATAGCCAAAAGAACATTTTTAGAATTTCCTGACGTAGATATTCCTACCAAAACATCTCCAACTTTTCCTTGCGCCACAACCATTCTTTCATAAATACTGTCAAAAGAATAATCATTAGCAACTGCAGTAACATAAGAGGGATTCACGTGCAAAGCTTCTGTGTCCAATGGCGGGCGATCAATGTAAAATCTCCCGCTTAATTCTGCTGCAATATGCTGCGCATCCGCAGCGCTACCGCCGTTACCGCAAAAACGAATTTTTTGACCGCTTTTTAAACACTCAATGAGTATATGAACAACCTGATCAACCATTTGCTCATAAATGGGGTTGGTGGACATTTTAGTTCTAATGTGCTCTGATTGCTGAAAAGATTTACTAAATATGTTGATCATAACATTTTTAAAATTAACTATAATTAGTTACTCTAAAACTATTAAATGTGGAAAATAATTAATATTGAGTTAACTTTGCGCCTGCATTTTAACCTTGTAGGTTTGTTTTATGAAAGAGGAATTTTTATTTGATGAGATCAAGCGAGTGGCTTCCTTTGCTATAAAAGCCTTAAAAAAAGTATTGATTCCTATTGTATTGATTACACTATTGGGAGGTGTGTTAGGGTATTACTTCAAACCCGACGGTTCCTATGTTTCAAAAGCACTGTTGTCAAATGGCGTGGCCATGGAGAATCCTTATTTAACCAAACATTTCTCTGTAAATTCTGACTATACTAGTGTATCATTTGATGAAATAAAAACATTGTTTACCTCAAAAAAACTATTGGAAAAAACCTTATTAACAGAATGTAAAGTAGATGAAAAAATTGATTTGCTCATTAATCACATAATTCATAAAAGTGATTTTTCTGAAATCTCAATTATTACCTCTAACACACCAGAATTTAACAAAAAAAATTCCTTAAATAAGGTAAATGAGGTTTTGTTAAAATCGCTTGATATATACGAAAAAAAAGGTGGGTTCACTATGATAGAGTTTATACACGATAACCAATCAATATCGGTCATGACTGTTGAACAACTCGTCTCATGTGGCTTATCTTTTTTGACAGATGATTATCTCCCAAATTACCAATCTACCATTCAAAATCTGCATGCCCGCTCCCTAGCTTTAAAAGCAGAGTTAGTTGGGCTTTCAGAGAGGGAAAACATTAAATATTCTGAACGAATAGAACAAAAACGAATAGAAAAGGAATATTATCAAATCCAGGATCAATTGAGTTTTTTTAATTCAAAAAAAATCGGGTTAACGTCTCCTGTTCGACTCATTGATCGTCCAGATCAATTGGTTAAATACAAAGTATATCCCACCTGGTTAATTGTAAGCCTTTACTCTTGTTTTAGCTTTTTCTTTGCGTGGGCCTTTTTTGCAGTTGTTTTTCTATTTACGAAACAACTTTACAACGGTAAAAACGTCACATTGTGATAGTGGCAAAATTTGATGAACTCCTTAATTCATAAAATTAAAAATAACACAACGGTTAAAAACTTCGGTTTAGTTGTTGCTTCAAGATTTTTTAGCGCAGGCTTGTACATGGTTTTTACATTCTTGTTAATGGATTTTATGTCTACAAAACAGTTTGGACAGTACTCTTATCTTTATGCGCTTGCTGGATATGTTCCCTTCTACGTTACACTTGGAATCAATAAGTCCTTTACCGCGTTTACCTCTAACCTCACAAACGAAAATGAATACAAAAACTACTTAGGATTATTTTGGAAGACGAAAATCGTTCTTTCATTAATCATGTTGGGATTAATTATCGCTCACTATCTTTTTGTAGGAATTTTTGTTGAATTTGTTGTTTTACTTTGTGGCCTCACTTTTGGGTTTACAGAAAGTTTTAAATCTCCTGCTGAATCGCGTAAGAAGTTTGATTATGTTGCATTAGTCGTTCCTATTCGAAATGTTTTATTAGTTGCTATAACCTTCTCTCTTTTCTGGATTGACAAACCCAGTATCAAAAATGTGGTTGTTTCGCTTTTGGCAGCTAATGTGCTCAATTTAGTTGTAACGGGCATACTTTATTTAAGAAAAATAGGCCCTTTTGAATATTCATCTACCCTCCCCTTTTCTACTCTTTTTAACCATACAAAATGGATTTTTGTAAAAGAATTTTTATTGAACAATCTTGCTCGAATAGAAATTTTCGCTCTAACGTATTTTATTACAACCGGTCAGATAGCAGAGGAGGAAAGAGCTTACTTTTCGGGTGCGTTTACATTATGTTTTGTATTGCCCATCATTACTAATTCATTAACAAAAGTTTTGCTGCCCGAGGTGGCTACTTTAAAAGCGTCAAAATCTTTGAAATTTTATCTCTCAAAAATTAAACGATCATTAAAATTATCCATCCCTATTGCTCTAGCTTTTTACCTTACCATTTATTTGGTGGTAAACTTTTATTTTCGATCGAAATACCAAAATAGTCTCCCTCTTTTTCCGTGTATTATCCTTGCTACTTTGATTTCCTTTTATTCCAATAATATTGCGCTCATTTTTTACAGAGAGGGGAAAGTACAGTTTATTGGTATCCAGGCAATTATCCAGTTTATAGTTGGTTTGATTGGTTGTATCACTCTTATTCCGCTCTATGGCGCTATGGGCGCTGTAATTTCTCTTCTAATCGTTCGTGTTGTTGGTTTTGTTTTAGTTTTGTCTAAAACTAAAAAGAGTTTATATGGGAAAGCTGAATTTAATTAAACAGCTCATCGCCAAAAAGAGGCCTAAGTTTAAACATGTTGGTGGTGGCTCAATCATCAAAACTGGTGTGTTTTTTGGTGCCCAACGTATTTCTTTTGGTGAGAACGTTTATTTGGGACCTGATTCATACTGGTACGGGCATGGAAAAATTACTATTGGAAATAATGTCATCATTGGCCCAAGATCTACGATATGGTCAGTTAATCATAATTACGATTCTGAAGTGAGTTTACCTTATGATGAGATTGATTTTCATAAAGAGGTTATTATACATGATCATGTGTGGATAGGGGTAAATGTAAATGTAAGTCCAGGTGTTACAATTGGTGAAGGAGCTATTGTTGCAATGGGAAGTGTAATCACAAAAGATGTTGAACCACTTGCAATTGTTGGAGGTAATCCCGCTAAAGTGTTGAAATATCGAAATAAAGAGAAGTATGAAAAAATTAAGAATAGCAAGAATTTCCATTATTTGGAACGCAAAAAAAATGGAATCAAAAAAATAGTAAAGTGAAAAAAAAGAACCTGTTATTATGGGGGTATTATGGAGCTAATAACTTTGGTGATGATTTAATCTTTGAATCACTCATCCAAATTCTGGACTTGCATTCGCAAAAATTCAACCTTTTTTATACTATTAAAAATAAAGAGTACAAGTATAATTTAGATGCACAACCCTTGATTTTTTTTGATAAAAAACACAAGAATAAACGCATTAACTTTCTCTTGAATACTTGGTTCGTTTTAAAAACCGCCTTCAAAATGGATATTATTATTATTGGAGGTGGAACTCAATATTTCGAATTAGATACTCGAAAACCAATCTCCATTGCTATAAAATATATGGTGTGTTGCATAATGAAATTAAGAGGTAAAAAATTCATTAACGCAGGGGTCGGCATAGGGGAGGTTCATTCAAAAATTGGTCTGTTTTGCCTTAAAAATATTTTCTCAAAAGCAAGTTATTCATTTGTGAGAGATCAGCAATCAAAGAAATTTTTAATCCGTATTGGGGTGCCTGAAAATAAAGTTATTCTCGGAGAGGACTTATCCTATTACGCACCAATATTTTCTCAAAACGATTCTTTGAAAAACCCCAAAAAAATAGGACTCAACTTCTTCGATTACTTTAACTATATTATTCACGATAATGAAAAAAATGAGCATTTTATAAAAGATCTTAAGAATTTTGTTCAGTGGTTAAAACATGAAAAAGGGTTAGAACCTCACTTTTTTGCTTTTCAGAAAGAAACGGGTGGCAAAGACTATTTATTTATAAAAAAACATTTTTCAACTATTGACGCTCCGATACATATTTATCAAAGTAATATTAACGATTTCATACACTTGATAAAATCAATGGATTTGAATGTTGGAATGCGCTATCATTTCGCCGTTTTATCATTACAGCATCAAATCCCTTTTGTGGGATTAAATTATCAGCCTAAAGTAAGAAGGGAATTAGTTCATTTTGGCCTTGAGGATTTTGTTTTGGAAATGGAAGAAACTCCTTTACTTCATGAAAAACTAGACAATATGCTCTGTTCTTTTGAAGAGCATAAAAAAAGAATAAAAAATCATTTTAATCAAAACAATAATCCGATTAAACACTCTCCCGTGGAGCAACTATTAGATTCAATTGATGGATAGCGTATTATCCATAAAATACTGGTATATCCTGCCAATAGCTTACGTTGGTATATTTTTTAATCAATATTTTGGTTCAGAATATGTGGTTTATGGTATTTTACTTTTTGGGATAGGGCTTAGCGTTCGATCCCTTCATCAAGGCGCCTTATTTTTCATTACTATTCTTCTTTTATTCGACGATTTTCCATTTAAACCTCAGGAAAACCTACAATTCTACTCGATTTATACCGTTACATTTTTTGGACAAACACTGACTAAAATTTTAAGTATATGGCTGTTTGGGATGGTAATTTATCAAGCTATCAAAGACCGTAAAGTAATTGTCGGTAATCTGTTTTCCAAAGTATTTATTGGTCTCATGATTTTATCAACAATTGTGGGTGTTGCTTCTTTAAATTATCAATATAAACTGAGCTTTATTAATGATTTCCGTTTCTTTTTCAATTACATCGTTGGTTTTGGTTTAGCTGCTTATTTGTTGATCCATAAATCGTATTTCAAAATAGTCTTTCCATTAATGACAATAATTTTCTTGTCCAAGATTATTGTTCTTATTGGTACATCTATCGTTCTATTGAATGGAGAAGAATTATATACTCTAAAAACAGGTACTGGGTCTTATCTCATCATTTTTATTGTATGCTACCTTATTCACTTATTCACGGAAAAAAAATATTTTTTTTATTCATCAGCTGGACTTGTACTAGCACTTAGCCTCTTGGTTCTCTCGGCATCTCGAGGCAGAATGGTTATAACGGCCCTTGCGATAGTATTGTATCTTATTGCCATTCGCAAAGCAAAATACCTTCCCTTAATTGCTGTTTTCGCAGGTGTCGCAATACTGGGAATAGCTTATTTAAATCCAACGTTTATTGATTATACAATTTGGAAATTAAGTTCGTTTATCCCTCAAAAAGGTTCTGCACAAAGTGCTTATGTTCGATTCGTTGAAATGAGCAATATTTTACATAAAAATTTTACGGAGTTAAAGTCATTTTTAGTTGGAGATGGCTTAGGAAGCTATTGGAACTCTAAATACGAAGAATATCCGTTTGAATTAATGAACACATCCAGTTACCCTGATGATTGGATTTTAAGGGATAAATTTTTTAAGCCTCATGGAATTATTCAGTTTCTTTTATTGAAATCGGGCTTTATTGGAACACTAATGTTTTATGGAAGCTTAATTTTTTTGATGATTAAAAATTTCATGCAATATGGTAAAAATCAAATTTTAAATAAAGAGTCTTCATCTTTTGTGACTATTATTGGTATCGGGTTAATCCCCTTTTACCTAATTGCTTTCTCAGCTAAATTACAATTGTTCGGAGGCATAATGGTAGGGATTTCTTTTTGTTACAATAAAATACGAAATGTTGAGTGAAATAACGCTTATAGACTTTTTAAGTAAAAATTCAAGCCACTTGAATTTTAACAAATCATTTATTCAAGCCATCCCTGCAGAATATGATATTCACAATTTTATTGGACATCAATCGCATTATTTATTACTGGAAACTAGCGAGATTCCATCAAAAGCAATTCGAAATGAGAATTTTAATTGGGCTATTCGTATAATTTTAATTTTTTCTAAACTATTATTCAACAGTAAGAAAAACCTTACGATTTTGGCGTTTGAAAATTACATTTTCCCCTCTCTTGCATTACTGTTTTTTCCATTTTTCCTTCGGAAACATTTTACCATGGTTGTCCATAATAATGTCCCTGCACTAATGAAAAGAGGAATAAAAACAATTCCTTTTGCCGTTTTTGTTAAGCTTTTTAAGCCTCAACTAATATGCTTAACGAAAAAAATAAAGGATGAAATGGACAAACTTGGTTACAACAAAAACACAACCTGGATCCCTCACATGAACTATAATCATATAAATAAACAATCTTTTAAGGGAACTCCTGTTCCGTTCCCATCTAATAAGATTAATATTGTTCTGTTGGGGAGACAATCCAAACTATTTGTTGATCATACTTTACTAAAAATAAATGATCAAAATCTACAAAACTTACAATTTCATGTGTTCCATAATGAAATCAAAAGAGTCAATACCCCAAACATACAGTTCCATAAAAAAAGACCTTCTCAAGAGGAATATCAGTCCATTTTACAATTTGCGGATTATTGTTTTTTTCCTGATTTAAACGTTGATTTCAGACCGAGCGGTATTTTATTGGATTGCATTAGTGCTACCTGTCCTATTATCGCTCCTAGATCAGGTCATTTTAAGGAATTTGAAAACGAGAAAATAGGATGGTTTTACCACGAAGAAACATTAACCTCTGTGCTGGATAATTTAAATATATCTCAAACCAAACGCAATCAGTTTTTACGCGAAAACTTTATTCAATCAGCAGCAAATACTTCCATTGAGTTATTCTCAAAAAATTTAAAGACAATTTACTCAAGGTTTTAAATGAACTATCTTTAATCCTTGATTTATGATGAAAAGAATCCTTATTCTTCAAAATACAATACTTCATTATCGAAAGCCACTTTACAACAAATTGGCCGAGCAATATGATGTTACCGTTTTACATTCAGGAAAAGAAAGTATTTTACCCGAAGATAGATACAAAGAAATCATTGCTCCTTTAAAAAGAATATCAAAATTTTATATTCAAAAAGGAGTAAAGAAAGAAGTAAAAAAAGGGAACTACGACGTTATAATCACCATGATGGATATTCAGTGGATCAATAATGTCCTTATTTCATTTTTTCATCCTAAGTCATCAAAATTCGCATGGTGGGGTATTATCGTTTCCAAAAATAAGTTTGCCAACAAGTTAAGAGGATACTTTTTAAGAAATAAGCCAACTATATTTTATACAGAAGCTGGATTAAAAGAAATGAAAACTCTAGGATTTACAAGTCCTAATTATACCTATTGTAACAATACATTTCATATTGAAAACAGAGTTCCCTGTTATTTAGAAGAAAATAAAAATTCCATCCTGTTTGTTGGTTCGTTAGATAAACGAAAACGGCTAGATTTAATGCTTAGAGCTTTTACCAATTCTATTTCCAATATCCCAATGTCAATTAAATTTAAAATTATTGGTTCAGGATCAGAATTAGAATCAATTTCAAACCTAATTAAGGAATTAAATATTGAAGAGAGGGTTCAACTACTAGGCAAAATAACCGATACAATGATTCTCCAAAATCATTACAAATCAGCCATTTGTTCTTTATCATTTGGACAAGCAGGACTTGGAGTTTTACAAAGCATGGGTTACGGTGTACCTTTTGTAACAAGTAAAAATGCCATAAGCGGTGGTGAAATATCAAACATTATCCATGATGAAAATGGGCTGCTTTGTGATCATGATCAAAGTAGTTTGGAAAACGCTTTAACCACGCTTTGTAATGATATCCAACTGAGTAAGCGTTTAGGAAACAATGCTTTCCAACATTACTCCAATAAATGTACAATTGAGCAAATGGCAAGTAAATTCAGAAAAGTAATTGAAACCTAAGTTCGATTAGGCTTTTTGACCCAACTTTTCAAGTATTGAAATATAAGCCTCTGCCCTCTGTTCCGACGTCATATATTCTTTTACTCGCTTCAAACCATTTTTAACCAACTCATCATAGAGATGATCATTATTAACCAAATTTTCAATTTGATTAGCTATTTCTTCAGGATTTAACGGATCGAAAAAAAGAGCATTACCTTCCTTACAAATTTGCTTAGCAAATGGTAAATCCGATGTTAAAATTGGTCTTTTCATTACCATCGCCTCAGGATATGAAGCTGTGAAACACTCTAATAAAGTTGGCAAAAACAACGCGTCTGATTGATTGTAATATTTAGGACAATCCTTTGACGAAATCGGACCTAAATTTCTTACATACTCATTTTCGCCTCCAAACATATTCTCAAAATCAGTAGATGGAATGGTTAGCGTAAACCTAACTTTTAATCCACGAGATTTTAAAATTGGAATGACCTTCTTTATAATTTTAAGATTTTTATGAGGATAATTTGCGGTAATGGTAATTAGCTCGAAAAACTCACTCTGTTTAGTGGGTTGAACTACTACGTTATTAAAATGTTGATTATACGTGTTGTCCACAACCCAAGTATTCTCAAGCGGCACTTTAAAATACTGTTTCAGTCTTTGTTTTACATCTTCGGTTTCAACAACAAATGTGCAGGTGTTCTTCTTGGTAAAGTAAGTTTTAATAGTATTCTGAAGCTTTTTCTTTATCCAGTTTTTAGTGCCAAGTTCACTAAACGCTTTTGAGCCAGGATTAATGAGCCATGGCATTGCAAAACCCATTAAATGAGGCGATTTCGGTGTCCAATAACTAGGGCCAAATATGGTAAAAACAACATTAGGATTTATGTTTTTCTCCAACTTATGTAAAATTTTACTTTTCCCTTTTAGCCACTCTTTTATTCCAAAATCCAGTTTTACAAGTTTAACGTTCTCTGGTATTTTTTCATGTTTTAACTGATCATTGATTTTTGAAGAGATAACAATTATAAATTCATGACAATCGTATCTAAACAAAAAATTAATAAAGGACAATGCAACCTGAGCTCCTCCACCAACATGAATATTTGATGCATTTATGAAAATTTTCATCCTGTCCCCCTATTTTAAAAAATGATTACAAAAATACGCTTATATTCAACTGAATGAAGCAACTTTTCAAATTAAAAGAAAAAACTATATTTGCCAAATTATATCCAATTTGAAGAAAATGTATAAATTTTCCTTTATTTTCTCGCTCATCTCTTTTTTATCATTTGCTCAAAATCCACTAGATCAAGCAAAAAATTTGGGGATAAGGTCAGAAAGTGATTTGAAAAAGTTTGGAGTTTCACAATCAGAAATAGATCGAGCAAAAGCTGAAATGTTAAATACTAACTCAACACAAGTTGATGACAAAACAACGAAAAAGATTTCATCAACTTCTGATAAAAAATTAGTAAAAAAACAAGTAATTAAGTCCCCAGAATTAATAAAACCAATTAAAAAGCCTGAAGTTTTTGGTCAAGAATACTTCAACTCAGGTTATTTTACCTTAAAGGAAAATAGTTTCAGAATGAATCCTCCTGGAAATTATCTACTTGGTCCTGGAGACAACATTAGTATCACCATTTGGGGTCAATCAGAATTTAGCAATGAATTCACACTTGACGAGTTTGGAAATATTACCCCTAAAATTGTTGGAAGAATCAATCTTAGAGGATTAACATTTAGCGAAGCTAAACAAGTTATAAAATCAAGATTTTCTAAAATTTATAACCTAAAATCTTCAAAAATATCTATTAATCTTACCTACTCGAAAATTATATCTATCAATATCGTGGGTGAAGTAAAAAAACCCGGGACATATTCTGTCCCTGGAATTAATTCAGCCTTCAATTTACTTTCTCTAGCCGGGGGAGTAACAAAACTTGGAACAGTTCGGTCAATTGAAATAAGAAGAGAAAATAAAGTTGTACAACTATTGGACCTCTACAAGTTTATTTTAAACCCTTCAGAGTTTTCAGATGTATTTCTTCAAGATGGTGATTATATCGTTGTAAAAACTCAAGGAGGAGTAGTGGATGTTAAAGGAGAAGTCAAAAGACCCGGAAAATTTGAGATAAATGATCACGACAAGCTAGCGGATATTATAAAAATAGCTGGTGGTTTCTCTGTATATGCAAACAAAGAAAGTATAAACATTAAAAGAATAGTAGGAAATAAATGGGTGTTTGAACGTTACAAACTAAATACTCCTGAATATAATAATTTAATTATTGGAAATGGCGATCAAATTAAAGTGCTTAAAATTTCTAGTATTGTCTATGGTTTAGTTAAGATTACAGGTGCTATTAATGTAGAAGGTGAATATCCTTTTAAAGAAGGAATGAAAGTGAACGATTTAATAAAATTAGCGGGTAATTTGAACAACCATTCTTATTTAGAGCATGCGCAATTAATTAGAACAAACAATGATTTAAGTTTGTCTTCAAGAACGATTGATATAAAGGAAGCCGTCAATAATCCGAATTCAAATGCCAATTTAGTATTAAAGGAAAACGATTCCATTATAATTTTTGATAAGACTAAACTAAATTTTGAAAATCAAGTTACTGCTCGAGGAGCTCTTCGTAAAACAGGAACTACATTATTTGCTGAAGGGTTAACCATAAAAGACGTTATTTTAAAATTTGGCGGTTTTAAAATGGAAGCTGATTTTGATAAAATTGAGGTTGAACGAGTTCTTTATGCGAAAAAGGACTCGAATAATTCCTATATTCAAATTATTAATCTCTCCTTTCCTAAGGATCAAGACTTCTTATTGGCCCCAAATGATATTGTTAACTTTAGATCTCTTCCCAGGTTTGTTGGGCAAAAAAGTGTAGTGATAACGGGTGAAGTTAAACATCCTGGGAAGTATACATTAAATGGTTCAAATGAAAAAATTACTGAGGTAATTCAAAGAGCCGGAGGGATAACAAGCTGGGCTTTTCTTGAAGGGGCTCAACTTAAAAGAAATCAAGATAGTTTAGGATTAATTTTAATGAACCTAAATCATGCATTGAAAAATCCAAAATCAAAATATAATTATTATTTAAATCCAGGTGATAGTATTTCAATACCAAAATCTTCAAATATCGTTTCTATCTCTGGTGCAATAGGTTATAAGAATGTAAATCCAAACAACAATACAATTAGCTCTCCCTACAACAGAAACCATCGGGCGGGGTATTATGTTAAAAAATATGGCGGTGGTTACTCGAAAGAAGCCAAAAAAAGAAGTGTTTACGTTGTTGGATCGAACGGAATTGTAAAGGAAAGCAAATTTTACGGATTGTTAAGACCAAAGGTTAAGTCAGGTGATAAAATCATCGTACAAAGCAAAATAAAAAGAACAGAAAGAGAAAAAGGAAAAAAAGTTGATTGGAATTCTGTAATTGAAAATGTAACCATTAAAGCAACTGCTATTTTAACTTTACTTGTTCTAACACAACAAGCTTTTAATTAATTGTTATGGAAAGTGAAGTTCATAATTTTAGTTTCATCTTCTTTAGGTATTTATCGATTCTAAAGCGTAATCTGAAAGTAATTTTAACTTTTTCAATTATCGGTATTTTACTCGGAGTTACATTCTCCAGTATAAAAAAAACAAGGTATAAATCAAGTTTCTCTTTATTTCTAGACTCAGGAAGTGGTTCGGGATTAAATCAATATTTAGGTTTAGCAGAGTCATTTGGATTTGATTTGGGAGGAGGAGGAGGCTCAATGACTCCTGAAAACATAGCTGAGTTAGCTGTTTCAAAAAAAATAATCTACAAAACCTTGTTCTCTCAGGTTAATGATGACGGTATAAACAAGTTGTATGTTAATTTGTACCTGGATTCGATCGGTTTGCCTCAGCTAGAACCAAAAGAAATTTACAATGAGACCTTTCGTATCGTATCAAATAATGAAGATTCTTTATCCCTATATGAATCCAAATTAATTAATGAGATTTATCTTGAAATAAAAAGAAAAAGGTTAAGTGTTGATATTTCAAATAAAACATCTGTGATTAAACACAATGTATCGATGAATAATGAAGAAGTGACCTATCAATTTTCAAGACTTTTTATAAACGCTGTAAAAAGCTTTTATGAAAAGAGAACATCTGAAAAAAAACTTTCTATCATTTCAATCTTAACAAACAAGAGTGATTCCATCAAATCAATCTTACTTGTTAAAGAAGAACAATTAGCTTCACTATCCGATCAAAACAACTTTGTTGTGCGAAAAAAATATCGTTTGGATGAACTTAGGTTAGCACGAGAAATTGAAATATTAAACACAATGTATGCAATTAACATCAAAAATCTTGAAATAGCGAAATTTACTCACCAAGAAACAAACGATGTACTTAATGTCCTTGATAGACCTATGCTGCCATTAGAAGAAAAGTCAGCTAATCCGATAATTTACGGAGGTATAGGTGGAACATTGTTCTTTATAATTATCCTCACATTTTTATTAATCTCCTCTAAGCTTAAGAATGATTTAAAAAAGCTAGATCAAATTAATGCTTAAAAACATTCTAAAATATGGTGGGATTGAAGCTGTTGCAAAAGGTCTAAATAGAGCATTAATTTTATTACTACCACTTTTTCTTCCTGTTTCCGAATTTGGAACAATTGGATTACTTGTCGCCTCTGAATTAATTTTTCCAATGTTTTCAATGTTGGGCTTCGATAGAGCAATCCTTCGGTTTTATCATGAGAAAGAAAAATATGAAAACTTCCTTGAAACCATAATAAGTTCAGTCATTGCTCTTCAAGTACTTATTTTCTTCGTATTAATTGTTTTCAAATTAATTGGAGTGAATGAACTATTTGGTATACCAATATTCCCAAACTTTTTTATTCTACATTTTAATATATCGATTATAAACTTAATGCAATTGCTTCTTAATATTCAAAGAACCTCAGAAAAACATAAAAACTACTTAAAACTCAAAGTGGTTTTTCAAATCTTAAAATTTATAATTGTAATTGGACTTGCATTACTATTAAAAAATAACCTAAGCTACTTATTGGGTGTTTTTTTCGCCTTAATCATAACGGTTTTGATTAATATAAATGAATTTAAATCCCTTATAAATTTCAGATTCAATTCTAAGACATTTAAATTTTTAATTTTATTTTGTTGGCCCTTCGTTTTTCATACCATTGCAAATAACCTTTTAGGAAACGTAGACCGATTTATCTTTGAGAAATATTTAACCCTCGAAGATGTTGGGATATATACTTTTGGTTTCTCGGTTGCAAGCAGTTTAAGTTTTGCTTTTCAAGGAGCAAACGTTTATCTAGAACCGCAAATTTATAAAGCTAAAAGCGCAGATGATAAAACTAAAAAACTACGGTACTATATCTATTTTACATTAATTTGTGGATGCTTCGGATTTATAATGCTTAATCTTTTTGCAGAATATGTAATTTTAGAATACTTCCAGAAATATTCTAGCTCACTTTCAATAATTCCAATTATTGCAATCGCACATATTTTCCTCCCCTTTTATTATTCTTCCAACTACTCACTAGTAGCAGAAAAAAAAACCTTTTCTGTTGCTAAGGTGTCCATTATTTCAGCTATCATGAATGTTGCATTTATTCTACTTTTTTTACAATACATGGGGTATGAGTCAGGCGCTTTTGCTTTTTTTAGTTCTATGCTATTTTTAGCATTTACTATTACAGTAATTGCAAAATTTAAAGGCCAAGAAATAATTATTCTATGTTCTGTAATTTCAATTATCACTTTACTGCTTGTGTTCATTAACCAAATTATTCTCTACATCTTATTTACCATATTATTGGGTTTATATTCATTCTTTAAACTAAAAAGAATATCCATTGAGAGCGAATGAATCACTTTTCTTTAAATAGAATTTTATACAGTATTTATTCTGTTTTATTGATCATTGTTTTGCTTTTTGTCTCTGATCAATTTACATTTAAATGGGCGCACATATTGTTTCTTGGACAGCTTGTTTTTGCTGTTAAAATTTCAAAAGATTTTGAAAAAAAATGGATGTTTTTTTTATCTCCAAGCTTTCTCTTGGTTTTTTATGTTAATCTAAACATTTTTATGGGCGCCTATTCCTTGAATAACAATCTTCTTTTAGAGGTTTACCAGTATCGATCAACATCCTATAAATTGCTCAAAGACATTAATATTCCATACGCCTATATCGCGCTCTGCTCATTCATTTCAATGTTAATATTACCTTCACAAAGTATCCAACCTATTGAACCTAAAAAACAAACTAGTTTTAATTTTAAAAAAATATCTTTTTGTTTTTTACTTATTTTACTCTTCTCCATTTTAAAGGTTGATCTTGCTATAATTGGAGGAAACGGGGATTTCTCAACAATCCCAAAATCTATTGCATCAATTATCATTTTTTATGAGTTAGCTAAGCACAAAGTAAAACTACGATTCCTAATCTATGTCATAATTCTTCTTCTTTTTGTTGCAACCAATTATGAATCAAAAAGAGAAGCCGTATTTATGATTATACCTATAATCTTATTTGAGAACGTATTTGAAAATTACAAAACATTTAATTTCTCTCTTAAAAAAATTTTAGTTTCATTACTTTCAATCATTATATTAATATACTCCCTCCTCATTATGACTATTTTGAGAGGTTTTGGAGGATATGATATCTCCAACCCTCTTTTGGCATATAAATATGTCGATGACCTATTAAAAGACTTTAATGTTGGAAGCCTCTTATTTACTGTTTCTGAAGCTCCTACAACAACCTATGTTTCCATCAAGGCAATGTCTCTTGCTCAACACGATTCTTCATTAATAAGTTATGGCGCTTCTTATTTTAAACTTCTTTTCGTACCAATACCCAGGTCTCTATTTGATGAGAAACCATTAAATATGACATCTGTATTTACAAAAATTGAAGATCCTGGATTTTATGGAATTGGAGGGTCTTTGCCTATTAATGTATACGCCGAGTCATTTTGGAATTTCCATTTTGCAGGAATAATTGTCATCGGTTTTATTCTTTTAGTACTAAACTTTTTATTCAGGCGAATGTATGAATCCATAATACAAAACAAGTTCTCTCCAATTATGCCAGGTCTTGTTTTTGCCTTTACTTACATCCTTGGATTCTACCGGGGATTTGGCTTTGATTTATTTACTGTAAATGTAATCGTAGGAATATTTTTCTCTATATTTATGTATACTATTCTACATGTATTTCTTAATGAAAATCCCATATTTGAAAAAAAGAAATAAGCACATAATAGTTCGTAACATGCCGATAAAATTAAAAAATACTCTATGAGGATTTTACATTGTTGTTTGGCCAACTTTTATATTGATGACTATGGGTATCAAGAGAACATACTCACAAAATTTCATCAACTTCATGGTCATCAAGTAAAGATCCTAGCCTCAACCGAAACCTATTTGCCAAATAAACAATTAGGATATGTTAAACCAAGTAAATATCGAACGAAGGACGACATTCCAATTGTAAGAATAGCTTACTCAAAATATTTACCCTCTTTCCTCGGTAAAAAAGTCAGAAAATATGAAGGAACACTTGAAGAAGTAAAAAATTTCAATCCTGATCTTATTTTTATTCATGGTTGCCAGTTTTGGGACCTTATTAAGGTTGTAAGATATGCAAAAAACAAAAACATTAAGGTTTTTGCGGATTCTCACACTGATTATTTCAACAGTGCAAAAACTTGGATTTCAAAAAACTTATTACACAAAGGGTTATATGGTTATTTAATTAGGAAAGCCGATCATGGCATTCAAAAATATTTTGCAACATTACCTACAAGAAAAGATTTTTTTGTGGATGTGTATAAAATAAGAGAAGAAAAAATTCATTTTTTGCCTTTTGGTGTTGATGATAGTGACTTAAACTTACATGACTATCAAAAATTAAGAGAAAATGCTAGAAAAGAACTTAATATAAAAAATAACGAGTTTGTTATAATATCTGGTGGTAAACTCGATGATAGAAAAAACATTCATTTACTCATTAAGTGCTATAATAAATTAAAAAAAGACCCTCTATTCAAGTCTATAAGATTTATTTTATTTGGTCAACCTGTCCCCGAAATGGAACAAGAAATATCTTCTTTATTACAGGGATCAGATATAATTTATTTTGAATGGATTAAAGCAAACAAAATAAAATATACTCTATTAGCTGCTGATTTAACAATATTTCCTGGCACCCATTCTGTTTTATGGGAAGAATCTATAGGGCTTGGTATTCCCGGAATTTTTAGAAAATGGCATGGCATAGATCACATAGACTTAGGAGGAAATTGCAAATGGCTATATAATGGAACTGAAGAAGAAATAATGGATACCTTTTGTGAAGTTTTCAAAAATAAACACCTTTTCGATAGTATGAAAAGTACAGCAATTAAAATGGGTCCAAAACATTTTTCTTATTCAGAGATATCAAAAAAAGCCATTAAATTTTAAATTGCCTCAGCTATTGACATTTGAGTAAAAATAAAGGCCGGGTAATCAAGCCGGCCTAATATTTTTATCTTCAATTTATCTGTCAGGATTTAATAGAAGACTCATTTTTAAGTAACACTATAAATTATAACGCTAAATCACTCATAAAGTTACATTTATCATTAAATTTTCCTTTTTAAGTGTTTTTTATCTCACATAGCAAGACCTAATACGACTCCCCTATTTAAAACATTCATATTCAATAGTCGATTTTTATTATTAAATACATGTTTTTTGTGGTTATAGCCATTTCCTTTCCTAATTTCGTCAAACTTTAAACTCATTACAATAATGCTTCATAGAATTTTGTATCCAAAATTTAGTGTTTCCCAAAAACATCTTGAGCAAAAATTGTACAATAAGACAGTCCTTATTACAGGTGCTTCATTTGGTATTGGAAGACTACTTGCTGAAAAACTCGCGTTTAAAAACACCAATCTTGTCCTGATGGGAAGAACCTCTGAAAAACTAAAAGAGGTTTGTGAAATCATAAAAAAAAATGGAGGCAACGCCTCATATATTCCTGGAGATCTTCGGGATCAATCAACAATTGATGATGTGTTTAAATATTTAAAATCCAAGGACGTAGGAGTTGATGTTTTTGTGAATAATGCTGGCAAATCCATTCGAAGATCAATTTACAGTTCTCTTGATAGGTTTCACGACTTTACAAGAACTATGAACTTAAATTACTATGCGCCAATTGAGTTGGTATTAAAACTTTTACCAGAAATCTCTAAGCGGAATGGTCAAATCATTAATATTTCTTCATTTCTTGTATTGCTTCCTGCAATGCCTTTTTGGTCTGCCTATCAGGCCTCAAAAGGAGCTTTTCATACGTGGCTTAAATCCATCCAGCCAGAGTTAAACAAAAGAGGCGTTACTTGTAGCAATATCTATTTACCCTTAGTGAGAACCAGAATGATTGCCCCTACCAAAAAATTTGACAAAGCGCCCGTCATGGAACCTCATCAAGCAACTGAAATTATAGCAAAAAGCATACTTAAAAAAGGGTACAATTTTAAGCCTTGGTGGGTCAACCCAACTCGATTAGCTTTTAAACTGTTTGGGAAGTCTTATATAAAAAGAATATTAAAAAATAATTAACCTCACTGATTGTCTTGCAAGGCAAAAACTCGCTTTAGTAAATCACTTGTTCGTTCACCAAGGTTGGTTCTGATTTTATTTTCTTCAATTTTAATCATCTTAAAAACTCCATTTAGCGCCTGATTCGTAACATAATCCTTAATATTTGGATTCACCTTTTTTACAAACGGAAGCTTATTGTATTTAGAAACCATAGCTGTCCAGGCTTGATCTGCGCCCACTTTTCCAAAAGATTGCTCCATCACAGGGTAAAACTCGGCATATAATGAATCTCTTGTTACTTTCTCCAAGTACTTTGTTGCCGAACTATCGTGGCTCATTAATATTTTACGCGCATCAGAAAAGCTCATATTACTAATTGCATCTATAAAAATTGATGTTGCTTCTTTAACAGCATCCTCTGCCGCCCTATTCATTAACTTTAGTCCTTGATCTGGTAATGCTCCTAAACCAATTTTACGCAGTTTAGCTTCAGCTTCACTAAACTCATTAGGCAGCAATATTTTTACCATCGTATTTGCTAAAAACCCATCCTCCAGGGTTAATTTTTTAACCTCCTTCTCCACGCCCTTATTTAATGCGGCTTTTAATCCATTTGCAATATCAAAATCGGTCACTACTTGTTCTTGAGCGTTAGCGACTTCATTCACAACATGAAAGAGTTCTGCACAAGAAGACAATGCTATTGTTAGTAAAACCATTAATATCACTCTCATAATCGTATTTTTTACAAAGGTAATTATCCAAATGAGTATTTTTGCCATGCAGAACAAGAATATTATGGATTACAATTTTGTTGAAGTTGAAAAAAAATGGCGAAAAGAATGGGCGGAAAATAAAACCTACCAAACTTCTATTAAGTTAGACCAACCGAAATGTTATGTTTTAGACATGTTCCCATATCCATCGGGTGCAGGACTTCACGTTGGACACCCACTAGGGTATATCGCGTCAGATATTTATGCTCGTTTTAAAAAGTTAAAAGGCTATAACGTCCTACATCCCATGGGGTATGATGCCTTCGGTTTGCCTGCTGAACAATATGCTATACAAACTGGTCAGCACCCAAAAGTGACAACCGATGAAAACCTAGAACGCTACAGGGAACAATTGGATAAAATAGGGTTTTCTTTTGATTGGGATAGAGAGGTTAGAACATGTGATCCTAATTATTATAAGTGGACACAATGGATTTTCGCTCAACTTTTTAAATCGTGGTTTAACAATCAAAGTCAAAAAGCAGAAAGTATTGACCACTTGATTATGATCTTTGAAAATGAGGGTAACGCAAGTGTTGATGCAGCCTGTGCAGAAACGCCAATTTTTTCTGCTCAAGAATGGTCGTCTAAATCCGAAAAAGAACAGTCGGATATCCTTTTGAATTATCGACTGGCCTACTTGAGTGAATCAATGGTTAACTGGTGTCCTGGATTAGGTACTGTGCTCGCAAACGACGAGGTAATTAATGGACTTTCTGAACGCGGAGGGCATCCTGTAGAAAGAAAATTAATGCTCCAATGGAGCCTCAGGATATCCGCGTATGCAGAGCGATTACTTCAAGGCCTGGAGGAAATAGACTGGACTGATTCCCTTAAAGAAATGCAGAGAAACTGGATTGGAAAATCAACTGGAGCCAGTTTAAAATTTAATATCAAGCATTCAACATTAAACCTTGAGGTCTTTACAACCCGACCTGATACTGTGTTCGGTGTTTCATTCATGGTAATTGCACCAGAACATGAGTATGTTGAACAGTTAACTTCAGATGAACAAAAAGCTGCTGTTGAGAAATATGTATTGGCAGCAAAAAACAAAAGTGAAAGAGAACGAATGGCAGACGTTAAAAACGTCACGGGTGTTTTCACTGGAGCTTATGCAATTCATCCGTTTACAGGAAAAGAATTGCCCATTTGGATTGGAGATTACGTATTGGCCGGGTACGGTACTGGTGCCGTAATGGCTGTGGCTGCGCACGATTCGCGTGATTACGCTTTTGCAAAACAATTCAATTTACCAATTCTTCCTGTAATTGAAGGCGGAAATATCGAAAAAGAAGCTTACGAAACCAAATCTGGAAAAGTGATTAATTCTGATTTCTTAAATGGATTAAAGGTAAAACAAGCTGTGAAAACTGCTATTTGGAAAATTGAAACCGAAGGCCTTGGGGAAGGAAAAACAAATTACCGTTTAAGGGATGCTATTTTTGGAAGACAACGATACTGGGGAGAACCTATTCCAATGTTTTTCGAAAACGGGATCCCGAGGTTGCTGGATGAATCAAAATATCCATTAACCCTTCCAGAGGTTGACGAATACTTACCCACTGAAGACGGTGATCCTCCATTAGGAAGAGCAAAAGATTGGAAACCTGAAAACGGGGACCATTATGAGCTGAGTACAATGCCTGGATGGGCCGGTTCCTCATGGTATTATCTGCGGTATATGGATCCAAAGAATGATGGTACTTTTGCATCTAGAGAGGCAACAGACTATTGGAATCAGGTGGATCTTTACATCGGAGGTACAGAACATGCAACCGGTCATTTACTTTACGCTAGATTCTGGTGTAAAGTCTTATTCGATTTAGGCCATATTAGTTTTGATGAACCCTTCAAAAAATTAATCAATCAGGGAATGATTCTGGGAACATCTGCTATTGCATACAGAGTAAATGACACAAACAAGTTTGTATCCAAAGGGTTGAAAGATAAATACCAAACTACCCCAATCCATGTTGATGTTAACCTTGTAAAGAATGATGAATTAGACTTAGAAGCTTTTAAAGCGTGGAGACCCGAATTTGTTGATGCTGAATTTGAAGTAGAGGATGGAAAATTCCTGTGTGATGAAGAAGTAGAGAAAATGTCAAAGCGTTGGTTTAATGTAGTTAACCCTGATGATATTGTTTTAGAGCATGGTGCAGATGTGTTAAGATTGTATGAAATGTTCTTAGGGCCTTTAGAACAAGCTAAACCATGGAGCACAAAAGGAATTGACGGTGTTAGTCGATTTATCAGAAAATTCTGGAACTTGTATCACAATTCCGAAGGAGTATTCAACATTATCGATGAAAAACCATCAAAGGAAGAATTGAAAGTACTTCATACCTTAATTAAAAAAGTACAAGAGGATATTGAAAACTTTTCATTCAACACCTCTGTTTCTGCATTCATGGTTTGTGTAAATGAACTTCAAAAATTAAAATGCAACAAAAGGGCTGTTCTAAAGGATTTGGCAATTGTTGTTTCTTCATATGCTCCTTTTATTACCGAAGAGCTTTGGTCATTAATGGGTGAAAAAGGAAGTGTTACACACGCTTCTTTCCCTGAGCTTAATGCTTCTTTTTTGGTAGAAGACTCGCATATTTATCCTGTTTCCTTTAACGGAAAAATGAGATTTAAGCTGGAGTTGCCAGTTAGTATGAATAAAAAGGAGATTGAGGAAGTTGTTCTGCAGCATGAAGATGCTCAAAAATGGCTAAACGGACAAAACCCTAAAAAAGTGATTGTTGTCCCTAAACGAATCATAAATATTGTGCTATAATTAGTCAAGGAATTCATTCAACTTGACTAATTAGCAAATAACTATTTAAATTTGCGGCAAAATAAATTCGGCTGTTCATGGGCTTAATTGTAAGAATATCCTCTGTAAGTTTTGTGTTATTTTACGTTTTAGCAGCGTGTATTCATGTTCTTTTTGTTCCCACAGAAAACTTTTTTTGTGACCTATTTCACCACAGCTTTATTACGCGATTTTTTGCTATTGTTGCCTTAATCGCAGTTTCTATTACGATTGCGTCATTTTTTATTTGGTTTGCAAATCAAACTTTATGGAGCGAGAAAAAAAAATACGCAGTCAAAATTACTGGGGTTGTCACGGCAAGTTTAACCGTTGGTATTTTTTCAAAATTTCATGATGAATTACTTTTAATCGCTTCCATAGTGGGAGTATTTCCTGTAATTTTCGTTGCAATTGAAATTAGTAAACAATGGAAAAACAACGCTCCCGCATTAGGGTTATTAGCCCTAGGTCTTCTCTCTTTTTACAATATTATTTTCTACCTCAATTTTTTTGAAACAGGTTGGCCTATTCTTCAAAAAATCAGCATTTTACTCTGCTTAATATGGGTAAATTTTCTTGTGATTAAACGAAATAAATAACCAAAAAGGTGTGCTGGTTAAGTTACTTTTTCAAGATTCTGCATTACACTTGAAAAGAGATCATGAAAAAGCTTATTGTTATTCTAACCCTGTTAACAGGAATGTATTCGTGTAGGTTGAAATATTATAACGTTCAGACCAATTACGTTGACTTTATGGCACAATCAAAAGATTTAAACGTCTGTAAACAACTTAAAGACTCCGCAGTTGTGTTTGCTGTTTTTGTAGATGCCAAGAATTTTTATCCATGGACAGAATTTGCAGTAAACTCAACCTTAGACTCTATTAAAAGAGCTACAGATTGGATTTCTAAAGAGGCAAAAATGAATGGAATTCAATTGAAAATAAAAACCATTCATCATATTGATGGCAATAAAATATCTTTTGAAGAACGAAAAACAAGGGCACATTTCAACCTCAATCAAAATTTTACATTTAGTAAAAATCACCGGACAAGAAAAAAAGAATATAACCGATTAAATCATTGGGCTGATCATGTCGCCAAGTATGTGGGTAAACGAACACGGCCCAACACTGCTAAAACAGGCTCTAGATTTAAAGTAAACTCCATTGAACACCTTATCCTTACATTACAGGATAAATACAAAACAGACAATATCGCTGTGATGATCTTTGTAAATGGATTTTTCCAGTCACTGCCATCAGTTACTTATCATTCAGGATATAACGGCTTAAGACCAGAATACTGCGTTTTAACAGAGAAAAACCCAGCCACGATTGCCCATGAATTTCTACACCTCTTTGGCGCTATAGACTTATACCCAAATCCTGAGTTTCCAAATTTCAATTTTGAAGAAATAAAGGCTATTTATCCCGATGAAATTATGCGTATTACCCATAAAAATATTGATAAGCTGATGCTATCGCCAATGAATAAATATTATATAGGTTGGCAGGATACGTTAGACAAATCAAATACAAGATTACTCTACCATAAGGCGAGAGTTTTAGAATATTAAATTTTACTTCTTTTTCTCAAAAACAAGAGTAATCTTATTAAAATCCGCAGCGGCATTAATTACTGTTCTAAATTCTTCATATCGCTCTAAGGGCACGGAAATTTCATCATAATATTCGTTACATGTAACCGTTAAAATGTCATCTTTTATTTTATAATTACTTGTAAATTCCATGGTTTTCTTTCCATCCTTTGAGGATGAAAAATCCATATTAATGTCTTGTAAATTTGTGATTTTATATCCCTCCGGAATCTTTACATTAAGTACTCTGTTGTACCCATGATTATATGAATTTTCAACAGGGAATTTTCGTGCGGTATCTTGATACATTTCTACTTGTGTCCCAATAACCAATCCAAGTTTAAATAAGTATTTATTCCCTGCTTTCTCAATTAAAGAACTTGATTCTGCATCACCCTCATATTCAAAAGGTATGGCAAGCATATAACCTTCGAGCTGTTCATTTTTCATTCGAATATTACTGATTTCAGCATCATCAGCAAATGACTTTAAGCGCTCCTCGAGTAATTCATCTTTTTTCTCGTCATTATCAATATAGGTCATATATGGTCTTAAATACGCTGCACTATATCCATTGGCCTTGTGTTTAACATGGGCTTTTACTTTTTCAAAATCCTCATCGAACTCAATATCAGCCACCATGTTATCAAAATTTACATCACTATTGGTCCCTCCTATAGTTCTGGTTTCTGGATAAGCAGATTTCACTCCTCCTACTTCAACTGTTTTCAAAAACAACCCTTTATTGTAAGCTAAGACACTTGGAATAAGGCCATAACGCATAAACTCGTTATTTGGAGCCATAAATTGATCATACTTTGGAAAGTAAAACAAATAAGACTCTAAATAGTTGTATGTTTCAAAATCCTCATCAAAGGTTTTATCAAAACGATTACATGTGATAACAAGTTGATGTTGAATATTTAATGCATCAAAAATTTTAGCATACACTCTTAAGCATCCTTTTTCAGTATATGTCTTATTCTCAATTTGTTCAGTAGCATAAAACACTCGCGCGTTTTGAAAATCAAATTCCTTTTTCAGGTAATGCTCTATAGCGATAATCTGATCCCTTTGATCAGGTATCTTGTCCCATTTTTGCTTTTTAATCAATTTAGTAACCGCTTTCAATTCCTTTTTTCCTTCTTTTTCATTTGGATTGTCATATAGCGCTTTGGATCTTTTGTTAGTTGCCTCACTAAAGCTGTAAAAGTTTCTCTTTTTACTGGCTGTGTTCTCAAAAAGCTTTATTTCAACTCTTTGTTTTAACGCATTGCTTAAAGAATAATCTTCATCCTTGAATTTGGCCACCTTTTCTAAATGAAGAACATATCTGTTTTTCTCTTTAGTATACGATGTATCATTAATCATATCTGGAACCCCGTTATAACTTTTCATTTTGAATAAAAGATTCTCCTCTGAAATAATCTCATAGTGAAAATCTCGTTTGGGGTATTTCCCTTGAACATTTAATGAATAATAAAATCCATACGCAGGCTCCTCTGTGGAATAAGTATATTCTATTTCACTACCCACCTCAATACCTTCCAAAGCAAAAATGGTGAAAGGTCCATAATTTTCGTAATTTTCAACCTCTTTTTTATTTGAATCATCAAACTCGATAACTTTACCATCTTTTGTAATAGCACGCGCCTTTAAATTGGTCACTTTTCGATTGTTAGACATTGAAATATATACCTTGTTAAAGCTTTCAATCGCCTGGTCATTATTTAACCTTACACGTTTGTAATTTAAATCCTTCTCCAACAAAATATCTTCAATTATTCTCCCTGAAGCAGGGTCTTTAAAAGATCCATATTCATACGTTGTTACATTGTAATCGGCCAAAAATACCGCGTTACTCTTTTTTTCTTCTTCCGTAAGAGTTGTAAGGGTAGGTTGTTCTGCCCAAAAATTTTCGTTAAACGCTTCCGTAACTCCCTCTTTTTGAGCATTTGTAAACACAGAAAATGTAACTAAACTCCAAATTGCAATTATTTCTTTTCTCATTATCTCTGGATTAACGTATGATCATTCATTTTTATTTTTTTTAATGATAATCACTTCTTTATATGCATTTTTAAGCTTTTTAACCATTTTGTTCCATTCCTCAAAAAGAGCCTCTTCTACCATGAGAGTATCAACATAGATATTTTTTTTCAATGTGATCTTTTCGGCAGTTTGTTCATATTTAATCGAGAATCCAAATTGCTCGTTTTCAAACATAGCGTTATCAGGTACATAAGTAACCTTTGAACCTTTAGGAATTTTAAACTCTACCTCGTAATAATTATCAGTTGTGTGATCGAACTTCCGCCCTACTCCTTTTCTTTCCTCAATATCTAATTTACTGTTTTTAAAATCACGGTCTAAATTCAGGTTTACATATGTTTCGCTATCTACGGTCTTACTGTAGTCTTCCAAATTAAACTTATAATCTATAATCAAGGAGGTGTCTCTGTTCTTAAGACCAAAAAACTGAGACTCATCTACTCTAAATTTATTACTCCCCTTCTCCAGGTACGATTCAATGTAATTGCGCTGGTCATCATTATTACTCATGTTGGCCAATTTATACACGTAATTAAACTTCGTATACCCCAATGCTTCAATCTGACCTGTACCAATGAGCTTATCGCCCTCCAATTTCATCGAAACAAAATCCACTTCTTTATTTTTTTCTTTTGGAACCACAGGTATTCTATAAACTTCATAATCCCCTTGACCTTTACTAATTAAAGCCTGTTTACCTTGAATAAATTCTGTTGGGTATCCAACAGGAGTATATGTACCTACAGCATCCAAAATAACAACCTCATTTTGCTCATTTCGGTAAGAAGCAATCATATGATTATCAACGATAGGGGTAGCAATTTCGGTATAATCGTAAGGCAACTCATCGCTACCTACCCAAGTTATATTCCCCTCTATTCCAGCATATCGGAGCATGTCCGTAATAATACTTGCCATATCTTTGCAGTCTCCATACCTTTTGTGACAAACACTAGCAGCAGTGCGTGGAATGAATCCCCCCATTCCATCTTCAAAAGCCACATACTTAATGTTATCTTGTACCCAGTTAAAAATCACTCTGGCTTTTTCATCCCTTCCTTGAATCGAACGAACTAAGTCAAGTGTAATTGCTTTTAAAGAAGAGTCTTCCTCACTGTTCACATCTTTAATAAGAGAGTAATACCAATTATATAATCCATCTAAATTGGGCAATACTGTTTCCGTAGTATCCTTCAATCTAATTTCACCAATATACATCACTAAATGAGGGGTGTAATACCTTAAACTTGGCCCTCCGGATACCCGCTCATACGCTTCTTTATTTTCTGCCTTCCAAGATAGCGTTGTTATACCTCCTTTGGTAATTTTTGTATGTTCAAATTCAAAATCCTCTGTATTAAACAGTTTAAACTTTACATCAACATTTGAGGGGAATGAGATACTATACTGGGAATGAAGGGTGGGTAAATAACTCATCAAAAAACTACTTCCCAAGAATTTAGGATCTTTAATATTTTCTCGATAGGAACATTTAATCTTTGTCCCTGCTTCAGATCCGGGGTATTGAAACGCTATTTGTTTGTTATCATGAAAAAAATAGCTCCCACTGTAAACATCCTCTGTAGTAAATTCATTGACCTTAACCTTTTTTAAATGATCAGGATTTCCGCCAACAGGCATGAAGGAATACGCTTTCAAATTTTGAATTTCTATAAAATCAGAGAATTGAACAGTTTGATTGGCAAAAGCTTTGGCTTTATCGCTTAAATAAAGCATTTCCCAACTTATGTCGTTGTAAATTTCATACGAGTTTCCTTTCGTCTTTATGTGAATGTGTTCATTTTTAGACAAAAAAACAGCATATTCATCACTGTATTTTTCTTGGAGCTCAGCAAGTTGTATACTGTTTTCTCCAGCCCATACAAATAGGCTAAATAAAGAAAATACACTAAGGAATATTTTATTCATAATAATTTTACTTGTTGTTACCACTATTTATTCACCTTAACCACCACATCGTCTTTATATGTCAATGTATAAAGTAATTTTCCGTTATTATTATAAAAATGAGCAAGCCCTTCCTTAACACCAAAAACGTATGAAACATCCATTAGCAACTGCCCATTTTTTGCATATTTCTTCATTTTACCATTAAGTCGCCCATTATCATACTCTCCTTCATACCTAAGAGTTCCATCAACGTAATAAGCCCGATAAGTTCCATGAACATCATCATGAAGATAGTTTGCAACAATCCAGGGATTTCCATTGCTATGATTTCTTTTATATGCTCCCTCAAATAAACCATCAACATACTGATACTCTGACGCGAGTTGCCCATTATTGTAATAGGTTTGAATTGGTTTATCATTAGTGATGCTTATTGGTTCAATAAGCTTGCCATTTTTTTCATAGCTGTATGTAATGTTTTCTCCTCCATTATAGGTTCTATTAATTACAAGCTGTCCTAAACCGTCATAGTTACTGTAATTTCCTTGAATAAAACCATCATCAAAAGTTACAACACTGTTTGTTTTTCCCGAAGGATGCATATAGTGCACCTGTGTTTGATTTCCATTAGCATCGTAATATGTGATTTCATCTACCTCACCTGTTATAAAATACTCCACTATGGAATCTCTAACATAATTATCCACATAACGCGCTTTCCTAGATAGCTTCCCATTGTGGTGATAACTTTTCCACTCTCCCTGCTTTGCACCAAAAACATATACTCCTTCCTCTTTAAGTTGACCGTTGGGATAAAAGGATTGAAATTTACCATGACTTTCACCATGTTTCTTTTCAACAGATTCCATGAGTTGACCATTAGGGTAAAAAAATTGCTTTTTTCCGTGGTGCTTTCCTCCATCCAAATTTGATTTTAATATTTTATACCCCTCTACATTTGTAAAATGGTAAACCCCTTTTCCTTGCGGTGTTTTGATGTTACACACAACTTCTCCTTGGCTATTAAATACTTTTGTGTTGTACAATATTTCATCTTTATAAAAATAATCTGCCTTTTTTTCTCCCGATATAGAATAGTAAATATGGTGTCCTATAGACTCTCCATCACTATAATAATAGGTCTTTTTTAGGTTTCCATTTGGATGGTAAAACTTCCATAATCCGATTTCTTCCCCTTCAAAATAATGTCCTTCGCAATATAACTCACCATTATCGTAGTATGCTTTATAAAGCCCATGAAGCTCATCATCTTTATAATTGGTTTCTACCTCTAGTTCTCCCCAAGCATAATATTCTTTATGTTCTCCTTGTCGAACACCTTTTTCATAGACTCGCTTTTCTTTTACTTTTCCATTTTTCCAGTATATAATATAATCCCCATGAAAATCATTGCCTTTTTTAGTTCCTTCAATGTATTTAAATCCAAACTTATCATTTAAGTTATAGTTCTTTTTACCCTTATTAATCAAAGTTCCACTTGGAGAATAATTGTAATACTTTTTTAACTTCCCCTTTTTGTAATCATGTTGCCAGAGAACTTTATTATTTGAATAATCCTTGTAAGGCCCCTGAAGTAAGCTATTGGCATATTGACCATATACCAGTGTATCTCCGTTAGTATCAAATTTTAAATACGCTCCATGGAAATTTCCATTTTTATACTGGTATTTGTACTTGACTGTCCCGTCATAGTAATAATCCACCCACTTCCCAATTCTTTTGCCAGATTTATATTGACCACGAGAAGCTATTTTGCCATTGGTATGACGACTCTCATATTTTCCAACCGCCTTTCCTTTGTCAAACTCCTTTGTACTGATTGTATCTCCTGTGGGATATAGAACCACCTGCAACCCTTGATTTTTGCCATTTTTAATCATTACTTTTGAAGCAAGCATTCCATTGGTATAATATTCTTTAACCTCTCCCTCTAACTCATTGGACTTAAATCCTTTTTTAGCACTAAGAATACCTGTATTTGTATAAAATGTTAGTTCTCCTTCGGCCTTATTTTCCTCAAAAGATCCTTCATATAAAGGTGATCCATTGTCTCTTGTAAAAAACGCATGACCCGTTATTTTTCCTGCCTCATAATCTGCAGACTCTTTAATATAACCGTCTCTTGCAAACCAAATATTTTCACCCTGTAAAAGACCCTCTTCGTTGTAATTTGTTTTTGCAGCGATATCACCAGAGGGATAAAAATAAACCCAAGGTCCTACTCTTTTATCTTTGTCATTTAATTTTCCAACGGCTGTTATTAATCCTGTTTCATCATACTGATACTCTCTTTTATATAGTTTTCCATTTATAGCGGTTTTATTTTCATTTGCTAATTGCTTCCAATATTTTTTCTGAAATTTTTCGAACGCTTCAATGTCGGACTTAAAGGTAGTTACGTGTTTTTGAACAACTGGATTATTAATCACACCAAGTAAATAAAGAATATAACCCTTGGTGAGGTTATTCTTTTTAACCTCATTAAAAAACCGACCATAATAATTCATCGTAAAATCATCGGTGTTTTCTTTAAATGTGAATTGCTTAAAAAGTAAATCCGTGACATTATTCGAAAAATACTTTAAGCTAATGTCGGCCTTATAGCCTTGTTTAAGTCCAATCTCAGAGGCAATAAAACCATTGATTTGTTTATAAAGTTTATTGTCGTCTTTGGATCGCGTTACTTCAAAATTATTTTGCATAACATCCTCCATTCCTACAAAGGATTTTTGTAACACAACGGAATTTCTATTTGACATTATAGCCATTTGAAACCCTAATATAGCCTCTGTTTCTGCTGCCTCATCGGCCATTATTTTCGCTAACTCATAATGAGATTGTGAATGTTTAGGATGTTTTCTTAAAATTGTTTGAAATTGTTTTTTCGCTTTTTCAAATTCACCTTTATCCTTACTCATTAGAGCGTCCAAAAAATCATACTTAAAGAAAAGTGGAAAGCGTTTTTTCGCTTTTTGAATTCCTTCTTTTGCCTTTTCATAATCCCTTAAATCGATTAATGCCTTTATCATATAAAAATAAGCTTCAGGAGTATAAATCGATTCATCTTCAATAATTCCTTTCCCTGTTTCCACAACATCCTTATAGAAATTACCATTATATTGATATACCAGTTTATTAAACCTCACTAAGTCATACAATGTATCACTGGGGTTAACCTGGTCAAAGTACTCGAATGCGGCTGAATACTCCTCTTTAAGTAAGTGCTCATAGGCTTTTTTAAAACGTTCACCAGAAGAGGTAAAGGAATAATCTGTTTGTGCAAATAAGAATGAGCAGAAAGAAATAGCTAATAAAGAAAGAATATTTTTCATGTGAGATTTTATATGTGCTCTAATTTAGCCCGAAATATTTAGAAAGGTATTACCTCTAAACAATTTGAATCCCTATTTTGAGATTATTTGTTGTTATTGTTTGTTAAAATATTACATCACGATACTTAATCGGCTATTTTCTAAGACTAAAATTTAAAATAGGCCGTTAAAATAATATTTCTTCCTGGAGCGCTGATTGCAGAAGCGAATGTTTTGTAATGGGCGTCTAAAATATTTTCAAACGCCATTTGCAATTTTAGTCGAGGATGTGCATAAACAAAAGCAGAAGTATTGAGGGTCATCCATGCTGGAGTCCCAAAATTTAAAACAGCTTGATTAGGATTATCACTTAATGTGTTAAAATTTTTCCATTTTTTTCTACTATTAAACCTCGTGTATAAAGAAAATTTATACTTTCTTAATTTATAGGACAATTCACTTTTGCCATAAATAGGTGGAATATGACCTACAGGTTGATCTGGATTATCATAGACTCCTTTAGTAAATGTTGTTGTTGTTGTCCAATTCAACAGATTATTGAACTTTAACCGAAAGGCTGTGTGCAAGCCATAAATATTTGCTGAACCACTATTTTGTAAACTAACCAACTGAACATCATTATTAGCCAAATTAAACGTAGATGTTCCATTGATCTCTGTTGGAAGTTTCGTCATCAAATTAAATACTTTTGTGCAGTAGGCTGCAAGTTCAAAATCTATATAATGATGAATTAAGTTTGTTCCTATCTCGAAATTAATAGACGTTTCTGGTCTTAATTCAGTATTTGGTATTGTCAAATTACCCGACTTTTCAAAGACCTTACCAAAATCATCAATATTTGGTGATTTGAATGCTGTTGATAAAGAACTATAGAATTTATCGTTCCCTTTTTTAAAAATGTATCCAATAGAAGATGTAAATGCATTATTTTGTGTTTTTTCGTTTGTTAAGTCAAGAGCATTTGTGATTAAATTCGTATCAAAACGAGATTCAAGATGCGTATAGGTATACCGCATCCCACCTTTAATAAGGTGCTGTTTAATTTTTTTTTGAACCGCTAAATATGCAGCTCCTGAATGATACTCAGATCCTTTTCCTGGATATCTGGTAATTAATGGGTAGTATTCTTCTTCATCACGATGTTCTCCAAACGCATCAGAGGCTACAAAATTAAAAACACCTTCAGCACCAAAATTAATTTTTGTTGTTTTAAATGAGTCAAGATATTTTATAAAATCAGCATTAAAAGAATAAACCGAAACATCTTCAAGATTTTTCCAATGTATTAATGATTGATACTCACGATTCATCCTGTTTTCAATAATTTTTTGATGGGCAAGAATAAACGAGTTGTAATCATACAGTTTTGTGCGTTTTTTTGTCTCTTTCACCACAGAGAATAATGCTCTTTTATTATCCGTGTAATTCCATTCGGCATATTTCAATTGACCATTATTCTCTTCGTATAACTTATCTAATCTTGGAATAAAATCAGCAAAAGAATATTGAAAATTGATTTTATAAACGGTATATGGGTTATACTTATAACACCCTTTCCATAAAATATCATTTTGACTATATCCTGATCGTTTTAATCGGTTTTTATCCTCATTTTCTACAATACTGTCTTGACCATTTACTTGATCAATAAAAAAATCAATTTTACCAAAATCATCAAATCCATGAAAACGTTTATTTCCCATCCTTAAATCACCAAATTTATTTTGAGTCCCTCCAATTAAGTAGGCAAAACGCCTGTTTCCATTTTGATAACTAAACCGCATTGTTTTTCCGTTCATTGCAGACTGATACCTTACTGTTCCATTAATGAACTCTACACTCGATGAATCGGTTTTAAATTGAGGTTCTTTAGATTTAAAATGTATAACTCCTCCTAATGCATCGCTGCCATACATAAGTGAATTTGGACCAAAAATAATTTCTACTCCTTCTAACATATTAGGATCAATAGAAATGGAATTATGTAAATGACCACTGCGGTAAATTGCATTATTCATTCGAACGCCATCTACAATTAATAATACTCTACTTGCTTCAAAACCTCTTAAAATTGGACTCCCTCCTCCTAATTGTGTTTTTTGAACTTGCACCTCTCCTGTCCCTTCAATTAAATCTGCAGTGGTAGCAGGAGCCTGTTGTTGAATAACCTCCGATGAAATGGTTTTCGTCTGAGTAATTAATTCATATGTAGACTCTTTTGTTTTAGATGTTATAGCAACTTGAACAGGTGCGATTTCATTGGAACGTTTAAATAAAAAAAGCTTACCCATCTGGGTGAGCTCTTTTTTTGATAAGAGTATTGTTTGGTATGACTTATGAGTAAGTTGTAATAATTCATCTTCATCCTGAAAAATAGTTAAGTCCGCCTCTCCTTTTCTATTCGTAAATACCGTTTCATCCATTGTTATATTGGCAATAAGAACATTACGAATTGGCATAGAATCCAAATTAAAAACTTGGATCTGTTGGGCTTTAAGCATACTGCCCAAACTAAAAAAATAAATGAACAACGTGATTCTCATTTAACTAAACACCTCTTCTAAAATACTTAATGATTGTGGTTTTTTAAATCCAGGTATATGAAATGTGTAATAAAGAATAATATTGTTTAAAAAACTTCCTCGCTCCTCTTTTGTTAATCGAACTTCACTAAGTTGAGTCCATTCGGATTGTACAAAATAAGCAAATAATTGGGTTTCTGATTTTGAGAAATAATAGGGATGATTAGGTGAAGAAGACTCAAAAACACCTTCCTTTATATTTAAATAATGATTTTTATCTTTTTTTAAACTGGGTTGAATCCCCAACCACTGCATCATTTTAACCAAAAAAGCTAAATGATATACCGACTTACCCAATTCTATTTCATTGAGAATTTGTAACGCTTTTTGTAAAAAATCAAAACCTACTTCTTCGTGATCCTCCAAAAGTACGTGGTCCAAAAAATCGGCAAGAAACAAGACAATTGTGCTCTTTACAATATCCAGTTGAATATTTATAAACGGAATATCTATGCGCGCCTCTTTTAAATTAAGTAAAGATGAATTTTTATTTTTCTTCAACGTTACCTGACACAAACTAAGAGGCTGAAGAACAGCATTTTTAACCGATTTTTTCTTTGTTCCAGCTGATAAATAAGCCGTTTGTATACCATGTGAACGGGTGAGTAATTTAACTACATTCTGATTGCTTTTTACAGGAAAAGTTCTAATAATGATAGCAGAATCTACAATATGCATAGTTAAAAACTTACCACCCTAACTTCATTAAGCTTAAGCCTATGTTTAAGCCATTCTTGAATTTTCTTTTCCATTTTCTTCGTTTGATATGATTTTTTCTGCCAACTCAAATGAAATGTTGGAATTTCCTTTGTTTGATAAAAATCAGTTGTTTTATACACACCATATTCAAAACGCTCTACCTCAGGATAATTGATTTTAAGTTCTTGTGAAATAGAATGAAAAGGAATAGTATCTGCAATCATTATTGAAATATTACTTTTTAAAGAATCGTTTTGTCGTTGCAGTATTTTAATTTGCTGTAAATTCACACTGTACATATCTTCAAAAAATTGAGGGCCTTCATATTTTTGATTGTTTATTTTATCTAAAACTTCATCTATTCTTTTATCCTCTGAAATCGTAAAATTAATTCTAGACGGATCGAGATCAAATCGTTCCATTTCTGTTTGATACTCCTCACGAGTTAATTTTGACTTTCCAATTAAACTAATATCAATAATAGGCATCCCATCATTATAATCAACCAAAGAATGATGACGCTCTCTGGCTTTAAAATAATACTCCACAAATTCTTTTGCATTCGTTTCAAAATTATTTTTTAAATAGGATTTATAAAGTGTCCAAATACTTGGTATTATTAATAATAACGAAAAACCCAGAATATATTTTCTAAAACGTTTCTCCTTTACTTCATCCATCAAATGAACAAGTGGAAATTTTAAATATCTGATTACAATAAATGTGGTTAAAGCTATGTAAACACTGTTAATCAGAAAAAGATAAAAAGCTCCTGAGAAGAACTTCCAATTTAATGTTGCTATACCATATCCAGCTGTACACAATGGAGGCATTAAAGCTGTTGCAATAGCAACTCCTGGAATAACATTCGTCGCCTTATTTCGCGTATTTGCCATTATCCCCGCTAATCCTCCAAATATTGCAATAAAAACATCGCGTAATTCGGGGTGAGTACGACCTAAAAGTTCATCTCCCGCTTCACCAAAAGGTGTAATCCAAAAATAAACAGTACTTGTTACTAAACTAACACCTACTGTAATCATTAATGATCGAAAAGATTGTACAAGTGTTCCCCAATCGTTTGTTCCTAAAGACAATCCTATTCCCATAATAGGTCCCATTAATGGTGAAATTAACATGGCCCCTATAATCACAGCAGTGGAATTGGTATTTAATCCGATACTTGCAATAATTATAGAAAAAATGAGAATCCATATATTAAATCCTTTAAACTGAATTTCATTTTTTATCATCTTTATTGTGGCTTGTCTATCCACTTCATGTGCAAAACTCAGCGTACCACGTGTAAAATTCCAAAGTTTAGAAATGAAATCTTTAAAACTATCATTTAAGGTATTATCCTCCGTAGGTATTTCATCCGTTATCTTGTTCTTATCCTGCTGATTATCATCATTTATATGTTGATGTTCTTCCATCTTTCACTGTTTTAAAAAGGTGCCTTCAATTGTGTAAATTGATTGATAAACCAAATCTACCTTAGAATCCACTTGGATCACATATCCGCTTTTATCTAAATTTAAGGTATAGTTAAAAGCAAAAAGCGGGCTTGATTTATTCATATTTATCTGAATAGAAAAATCGTTGTTGCATGTATTAAATTCTAAACGCCTAATAATTTGATTTTGGTCAATAGCATCATACTTTTTTGAGCACCCTTCCTTTATGTTTTTCATTTCGTAAGAAGATTGAGGCCGTTTTATAATAATCGCCTCTTCAAAAAGTTGAAGCTCTTTTTTTAAATTAAGTTGTTCCTCTGAAATGATAATGGTATCAACTTTATTTTGATACGTTATATATTTTATCAACTTTACCTTCTGTAAGGTTAAGTCCTGAATTAGAGATTTATACGAAAATAATAAATCCTTATTTTGAATTGGATTTTGAGAAACATCACACCCAAATAATAAAAGAATAAAAAATAAGTTAAAGCTTATTAAACGCACGATATCAACATCATTGATTCCATATTGTTAAATAAATTATAAAATAGTAATAATCAGGTAGTTTATTGTGGTAGTTTTACACATGTGAGTTGTGCAAAACGCCACTTTAAAAGTGAATATATTTTATAAGTTTTACTTGTAATTAACAATAAAAAGATTCATCTGATCATTTTTTTCATTTATACAAGAGTTAATTAAAAGGATTTACAAAAAGCTATTAACATTGATTAAACATTCTTAACATTGTTTAAATCATGAATTAAATCAACATTTATGTTCACTATACAATCTGTTAATAAAACATTAGTTTTTTGACTATCAAATATTTAAAAATTTACAAATTGTGTATAACCAGTTATTAAATTTGTATAATGTGTTTATACAAGAAATAACAAAAAAAGAAATCCAACTTATCAACCGAATAATAATAACAACATATTTTATTTAAAAAAGAAATATATATTATATGATTAGTCAAGATAATTTTATTGAATTAGAAAAAAAAGGATACTTAGAAAGAGACATTGACCCTACGATGGATCTTTTTGAAGAAATTGAAAAATTGAAAAAAGAGAAAAATGCAGTTATCCTTGCTCATTATTATCAGGAAGGCGATATTCAAGATATAGCAGATTTTGTAGGTGATAGTTTGGCACTTGCCCAAAAAGCTGCAAACACGGATGCGGATATTATACTATTTGCAGGTGTTGAGTTCATGGCTGAAACAGCAAAAATTTTAAGCCCTCAAAAGAAAGTATTATTACCTGATTTAAATGCTGGTTGCTCCTTAGCCGAAAGTTGTCCTGCAGACGAATTTGCGCGTTTTAAAGAAGATCGACCCGATCATATAGTTATTTCCTATGTGAATTGCTCTGCAGAAGTTAAAGCGTTAACCGATATTGTATGTACCTCTTCTAATGCTGTTCAAATTATTGAAAGTTTACCTCAAGAACAGAAGATTATTTTTGGACCAGATCGAAATTTAGGTGCTTACTTAGAAAAGAAAACAGGAAGAGAGATGGCGATTTGGGATGGAAGTTGTATGGTTCATGAAATTTTTTCATTGGAGAAAATTATTCATCTAAAAGCAGAAAACCCTGATGCACAGATTATTGCTCATCCAGAATGTGAAGCAGAATTACTTGAACATGCTGCCTTTATAGGATCAACTGCAGCTTTACTTCGCTATTCTAAAGAGAGTTCATGCTCCACGTTTATCGTTGCGACAGAAAGTGGTATTCTTCATCAAATGCAAAAAGAGGCCCCTGAGAAGACTTTTATTCCTGCTCCGCCAAATAATACCTGCGCATGTAATGATTGTCCGCATATGCGCTTAAATACACTTGAGAAGCTATATAATTGCTTGAAGTATGAGTTGCCAGAAATGATTTTACCTGAAGAGTTAATCGGGGCTGCAAAGCAACCGATTGTTAAAATGCTCGAAATCAGTGAACGTTTAGGGTTGTAACAGTGGCTTGGGAAATCATATACAGAAGGTTTTTGATTAAAAAACATAATAGTTTGATAGGTTTATTTCTTTTTGTAAATTTTTCCTGTTTTGGACAAACGCTTCTTGATTCTGTAATTTTTAAATATCCAGATGGAACAATTTCGAGTAGTGGATTCATGTTGAATGGTGAACCCGAGGGATATTGGCGTAATTATTACCAAAATGGATTATTAAAATCCGAAGGAAATAGGAAGAATCATCAACTTGATTCGTTGTGGAAATTCTACTCTCAATCTGGTGCATTAACTCGCACTGTGAACTATAAAAAGGGATATAAGAATGGGTATCGCTTATCGTATAATCATGATACTATTATCATAAAAGAAGAATTATTTCTTAATGATACTCTTCAACGTTTAAGAAAATTTCATCAAAATGGTAAACTTAAATATATTCTGCCTTTTAAAAATGGTAAGAAAAATGGATATGCCTTTGAATTCGATACAGCAGGGGTAGAAAAAATTTGGTGGAATTATAAGAATAATCAATCAGAGAAATACGTAATAAATCGTTTTGATGCACAAGGTAAACGATCTGGAAAATGGATGACTTTTCATGATAATATACTTCAAACGGAAGTAGGGTATTCAAGAGGGGTTAAACATGGTGTAGAGAAAATATTTAATAAAAAAGGTGATTTAAAGCAAATTAATAAATATGAAAAAGGTGTGTTAATAACGGATGTTAATAATATAAAAGTAATAGATCAAAAAAAGACATTTTCTAAAAATGGAATTATTCATAAATCAGGTGGATTTAATGAGAGAGGACAACCTCATGGGGTACATAGAGTATTCAACGATAAAGGTGAGGTTGAATCATCAAAAGTATTTAAAAATGGTATTTTAGAAAGTGAGGGTATAGTGAAAAAGTCTGGAGAAAAAGATGGTTTTTGGATTTATTATTACTCATCTGGAGAAAAACTTTCTGAAGGTTTTTATAGAAATAATAAAAAATATGGTGAGTGGAATTATTATTATAAAAACGGATATTTAGAATCAGAAGGTATTTATGGTTCTGATGGTAAAGAGGATGGATTATGGAAAGAATATAATGAAAATGGAACGTTACGTGAAGAAACACACTTTTCAAACGGTTTATACGATGGTACTTTTAAAGCCTATAATGATTCGGGAGTAATTGTTATTCAAGGGAATTATATAGAAGATTATGAGGATGGGGAATGGTTATATCATATTGGTGATCATACGGAATACGGGACATACATTGATGGTTTAAAATCGGGTGAATGGAAAAGTTATTACAATAAAAAACAACTTGTATTCAAAGGAAATTTTCAAAATGGCCTTCCCGTTGGTAAACATCTTTACTGGTATGAAAATGGCAATTTAAAACGTGTAGGAGAGTACATTTCAGGAAGGCGAGAGGGTGAATGGTTATATTATTCTAAAAAGGGAAGTCTGCTCATGGTTGTTGAATATAATAATGGATTAGAAAAAAGCTATAATGGATATTCCATTGATCCTGCCCATGAAATGGATGATTATATAGAATATGAACAAACAGGCTATAGGTGGTTGGATTAATTTTATGTAAATGGCTACTATTTCTTTACATCTTCAAAAGATTTTATCTGCTCTTCCTCTTCAGGCTGGTGTGTATCGATTTTATGATCATAAGAATCAATTAATCTATGTTGGAAAGGCTAAACAACTCAAGAAACGAGTTAGAAGTTATTTTACAGGTAGACATACTGGTAAGACAAAACTTTTAGTGGAGAAGATTGTTGATATTCAATTTATTGTTGTTCCAACTGAGCAAGATGCACTATTGTTAGAGAATAGTTTAATCAAAGAATTTCAACCTCCTTATAATATTTTATTAAAGGATGATAAGTCTTATCCTTGGATTTGTATAAAAAAAGAGCCATTTCCAAGGGTTTTTAGCACACGTAATGTAGTTCGGGATGGTTCAGTTTATTTTGGACCTTATACATCCGTTAAAATGGTTAATACACTGTTAGATTTAATTTCTCAATTGTTTCCTCTTCGTAATTGTAATTTAAATTTAAACGCAACAAATATTCAAGCTAAAAAATTCTCTGTATGTCTTGAATATCATTTAGGTAATTGCAAAGGTCCGTGTGTAGGAGAGGAGAATGTGGATATATATGCAGAAAAAATCGATCAGATTAAAAATATTTTAAAAGGAAATATAAATGGTGTAAAACAATGGTTAAAACATAAAATGATTGAACAGTCGGAACAGCTTTTCTTTGAGCAAGCTCAAGCATTAAAAGTTTCACTTCAACAAATTGAGTCATATCAAAGTAAATCCACCGTTGTTTCAACCAGTATTTCAAATGTTGATGTATTTGGTATTTTCGAGTATAAAAACAGATTCTTTGTGAATTATTTTAAAGTAATTGATGGTGCTATTATTCAAAGCCATACAGCTGAGGCGAAAATCAAACTTAATGAGTCGAAAGAGGATGTACTTATGCATTATATTATCAGTATAAGAGCTGAATATAATTCACAAAGTAGGGAAGTATTAATACCTTATCATATTGGAAATCAGTTTACTAATTTTCGTTTTGTTGTACCTAAAATTGGTGATAAAAAGAAACTTATTGAATTATCTGTCCGAAATGCTAAATTATATGGTTTAGATAAAAGCAAGGTGGAAACCACACCAGAAATTCCAAATCAGCGCGTATTAGAAGAACTTAAAAAAAGATTACATTTATCCAAACTCCCAAGGCATATTGAATGTTTTGATAATAGTAACATTCAAGGAACAAATCCCGTGAGTGCATGTGTTGTGTTTAAGGATGCAAAACCTTCTAAATCTGAATACCGTCATTTTATAATTAAAACAGTTAAAGGTCCTGATGATTATGCTTCTATGAGGGAAGTGATTAATCGGCGTTATACACGATTGGTTAAGGAAAATCGTACTTTGCCAGATTTAATTATAATTGATGGTGGTAAAGGTCAACTAAGTGCAGCCATCAATGCGTTAGAAGCTATTGATTTATCGGATAAGATACCTATTATTGGAATTGCCAAACGTTTAGAAGAAATTTTCTTTCCAGGTGACCAGTTTCCTATCTATATTGACAAGAAAAGTGAAGCTCTTAAATTGATTCAATTTATGCGTAATGAAGCCCATAGATTTGGAATTCAACATCATCGTAAACGAAGAGAGCGAACTATGATTGAATCTGAACTTGATAATATTCCCGGGATAGGCCTAAAAACAAGACAAAAGTTATTGAAAGAATTTAAGAGTGTAGAAAAGATAAAAAAGGCTGATATGTCTGATATACAGGGTGTTATAGGTGTTTACAAGGCTAGTATTGTTATGAAATATCTTAAAAAGTGACTATATAAGTTCTATTTTTTGAATTTGCTGTTGAATGAATTTTTTATTGTAATTAAAAAATTTCTTTCTATCCTTTTCGTTAACCTTTGTTATCAAGGTAGATTTATTGATTACATTATCAAATACAGATTTATTAAAGTTAGAATACACTTCATTATCCGTAGTCATATAGTTTAATACAATATGTGGTAAAAATGATTCTTTTATGCCGTTGTATTCGGCATATATAGAATTATCTGCAGCTATTATTTCATTAAAATAGAAACGATAATTCTCATCCTTTGTTAAACACTCATGATCCATAAAAAACATTTTACCCGTTGCACATTCAATTTCTAAATGTGTACATAGATCTATTAATCTATTTTGGAGTTCGTTTGCTTGAACTTCATTTATGATTCCTAGTTCATAGTAATAAGTTATTTGTGTAGATGTTCGTGTTAATGTTTCATAATTCCATATTTCGTGCGTATCTATTTGACAATATACTGTATATATTTTCTTTGTTAATTGAGCGAGTGATGCTGGGACAAAATCGTAATTAAAATCTGTATTTAATCCATGAGTTGTATTATTCATAGTATTGAGCCAGTAATGTAGTTTAAATGCTAGCAATTTTTGATCTTGGAAAAAGTGAAAGATAGGTATGTCCTTAGATGAATAATACATCACTCCGTTAGCCTTGTTTACTTTGGTTAGGTGATTAAGTATTTTTTCGAAATAATCTTCCATATTAAATTGAGAAGACTTAAACGGAAACGAAAATAAAACAGAATCAGCCGATTTACTAGATATGTGTTGATCTATTGAGATGTTAAATGCATTACTTAATCGGATGAGTTCATCGAGTGTGAAAATTTTTTCTAATCGGATTCGACGATATGCACTATCAGAACTTATAGCGAGTGTTTCAGTAAGTACATCAACAAGTTTACCTTCTGATTTTGTTTTTATTTCCTCTAAGATACGTTCTTGAATATCGAGATAGTTTGCCATAACTTTCATTGTTCCACGTGGAACATCATTAATTTACATGTTCCACGTGGAACAATATTATTTTTTTTCGAGATAAATCATAATGTTTGAAATATCAGAGGGGCTTACCCCAGATATTCTACTTGCTTGACCAAGATTAGTTGGTTGAATTGAAGATAGTTTTTGAATAGCTTCTGCAGAAAGCGTTTTAATCACACTATAGTTAAAATCCGATTTAATTTTGATTGTGTCAATCTTCTTTAACTTATTAGCCATATCCTGTTCTTTTGAAATATAACCCTCGTACTTCATGAGTATTTCTGCTTGCTCAATCACTTCGTCAGTTTGATTGATTAAAATTCTATCAATAAATGGATCTTTTCTTAAGTCGTTTAGTGTAAGTTGCGGTCGTAATGCAAGACCGTAAGCTTTTATTTTTTGTTTTATTAATGCGCTTTTTTTCTCTTTTAATATTGGATTTATAACGTTGGGGTGAACGCTTGTATTTTTAAATTCATTAATGATTGTTTGTACATCAGTATGCTTCTTTTGTACATTTTCATATCTTGATTTATCTGCTAAACCGATGTCATATCCTAGCGGTGTTAATCGATGATCCGCATTATCTTGTCTTAACAAAATTCTATATTCTGCGCGCGAAGTAAACATACGATATGGTTCTTCTGTTCCTTTAGTAATAAGGTCATCAATTAAAACACCAATGTATGCTTGATCTCTTCCTAAAATGAAACTTTCTTTTGTTTTATGTGCTTTTAAATGGGCATTAATTCCAGAAATAATTCCCTGTGCACCAGCTTCTTCATAGCCTGTTGTTCCGTTTATCTGCCCCGCGAAAAATAAACCTTCTATTTGTTTAGTTTCAAGTGTATGTGTTAATTGTGTAGGTGGAAAGAAATCATATTCAATCGCGTAACCTGGTCTAAACATTTTTGCATGTTCAAATCCTGTTATTTTCTGTAGTGCTTTATATTGAACATCCTCTGGAAGGGATGTTGAAAATCCATTTACGTATACCTCTACTGTATTCCATCCCTCCGGTTCAACAAAAATTTGATGACGATTTCTTTGTGAAAAACGATCAATTTTGTCTTCAATAGAGGGACAATATCGAGGACCTAAACCTTGGATTCTACCAGTAAACATAGGTGAGCGATCAAATCCTGTTTTAAGTATATCATGAACTTCAGAATTGGTATACGTTAACCAACAACTTCGTTGTTTACTTAAAGGCTTAGTGTTTGTATATGAAAATGTAGGGGGTGTTGGGTCACCTGGTTGTTCCTCCATTTTTGTAAAATCCAATGATCTTGCATCTACTCTTGGAGGTGTACCGGTTTTCATTCTTCCACTTTGAAATCCGATTTGCTCAAGTGAAGCTGTAAGTCCTGTTGATGCTCGCTCTGCTGCTCTTCCTCCACCGAAGTTTTTATTACCAATGTGAATTAATCCATTTAGAAAAGTACCGTTTGTTAAAATCACTGCTTTTCCTCCAAATTCTAACCCGAGTTGTGTTTTTACTCCTGTTATTGTATCTCCTTTAACGAGTACATCAGTGACCATATCTTGCCAGAAATCTACATTTTCATTCTGTTCTAATTTTGTTCTCCAGGATGCAGCAAACATCATACGATCTGACTGTGCTCTAGGACTCCACATTGCAGGTCCTTTACTTCTGTTGAGCATTTTAGATTGAATCATTGTTTCATCTGTTACAATGCCCATCATTCCTCCTAATGCATCAATTTCGCGCACAATTTGACCTTTAGCAATACCACCAACTGCTGGGTTACAGCTCATCTGAGCTATGTTATTCATATTTAAAGTAATGAGTAATGTTTTACTGCCTAATTTTGCAGAAGCGTGTGCAGCTTCGCAGCCTGCATGACCTGCACCAACGACAATAACATCATATTCTTTAAAAAATCCCATTGATTATATTTATTAAAAGTTGCGCAAATTTAGGTAAAAATCCTCTTTCATGCTCATAACTTTTTGGTCCTCAGGTGTTTTATCTTTAAATCCACATAGATGAAGAACACCATGAACCATTACTCGATGAAGTTCATCTATGAATGATACGCCAAATTCATGTGCGTTTTCACTTATGCGATCAATACTAATAAACATTTCACCATTTATAATATTATTCTCACAATAATCAAATGTAATAATATCAGTCAAGGTATGATGATTGAGGTATTTTTTATTCAAGTTAAGTAAAAAATCATCGGAACAAAATATGTAAGATAGTTCACCAGGTAATTTACCTTCTTGGTTTATGGAAAAAGAAAGCCAGCTAATGATCGCCGGCTTTTTATCTAAATTAAATTGTATGTCTTCGCTGTGAAAATCGAAGTGGACTTCACGAGGTGTTTTCATTAAACTTCTTCTTCTTTTTCTTTTTGAACTTGCTTTAATAAATCATCATTAATATTGAAACTCATAATAACCTTAGCACCATCCTCTTCAAATTCTAGATCATCGCAGAGGTTTCTCATTAAAAAAACACCTCTACCATGTGGTTTTTCAATATTCTGAGGGTCAGTGGGATCAGGTAGATTATTAAAATCAAAACCTGCACCTTCATCCTCAATTGTAAATTTTAATATTGTATCTGCTGCATCAAAACTAAGTTTGACTTGTTTCTCAGGATTTGATTTATTACCGTGATGTATTGCATTATTCACCGCTTCTGTTAAAGCAATTAAAATGTTTCCGTAGTAATCCTCATTAACCTCAAAGTCTTCACATACACTGTTTATTAAAACTTCAACTTGGTTAAGGTTTTCAGCCTTTGAAGGAAAAGATAGTTTTTGCCCCATTGTTGTATTCGGTTATTCGTCAAATTTATTAAAATATTCGCTTATTTTCTTCTTATAATACAAATTAAAAGATGACGGAATAGTTTTAATAGCTTCCTTTTCTTTTAACTCGAAGGTCTCATACGATGAAAAATCTTCAGGGTTACGTTTAAATGTATTTATCCCTTTTTTCGAGATTCTTTTTTTATCTAATTCTCTTTCTCTTTGCGCATTTTCAGCTTTTAAGAGTTTACTCATTATCTCTTGCTGACGTAAAATGGTTTCTCTGGAAATATTTTTATTGAGTATGTCACGTTCGTTTTGATCGAGCTGATCCAGTAAACTTTTTAAATCACCAAGGCCTCCACCTTGTTTCTTATTTTCCTCCTGAAGCTTCTTTAGTTGTTCTTTTATGGCATTTTGCTGTGCAGCCATTTGCGCAAGTGATTTGGCTAATCCATTTTTGCCATTTTTTCCTTGCTTACCTGGTTTTTTACCATTTTGCAATTCTTTCATCATTTTTTGCATTTGTTCAGAAAGTTGTTTTTGCATTTGTTTGATGTTTTGTATGGATCCTGGTTTAGGTTGAGCTCCTCCTGGTTTAGTGCAGTTTCCACCACCTTGTTGCTTTCGCATTTGTTCTTGCATTTGTTGGAGGGATTCATCTAATAAGAGGGCAAGATTATTGGCTGCTGTCATAACGTATTGTTGCTTCATAGCGGCATTATAATTTTTTCTTTCCCTTAAAAAGTCAATCGATTTATCCATATTGTATTTAATATCTAGTATTTCTTTGTTCACGATGGTTTGGAGGCTAATTTGTCTTTTAGAAAGAGCAAGCAGTGAATCCTCTATAATTTTAGCACTTTCTTTTAAATTACCTTGTGTGGTTGCTAATACTGGAAAACGAGGATCAAATCTGTTCGTAGTTTTTATTTTTTTCATTAAATCTTCTTGTTCAACAGAGAGCGAGATAAGATTTTCAAGTATTTGTCGTAAACTATTCATGTCCTCCATTTGCTGTTCCATTTTTTGGTCTTGTTGCATTTTTTTCATCTGTTCAGATAATTTTTTCATTTTTTCTGCAGCGTTTTTTTGACTTTTGGAAGCCTTTTTTGTGTTGTTGTTTTGAATTTCTTCTTCACTTTTTTGTTGGTCTTGTTTTATCTCTTCTTGTTGATCTTGCGAACGTTCAAAATTGCGTTTATATTCCAACTCTTCATTTTGCTGTTGCAGTTCTTCAATATTATGTTGTATTTCCTCAAATTCCTTATTGATGTTTTTTTGTTTTTCCTGAAGTTCTTCTTTTGTTAATTCTTTATTCTCACGGGTTTCTTCGGAGGCCTCTTCTTGCTTTTTAGCTAATTGATCAAGTTTTTCAATCGTTTCTTCAAGTTTTTGATCGAACTCCAATTGTTTAAACATTTCTAGCGTTCTGTCCAGTTCTTTTTCTAATGCCTCGTTACTTAGATTCATTTCTTCGAGAGTTTCTTTAATTTTTTCTTCTTGAAAATTTTCTAATAATTTTTCTAATTCTTCGAAGAGCTTTTTTGTTTCTTCGTCCATTAATTCTTCAAAGAGCTTATTAATTTGTTCCTGCTTTTTGAGAATAGTCTCTTCCAGTGGGGAGAGCTGATCTTTTTGATAGTTATTTTTTTCTTGATCGAATTGCAGCTGTTCTAATTGATTTTTTAATTGATTTTGATGGTTCATAAATTGCTCAAGCCTCGCTTTGTCTTGCCAGTCCATCTTTTTCTTGGAGGACATCATTTTTTGAAGATCTTCATATTCTTTTTGAAGATTTTGTACTTCGTTCATATTTTGATCCAATTGATTTTTGATTGATTTACGGTTATTTGCCAATAATTCTTCGATATCTTTTTTTGACGGGATATCATATGATTGTAATGTACTTTTAGTTGATTTTGAACCATTTACAGCATCGTTATCAAATACTTCAAAATAATAAGAAAAATTGCTACCAGCTTCAAATCCGAGTTCTTTGATATTTATCCCATGATTAAAACTGTATTGAAATTCAGTTGTTGGAACTGGAATAGGTATAAAACCACTTGTGTCATTATTTTGAAAACAGAAACGTAAAGATTTAAAACCATAATCATCAGCGATAAGTCCAGAGTGAAAAAGAAAGAAAGGATGTATGGAGTCTTGAATATTCTTCACTTTTATTTGAGGATAATTATCTTTAATAACGTTCACAGAATAATCCATTTTATCACCTAGTATTCCATCTGTATTTTTTGGTGTTATGCTGTAATTAAAAGAGGATAAAGCTTGTGTTTTAAAAATAATGCGATTTTCCACAGGTGATAGAGATGATAGAGAATCATTTATTGTAAATATGACCTGGTCAACAAAATGAGATTTTAATAGCCATTTAATTTCTGTTCCCTCTGGAATAAAAAGATCTCCATTATTGTGAAGTACTTTTCTTTTCTTTTTTGTGTAAGCAGGAAAATTTAACGCTACACTAAAATTAGAAATAGCAGGTTTTTCAATAAGGTTTAATTGAAAATAGTTACTTAAATAACCTCCTGTGTTAACTTGAAAACGAAGTGGCTTTTGAACATTTCTAAACACAAATTCAAAAACCGACATGCTTTTCTTTGAAAATCTATACTGTTTATTATTTTCAATAATGTAAACATCATGTGGAACTTTCTCTCCAGTAAATTCAATTTGGAAGGTATATTGATCGTTACGTAAAACGGAAAAATGAGTGTTTACAATCTTAAATTTGTATGGGTTTTCTGGAACAAATGTTTGATTAAAGTTTACGATTCTTTCTGTTCCTTTAGTAATTATTTTTGCATTCCAAAGGCTTATTATCATCACAACGGCAAGAGGTATGAAAGACCATTTGACCATTTTAAAAACATCTCGAAAGGAAACCGCTTTTTTAAATTCAAACGGTGCTATTTTTTTTGCTTTTTGATCAATACTAGCAAGAGTTAATTCATTTGACTCGCTTTTCTCTAGTTGTAAAAGGTTGGTTAATTGATCATTTACGTCTGTGAAATACTTTCCAATTAGTTTAGATGCCTGTTCTTCAGAAATTTTATGAATGATGCCTAAAAAACGAAGAAAAGGGAGCGCTAAAAATCGAAAAAATGAAATTAGGAAAATAAGTGTAAATGAAACCAGTAAAAATAAACGGGCGTTTGAACTGAATCGAAAAAAGTATTCTGCAACAGCAAACAAAGTAAGTAAAGAAATCCCACCACTAAAAGTGATTATGAATCCTTTATATATATCACGAAGATAATATCTTCTTATAAAGGCATTTAAATTTGAATGAATATTATTTAAATCGTTTGTTTTCAATTAATTAACACTGTAAGAAAAACTTAAATTTAAAATTTTAGGAGCGGTAGAATTTTCATAAATAATAAAGGGATCTTCTTTAAAATTATTTAATACACCCCACATGTAACTTACTCTAACACCAACAGGTCTTCCCCAATATTTATATCGAATACCAAATGAAATATGCGGTCCAGCTGTGTGGGCACTTAACTCATTTCCAACAGGATTCTTCATGTATGAGTAATTGTAGTTGAAACCACCGCCAAAAAAAGCTCCAAATAGATAATCAGCATCTTTTGTTGCTCTTGCACCTAAATTTAAACAGAGTTCCAGCGGAATATCGTTAAAGTACCATGTTTCAGGTTCTGAAAAAGAAGTTGAATAAATTTGTAAACCTATATTTAATGGTGATCCAATGGATAGACTCACAAAGTTCGTTGGTGTATAATAATTGTAACGGACATTAAGACCTAATCCAACAAACGGAAAAATGCCATCAGGGTGTATATTAAATGAGGATGTTCCTAAAATTTCAAAAGCATAACCCTTAAGTTCATTAGCTTGATTTAATTGGTCAGAATAGCTAGAATCGTAGGTGATTTCAAAATCATCCACAAAATCGGAATCATCGTTGTAATCAGAGTCATCTGTATTGTCAAAATCATATTGACAAAATCCACACAGTGCAAACTGAAAAAGGAACAAAGCCACTAAATATTTTTTCATAATCGAATAAAAGAGATAGAACGTTTTAACTTATAAAATGTTGTGCATAATGAAGCTAATCAAAAACAAATTTAAGTAAACAATCATACGCTACAGGCATTTTAAGGTTTAAGATTATATTTGTAGCTCAAAAGAGTTTAAAATGTCAAAAGTTAGAGTTCGATATGCACCAAGCCCAACAGGTCCTCAACATGTTGGAGGAATCCGCACAGCTTTGTATAATTATTTATTTGCGAAGAAATTAGGAGGAGATGTGGTATTAAGAATTGAAGATACTGATGAAAAAAGGTTTGTAGAAGGGGCAGAACAATATATTATTGAAAGTATAAAATGGTGTGGATTTGATTTTGATGAAGGCGTTCACAAGGGAGGGCCTTTTGGTCCTTACAAACAATCAGAAAGAAAGGATATTTATTTAAAATATTCACAACAATTGATCGATGATGGTAAAGCGTATTACGCATTTGACACCTCAGATGAATTACACGTTAAACGAGTAGCGTTTGAAAAAGAAAAGAAGAATTTTAAATACGATTTTTCTACACGCGATTCCATGCGAAATTCACTTGTACTTTCTGATGATGAAGTTCAAAATTTACTAAATAAAGATGTACCGTATACCGTGCGTTTTAAGATAGAACCAGATAATATCATTGTGGTGGATGATATGGTACGTGGAGAAGTGCGTTTTAATTCATCGGAATTAGATGATAAAATCATTTTCAAAAGTGATGGAATGCCTACTTATCATTTAGCGAACATTGTTGATGACCATTTAATGGAAATCAGTCATGTAATTAGAGGAGAAGAGTGGTTGCCATCAGCACCACTGCATGTTGCTATTTACGAGGCATTTGGTTGGAACTCCCCAAAATTTGCTCATTTACCCCTTTTGTTAAAGCCAACGGGAAAAGGAAAGTTAAGCAAAAGGGATGGTGATGCAGGAGGGTTTCCTGTTTTTCCATTAGAATGGAAAGATCAACAAACGGGTGATATTTCTAAAGGATATAGAGAGGAAGGTTATTATCCAGAGGCTTTTCTGAACATCATGGCATTTTTAGGTTGGAACCCCGGGACTGAGCAAGAGATGTTTAGTTTGAGTGAACTGATTCAAACATTTGATATTCAAAAAGTAAATAAATCAGGTGCTAAATTTGATCCCGATAAAGCAAAATGGTATAACCAACAATATTTGGTAAGAAAATCTGATGATGAAATTGTTCATGATCTTCGTGCCGATTTAGCAAAGCGTGGAATAGAAACGTCTATAAATTTATCGAGCGTAGTTAGGCAAATGAAGGAAAGGATTGTTTTTGTAAAGGATATCTACTCATCTGCTCAATATTTTTTTGAATCACCTACTGTTTTCGATCCCAAAACAGTAAAGAAAAAATGGAAGGATAATTCGGCCGAAATTGTTACCGATATCGCTGCCGTTTTTGATAAAATTGTGGATTTTAGAGCGGATAATTTAGAGGCCAGTTTCAAGAAATATTTAGAGGAAAAAGAATTAGGCTTTGGAATTGCAATGATAGCACTAAGACTATCCATTACTGGTAAAGGGGGAGGACCATCTTTGTTTGAGATTGCTGAAATAATAGGGAAGAATGAAACCCTAAAAAGACTCAAAGAGAATCCCGAAAAGATTTTGGATTTGAAAGCTTAGTGTTTTGTAAATAATTTATTTTGGGTTTAATTTTTGTTTTTTTGCGTATTTTAGAGTGAAATTGGGAAAATTTAATTTGGAATATAATCCTCTTGGAAACTTAACCCCCAAGGAAGTTTCGGCGACTTATCATTGGAATGAGGAAACGATTAAATTTTTAGCGGGAATTAGAAAAAACACAAAGCAATTTTATTGTATTGAAGGTAAAAAAGGTGTTGGGAAGACTTCCCTTTTACAAGTTTTAAGTTTTCAACTGAATAATAGTAAATATATTTCTTTCCAAAAAGGAGATGTTGTAGAACCCCATAATTTAAACTATAAAATTTTAATTATTGATCGTGTGTATAACCTGAAGTTAAATCAAAGAATGAAATTGTGGACATCAGGTAAAATAATTATTTATTCTGCACATATAGATACTTATGGTTTAGAACAAATTTTTAAAGGTTCAAAAACGAAAATAAAACTAGGACGACAAAATTTTCTAGAATTAAAAGAGATAGTAAATAGTAAACTTTCTTTATTGAATTTTAATACAGGTGATTTTGGTGAGTCTTTTTCCGATGAGAATATTATGAAAATTTGTGAAAAACACTCAGGTAATCCTCGAGGTGTAATAAATGAACTATACTTCAGATTATAATGGGAAAAAAAGAGGGGAAATTCATCAATTTAAAAGCAACATTATCATCTGCTGATAATAAGTATAAGTATGGTTCAAATGTTAAGTGTAAACTGTATTTAGAAATTTTACATGATTTTGATATTAATTATCTGAATGCAAAGGTATGTGTAGAGGTTAGGGGAGTTGTAAACTACTCTCCTATGATTGTTCATCTGGAAAAGCTGAGTGATAAAGATTCATGGATGGCAGGTGATATTTTAGAGTATGAATTTGATTTCTGCCCTTCGGATATGATAAGCTACCAAGGTAAATATGTACAGTTTGTTTGGTATGTAGAAACAGATGCAGACTTGACTTCAAAATCTAAAAGCTTTATTAGAAAACAGTATTTAAAGAATCTTTCAGTTAGTAAAGTCTTTAGTCCCGAGCAAGAATTTGACAGAAAATTAAGGTTCAAGGTTTTTCCAAAAACGTATACCTATGTTCCTAGCTCGATTAAAAAGACAATAAAAGCATCTTTAAGTTGGTGGTTATTATTAATCCCGCTTGTGATGTTTGGAATAGGTTATTTAATGTGGAACTTTGGGTTATTACTGGGTTCTATTTTTGTTTATGTTTTTGGCTTTTTCTCTTTTGGAATCTTTGGGTACAGTTCCTACATGAAATGGGATATAAAAACGTTTGGTACAATTGACATTTCTTCTCAATCAATTGAAAATAATCAGCAAGAAGTAAAAATAAAACTCAAAAAAAACTGGAGTAAGATATCTTCTTTAGATTGCTACTATGAAGTAAGGGAGTGGGTGACAGATGGAAGAGGGAGCGATAGGGTTGTATATGACAAAGTAATAGGGCGAACCAAATACCGAAGAATAAGGGATGTTCAGCAGAAAAATACATTTAAAACACAAATTAACTTAACTGATGCACCTGGTTCATTTGAGCAAGATAACGTTGAGATTCAATGGTTTTTAATGTTTAGAGCTAATCTTAAAAATGGACAAAAAATAACAGAAGAGTTAAAAACAAACGTTACGCTGAATCCTTATTATTTGGCGTCTTAAAACGAATAAAGGCCAAGTAAAACTTGACCTTTAAAAACCCTTAACTATAAGAAACTACCTTATTACCTGCAACAATGTTATTGAAGAATTTAGAGTTTTTGAATAAATTACTGACCAACTGATTGAAAAGAACTCTGAAATGATCGAATAATCAGTTTAAATGATATCTGTTCTTTAAACTTATAATGTTCCATTAATGTAAAAAACGATTTTCTTTCTTTTAGATTCTTGATTTTGATAATGATAAGCATTGATCCAAAGTGCATAGATACCGGGTGGAATTTTAGTTTGATCATCAAAGAAACCATCCCATGAGATGCTTCCATTTTGACCAAATAGCGTGTTTGGCGTAAGTGAGTGAATGGTTACCCCTGAATAATTAAGCACGTCAATTTGTCCCGTCCATCCAGTTGTGTTAAAACGATAGTGTAAAATCAGTTGATCTTGGTATCCGTCACCATTTGGTGTTATAATCTCATATGCGAGGTTAAAATTGGAAACGGGTTTTAATGCAGCTTGGAGATTTGTGTTTTCATATCCGGGGGTTGCGTAATTTTCTGTTGATGAGCAGGATGTCCAGTTCGAAGGCACGTTAGAATGCGTAGGAATAATTTTTTCCAAACTAACATTTTCATTATCAATAAGTTCCTTATAGTGCCAGTCTTCTCTGTAGTTTAATTCATCAATCACTTTACCTGATTGATTTACGATAAGGACTGAGCCTCCTGCATTATTCATTGCAGGTAGATTGGTTTGAATATGGTTTTTAGAATGAGGAAAAACAGCCGATAACCAGCTTATGTTTTTGCAGAAGACCTGATAGGATCTTGGTAATATTAATCGAGGAGATGTGGAAAGTACAAATGGTTTTTCAAGTGCACCATTCACATCTTTGGATGAAAAATATAATTTTGATAGGTCAAAAGAATGTTCAGAGGTATTGTAGACTTCTATAAAGTCATGACCATATTCGTCTGGATTGAATAGAATTTCATTAATAACTAAATCTCCAGAATCGGGAATATGAGGAAGGCCATAAATAAGCGTTTGAGGGTTAAAGTTGCTTTTGAAACAGGTTTTAATGGAATGAATTGACAGGGAGTCAAGCGAGGAGGAATCCAGTTTATCAATAGGGTAAATGTTATCAGATGCATATGGGGTTAGTGGGACATTAAAATTAACGAGAAGCGTGGTGTCGGAAATAGGAAAATATGAGTCTACTTTTACTTGAGGAACACTTAGTTCAAAGGCCATACTATTCGTAAATCCAGGAGTGCCACCAGAATCATGTTCACTGGATAACCAATTACCGCTCGTTAAACAAGGTTTTGTAAAATCAACCAGTTCGATACTCCAGCCCCCGTTAGACTTAAATGTTGATAAATGCATAGATGGCTTGTAATCCAATCGGTGAATCAACGAGTTTTTGTGAAGTATCCGAATTGAATCTCCACTATTTTTTAGTGCCGGAATAATGGGGTCCCAGAAGACATAGAACGAATCAGGAGGCAGGTCATAGGCTTGTGGAGTAATTTGTTTTTTTCCAACACAAATTTGAAGTTCAGATAACGAAATGGAACGATTAGAGTTATTAAAAATTTCAATGTATTCATCATTTGGCAAACCAACCTCTGGTATAGGGTCAAACATGACTTCAGTGATAAGGACATCAAATTGATTAATCGTCTGTCCGTTTAAAGAGTCGGAGAATAACAAAATGAGCAAAGGCAATATCTTCCATGGAAGTTGATTAAAACGAATTTTTGGCTGTATAAATCGCATAAGCACCAAAATATTTTGAATTAAAAAATTATGATGGAGTTTCATTTAATTTCTAACAAGTCATTCCTAAAAAACGAAAACTTGGTTAAATCCATGTGAATCAGAATAAAAAGAACTATTTTTGCCCTCCAAATTTTATTTTTTAAGTTATGAAAGTAGCAATCGTAGGAGCAAGCGGTGCAGTAGGACAAGAGTTCTTGAGCATTCTTTCTGAAAGACCTTTACAAGGTATGGACGAATTAGTTTTATTTGGATCAGCTAGAAGTGCTGGCAAAGAATATAACTACAATGGAAAAACATTAGTTGTAAAGGAACTTAAACACAACGATGACTTTCAAGATATTGATATTGCATTAGTTTCTGCTGGAGGTGGGATTTCAAAAGAGTATGCTGATACAATTACAAAGCACGGTGCGATCATGATTGATAACTCAAGCGCATTTCGTATGGATCAGGATGTGCCATTGGTTGTTCCTGAAGTAAATGCTGAAGCAGCAAATGATAGACCAAGAAACATTATTGCGAATCCAAACTGTACAACCATTCAAATGGTTGTTGCTTTAAAAGCATTAGAAGGAATATCGCACATAAAAAGAGTTCACGTTTCATCATATCAGTCAGCATCTGGAGCAGGAGCTTCAGGAATGGCGGAATTAGAAGAACAAGTGAAACAATTTGTAGACAATAAGGATTTAACGGTTGAGGCTTTTGCCCATCAATTACTTTTTAATGTTATTCCTCATATTGATGTATTCCAAGAAAATGGATATACTAAAGAGGAAATGAAAATGTATAACGAAACAAAGAAGATCATGTCTTCGGATGTTGAGGTATCAGCAACTTGTGTAAGAGTTCCAGTAATGAGAGCTCATTCAGAAGCGATTTGGTGCGAAACAGAATCTCCAGTTACTCCAGCTGAATTCAGAGCCGCTTGTGAAGCAGCAGAAGGAATCACTGTAGTGGACGATTTACCAAACTTGGGATACCCAATGCCTTACGACTTAGCGGGTAAGGATGATGTATATGTGGGTAGAATTAGAGAAGATTTGGCGAATCCAAATGGTATTACTTTTTGGTGTGTGTCGGATCAGATAAGAAAAGGAGCAGCACTAAATGCTGTTCAAATTGCTGAGTATTTAATTTCGCAAAAAGTAAGTGCGTAAATCGTACGAAATAATATACTTAAAAAAGCCCCAAGAAGGGGCTTTTTAGGTTTTATACGGGAATGTTTTATCGACAAAACAAAGGAAAGAAATCATTTAAACAGAATGAAGTTCTTCCAAAAATATCTCTGCAATTTTTAAATCGAAGGCTCGGGTTATTTTAATGTTTTCCTCATTTCCCTCTACCAGTTGAATTCGTTCACCTAGTTTTTCAACAACAGAGGCATCGTCCGTAAATTCATCCGTAAATTCTTGCTCAAACCCTTTCATTATGAGTTCTCGTTTAAAAACTTGTGGCGTTTGAACTCTAAAGTATTTTGACCGATCAGCTCGCTTATTCAGTGAGTTTTCCACCACCCTTAATGAATCATTTATCGGAAGACATGGAATTGCATTCCCTTCCTTTTTAGCAACATTAAAACAGTTTTTAATTGTTTCCTCACTTACCAGAGGCCTTACACCGTCATGAATTCCAATAAGTTCTCCTGATGCATGACGAAGACCGTTTTTTACAGAGTGAAATCTTGTTTCTCCTCCGGAGGTGATTTTTACAGGGATGTCAAAATCATATTCATTGAGTAGTATTTGCCAATAAGACTGCTGGCTCGCAGGGAGTACTAAAATAATTTCACAACTGTTGTCCCAATTGTAAAAAGCACGAATGGTATGCATAAGCACAGGTTCGGACCTTAATACTAAAAACTGCTTTGGAGTTTTAGTTCCCATTCTTAATCCTTTACCTCCTGCTACTATAATTACGGAATTCATATTACTAAATTAGAGATAATCGAGTTAATGCATCTTTAAGATCTTCTTTTTCTAAATCTAACCATTCCGCATAAATTCCTGCTTGCATAGCTCCCTCAATATGTTGTGGGCTATCATCAATAAATAAGGTCTCTTTAGGAACTAAATTATTTGTTTTTAGGATATGTTTAAAGCCTTGTGGTTTTGGCTTTCTGATACCAAGTTCATGAGAAAGATAAACCTTGTCAAAATATCCATTAAGATTTTCTAAACTATGCTCTCTTTGGAGAATACTATTTACTGCCTTCATGTGTGTAAAATTGGTATTGCTGTATAGAAAAACCTTGTATTTATCGCGTAGTTGATTTATCATAGTTAATCGATCAGCCGGGAAATCGAGAAGAATTGAATTCCATGCCTGAATAATCTTATTGTGGGAATGATCAACAGCAGCTAGTTGATTGAAGCGATTTAAAAAAGTTTTTTCGCTAATTTTTCCTTCTTCATAATTGTCGAATAAATCGATCTGATTTGATTTTGTAAATGCATTGGCAAGACCTAATTTTCCAAGTTCATCGTTTACTTTGTCATAATCAAGGTTTATGAGCACTCCTCCTAAATCTAATATGATGTTCTTAATGTTTTCCATGCTGTAAATGATTACCGTGTAAAAATAGTTTAACTTTATAAGTATGTATAAAGTGTGCTATATCTTCCTTGGATTTTTTTTGTGGGCTGTTACACTACAAGCTCAAAAAGAAAATCAAAACACCATTGAGCAACAGGTAGCAGATACAGCTTGTGTTTGTTTGAGTATGATCGATACAAACACAATCAAAACTGCACTAACTGGACTAAAAATGCAATGTTTGAGTAAAGCGATTGTCAAAAATCAAGAGGCTATCAACAAGAATTTTGAAACAGAAAAAAGAAGAGAAGAGGATTTGGATAAATTGGGAATTCGTGGTAGTATTTTAATTAAAGTTCAAAATATTCTTACCAATTCATGCCCCAATTACGCATTTTTTGAGGAAAAAACACAGGTGCAACGACAAACTCGACATTGAGTCAAATTTTATAATTATGAGTGAGGACAACAGAACAGAGCTATCAGATTTAGGAGAATTTGGACTAATTGATTTAATCAAAAAAAAGGTTCAAATTCGAAATGCTTCTACCATAAAAGGAATTGGTGATGATGCGGCTGTGCTAAAATATGATTCAGATTCACATACTGTAATTTCAACAGATTTGTTGGTTGAAGGGGTTCATTTTGATTTGAGTTATGTTCCGCTTAAACATCTTGGCTACAAGGCTGTAATGGTGAATATATCGGATATAATAGCTATGAATGCAGTGCCTCGACAAATAACAGTTTCCCTATCCTTATCCAATCGGTTTTCATTGGAGGCTGTTGAAGAAATTTATGATGGAATAAATCTTGCTTGTGAGTTATATAAAGTAGATTTAATTGGTGGTGATACTACATCTTCTATTTCGGGACTAACCATTTCTGTGACTGCCATTGGAGAAGCGAAAGAAGAAAAGTTAGTTTATCGAAACGGCGTGAAAGAGTCCAACTTACTAGTTGTTTCTGGTGATTTGGGAGGCGCCTATATGGGGCTTCAAATTTTGGAGCGCGAGAAACAAATATATGAGGAGAGTCCAAACGTACAGCCCGACTTATCGGACTGTGATTATATTTTGGAAAGACAATTGAAGCCAGAGGCTCGTTTAGACATCATTCGAGAGTTTGAAACACTTGGTGTCAAACCCAATGCCATGATGGATATTTCCGATGGCTTGTCTTCAGAAGTGATTCATTTATGCAAGCAGTCTGGAGTAGGTGTGTCAATTTATGAAGAGAAATTACCCATTGATCAACAAACGTTTGATCGAGCTAGAGATCACCACTTGGATCCAACGATGTGTGCATTGAATGGTGGTGAAGATTATGAATTAGTCTTTGCAATAGACTTAGGAGATTACGAAAAGATTAAAAATCATCCAATGTTTACAATCATTGGCCACTTTGTTGTTGAATCAGATGGTTATAACTTAACAGCAAAAGATGGTACTACGCATCCTTTGGAGGCTCAAGGCTGGAACGCGCTAAAAGATTAATTATTTTTTTTAGTAATATGACCAAAGCATTAAAAAGCCATTATGTTAGAATGGCTTTTTTTGTGCCATAAGTGTTCTTATTTGTGATTTAATCGAGATTCGTACAATTTCCAATGTTATGAATCAGGAAGGATTTTATCGAATTGCATTAATTCAGTTACCCGGTATAGGGCATTTATATGCAAAACTTTTAACGGAATATTTTAAAGGCGCTAAGGCATTATTTCAAGCATCAGAGAAGGACCTTGAATGCATACCTGGGGTTGGAAAAGTATTGCTTTCTACGTTGTGTAATTCCACATTAAAAAGGGCGGCTTTGAAAAGAGCGCATCAAGAGTTTAAGTTTACTCAAAAACATAACATAGCGATTTGGTTTTATGATGACGAGCACTATCCTGAGCAATTAAAGTCGTGTAACGATAGTCCATATATATTGTATTTTAAAGGAACTCCCTTTTTGAATAAAAATAAAATTCTTGCTGTTGTGGGTACTCGAAAAGCGACTGCTTACGGCGAAGATGTGACGCGCAGAATTATAGAAGATCTCGCAGATCACAAGATCATCATAGTCAGTGGTTTAGCTTACGGCATTGACGCCTATGCGCATAAATTTTCGTTGGATAACAATATGTCTACAATAGGAGTGTTAGCACATGGACTGGACAAGCTTTATCCTCAAAAAAACAGAGAACTTGCGAGAAGGATGGTACAAAACGGTGGATTGCTAACTGAGTTTTTAAGTGGAAGTAATCCAGATCGCGAAAATTTCCCTAAGCGCAATAGAATTGTTGCAGGAATGGCAGACGCCACCCTAATTGTAGAGGCGACAAAAAAAGGAGGAGCGCTTATTACAGCAAATATTGCGCATTCATATGGTCGTGATGTTTTAGCGGTTCCTGGTAGGAGTATTGATGTTTTTTCGGCGGGTTGCAATCAATTAATTAAATCAAATAAAGCTGCGTTGGTAGAGTCTGGAGAGGATGTTTTAAAAGCGTTAAATTGGATCAAAACCACCAATAAAAACACGGTTAAACAACTCACTTGTTTTGATAACGAAGTTGGTGATGAAAAGAATATTTTAGAAATTATTCAACAAACCGGTATTTCAAATAAGGATCAAATCGCGCTTCAGTTAAACCAGCCTATCCACAAAGTTTCGAGCATGTTATTTTCTTTAGAACTGAGTGGAAAAATAAAGGCTTTACCAGGAAATAATTACCAATTAAAGGCTTGATGTATGGCAGAGCACAACTTACTTGGCGAGGAGGGAGAGAAAATCGCCATTCAGTATCTAAAAAGTAAAAACTATCTAATTCATCACTCCAATTGGAGAATGGGCCATTTGGAGGTTGATATTATTGCAGATAATGGAGAAGAAGTTGTTTTTGTTGAGGTTAAAACACGATCTTCAGATGAATTTGGAGCTCCTGAAAAATCTGTTGATGAACAAAAGGAAAAGGATTTAATTACGGTCGCGGACGTGTATTTAGAACGTTTGAATATTGAGGTTCCTGTTCGATTTGATATTATTGCCATAGTTTTAAACGAGGATAGTTCATGTCTTACTCATTATGAGGATGCGTTTAGTGGAATACTTAATTTCCATTGAATAGATATTTTACATAAGCAGTTTGTTGTTGTAAGCGAGTGAAAATAGAGTTCGATATAGAGTGAAAAACAGGTGATATTGTAGGAACCAAGACAGTAATTTACTTAAAAACTGAAATGTTGAAACGAAAATTATAATCCGTAAGTTTGTTTTATGGAGCAATTCGATGATATAAACCTTCAAAAGTTTTTAGCAAAAGGGCTTCACGAGTTGGGGTTAACACATCCAACTCCAATTCAAAAAGAGGCTTATCCTGTTATACGGTCGGGTTCAGATGTTGTAGGAATATCACAAACCGGTACAGGAAAAACTTTGGCCTATCTTTTACCAATTCTCCAAGATTTAAAGTTTTCTAAACAAATTACCCCTCGAGTGCTTGTTTTGGTTCCAACTCGTGAGCTAGTTGTTCAAGTTGTTGAGGCAGTAGAACAATTAACAAAATTCATGGGAATCCGAGTTTATGGAGCCTATGGAGGAGTAAACATAAACACACAAAAGCAAGAGGTGGTTGACGGAATTGATGTGGTAGTTGCTACTCCAGGAAGATTATACGACTTAGCCGTGAGTTATGCTATTCCATTAAAAGACGTAAGGAAACTAGTTATTGATGAGGTAGATGTTATGTTGGACCTTGGATTTAGAACACAACTGAAAAACATCTTTGATATATTATCGGAGGCACGACAAAACATTATGTTTTCAGCAACAATGACAGATGAGGTGGATGAGCTTATAGACACCTTCTTTAAGTCACCTAAAAGAATTGCTATTGCTGTTAGCGGAGAACCTTTGAAAAATATTAATCAAACATGTTATTCAGTAAAGAATTTCTTTACTAAAATCAATTTACTAAAGTATATCCTTAGGGATAAAAAAGTCTTTACTAAGGTGGTAGTTTTCGTATCTAGCAAAAAGTTAGCAGATAGACTTTACGATTTAATAGCGATAAATGGAGTAGGCATAATCCACTCTAATAAATCGCAGAATGCAAGAATAGAAACCATTGAGCTATTTGATGAGGGAGAGTACAGAATCTTAATTGCAACGGATATTATTGCAAGAGGTTTGGACTTCCATAAAGTAACTCACGTTATCAACTTTGATGTACCATCATTCCCAGAAAACTATATACACAGAATAGGACGATCGGGTAGGGCACAGGAAAAAGGAAATTCAATACTTTTCTATACGGACAAAGAAGAAGAAAATAAACTGGAAATTGAGCAGCTAATGAATTTTGAAATTCCAGAAATTGACTTTCCAAATGATGTTGAAGAAAGCCAACAGTTATTAGCTGAAGAAAAAGAACGACCATTCCTTCGTCAATCCAAAAACCGAGAAACAAAACGTGAAGTTGGAGCGGCATTCCATGAAAAATCAGCCAAAAACAGTAAGGTTAACCTTGGAGGAAAATACAAGCGAGAATTGAAAAAAAAACACAAAAAATCTCGAACTCGTGGGGATAAAAATCAGAATCTTAGAAGAAAGAAAAAATAAATTAGGCTGACTTTTTTAATTGTGGTTTATGAGGGTAAAGGATATTTTGAATGAGGTAAAGAAATAAAATTAGATAGGAAACAACTGAAAACCAAAAACATAGTCGAGTTGTTGGAGCATCATAAATCATTTGGACACGAGCATTTGTTTGTGGAGGGATTTCAATCCCCATTAAACCATCGTTTACACGTTTTATTTCAGTAGAGTTCTTATTCAACGTTGCTTGCCATAAATGGTGAAAGTTCTGATTAATCACGATTAAACCAGTATCTTTTGAAGGGTTTGTAACTTCCATGAAAAACCCATTGTGCTCAATCTTTTTTTGATCTAGCCTTATTTCGTCATTTGAAATTGAGGTCCCCCAAACTGTATTTGGCTGGGTGGCTAGTTGAGCACTATCCACAATATGTTTTGAAGCAAAGAAAACAGGGTTTAAACCTATATTATTCAACCCACCATTTTTTTCTAAAACATTAAAGCTGCTCATCATTGTTGGATTATGTCCGTTTAAAGAAATTTGTTTGGTAAAGGTTCCAACATTTCTCCAAATTGGATATGGATCGCAGCCTTTGCGATAACCGTTAAAATCTTTTAATGGTTTCTCGGTTGGATCCTGATCAATTTCAGAAGGCAATAGATCATAAAATTCGCTAAATTGCTCTGTGGTTTTTTGAGGAAAAACCATTGTTGTGGCAGCAGTTATTTGCGTTTGTAAAACCAAATCAAACACTCCTAAGTATAGAATTAATTGAAGTTTGTTTTTTACTTTTTTGGACAACAAAAGGTAGGTTAACAATAGGAGAATGACTATTGTAGAGTTAATAAATAAAAAGGGTTCAGCAAAATAATCAGGTTTTTCCTTAAACGTTAACAAGTCACTTAGCAGATCAGTAACGAAACCTATGCTGTTACTATACACTGATAGTAGTATCCCGAAAGTAACAATTAGAACGACAATTATCCATGAAGAAAAAGCATGCTGTTTGTGTTTAATTTCATTTAGTCCAATACCTGATAATAAAATCATGAAAAAAATAAAATATGACCTAAAAAAGCTAGGGTGGCGAAACCTCCCAAACCCTGGAAGATTGTATGCCATTTTGAAAATAGGTGTATAATCACCTGCCGCTAAGAGTAATGCAACTAATCCTAAAATAGCTAATATTTTTGTGTTTTTTAATTTCCAACATTTTACAAGAGCATATACACTTATAATTAAACCAAAAAGGCCAAAATAACCGTTTCTTAAGGTTAAATCAGTTGACCCCCACACATCACCCTTACTTAGAATTGTCATGGGGAATATTAAAGAAATATATTCTGCAAAATCAAAAGACCCTGCGTAAACCCACGGCAAATATTCTAACTTACCTACCCTGCCAAAATATGGAGAAAAGTCATTAAACGAACTAACCAATGGTAAACACAGTAGTATAGCGATTAACCCAGCGAAACAATATAACCTAAATACTTTAAGCTTTTGTTTACCACTTTTTAGCGTGTAAAACACCACTGCTCCTAACAGAATATAAATTAAGATAATCGTAAAAGCCGGGCTTGCAGAAGTTGTTTCTAATGCGATATACAAGCCTAAATAACAGGCATGTTTAAGTTTTGTTTCATGTGCTAATGCCCTAATTGCATGCAAAATCCAAGGAAGCCATACAATACCAATTAAAAAAACCATGATTTGAGTTGTGCCCACCATAAACCCACACAATGCGAATGAAAATCCACAAAACATTCTTATATAACTATCCTTGGATATGCAGATAGAAAATTTATACATCCCTAAACCACCTAACAAAAAATAAAGCGTAAGCTCTGTGGAAAGAGCGTGTATTGTATAGTCACCAAAAAGACCAATCATGGTCCAGGTAATGGGGTTCCAGGCCCCGCTTTGTAAATCAGCATACCCAGGATAACCCAAACTCTGAAAAGGGTTCCACCATGGCCACTCTCCTTGATTAATGTATGAGGACAAAAAATACCGATAGGGCAAAAAGCAATCAATATTGTCCCATTTAGGAGAAAAGAGGTGGAAAGAAATTGGCCAGATAACAAGTGTTATCACAATTGATAAAATAATGGGAAATCGATAACAATGGAGGAGCTCTTTTAAACGATTCATCTTTATAAAGATAATGAAGCATAATTTTAAAATCAGGTTGTTTAAGGGATGGGGAAAAGATTTAAGTATTCAGCTCTTTTAAATCTAATTCCATTTCTTTAAAAAGTCTTGTTCGTATCTTTAAAATTAAAATCAGGTAAATAAATGATCTCTATTTTGTTTTATGTTTTTTCTGCGATACTATTAACTGAAGTCAGTTTTTTCGCATGGAAGCACACTTTACCTGGTTTAAAACAAATGATTTGGTGGTTTCCTCTAACAATGGTTTTATTTCAATTAGGTGTTTTTATTTTGGGCGAATTTGAATTTTATACTAATCTCGCAATGCCACCCCGATTAGTTTACGCTGGTATATTACCCTCCTTTGTGCTTTTAGCGGTGTTTAGTTTTTCTAAAATTGGTAATCAACTGTGCAATTATTTACCCTTGCATTTACCTGTAATGTTTCAAAGCTTTCGCATTCTTGTTGAATTGTTTATTTACTTAATATATTTACTAGGTTGGGGACCAAAGGAAGCAACCATGATCGGGTATAATTATGAGTTTTATTTTGGTATTACAGCCTTAATTATGGGGTATTTAATGTGGAAGAAAAAACTGAGTGGAAAAATTCTTTTAGTATGGAATCTCATTGGATTAATCATGCTTGGATTTATTGTAGGGATTTTCTTCACCGCTTCCATTGCTTGGGACACATTTTGGGGAAAAGAAGCACCCATGATGAGTAATGAAATGATGAAAATGCCCGCGCTCTCTATAGCCACGCTATATATGCCTTTAGCGGTTTGGATGCATATCTTTTCAATTCGACAAGTGTGCAAGCAAAAAAAGATGAAAGTTGTGTAATTTTAAAAAGAGAGTACATTTAAAGAAATTATGAAACAAGGCTTTCTCATTCTATTTCTAGCGATTATAGCAATGAATCTTTCTGCTCAAGATTCACTGAAAACTAAGTGGTCAATCGCAGCGGATGTTTCTCCTTATGCTTTTTCAGGAGGGTCCATCAAATTAGGTATACTTCCGAAAAAAAAACCGCGCACTGAGTTTGCGTTAGAGGGTTTTTCTATGACGATTCCAACTGCGGTAGTCAATTTAAACGCAAAAAACTCAAATTTGGGGTGGGAGGAAAGAGTGAACCTTGGAGTAGCTTTTTATGCCGATAAAAAGTTAGGTGCAGGAAAAAGCGGGCTATGGGCGGGATTGGGTGTTGTACACCTCAATCAAACAGTTGTGCAAAATAGAACAACTTTCCATTATCAGCAATTGGAGTATATTGCTCGGTTGAATTACAAATGGTTTCCATTTACTCATTCGCGTTTCTATATTAATCCTTACGTTGCTTTAGCAGGACGCCATAAAATTGGCGGAGACAATGGGGCTTATGCGTTAACACCCTTCTTAATTATACCTTCTGTCTACTTGAGTTGGGAAATATAAAGCAGTATGCTTTTCTGAATTTGTCCTTAGTCAAATCATTGTGAAGCTCAGGAAGTTTCTTAATAGCTAAATTTTCGGAATAGCTTCAATTAAGCTTTTCGTATAATTGGTTTGAGGATCTTCATAAATCTCATCGCATTCGCCATAACGTTCAATTTTACCTTGTTGATTCATAACAACCATTTTGTCACACATATATTTGATAACGGACAGGTCATGCGAGATAAAAATATAGGTTAAGCCAAACTCTTCTTTGAGTTCGTTTAATAGGTTAAGGACTTGTGCCTGAACAGATACGTCTAAGGCGGAGACACTTTCATCACAAATGATGAATTTTGGCTCCATGGCTAGAGTTCTTGCAATACATACTCGTTGGCGCTGGCCTCCACTAAATTGGTGAGGGTAGTTGTTAAACTGATTAGGGGTTAGCCCTACTTTTTTTAGGAGAGAAATGGCCCTTTTTTTTCGTTCATCCTCAGAATTCAGCAGACCATGAACCTTCATTGGCTCCATAATGGCTTTGCCAATAGTCATTCTTGGATTAAGAGATGAATACGGATCTTGGAAAATAATTTGAACTTCTTTTCTATAGGCTTGAAGTTCTTGTTTATCCATTGTTAAAACATCTTTTCCTTTATACATTATTTCACCAGAAGTGACAGGTGATAATTGGACAATAGATTTCCCTGTTGTTGTTTTTCCGCATCCGCTTTCACCAATTAATCCTAACGTCTCACCAGGAAATACTTTGAAGCTTACATCGTTTACAGCCTTAACCCATTGCGTTGTTTTTCCCAAAATATTTTTTTTAATGGGATAAAATGTCTTCAAGTTATTTATCTCTAATAACGGACGTTGATTATATATTTTTTTATGCCGATTTATACGATGGTCATTTGTTAATGTGATCTGTGTTAGGTATTCGGGTATCGAGTTTATTTTCGAATAAATTTCATTGTGTTCATTTATCGCCATAAAGTCAGGCACTGTAGGAAGTTTTGTATACCTAACGTCTAATGGAGGTCTACAGGCAATAAGGCCTTTTGTATAGGGGTGCTGTGGTTGGTTGAAAATTTGTTGAACAGGGCCTTGCTCAACAATTTTGCCCTTATACATCACAACTATTGAGTCTGCCAATTCCGAGATTACTCCTAAATCGTGTGTTATAAAAAGCACGCCCATTTTGGTTTTTTTCTGGATGGACTTAATTAATTCCAATATGGTTTTTTGTACAGTAACATCTAACGCTGTTGTTGGCTCATCAGCAATTAAGAGTTGAGGTGCGCAACAGATTGCCATTGCAATCATTACACGTTGCTTTTGTCCTCCGGAAATTTGGTGAGGATATTGGTCAAAAATAATTTCTGGACGAGGCAGCTCAACTTTTCGAAACAATTCGATTGTTTCGTGATAGGCTTGTTTTTTAGTCATGCCTTTGTGAAGAATCAAGGCCTCTGTTACTTGATCTCCACAAGTAAACACAGGATTCAATGAAGTCATTGGTTCCTGAAAAATCATACTCATCTCATTGCCTCGAATTGACTGCATCAATTTGGAAGGTGCATTTACAGTGTTGACAATTTCTCCATTCTTTTTGGTGAAAAGAATCTCTCCACTTATTATTTTTCCAGGTGGCTGCGGGATTAATCCCATAGCACTTAGGCTAGTAACCGATTTTCCTGAGCCGGATTCACCTACTACACCTACAATTTCCCCTTGATGGACAGAAAGGCAAATATCATCAACCGCTTTTGTTGAACTATTTTCACTCGTAAATTCTACTTTTAGATTTTTTATTTCAAGAATAGGATGAGACATGTTACTAAAATAAGAAACTCTCCTCCAACCTAATAAATGAAATGCTTAAACAAAATTGTTGAGAATTGATTCTACTGATTTTAGATAGCCTCCACCTTCAAATAAATTCGCATGGACCATTAACGGATAAAGTTGAGTAAGAGGAACTCGTGAGGACCAGTCTGATTCAAGCGGATAGTTAAAATTATATGCTTCATAAAATCGTTCGTTAAATCCTCCAAATAACAAGGTCATTCCAATGTCCATTTCTCGATGTCCATAATAAACCGCAGGGTCAATTAACCATGGTTTATTATTTTCTCCAATAATAAAGTTTCCACTCCATAAATCGCCATGTAAAAGTGCTGGGGGTTCAACAGGAAACCATTTTTCCAATTTATTATATAATTTCTCAAATTTTGATATGCTTCCTTTTAAATGGCCTTTTTGAACGAGCAATTTGAGTTGAGGCTCCAATCGTTGAGTAGTATAAAATTCGGCCCAGGTATCGCAATTAGAATTGTATTGAGGTAAGCTGCCAATATAATTTTTAGAGGTGTAGCCAAATTTTGATTGTGTGGCTTGATGGAGACGATTTAATTGGTGTCCAAAAGTTTCCCAAAATTCAAGTGTTGATTGCCCTTTGTTGATATAATTTAACATCAAATAAGCGTGGTCATCTAAAGCGCCGACTTTTGTTGATTTTGCTACAGCCATTGATGAGTGTATACTTAATTCGGTAAGGCCTTTTTCTTCCGCTTCAAACATTCCCGGAAACTGTTTCGCCGAGTTAACCTTTAAAATAAATTGATCTTCAGTTGTTTTAATTAAATACACATCATTAATGTCACCTCCTTGTAAAGGATTGTGACTCGTGATGGTCTGACTTATTTGATCAGACAAATGATTTATTAACGTATTATTCAGCATCACATAAAAACGTTATTTGTAATTGGACACTTTTAATTGCCATTTATCACATTATACTTTTAAAAAACCTACTAGGTTGCTACCTTGAAGGGTATTAACAAATTTAAATGAAAAAGGTTTTAGTAACAGGTGGAACGGGATATGTGGGTAGTTGGGTGACAAGGTTTTTATTGGAGGCAGGTTATGATGTTCAATTAGCAGGTCGAAACCCCAACAACAGTAAAAAGCATGCAGCGCTTAAAGAAATTGCACAACGTTCCAATGGGAATCTTACCGTTTGGGAGGCTGATTTACTTCAAGAAGGGTCATATGATCAGCCCATGAAAGGGTGTGAAGTTGTATTCCATATTGCTTCCCCTTTTTCCATTAAAGTAAAGGATCCTAAAAGAGACTTGTTAGATCCTGCATTAAACGGAACAAACAATGTTCTTCAATCGGTGAACAAGACAGACTCTGTTAAACGAGTTGTCCTCACAAGCAGTGTGGCTGCTATTTATGGTGATAACGCCGATATGCGTGATCAAGGGTTGGAACAATTTGATGAACAGTATTACAACTCAACAAGTTCCTTGATGCATCAACCCTATTCCTTTTCAAAAGTATGTGCTGAGCAATCGGCCTGGAAGATCAATAAGGAACAAAAGAGGTGGAGTATGGTAGTGATTAATCCAGGACTTGTTTGGGGCCCTGTTATTCATAAACATTCTCAATCGGAATCAATTACATTAATGAATGATATTTTAAGGGGTAAGTTCGCCTTTGGAGTGCCTTCACTTAATTTCGGTTGTGTTGATGTTCGAGACGTCGCCAGAGCCCATCTGTTGGCCGCAGAGAATAATACGCTTCAAGGGAGGCATATTCTAGTAAATGAAACGTTAAGTATGTTTCAGCTTACAAAAATTGCTGCTCGGTTATTTGGCGCTCGGTTCAAATTTCCTCGATCAGAAACACCAAAATGGATAATGATAGCGATAGGTCCCGTTTTTGGGGTTACTCGAAAATTTATTCGACGAAACGTGGGTTATCCCATTGCCTTTAGCAACGAGAAAAGTAAAAAAGAAATGGGCATAGAATATACTCCCATTGTATCAACAATAGAAGATATGATTAATTCTCTGATGTAAGTACGACGTCTTGTGTTCCTTGAATAAAAACCACATGGCAGCAGTCATGACCTACCTTGTAATTTTCATTTACTATCACAGCGCCTGATTCATACCCCTTGAACACAACTTGTGATCCTTCTTTAATTATATCATTCATTTCAGCATCTGTTATAACAGGAAATACACCCGTGGTAACGGTGTCTGTACTAGCCGTAAAAAGAGTTTCTCCATCCTTAGTAACCACAACGCTATCTAAAGTAGCAGGCTCACCGGAAGATTGCGTTAATGACATTTCTACAGTTCTGAATTCTTCTGTGCAAATTACGCCATCGATATCACATTCAGTAATGTTTTCAGCGGGATCACATGCCGAAAGTAAACTTACTGTGCACAAAAGGGATGAAAAAAATTGAATTGGTTTCATAGTATAGTTTTGAGTTAAATAAAAAGAATTTTCAAGGGTACTTTTAACGGATTAGTACAATTTCTCCACCTGTTTCGAGCGTATTGCCGTCTAACATGATTGCTCGTGCTTGGTAAATATAGGTTTCCATATCTTGCGCATCGCCTTTGTATGTTCCATCCCAACCAACATTAATGTCTTGTGTTTCAAAAACCATTTCACCCCATCTGTTGTAAATTCGGAAAAAGACTAAACGATCAATTCCATGCCCGTTAATGAATACCACATCATTGGGCTCAGTCCCATTAGGAGTAAAAGCGGATGGAACATCCAACGTGTAGTTTTCTCGGACACAAATTTGATAACTGCTGATTTTTGGGAAACAATTTGAGGGATCAGAAACCTCTACTTTATATACAAGAGAATCCACGCCATCATTAATAATTAAGTTTTGCCTTGCACAATCTAAACATTTTAAATAATCAGTTGGTCCTTTACTCCAGTCGTAAGTGTACCCACCAGGAAGAGAATCTGGACCAAAAGAAAGGGATTGTCCAATGATGACACAATTGACTTTCACATCTTCAGCATCAATTTCTCGCACAATTGATACCATGCTTGTAGAGGTGTTTGAACAAAAACTCGTATCAACAGTAATTACAGGTTGTGTTCCCGTAACCGTGAACGAAGTGTCTTCGGTAATATTTACAACAGTAACCGCGCTGTCAGGGGATTCCAACAACACTGAATTATCCCAGGAATAAGAATCCGCTCCTGAAGCGTAAATTACGGTACTTTCACCATCGCAAACCACGGTGTCATTTGATTCCACAGAAGGTAAAGCTAATATTTCAAGATTTTTACTAATGGTATCTTTACACCCTATGTTGGCGTCTTCAACAATTAATGTAACCACATACGTTCCTGGGTCCATATTGGAGTAGGATTGTGGTGCAGGGTCCTCGGCTGAAAAATTAGTACCATTGCCAAAATCCCAATAAAAAGTGGTATTTGTTGTGGAGGCGGATAAGCTTGTGAATTCAACATCCGTATTTAAACATACCGTAGAATCTGCAAATGAAAAGTCAGCATGAACTTGATGGATGTTTAACGTTTTTTCTACGCTAATCGGACATCCGCTTTTTTGACCTATTAAATCCAATGAGATGGTTTGCACTGCTCCACTTGGAAATGTGGTAAACGCATGACTTACTGGAGAGGTTGATGCAACTGTTCGACCATCATTGAAATCCCAGGTAAAGGAACTGATGTTTACAGTATCTTTTATGGTAAATTCCACAGAATCCCCCAAACAAACAATACTTTTATCCATATCAAAATCCCCCTCAGGACCAATGATTGTAATAGAAATACTTGATGTGTCTCTACAGCCATTGCTGGACTGCACAATTAATTGAGGGTTATAAATACCAGGAGTTGAGTATGTTCCTCCAACAGGGTTTTTATTTACAATGCTGCTGTTGCCGTTATCTAGATTCCAAGTTCGCGAACCATAAGTAGTAATGCTATTAAATTCGGTAGAATCTGTAAATCGAAAGGTTTGTGGCGCACAATATTCTTCCCCTATATTTTTATCAATTGTTAAAAACGCATCCGGATAGGCATCCACTAAAACATAGCTAGAAACGGTATTTTGTGCCACACAACCATTGGTGTCAGTTACTTCCACCGTGATCGCGTAATTACCTTCATTAGCAAATATGAATCTTGGCGTTAAGCTATCTGCTGTACCCTGATTATCAAAAGTCCAGTCGGCTGATTGTATCGAATTGGGATTGTTTAAGGTGAACGTTACTTCGTCTCCTTCACAAATGGTTCGATCGTTAACACTAAATGTGGAATCTGGAATAATTGGGTTGATCGTTCCTGTGGCAGTATCTATACACCCCAAAGAGTCTTGCACAATTAAAAGCACATTGTATTGGCTTAGGTCATAGTTTTCATAGGTGTTGGAAACAATAGCTCCTGATGAATCAACACTATCATTTCCAAATTGCCATTCCCAATTAATGATTTTTGATGAACTCCATGAGGTATCTTCAAAGTTGATGGTTAAAGGAATACAACCTGTTGTGGTGTCTTGATCAAAACCTGCATAAAGATCGGTAACACTAAATTGATGTTCTGTTGTATCTCTACAGCCATTGATGTCATAAACCATTAAGCGTACTGTGTAGGACCCTGTGTCAGAGAAAACATTTGGGAAGGTAGGATTGTTTGAAAGGTAAATAGGCGAGCCATCACCAAAATCCCACCGATAGGCATTATCACAGAAACCATAAACATCTTTTGAATTCGCACCAGAGGGAATGAATGGACCCGTACAAACAATTGTAGGAGCGTCAATTATAGCTTCCAACATCCGCACATTTACAATTTTTGATGAGGTATCATTAGGACAGCCTGATGTTGAGTTAGTAGTGATAAGAGTTACTGTGTAATTGCCCGTAGTATCATAATTATGAATTGCGACTGTGTCGTTTAAATTATCGGAAAACAATACACTATCCACATCATCTCCAAAATACCAGTATAAACTGTCTATTTCACTTGTGGTCGCTGTAAAAGTGATATTTGTTGGATTTTCACAATTCCCCGACCAATTAAATTCGGAGGAAGGTCCTTTTACAGTTATCGCATCGGAGAAAACCTTTTCAGAAATACAACCATTGTAATCGGCAAAAAATGTAACATCGTGTAATCCAGTTGTATGAAAGAAAGACCATTGCTGTATTGAATCGCTCGGACATGCCTCTGAGCCTCTGTTTTCATCGGTTGAGAAGTGATAACGATCAATATTCGGATTTCCGGTTGCATCCGTAATGGTGACAGTGTCTCCAATACAAACTTCAGTTGGGGATACTGTTAAATCAATATTTACGGTATCTCCAACATATATTGTTATCGGAAAGGAGGTATCGGCACACCCGTTTGCGTTTTCAACATCCAACGTTACGATATACTCTCCTGGAGTTGTAAATGTATGCGTAGGATTTTCATCACTGGAAACGCTTCCGTCTCCAAAATCATATTGATAAGACACAATTGGTGAACCTGTATTGGTGGAATCTGAAAAAACAACTTCAAGTGGCACACAACCTTGTGTAATGTTGGGTGCAAAGTTTGGTTTTAAAGGGTGAATAGTGTCTGTAATTGAAACGTCTCCATAACATCCATGAACCGAAATCCCTCTGAGTGAAGTGGTGTTAGGAAAACTTGCATTTTCGTAATTAACGGCATAAGGGTCATCACTAAAATAGCTATAGCAGTGCAATGGGTTTTGTTCATTTGAAGAGCCTCCCTGATTGAAACTGTAGTTCCATGAGGTGATGTTTTCTCCGCCTCCTGTAAACTGAACGCAGTAAGGTTTGCCACATTGATAGGTTGGTTCCGCTGAAATAGTTGGGGTGATTTGTTGAACAAACAATGATTTTTCAGTAGTGTCGGAACATCCACTTGCACTTGCAATTAACTCTACAGTATGATTTCCAGGAGTAGAGAAACTGTAATTTGGACTTGGATTTGTGGTGGTTCCACCATCATCAAAATTCCATCTAAAACTACTTCCACCAGTTGAACTGTGTTGAAATTTGGTTTGAACCCCAAAACAGATGGTGTCGGGAACATCAATTATTGCCTCAGGATTTCCGATGGATATACTTCGGGAAAGTTCTCGATCACAACCCCCATCTTCACTAACAGTCAGTTTAAGCGCATAAACTCCTTCTGAGTTATAGGTGCGGGACCCTGGGTTTGCGGATGACGAAAAACCACCATCTCCAAAATCCCATGTGTAGGATAGATTATCCGTTCCTCCAGATCCATTGGTAGAATTATTGGTTATTGCCACATTTAATGGTGCGGTACACGAGGTTGTGGGCGAAGCAGTAAAAGATGCGGTAGGGGGTGATTTTAGTTCAATAACATCTACTGCCACTATAGCGGTATCGCAGGTGTTGTCGTCGGTTATGGTAAGTGTAACAGAATAAGCTCCTGTGGCTGTGTAGGTATGGCTTGGATTTTGTCCGTTTCCAATAGATCCGTCACCAAAATCCCATGTCCAGTCAGTAATGGTTGAACCTTCATACGGTGTGGATGCATCTGTAAACGTAGCCGAAAAATTTGGACATCCTGTTGTTTCGTTTAATGTGAATGCCGCACTTGGTTTGCCAAATACGGAGATTTCTAAATTTTCTTGCGCTCCTCCACCATCAGGTGTAAAAACCACGTTATAAATTCCTGGTGAACTAAAACTGGCTTGGGGGTTGGTTCCTGTCCCTGTTCCTCCATCACCAAAATCCCATGAACCCGCGACAGGACTACTAAATTGAACACCAGTGAGGGGGGCACAACCCGACACCTTGTCTGCCGTAATTTGTGCATTGACCATTAAGCAACCGGCAGTATATGTTAAGAGGATAAGTAATATTTTTTTCAAAATAAAATATTTTTGGCTTGAACAAATGTAACATTTTTAGGCAACTCGTTAAGATTTAGTTAAAAATTATAATTTAAATTCTATATTTGACTTCCTTAAAGTTATGGCCAGAAAAAACCCTATTCATTTATTCGCAATCGCCATTTTATGGTGTAGTGTGAGTTTTGCTCAGTATAATTCTGATTTTGGTTCTTCAAATCAATGTTATAAAAAAACGTTTAGCGTAGTGGCTTGGGTATTAACTGACACGATGGATTTAGCATTGCCAATTACACAAGAGATTGTTGAAGATGCGTTGAGTGAAGTAAGTGAGGACTTTTCGGACATTTGCGTAGATTTTAAGCTTTGTCAATATACGGAGCTTCCTAATCATCGTCAGGATATTCTAGTACGCGGAATTCACGATGAGGAAATAGCTGCGCTTTACAGAAAAAAGAATGTCATTAATTTATATATCGCAACATCTGTGGTTGATCGAAGTCCAGAGCCAGGCTATTGTGGTTATGCTATTCGAGGAGACTCTTCTGCTTTGCCGGACACAAACTTAAGGGATGCCTTGTTCTTAGCAAAGGGGTGCTTTAGCGCGCGTACATTATCTCATGTGTTGGGATCGTATTTTGGATTATTTCCAACGTATGAAACAATTGCCAATGGTATCGAATTAGTGGATGGATCCAATTGTGCTACCGCTGGAGATTTAATTTGCGACACCCCTGCAGACGAACCGAGTGGATCGAATGGGAACATAGAAAATTGTCAGATTGTGATGAATCAACAATCTCAGCAAACCGAGACAGGTCTAACCTATGAAGTGCCTATCTGTAATTTAATGAGTAAATATCCTGAAAGTGGATGTGAAATGCGCTTTACAAGAGAACAGTTTAATCGGATGTTGTACATCATGAAAACAGGAAGAAAGTATTTATGGTAAAAAGACTAGTCATTGTATTTTTAGTGATTTCTTCGGTTGCTAAAGCTCAAGATATTCATTTTAGTCAATGGATGTTTTCTCCTTTAAACTTGAACCCTGGGGAAACAGGGGCTTATGAAGGTGATTATCGCGTGGTGGGAAATTATCGTTCCCAGTGGGGGGCTGTCATGGAAAAGCAGTACAAAACATTTGGAATGAGCTACGATCAGAACTTTTCGATCTATGGTAAATCGCTCAGTGCAGGTCTTCAATTTAATAATGATCGATCGTCAATCGGGAACTTAATGCAAAATAAATTGATGTTTTCGTTAGGGAGCAAAAAACAGGTGAAGAAAAACTATTACAGTATAGGTGTTCAGGCAGGAATGTTGCATAAGGGCTTGGATCCGAATGAATTTTCGTATCCTAATCAATGGGATAACTCGATTGGAGAATTTAACGGTCAGGGAGGGCTTTCCAATATGGAAAGTTTCACAAAATTTAATGATTATTCAATGGATGTGAATATTGGCGTGGGATGGGCTAGAAAAGTTAATGATAAATTTTTTCCTGAACTGGGTGCAGCTTTTTTTCATTTAAATACCCCAGAGGAAAGTTTTTTAAATGATTCTGCAAGTTTTTCATTGCGACAAGTGTACAACGCCAAGTTGAATTACACGATTAACGAAAAATATTCCTTCTCACCCAATGTTTTATGGATGCATCAAAACAATGCACAAGAAGTTGTAGTAGGTGCGCTACTCTTTATGAAAATTAAAGAGAAAAAAGCAAAAGTGAATGAAGTGTTTGGAGGAGCAAATATGAGAGCAGGATTTAATAGAAATTATGATGCGCTTAATCTGATCATGGGTGCGCGTAGAGAAGAATGGCAGGTTGGATTGAGCTATGACGTTAATGTCTCTAGTTTATCTTCGCTCACGCATTATAGAGGCGCTTTTGAATTGTCAGTCATTTATATTCCACAAAGCACCGAACCAAAGATTTACAATGTTCCTTGTGATAGATATTAAGAAAATAGTGTTTCTAGCGGCTTTTTTTAGTGGGTTTTGCTTATTTGGTCAAACCAATGATGAAGAGTCAATTGCTGAAGTTGATAGTGTTAAGTTTAATAGCAATCGTCACAGGACTGTGCGAAAAACAGGTGATAAGAGCTATAAATTAGGTGATATATATGGAGCAGCAGCCTATTACAATAAGTTTTTAAGAAACAGCGACTCCTTATATAGTGGTGAAGATGAAATTATGCCAGCCCGAATAGCTTCGCTTTATGTTAAGTATCAGTACAAGTTAGCTGAGGCTTATCGGCTTTCTCGTGATTATGTGAATGCGGAATTAAACTACTTTTTGGTTTTTCAAGCCAAGCCCAAGAAGTATCCAGAGGCACAGTTTTATCTTGCTCAGATGGAATTGATTAATGGTAAATATGATAAAGCGTTAGAACATTTCACACAATTTAAGGAGGTGCTGAGTTCTACCAAAATTGATAAAAAAGAGGTTGATCTTTACATTGCCTCATGCGAAGCTGCTCCAGAAATTATCAAAGAGCAATTGAAGGTGAAAATCTTTCATCCTGACACCTCTGTGAATAAAGTTCAGGTAGAGTTGTCTCCAGTTCCATTAAACGATTCTATTTTGTTATATTCTTCGTTGCGATCGGACACAAACATATATGTAAATCAAGACGATAGTCTATCACTTATACCAAGAAGAAAGTTTTATACGGCTAAAAAACGCAATGATTCTACATGGGTATCTCAAGGTGAGTATGCTGAAGGTTGGTTTAACCTGAAGGATACCGAGAATGGAAATGGATGTTTTAATAGGGACAGCTCACAGTTTTATTTTTCAAGAGGATTACGAAATATTAATGGAGAGCTTACCTTTCATCTATATTATGCCAGTCGAGAAGAAGGAGATTTTTGGAGTGAGCCTATTAAGCTCAACGATAAAATTAATCTCAAAGGATTTCATTCTACACAACCCACCCTAGGATCACTAGGGGATGGTGAGGAAGAAATATCGGTTTTATACTTTGTGAGTAATCGAGAAGAGAAGTCTCTTGGAGGATGGGATATTTGGTATTCTGAGTATAACAGTGAAAAAAACTTATGGGATGATCCAAAGAATGCAGGCTCACTGATTAACACTGCATTGGATGAAATGTCTCCAAATTATGATCAAAATACCAAGACCCTTTATTTTAGTTCACAAGGTTGGCCAGGCGTTGGTGGTTTTGATATTTTTAAAGCTACTGGGGAGCTAGATGACTGGACAGAACCCGAAAACATTGGTTATCCAATCAATACAAGTGTTGACGAATTGTATTTTGTTTTAGAATCTTCTGGAGAGTCTGGGTATTTTGTATCGAATAGAGAAGGATCTGTATCCATAAAAAATCCAACCTGTTGTGATGATATTTATTATTTCAGAGAAAACGACTTGATTTCCATTGCTATTCGAGGGAACATGTATGAAATTGCGGCAACGAAAGATAATTTGGATACTGTACCAACGAGTGAATTTGTGTTAACTTTATTTGTATTGGATGATTCATTAAATAACGAGGAGATAATGATTAAGTCGTTATTTCCAAATGATGATGGTAGTTATTTTATTGATCTTGAAAAGGGGAAAAACTATAGCATACGCTCTAGTGCAGATCATTATTTTAGCGCCAAATTTGATTTTTCAACCAAAAATATATCCTCGTCGGATACGCTAAAAAAAGACTTTTTTATGCAAAGACATTCACAGTTGCCGATTCTTGTAAAGGATATTTATTACGAATTTGATAAATACAATTTATTGGATAGTTCCAAGACCGTGATTGACACAACGATTTATCAAATTCTAGTTGATAATGAAAATATTATAATAGAAATCGGTTCGCATACCGATGCAAGAGGAACAGATGCTTATAACGTTGTTTTATCTCAAAACAGGGCTCAGTCTGTAGTGGATTATTTAGTAAATAAAGGAGTTGATAAAAAAAGAATTCGTGCGAAAGGTTATGGAGAGAAGTTTCCGATTTATCCTAATTCTAATCCAGATGGATCGGATAATCCTCAAGGACGTCAAATGAACCGTAGAACAGAATTCAAGGTAATTGGTACCATCGAAGGTGTCTCAGAGATTATCTACACGAAATAACTGCCACAATTTGGCAATCAACTAGACCAAAGAATTATTGGTGGCGAGTATTAGTATTATTTATTAGGAAATTAGCTTATTATACAAGAGACCTCATATTTTTAGAGATATGAGGTTTTTATTTTTTCTTTTATTTTTTTCTGGACTAATGCTAAATGGTCAAGTTTTACCTTCCAGCATTAGCTATTTGGCATTAGGTGATTCTTACACTATTGGAGCATCGGTTGACCCAAATGGCAGATGGCCGAATCAATTTATTGATTCATTAGTTAAGCTGGGGTATACAATTAACCGTAACGATATTGTTGCTACAACTGGCTGGAACACGAGGAGCTTATTAAATGGGATGAATAATGCTAATCTTCAACCACAGTATAATTTGGTTTCAATTTTAATTGGTGTCAATAATTTTTACCAAAATAGACCAGTTGATCAATATCGAAATGAGTTGTCAGAAATTATTGATTCAGCGTTGGTATTAGTAAATCAGGATACAAATGCAGTTTTTTTGGTTACAATTCCTGATTATGGGTATACACCGTTTGGTCAAAGTCAAATTTCCAGCATTTCAGCGAATACCGATTTGTATAATTCAATAAAAGATAGTACCGCAAAAGAATATGGAATACCTGTTTATGAAATAACTGAAATTTCAAGAGAAGGTTTAAACGATCCAGATTTAGTAGCTAGTGATGACTTACATCCTTCAGCTAAGCAATATGGTTTATGGGTAGATAAAATAATTGATGAAATGCTAAGTTTTTCAACCAATATTGAAAAACTAGATTTTTTAATTGAATCAGATGGACTGCTAATTCACGCTGATGAAGCAGCGTTATTAAAGGTGTTTGACTTTAATGGAAAACTTCTTAAACAATCAAGCTTATCAAAGAATTCAAATTTCAAAGTTGAACTACACGCAGGTACATACGTTTTAAATTTGCAATCAGCAAAGGGTATTAAAGTAAGCAAGGTTATAATTAAATAACTTTGATATCTCTTATGTTTGCTTGTAGTGTTTTTTTGCCTTTCCATTCATTGACTTCCAAAGAGTAACATATTTGAAAAGGACTTCCTTTTGATATGTGCTCAAAATGTTGAATTTGATTAAAAGCAATAGCAGATATGCGTACAGTTGGATTTTCAGTGTCAACAAGATCCATTTTGAGGTGGTCTTTGCCAACCACTCGTACACCAGGTAATGCTTTTACAGCTGAGCATGTAAATACGGGTTGTTCATTATCTACTCCAAAAGGTTCGAACTGGTTAAGAAGATTAAAAAAACGCGAATTTATTTCATTTAAGGGCAAGGTAATATCTACGTCCACAGTTGGAATAAGGTGATGGTTTTGAATGGAGTTGGCCACAACAATTTCGAATTTTTTAATAAACGAATTTAGATGCTCAGGTCGAACAGTTAGTCCTGCCGCAAAGGCGTGACCACCAAAACTTTCTAATACATCTGAGCACGCTTGAAGGGCGTTGTATAGATGATATCCTTTAACTGATCGTGCAGAACCCGTGTATACCTCACCATTTTTAGTGAGTACAATAGTAGGACGATAGTAATTTTCTTGAAGCTTATTGCATACAATTCCCAATACACCTTTCGGCCAATGATCATGAAAAACCACGGTGGATTTTTTGTTTTGATGGGTATCATCGGACACTAAAATCGCTAACGCTTCCTTGGTGGTTTCCGCATCTAAAATTTTTCGTTCCGTATTATGGGAACTTACGTTTTCACTTCCTTTTTTCGCAGTTTCGGAACAAGTTGTGATTAAAAGTTCAACTGCTTTAGAGGCATGAGCAATTCGGCCTGCAGCATTGATTCGAGGACCAATTGAGAACCCTATATCGCGCATATTGACCGTTCGATCAATATTGGCTTGCTTTAATATTGCTTGGATACCCAACGTAGGAGCGGTATTAATTTTTTCCATACCATATTGAGCCAAAACTCTATTTTCCTCAACTAGAGGAACCATATCTGCACCAATCGAAATAGCTAAAAGATCTAAGTATTCATATGCCTGCTCCACAGGAAAGTTATTTTCAGCACATACAGCCTGTATTAATTTAAACCCTACGCCAGCGCCAGAGAGTTCCTTAAATGGATATGGACAATCTATTTGCTTGGGGTTTAAAACAATCGCATTAGGAATTTCAACTCCAGGAAGGTGGTGATCGCAAATAATATAATCAATTCGTTTTGATTGGGCATAGTTGATTTGATCAATGGCTTTAATTCCGCAGTCAAGCGCAATAACTAAATCAACAGCCTGTTGGTTCGCAAAGTCAATGCTTTCAATGGAAATGCCATACCCCTCTTTATAGCGATCGGGGATATAATAGATTACCTGATCATGCATGTTGTTTAGAAATGAAAACATCATTGCAACGGCGGTTGTTCCATCAACGTCATAATCGCCATAAACCATTATTTTCTCGCCTTTGTTGATTGCATCATTAATGCTTTGTACCGCTGCTCCCATATTTTTCATGAGCATAGGGTTGTGTGTATGATCGTAACTTGGGCGAAAGAAACGTCTAGCCTCTTCAAATGTAGAAACACCTCTTTGTGCCAATAGAGTACACAAACTTCTTGGGATGCTCAAATCTACTTCTAATCCATCTACCACTTCCAATGGCACAGGAGGTTTTAGAATCCATTCTTTACGTTGCATTGGATAAAGATATTCTCTTTTGTAAAAATTAGGGAGAATGAAAGAGACTTAATCCAATAAATTATACCAATCATTCATCAATAAAGCTATTTGAAGGGTGTCTTCGAAGGAAAAGCTTTAGTATCTTTGGAAAAAATCATCAAACAATGTATACAGGTTTAAAGCATTTGCACTTACTATTAATCTTTCTCTTTGTAGCTTCGATCATGATTAAAGCCTTGTTATTGTTAATCAATCAACAAAAATTTGAAAGCTATCGTAAAAAAACAAAGGTTCCAGAAATGGTGATTACCATGTTGTTTTTGGTAACAGGTGTGATAATGATATTTACCAAAGGATGGGGAGGTTTACATTATTTCTTCCATATTAAACTGTTCATTATGCTGATAGCTATTCCATTAGCTATAATTGGATTTAAAAAGAAAAATAAAATACTGGGCTTAATCAGTGCATTTTTATTTGTAATTACAATCGGTTTTGCATTCAAAGCTGGTGATAACATGAAAGAGGTACATCTTGATCCCTCCACAATAAAAGGTTCAGATCCATTAGCTTACGGAAAAGCGATGTATGAAGCCAATTGTGCTGCATGTCATGGTGTTGGAGGAGCAAAACAACTTGACGGAGCTGCTGATTTATCAAATTCAGATTCTGAATATACTGCACTTCAAATAGGTTATATAATCAATGAGGGCGTTGTTGAAGAGGGTGTTACAAAAATGAATGCGTTCAAATCATTGGATAGTACAGAGGTGAAAGCGATATCGGAATATGTTATTACATTGAGAAAGTAATTAAGTGCTAAAATGGGTGATCAGCGGGGACCGAAAAAAATACATGATTTAACGCATCATCATACTGAAAAAGCTATTCTTGTAGGGGTTGTTTCACAAAATCAAACTGCTGAACAAGTGGATGAATACCTTGATGAGTTGGCTTTTTTGGCCGAAACAGCAGGGGTAATTGTTGAAAATAGGTTTGTCCAAAAACTAGAGCATCCGCATCCAAAAACCTTTGTTGGTAAGGGAAAGTTGCAAGAGGTTTCAGAATTCATTCACCTTCATGAAATTGATACTGTTATTTTTGATGATGAATTAAGTCCTTCGCAATTGCGAAACATTGAGGCGGAATTGGCCTGTAAAATTTTAGATCGAAATAACTTAATTCTGGACATTTTTGCCTCGAGAGCTCAAACTGCGCATGCTAAAACGCAGGTGGAATTAGCACAATATCAATATTTACTTCCGCGATTAACAAATATGTGGACACACCTCTCTCGTCAAAAAGGGGGAGTTGGAATGCGTGGTCCTGGAGAAACAGAAATTGAAACTGATCGTCGAATTGCTCGAGATCGAATGGCTCTTTTAAGAAAACGTTTGGATAAAATAGACAAGCAAAAGGCCACACAAAGAGGAAATCGTGAAAAAATGATTCGTGCCGCATTGATTGGGTATACGAATGTTGGGAAGTCCACGATTATGAATGCATTGGGTAAAAGTGATGTGTTGGCTGAAAACAAACTATTTGCGACTTTAGATACAACAGTAAGAAAAGTGGTGGTTGGTAACTTGCCGTTTTTATTATCTGATACGGTTGGTTTTATTCGGAAATTACCACATGGATTAGTGGAGTCTTTTAAGTCCACCCTTGACGAGGTTAGAGAGTCAGATGTGTTGGTTCATGTTGTTGATATTTCTCATTCCAATTTTGAAGACCATATTAGTGTGGTTAATGAAACCGTGAAGGACATAGATTCAGGTGAAAAACCAACAATTATCGTGTTTAATAAGATTGATGCGTTTAAATACGTTGCGAAAGATAAAGACGACTTAACTCCAAAAACCAGAGAGAATTATTCGTTGGAGGAATTGAAACAAACATGGATGGCAAAGGATGATCGTGTAAAATGCGTGTTTATTTCTGCAGGAAAAAAATCCAATTGGAAAGAGTTTAAGGATGTGCTTTATCAAACAATCCGAGACCAGCACATTACGCGTTATCCATACAATGAGTTTTTATATCCAGATCTTCCTTTGGAGTAATTCGTTTAGTCAATTGAGGCTTCAAATTTTGTGATTTTGATTCCAAAAGTAACGCTCCAATCATAAAATCTATTTGGACTGGAGGTTACATTCAATCGGTCATTCAATGTGGTTAGATTAGATGCTTTAGTTGGAAGATTTCCCATAAGAAAAAAGCTTATCCACTTATCAGATTTTAGTGGTTCCCATTGAATCTGGGGACAGATTAAAAACCGATAATCTTCATAGTATAAGTCAGAAAAGAAATCTCCGTGGGGGTGAATAGAAGCGAAACTGTAGTCTAATCCTATTCCTACTTTTAGCTCTTTCTTTTCGTCAATTGATTTAACTACATTAATCTGTATACCTCTATTATAATAGTATACGTAGTTATCTGCCGATATAATGGACGAAAGGGTTGCTCCTTCCAAATTAGATGAAAAGTATTTGAGGTAAACTCCGGCATCATATCGAATGTCGTACTTAAGATCTTCTCCAAATCCAGCTTGAACAAACGGTTTAATCAACGGATAGCGTGAGTTTTTAGGTAATCCTTCATCATAGATGAATTCCTGAAAAGCCTGGACAATACCTATATTAGCATCTTGATAATCAGCTCCTATACCTAAATAGCCAAACATCTCTCTTGTAAAATTCTCTTCATTCGCGTGTTGCCCTTGAACTACTTGAAAAAAGATAAGGAGGGATATAATTATTTTTTTTATCATAAACTCTTGAGCGAAAATAGGATAAAAGGTTGCCTTTTTATCCAATTAATATTTAAAATGGCCTCTTGAGTTGGGAAATTTTTTGAAAAAAATTATTTGGCTAAAAGTGTCATAAAATCGGTTATGGTCATCTGACTAAAATCGTCGTAGGAATGAATTAATTGTAAAATCTGCTGAAGTTTTTCATTCTTGTAATGGCGTTGCATATTGATGTTGTATTTTTTAATTAATTCAGGAATCCCTTCTTGGCGTCTTTTTCGATGCCCAATTGGGTAATGCACTTCTATTTTTTCTGAGGAATGGTCACTAAATTCCAACTGGATCGCATTGGATATAGATCGTTCATTTGGATCATAATAGGATTCCGTATAAGAGAGGTCTTCAATGATTTCCATTTTAGCTCTTAATTCATCAATTAGCGGATTTTCAGCAAATTCATCTTCATAATATTCCGCTTTTAAATCACCCATAATAAGGGCTACTGCCACCATGTATTGCATACAATGGTCTCTGTCTGCCGGATTTTTTAATGGCCCCTTTTTATCAATTATTCGAACACCAGGCTCTTGGGTATGTATGATTATTTTTTTGATTTCTTTTAAGCGATTTCCATAGTCTCTGTTTAATTGAATTGCTGCTTCAACGGCTGATTGCGCATGAAATTCAGCGGGAAAAGAAATTTTGAAAAGAATGTTTTCCATTACGTAAGAAGAGAGCGGACGTTCTAACGTTATTTTTTGTGATTTAAATAATACATCCTCAAAACCCCATTTGGGCGCTGTTAGGGCAGTGGGATATCCCATTTCTCCTTTTACAGCCATAAGCGCTAAGTACACTCCTCTACTTGTCGCATCTCCTGCTGCCCATGATTTTCGAGAACCCGTATTAGGAGCATGTCTGTAGGTTCTTAAGCTATGTCCGTCAATCCAAGCATTTGAAATAGCATTTTTTATTTGCTCTTTTGTTCCTCCTAATAAATGCGTAGCTACTGCGGTAGTCGCTATTTTTACGAGTATTACATGATCAATTCCTACGCGATTAAAACTGTTATTTAGGGCCAATACACCTTGGATTTCGTGTGCTTTTATCATTAATGTCATGACATCATGCATGGTTATTGATGATTGATCCCGTTGAGATACATAATCCGCAAGAGCCAAGATACCACCAAAATTATCGGAGGGATGCCCCCATTCTGCGGCTAACCACGTATCATTATAGTCTAACCATCGAATAATACAACCAATATTGAATGCTGCAGTTACTGGGTCTAGTACGTAATCTGTTCCAGGCACACGTGCCCCTTTTTCAACTGAAATTCCAGGAACAACAGGTCCTAATAACTTTGTACAAGCTGGAAATTGAAGTGCAAAAATACCACAGCCTAATGCGTCCAAAACGTTGTAGTGGGCAATTTTATACGCTTCTTCCTGCTCTATTTTTGCATTTAAAACATAATCAGCGAGGAGTTCTATTATTTCATCGGTTTTTGTGTCCATGAGATTATCGTTTTGAAATTGGTTCAACAGTTCTAGCATTTGGTCCGATGTAATCACAACTTGGGCGAATTAATCGGTTATCATTATGCTGCTCAATAATATGTGCTGCCCATCCTGTTATTCTTGAAGCGGCGAAAATTGGTGTGTACAGTTCAATTGGAATTCCCAACAGGTAATATGCCGAGGCAGCGGGAAAATCAAGATTTGGATAAATGTTCTTTTCCTCAATCATAGTAGCTTCCATGATGTCGGAAATGTCATGCCAAATATGAATATTGAGTTTTGTGGCAAGCGCTTTGCCAAGTTTCTTCATAACTGCGGTTCGTGAGTCACCGGTGCGGTATAAACGATGCCCGAATCCCATGATTTTTTCTTTTCTATTAATTTTTTTCAAGGTGTAATCCTTGGCACGTTCAACCGATTCAATTTCTTTTAACATATACATAACCTGTTCATTGGCTCCCCCATGAAGAGGACCTTTTAAAGAGCCAATTGCGGTAGAAACAGCACTGTATAAATCACTTAATGTAGCTGCGGTTACTCTTGCTGAAAAAGTGGAGGCATTGTACCCGTGCTCAGCATACAAAATCATGGAGGTATCAAATGTTTTCACTGATAACGGATCTTTTGTTTCTGTCCCCGTTATCATGGATAGAAAATTTTCAGAATAGGAAAGAGATTTATTAGGTTTAACGGGTGTAAGGCCTTGAGAAAGGCGATAGCTGTTTGCAACCACAGTAGGCATTTTTGCAAGTAAACGCATAGCTTTTCTTAAATTCTCCTCTTTTGAATTGCTGCCTAATGTATTTTTTTCATCGAACGATCCTAAAATAGAAACGCTTTGATTTAAGAGATCCATTGGATGACTGTAGCTCGGCATAGTTTTAAATAACTCATAGAGCGAATCAGGTATGTCCCGATGAGCTCGCTCAAAGGCTTCGAATTCCTGAAATTCCTTAAGATTAGGAAGTTTTTCACAAAGCAGTAAAAAGGCTACCTCCAAAAAAGATGTCTTTTCACACAATTCATTTATATCATATCCACGGTACCATAAACTGCTCGTTGATACGTCTACTTTTGAGATTGCGGTATCCCCTGCAATTAAACCCGCTAAACCTTTATTTGCTCTCATTTTGTTTTCTTTTTGTAATTAGCAATCTTTTTATCCATTGCAGCGAAGGAATCATAATTAATCAAATCATATAACTCGTCTCGAGTTTGCATTTTTTTTAGAAAGTCCTTTTGACTACCATGTATTCGAAGAGTTTGATACAAGTTTTCTGTTGTTTTCATGGTTGCTCGTAAAGCGGTTACAGGAAAAATAATGATGCGATAGCCCATTTCCAATAATTCCTTGGAGCTCATTAAAGGAGAAACGCCAAACTCAGTCATATTGGCCAATAACGGCACGTTTACTGATTTGGCGAAAACTTCAAATTCTTCTTTGCTTTGAAGAGCCTCAGGAAAAATAGCATCCGCCCCTGCTTCAACATATCGATTTGCACGTTTTATTGAAGCTTCTAAACCTTCTACTGATCGGGCATCTGTTCGTGCGATGATTAAAAAATTGTGGTCTTTTCTACTTCCACACGCGGCTTGAATTTTAGCCATCATTTCTGATTCATCAACAAGTGTTTTTCCTTGTAAATGACCACACCGTTTTGGCATAATTTGATCCTCAATGTGTAATCCACATAAGCCAATGCTTTCATATTCTTCTACGGTACGAACTACATTAATAATTGATCCAAATCCGGTATCAGCATCTGCGATGCAAGGAAGATTGACGGATTGAGTTATGTATTTCATAAAGAAGATGAATTCATGTAAGTTGAGCAGTCCAATGTCAGGAATACCGGCGGAAGCAGATAATGCGGCCCCTGAAATGTAGACGCCTTCAAAACCGGCCCGCTCTATTTGTAAAGCAGTAAGCGCATTGTAGGCTCCAGGTAGTACAATACCTCGTTCGTGAAGTGTCGTTTTAAAATGTTTTCTTTTTTCAATTATTGACATTTATTGTTTCGGTTTTAGAAACGTTATAGGTTAACGGTGAAAAAGTTCATCTTGTTTCCGTTTACTAATTTGGCTTAAAAACAACGCATAACAAAGTGGTGCATTGTGCGTAATTAGTTAAATAAAATGGGATGTAAAAAAGATGAAAACATTGAATGAAATTCAAAAAATTGCTGTTTTAGGCGCCTCAGGAAAAATGGGCAGAGGTATTGTGTGGCTGCTTGTTCAGTATTTTTTCACGAGCCATTTCAATAAAGGTATCACTTTTCAAATTCACACGATAGATGTTTCGGAGGAAGGTTTAATAAGTATGTTGGATTATGTGCGTGCTCAAGCGATTAGATATGCAGAAAAAAAACCGGAACTTTTAAAGCAATTGTACGAGAAGGAATCGTTAAATCTTGATCAAGAGCAACTTGCTAAACAATACGCAAAGGACATCGTAAGTCATATTTCTATAAGTACCGCTTTGGATGCGGCAGCAAATTCCTCTGTCATTTTTGAAGCAGTGGTAGAAAAATTAGCGGTTAAGGTTCAAATAATTCGAGAAATTGAGGAAAAAAGCAATGAGCCTCCTTTTTATTTTACAAATACGTCGTCAATACCGATCAAAACGATTGAAGAAAAGGCGAACGTAAAGGGAAGAATCATAGGGTTTCATTTTTACAATCCGCCACCTGTTCAAAAATTACTTGAAATTATAAAAACCGAAAATTCCACAAAAGAGATTGAACAACTTGCCGATGAAGTGGCGTTAGGACTAGGTAAACATATTGTTTACGCTCCAGATTTTACTGGTTTTATAGGAAATGGACAGTTTATTCGAGAAATATCTTACGCTATTGGTTTAGTGGAGCGTTTAGTGCTTGTAAACGGCCTTCCGAATGCCATATATATGGTGAATCAAGTAACAAAAAGACTCCTCTTAAGACCAATGGGAATATTTGAGGTGGTTGATTACGTTGGAATTAACGTTTGCCAATTCATTATGGACATTATGGAACGTGAGTTTAAAAATGAACAATTTAATAATAGTCTATTAAAACGGTTGTTAAAAAATGGTATTTATGGAGGACAAGATGGTTTTGGAAAAGTAAAAAATGGGATTTTCAAATATGAGAATGGTGAACTAGTCGCTGTATATAATCGTACAAAATATGAAGCGTTTGATCCATTAGATTTAGATCATTTAGCGCCAAATAATTGGAAGGATATAAGGTTCAGAAAGGATTTAGATGCAGTATTATCTAGTCATTTTGACAATTTATCTAATTCTGGTGGTTTGGCAGCTAAAGCGGCCGTTAAATATGGCAAGGCGTGTAACGACATTGGTAAAAGACTAGTTGATAATGAATTAGCATTCTCTGAACAAGATGTAAATACGGTAATGATGTTAGGATTTCATCATTTGTATGGACCAATAAATTCATTCTTTCATGAGGATAAATAAATATTCAGGTATGAAAAGTCCATTTTTAACACAAGAGCATGAAATGATTCGCCAGACAGTTCGTGATTTTGCGGAAAAAGAAATAAGCCCTCTTGCCTATCAATTGGATAAAGATGAAGAATTTTCGATTGATCTTGTCAAACGTATGGGAGAAATGGGGTTGTTTGGAATGTGCATTCCCCAAAAATATGGTGGTCAAGGTCTAGATTATCAGTCGTTTATTATTGCTATTGAGGAAATAGCGCGCGTAGATAGCTCACAAGCCGGTACATTGTCTGTGCATAATTCATTGGGGATTGGACCTATTTACAATTTTGGTACGGAGCAACAAAAAGAAAAATATTTACCCGATTTGTGTCGGGGGAACTACGTTTGGGCATTTGCCTTAACCGAACCCAATGCAGGGTCTGATTCTAGAAACAGCTCTACCAAAGCGAATCTAAAAGATGATTCTTGGACGATTAATGGTTCAAAGACCTTTATTACCAATGGCAATACTTCAATTACCAGAGGCGTTACTTTACAGGCGGTTACGGGAATAAATGAAGGAAAGAAGACGTTCTCTACGATTATTGTTGAGCAAGGAACAGAAGGGTTTACAGCCGAGACGATTCATGACAAAATGATGTGGAGGGGAACAAATACAGCACAGCTTTTTTTTAATGACTGTAAGGTCCCTAAAGAAAATATTTTAGGCCCTCAGGGTGAAGGTTCAAAAATCATGCTTCAATCTCTAGATGCAGGGAAACTTGGTGTTGCGGCTATAGGGGTAGGTTTAGCTCAAGGCGCCTATGAAATGGCTCTTCAATACGCGAAGAGTAGAAAACAATTTGGAAAATCGATCTCTAATCATCAAGCCATTTCTTTTAAACTTGCCGATATGCATATGAAAATAGAGTTAGCACGAACAATGCTATACAAGGCTTGTTGGCTGAAAGACAATCAACAAAAATTTTCACTCGAAGCGACCATTGCGAAACTCTATAGTTCTGAGGTTGCCAAAGAGGTGGCGGACGAAGCAGTTCAAATCCATGGTGGTTATGGACTCATTAAGGAATATCCAATTGAACGATTCTTTCGAGATCAACGAATGCTTCAAATTGGAGAAGGTACATCAGAAATTCAGCGTGTTATCATAGCCAAACATCTGGGTTGTTACATAAAGTAACAATTTGCAAAAAATGCAAAAAAATAAATTTCGAGTGCGTAAATCAATTACGAATCCCTCTTCTATTGCCTGAACTTTGTTTTAAATTCAAAACAATACATTATGAAAAAGGTAAGATTAAAAATGGGATTAATTGGGTTATTTATTTTAACGCAATTCGCAATTATGGCAAAGGAAACAATCGCAATTGTAAATTTTGATGTTATTGGTTCAAATTTTAAAGAGGCACAATATATTTCAATGGTTACGGCTGAAATCCGAAAACTGGACACCCTTGATGTAGTGGATAAATATACCGTGGCAGAATTAGTTCAAGAAAATGTTCCATCAGATAAGAAATGCTTTGGTGTGAAATGTATATCTGATTTAGGAAAAGCTCTTGATGTAGACTATGCATTAACAGGTTCAGCAGAGCTTACTGGAGATAAACTCTCCATTAATTTAAGGTTGATTGACCCTTCTACACAAAAGGTGGTAGAGAGTGATTACTCTGAATATTTATTTGAGGAGGATTACATTTGGAAATTCATGGAGATGTCTGTTAAACGTCTTTTTGATGAGAAGATTAAGTTAGAGAATTTAGCCGTTTTTGATTTTGATAAAGCGAAAAATGCAGAATTGGAAGGTCCTACAATTAAGCCTTATAACCTTTCGGGGCCAAGGTTTGGAGTGTCACACATGACGGGAATTAATCAAGACATCCTAATGAGTAAAGATGAAGGAGGGTTTGGAAAGTCACCATCAATGACTGTAATAGGGTATCAGTATGAGCAGTCATACCTTTACACCGGTGCTGTTCAGGCAGTTTTTCAAACGAACTTCTCGTTAACAGGCTTAGATCAACAGATGGCTATTCCTTCTTTATCCTTTCTAAACGGTTTCAGAAGTACTAAATATGGTTGGGAAGTAGGTTTTGGTCCTGTATTTAGGTTTAAGAAAATTCTTAGAGGATATGAAAATGAAAATGGGGAATGGATTTTAAAAAGAGATGATGCAAATTATCAAGGTGTATATTCAGATCGATTAGACAATAGAGGTGAGTTTGTTTTACAGCCTGGATGGATTTGGGCAGTTGGAAAAACCTTTCACGCAGGAAATATGAATATACCTGTTAATGTATATGCTATTCCGGATAATGATGGTTGGTTATTTGGATTCTCTTTTGGATACGCTTTGCATCGTTAAATTTTAACTCCAATCAAAAATCTAAGGGCCTTGCTTCTTGCAAGGCCTTTTATTTGTTCATTAAATCCTCTATTTCCTCAATCTCTATTGGTATGGAATTCATGAGGTCAACCGGTCCATCTTCTGTTATTAAAATATCATTTTCAATACGAATTCCTATTCCTTCCTCAGGGATATAGATGCCCGGTTCACAAGTAAAAACCATTCCAGGTTTAAAGGCATTGTATCGATTACCTACATCATGCACATCTAATCCCAAAAAATGAGACGTTCCATGTGGGTAGTATTTTTTATACAATGGTTTTTGAGCTGATTGTCTTGCCACTTTCGTGTTGTCTAAAATCCCCAAACCGATTAATTCGGATTCCATTAATTTACATACTTCTTTGTGGTAATCATCCAACAGGTTGCCAACAGTGAGCATTTGTGTTGCCTCAGTCATCACTCTTCGAACCGCTTGGTAAACGGCCTTTTGTCTTGGAGAGTAGCGTCCATTTATAGGAATGGTACGCGTTAAGTCTGACGCATAGTTGGCATACTCTGCACCAAAGTCCATGAGAACAAGTTCTCCTTCTTTGCATTGCTTGTTATTGTGGGTGTAGTGCAATATACAGGCATTAGAACCTGAAGCAAAAATAGGTGTGTAAGCATGGCCGTTTGCACGATTTTTAATAAATTCATGTGTAGCTTCAGCCTCTAATTCATATTCCCAAACACCAGGTTTTGCAAAATCTAAAATTCGTCTAAACCCTTTTTCTGTAATCCTGCAGGCTTGCTTAATTAAATCAACTTCAAGAGAGGACTTAATGGCTCGTAGTTGTGTTAAAAGGGGGGTAGCTCTCTCAAAATTGTGAGCCGGTAATTGATCTTTTAATTGACGCGTGAATCTTAGATTTCGAGAATCTACCTTTGAAATTGCGCGGTCATGTTCATTTTGGTTTACGTAAATATTTGTAGCCCAATTCGTCAGCATATTGAAGATCGAATCGAAATTTTCTAGCCAAAAAACGGTTTTAACTCCTGATACCTCTATGGCTTCTTTTTTACTGTATTTCGGTCCTTCCCAAACTTTTGTATGTTCGCATGTTTCTCTTATAAAGAGTACTTCTCGATAGGAAGGGTTGGGACAGTCTGGGAATAAGAGCAGGATAGATTGCTCTTGATCGATGCCGCTTAAAAAAAAGAGATCGGAATTTTGTCGAAAGGGAAAAAAACAATCCCCATTTCTGGGCATTTCATCATTGGAATGAAAGAGGGCTAGGCTATTAGCCTTCATTAGATTGTTGAATCGGTTTCTGTTTGTTACAAACAGATTTGAATCAATCTTGTCATATCGCACATTCATAATTTATTTGTTTAGAAAGATTCTAAATAAAAACCATCAATACCAACTGGAAATGAGGGTGTAAACACGCTCAAATATAAGTATTAATAGGGGTTTAAAGGCTTTTTCAACATGTTTTAATAACTTCTGTCTATGAATACCCCTTCTACTGCAAAGTACCATTCAAGGTTATAAACGATTTGTGTTGTATTTTTGTGGTATGAATCTAAATTTCATTTGAGAACATAAACTTTGAATCTATGAGTAAATCAGGATTAGGGAAAACATCAATCGGTAGAAAAGTCATCATGGCTCTCTCTGGATTGTTTCTATTGGTTTTCCTCTTACAACACCTTATCATTAACTTTTTGTCCGTGATTAATCCGGAAGCATTTAATGAAGCATCCCAATTTATGGGAACGAACCCAATTGTACAGTTCATCGCTCAACCCATTTTAATTGCGGGTATATTAGTACACTATGCTATGGGTCTTATTTTAACTGTAAAAAATAAAAAAGCAAGACCAGTGGCTTATTTGGCAGATAATCAAGCAGCCAATTCCTCTTGGGTATCGAGAAATATGATTATCACAGGACTAATGATTTTCTTTTTCCTAGTGGTGCATATGATCCAGTTTTGGGCCAATGAAATTGCCACGAAATTTTTCAAAGGAGATTGGTCAGGAAAATTACCTAATGGAGAATTCAGGTATTGGGAAGAATTACATCATACTATGGGTAATCCCATTAATGCAGGAGTTTACACCTTAGCATTTATTTTCTTGGGGCTTCACTTGGCACATGGTTTTGCCTCTACATTCCAATCCGTTGGTTTTAGAGATAAAAAATATACACCGGGGTTGGAAAAGTTTGGAAAGGCTTATTCGGTATTTGTTCCTTTATTATTTATAGTTATTGCATGGTTTCATGTACTAACCCACTAAATATATATTACGTGTTATGTCAGTATTAAAATCAAACATACCAGAAGGTCCAATTAAAGATAAATGGACCAATCATAAAAATAAAATCAATGTTGTAAACCCTGCGAACAAAAGATTAATTGATGTAATTGTTGTGGGTACAGGTTTAGCAGGAGGTTCTGCTGCTGCTTCATTAGCTGAGATGGGTTACAATGTTAAAGCTTTTTGTTATCAGGATTCTCCTCGGCGTGCGCACTCTATTGCTGCACAAGGAGGAATCAATGCGGCGAAAAACTATCAAAATGATGGAGATTCAGTTTATCGACTGTTTTATGATACCGTGAAAGGAGGCGATTATAGAGCACGAGAAGCTAATGTATATCGATTAGCTGAGGTTTCAGCGAACATTATTGATCAATGTGTAGCGCAAGGTGTTCCTTTTGCCAGAGATTACGGTGGCTTGTTGGATAACCGTTCATTTGGAGGGGTATTAGTGTCCCGTACATTTTATGCGAAAGGTCAAACAGGACAGCAGCTTTTGTTAGGCGCTTATTCTGCAATGAATCGCCAAATCAATAAGGGGAAAATCAAAATGTACAACCGTCATGAAATGATGGATTTGGTCAAGATTAATGGCGAGGCAAGAGGAATTATTGCTCGAAATCTTGTTACAGGCGAGATAGAAAGACACTCTGCACATGCTGTAGTGCTTTGTACTGGGGGGTATGGAAATGTATTTTTCCTGTCCACCAATGCTATGGGTTCAAATGTATCCGCAGCATGGAAAGCGCACAAAAGAGGCGCCTTTTTTGCGAACCCTTGTTACACACAAATTCACCCTACTTGTATTCCTCGTTCTGGTGAGGATCAAGCGAAGTTAACTTTAATGTCTGAATCATTAAGAAATGATGGTAGGATATGGGTGCCAGGAAAGCTAGAAGATGCACAGGCCATTAGAGAAGGTAAACTAAAGCCTACTCAAATTAAAGAAGAAGATAGAGATTACTACCTCGAAAGAAGATATCCTGCTTTTGGAAACCTTGTACCACGTGATGTAGCATCCAGAGCTGCAAAAGAGCGATGTGATGCTGGTTTTGGTGTTAACCAAACAGGTGAAGCAGTGTATTTAGATTTTGCTTCAGCTATTGAACGTTATGGGAAAACAGAGGCAAATATTAAAGGATTGGATGCTAATGATAAAAAATTAGTCAATGATCTTGGAACTAAAGTAGTGGAGGCTAAGTACGGAAACTTATTTCAGATGTACGAAAAAATCGCTGATGAGAATCCTTACAAAACACCAATGAAAATTTATCCTGCCGTTCATTACACAATGGGAGGTATCTGGGTAGATTACAATTTAATGACAACGGTACCGGGTTGTTATGCAGCTGGTGAAGCGAACTTTTCAGAGCATGGTGCAAACCGACTTGGTGCTTCAGCATTAATGCAGGGACTAGCGGATGGATACTTCGTATTGCCGTATACCATTGGAGATTTCTTATCAAAGGATATTCGAACAGGTGAAATTCCAACTGATACAACAGAATTCGATGATGCTGAGAAAGAGGTTAAGGAGCGACTAGATTTCTTTATTAATAACAAGGGGTCTAAATCTGTTGACCATTTCCACAAACGTTTAGGAAATGTTATGTGGAACAAAGTTGGGATGTCTAGAAACGAACAAGGTCTCAAAGAGGCAATCGACGAAATTAAACAGATAAGAGAGGAATTTTGGAAAGAAGTGAAAGTTCCTGGTGTTGCAAACGGATTGAATCCTGAATTAGAAAAAGCTGGAAGAGTGGCCGATTTCTTAGAATTGGGTGAATTATTTGCAAAAGATGCTTTACACAGAAACGAATCGTGCGGAGGACATTTCCGAGAAGAATCGGTTGAAGTTGGAGGCGAGCAAGATGGTGAGGCGTTAAGAGACGATGTAAACTTTAGGTATGTTGCTGCTTGGGAATATAAAGGAGAACCAAGCGATGCTGTTTTGCATAAAGAGCAATTAGAATTTAATGACATCGAATTAAAACAAAGATCTTACAAGTAGTAGTGAACAGTTGCTTTTAAATATGCAACATAAAAACGTAAAGACATGAATTTAACTTTAAAAGTTTGGCGTCAGCAAAATGCCAAAGCAAAAGGAAAAGTTGAAACTTATAACGTAAAAGATATAAGCCCTGATTCTTCTTTTTTAGAGATGATGGATATCTTAAATGAACAATTAATTAACAATGACATTGAGCCAGTTGCCTTTGACCACGATTGTAGAGAAGGAATTTGCGGAATGTGTTCATTGTATATAAATGGTGAGGCGCATGGACCCGATCGTAAAGTAACGACGTGTCAACTTCATATGCGAATGTTTAAAGATGGCGACACCATTACCATTGAGCCATTTCGATCGGCAGGATTTCCTGTGGTGAAAGATTTAGTGGTTGATAGAAGTGCGTTTGATAGAATTCAGCAAGCAGGAGGATATGTTTCGGTAAATACTTCCGGAAATACGCAAGACGCTAATGCTATTCCAATCCCTAAAGTAGATGCCGATAAGGCTTTTGACGCAGCAACTTGTATAGGTTGCGGAGCATGCGTTGCTACATGTAAGAATGGATCTGCTATGTTATTCGTTTCCGCGAAGGTTTCGCAATTTTCATTATTGCCTCAAGGTCAGGTAGAAAAAGATCGAAGAGTATTGAATATGGTTGATCAAATGGACACAGAAGGTTTCGGTAACTGTACCAATACCGGTGCGTGTGAGGTGGAATGTCCTAAAGGAATTTCTTTAGACAATATAGCTCGAATGAATAGAGACTTTTTGAGCGCTTCCGTGTTATCAAAGGATAAATAATATTTACTAAATAAGTTGTAGCCGGTAAGCATAACTTGCCGGCTTTTTTGTTTCTTGAATAATTTTTATTAATGTTTCTTTCATAAGGCATAAAAAATGTTGAATAAATTCAGTTACTAATTACAGGAATTACATAATGTTGGTTTTTCTTTTAATCATGTTTTACCCACTTTACTAATTGGGCAGGATTTGAATTATAAAGTTTTGAGAAAGGGGTATATTATTAAGAATTCCAGTCCGGGAATTTAACTGCTTACGAAAGGGTTTTTGTTAAATAATAGATAATTTTATTTATTAGGTCTTTTTAGCACATGAACAAATTACATATATCATTAGTTTTAATACTGTTTTCCAATTTTGTATTCAGTCAGCAACTTAGTTTTGAATTATTAAAAACTTTTCAATTGAATAACGAAGAGTTACTTATTCCTAAAGAGGACAGCGCCTATTTGCATGGAGCAACAGTAATAGGTGATTTAGATAAGGATGGGATAAATGATTTGGTTATTGCCGGACCAGGCTTAGGTCATACTACTCGGGGTGAGTTAGTTGTTGCGTTCATGAATTCTGATGGAACATTTAAATCCTATCAATTTATTGGGGAAGGAAAAGGTGGTTTTTCAGGTTTGATCCATAGGCAGGCTGCATTTGGAATATCAGTTGACACATTAGGTGATTTAGATGGAGATGGGAATATGGATGTCGTCGTAGGTGCGCCTCAGGACGATAATGGTTTTGGATTATATTCTGGTGCGGTTTATATCTTGTTTTTGAATACTGATGGAACGGTTAAGGATGATGTTAAGATATCTCAAAACAACTCAATTTTAGATATTACATTAGGCGATAAATTTGGAATGGAAGTTTCTGCCGCAGGAGACTTAGACAATGACGGAAATACCGATGTTTTTGTCTCTGCTTTTGAAGCACATGATGTGGGTGCTGATATGGGAGTAATCTATATTTTGTACTTAAATTCCAATGGTACAGTAAAGGGTTACAAAAAGATTTTACCAACATTTGAGGACTTTCCCGGTATTAAATATCCAAATGCTGGATTTGGTGATGGATTAGCAAATATAGGCGATATTGATGGGAACGGAATGACTGACATAGTCGCTGGTACAAAAGGAGATCGATTTTGGATTGTTTTATTAAATACAGATGGTTCGGTGAAATCATCAAAACGAATTGATAATTCTCACCCTGTTGTTGGTGGGTTAAGTGTTAGCGGCTCTGCTTTTGGAAGAGTTTTAAGATCTCTTCCTGATTTGAATTTTGATGGGCTAAATGAGCTTTTAGTTACTGCATATAAAGGATTTTCACCTGATAATTATGGAGAGGCCTATGTGTTTTTTTTAGATTCATCAGGTGATGTTACCGCGTATGAGTTAATAAATAGAAATACGGTTTCTGGATTGGATTATCTTCCAGAGCAACAGTTTGGCAGTCTGATATATCATGTAGGAGATATAAATTCAGACGGCTATCCTGAAGTAGCTGTTGGAGAATCATGGAGGTCTGACTCTGCATATTTAGGAGGAGCAATTCATTTTATAACATTGAAACCCAGAAAATGTATAGAGGATGATTGTGTTTGGCCTGGCGATGCAAATAATGATGGTAAAGTTAATAGCTCTGATTATATTAATATTGGTGCAGGTATTGGAGTTTCTGATGGTATAAGAAGAATATTACCTCTTATCTCATGGACAGATCAAACCTGCGATGATTGGGGGAATAAACATTATGAAGTTGATTTGAAACATGCGGATACAGATGGAGATGGAAAAATAGATTTTGATGATGTATTAGCTGTTCGTCAAAACTATTCGCAAGTTTCTTTTAAAGTGGATAAAAACGTACCTACAAATCCTTTTGGTCCACCTCTTTACATTTCATCAAAAACAGATACAGTGTCAAGTTCAGACTCTATTGTTTACCAAATTTATTTAGGGGACTCGGTGACACCTGCTGAAAATGTATATGGTTTGAGTATGAAATGGCAGCATGACCTTGAAGAAGTTTTTGGAAGTGATAACTCATCCAATTTTAATGGCAGTTGGTTAGGTACAAAAAATGTTGATATGATTGCTGATGGTTTTCCACTAACCGACGGAATTGATATTGGGATGTCAAGAACAGACCAAATTAATAGAACTGGTCAGGGATACTTAGCCACAGGTATAATCGTTATTCCAGATAACTTAGGAGAGATTGTAAAAGATTTTGATATTAGATTAACGGACCTAATTATTGTAAGCTATGAAGGTGATACGATATTACCAAATGTTGTTTATGGAGACCCTATTGTTGTTTTAAATAAAGAAGATCACAATATAAATTTGCTTGAAAAAGGATTAAAGGTATATCCTAATCCTAACTCAGGGGTATTTAATATAGATTCTAAGTTGCAACTTGATAAAATTAGGATTATGGACTTGTCGGGAAGAGTAATTAATCAGTTGCTTACTCCTGCTCAACATGAAGTGTTGAATCTTTCTAGTTTTGAGAAAGGAGTGTATGTCATAGAATTTCAGTCCGGAAACTTAATCACTTACGAAAGGGTTTTTGTTAATTAAAGACTATAGGTTAATAAAGTTATTTCTAATAATTCCTAATCCCTTTTTATTAATTCAAAGTGTTAAACCTTAAATACTAGGTTTTTTATCACATTCAATTTGATTCTTTTTTTAAACTTATAACACAGATAAGTACTTGTTTTACAGGTATTTACGTATTTTTTTTGTTCGGTTTTCTAAAATTATGTAAAAAAAATACCGAAACTTTTAAGGCTCTACCTATCTACTTTTGAGTCCTGTTTTACAATTAAAATTTAAAATAAAAGAAGGTTATGAAAAAACAATACACTTTTATCGCAGCTTTAATATTACTCTCCTGGTTAACAGGTAAAGCCCAATTAGAGCGAACGAACTGGATATTCGGAAGCGGTGCTGACCCCTCTGAATTTTCAATTGATAATACTGGTAATATCGGAGCATTAGTAGGAGCTGGTCCGAATGCTGGTGCTTTAAATAGTACTGAAGGTATTACAGTTGTATCCGACCCAAATACTGGTGACTTATTATTTTACACAGATGGGATTAATTTGTATAACTCAAACCATCAAAGGGTTGATCCAAATCTTAATACGCCAAATATTGAACCTTTAGGAGCAGATCCTTCCTCGTCAACAGCAGTTACAGTTGTTCCTGTTATTAATTGTAGTGATCAATATTATATTTTTTCGGATCCAACAAATAATGGTAACGGTAGAGATTTATTAGTTCACGTTTATGATGCTGCAACAGGTGTTTTTTCTCAATTTAATGGGGCTTTACCAACATTAAATAATCCTTTATCTGGAGTTAATGTACAAGAAGGTATTATAGCCATTCCAAATCTTACAAACCCTTTTGAATACTGGTTAATTACGAAAGTTGTTGATAATGCATCAACCTTTGCAGTATATAAAATTAGTTCAAACGGAATACAATATTCTAATCAGTTTAACATAGGAAACGTTCCTAATAATGCGGTTTTAAACCCTACATATTCTGCAACAAGACTAAATGATAATATAAATGTAGAAGTAGCATGGTCGGTTTTCACAGCAGCTCCTAGATCAAGCATTATTATGATGGAGACATTTAATACGCAAACAGGTACATTTAATGGAGTTGGTAATACAATTGGAGCAACAACTTTCCCTGGAGCAACTTCAGCCGTAGTTGATTTGGAATACTCTATAAATGGACAATATTTATACTATGGGTGTTATGGCCCGAGTGAGTTGTACCAAATTGACCTAAACAATAACAATTCTATTAGCCGAATATGGTGGTCAGGTCAAGGATCCGGTTGGAACGATCTTGGCGGTGGACTTCAAACTGGTGTGGATGGAAATATTTATCATGTTAGTAATGCGGGATGGGTAGCCGCTGCCTCTCAAACAGTTGGTAGAATAACTAATACGGGTAGCGCTAATCCAAATTATAATCCAAATGTTTTTCAAAATACAAATACTGCAACACGAGGTTTTGGTCTTCCTAATTTTACTAGTGAATCTGCATTGAATACAATATTAACGAGTACAGAGGAGTCAATTTGTCCCGGAGAAACAGCTGAATTAGCGGTAGAAGCTCATGCCATAATTTCAGGGCTTGACGTTAATATAAACCATTTAGTGCAAACATATGAGTGGTTTTTAGATGGACAACTCATTGAAATTGGTGGTAATACGTTAGAAATTGATGAGACGGGCTCGTATCAATCTGTAGTAACATATATTAATGGATGTCAGGATATTGCTACTATTGAGGTTGAAGAATCAAATAATTGCTGCTTGTTGCAATCAGCAAATATTAATGAATTACAGCAGATTTTGGCGGATCAAATAATATCCAGTGGTACAGTTTGGGAGGGTAAAATTTTGATCGGAGACAATATAACTGTTACAGTGGATGCTGCTGAATTAGACATTACAAACGTTGATGTTGTGTTTGGAAAATGTGCCGCAATTGTATTTAACAACGGTGCAACGTTAAAAGCAAACAACTCTGTTTTTAGACCATGCGACTTGGTTAATACCTGGCATGGTTTGGTTTTTAACAACGTAAATACTGTTGATGTAAATTCCAGTACGTTTATCAATGCAACTATGGCGTTAGATTTTCAAAGTACAGAAGGTTCGGTAACAAACAACTTATTCGAGAATTGTTTGTATGGTGTAAATGTCGATTCCAGAACAGACTTTGCAAGAAGTATTACGGGGAATGAGTTTAAGGTAGATACAGACTTTCCTTTATATGAGGATTGTGGACGTCAAGTATCAATCAACAACAATGAACCAAGTGGAGTTAACATTTCTCGTTCAGAGATCTCAGGAGGTATTAGTCAAAACGACTTTGTATCATATTCCTCAAATACATCAATACAATTTCACGGAATTAAAATGAATGCTTCTGGAGCTACAATTTCTCAAAATAATTTTTCTGGAAATTCAACATCCATAGAGGCTAATCTTGGTAGACGATCAGTTTATCCTTTAAACATTGAAGCAAATACTATTTCTGTAAGTAACGGTTTATCCAATAATGGAGCATTTAATTTTGATATTCAGATTTCAATTCGTGGTGGAAACCAAGTTTGGATGTTAAATAATACCATATCAAACGGCATACTTAACAGAGGTAATACAGTTCGAATTCCTGCTGTTTCATTATGGAATAGTAATAACTTTAAAGTAAAAGAAAATGAAATTTCTGGATTTAATACAGGAATCAGTACAATTAATAGTACAGGTCAAATTACAAGTAATGATTTGTTAAACAATGAGCTTTATGGGATTTTTTCTAGAAGAAGTGATTTGAATGTTATGTGCAATAAGATTGATATGAACAAATTTAACGGAAGAACAGCTAGAAGCGGAGTAGGAATGTTTATTAGAGATGGAAATGGGTGTAACATTCATTCAAACTGTATATACGATTCTAGCAATCCAATATATTTATTCAGAAATTCAGGAGGTTCTGTCAGAAATAACTTCCTTTATAACTATTCAAATGCTGGTTTATATGTAAATAATTCACAAAACATTGATTTTGGAACCGCAATTTCGCCAGGTTTAAATACCTTCTGGAGTAATTCAAACACAGCAATTGATGTATTTTGTATTAGCGGAACCATGAACATGGCTAATAACTTTGGAGTAAATACTTTTACGTTTAATACGGTAAACATCACTCAAAATTTCCAGTATCATTCAACTGCCTCGTGTGCTGCGCAATTAAACGGGTTTAATCAGCAAATGCAACTAAATACTAACTTGACGTGTGATGACGATGAGAATAATCCTATGTTTACTCCGAGATCGTTTGACACAGAAGTCATTTCATATGCTGAAATTTTAGATCCAGTATATGAAGAAGGAACGGCTGTTAAGTCTATTGAGAGCAGTATGTTAGAAGTCTATCCAAATCCTGCTGAAAACGAGTTAAATGTGTCTTTATTTTCGGATAATGAGCAATCAGAGGGAATGAAGCTTCAGGTGTTTAATGCGCATGGACAAATAGTTTTATCTCAAGAGATGGATATGGTAATAGGGAAATCAAAAATTGATGTTTCTGGCCTAGTATCAGGTTATTATTCAATAGTTGTTTCTGGAGATGCTAAAGTTGAGACAATTTCCTTTATTAAAAAATAAAATTTGAAAAACTTAATAAAAGCCGAGGCCAATTTTACCTCGGCTTTTTTATGTAAATAAATACATTTTTTTAGTAATAATGGAATTCTCCTAATTCAATTCAAAGACCATTTTCAATGACAATTTCAGCTTAAGTTTTGAATTAAATACTTCTTCGAAAGGAGTATTATCAAAAAAAATATTACCTTAAATTATACTTTTTCAAATTCATTTAGTAACCACCCTCTATCGGCTATCTTGTTTTCACTATTAATTTGGGCCTTAAGCTCTTCTTTTTTAATTGAGAATTTTTTGGTTTCAAGATGATTTTTTTTCTCCTTTAACAAAACCAACTTGTGTATGAAAAAAAGTAAGTTTGAGAAAATAGCTTTTTGAATTTCTGAGATGTTTTTTTCTCTATTAAAAAATGCTTTGAAATTTGAAATAGTACTAGATAGAGCTTCAAAGTCATTAATTGAATAATATATCTTAATTAGTAAGATTCTGTAAGATAGTTGGTAAAAGGGGTCTTTTATATTAACAAACACTAAATGTTTTTTTGCCGTTTTTAAATTGTTCATACCAAAATTTATGTTTGCAAAATTATAGTTGTAAATCATCTCTTTTTGATCTTTGTCAACAAAATCAATATGTTGCACAAGAAAATTTTCAGCCCACTGATATTTTTCAGCTCGGATAGCAACTTCTATAATGTTTTTGATTGTTCTGTCGTGTAGAAAACCTTCCTTTACAAGCAGGTCTTTTTCTGCTTGAAATTCATAAATATTAAACAGTTCTTTTAAGTAATGACTTGAACCGTTGTTTATTCTTCTAATACAATGATTTGATACGGTTTGAAAAAGGTTTATGCATTCATCTTTATTGAAGTTATTGTATTCTTCTTTTAGGGTGATTATATATTTCGAATAGATCTCATCATTTTCGAAGTTTTTCAGTAATTGAACTAGACCAAAGTATATTTTTATAGAAGGATTTTTTATTAGTTCGGGAAAGTTTTTTAGCCATTCTAATGTTTTTTCAAAATTATCAGTAGGATATTTGACCTTTAAAAATTGAGAACGCGAAATTATTTCGCAATAGGTTTTTAGTTTGCAATAAAAAAAGAATACATCTAATTGTGTAGTTTTAGAAATGATAGCTTGATCAAATGGAAGACTCTGATCTTTTGAAAAAGCTACATCGATTTCGTGCTCAATAAGGAATGAATTGAGAATTTGATCAAATGATTGAACAGATATTTTTTCAATTCTATGATCAGAGCTTTTAACATGATTTTCAAAACCTTTTTTAATCGATCTGTTATTAAATTCTGATAGTAAGATTAAATCCTTTAGTCCTTGTGACTCTGATACATGATTATGAACAAGAAACTCCTCTCCATGCCTCAAGAGTCCATTCATTAATGAGTTTATATTATTTAGTTTTTTTGTACTCTTATTCAGATGTTTTTTTAATAATTCTTTCGATAAGTCCTTATTTTCAAACGAGGGGTGAAATTTGAATAAAAACTTAGCTGCTTCGTGAAATTCTTTTTTTTTGTTAAATAATGGGGAATCTAGGTATTTAATAAAAGAGTTATATTCCTTTTTAGATAAAGCCTTCAGCAAAACACCTAATTTACTTTTGGATATTTCTTTTTCAATCATCTTATAAAATTAGCAAAATGTAAAAAAATCTTTTATTACTCGATTTTGATATACTTTTTGTAAGAAATGATTGTGATAGGAGATACACAAATGTTATTTATTGGAGACCCTGAAATTATTATAATCTTGGAAAAAATAAATTGGCATAATTATTATATAACCTCCAACTCAGGTTTTGAACCTTTCTGAATTCGAGAAGGGGGTATATCTTATAGAATTCCAGTCTGGAAATTTAACTGCTTACGGATGGGTTTTTGTGCAGTAAATTACTTGTTAAATTTGTAATCTTATAACGGAGAATAAGAACCTCATTTATTAGTTACTTTGATTAAATATATTTCTTTTTAAGAAATACAGGGTTTAAAACTAAAATCTTAATTTTGATATACTTAGCTATTGTAGATGTCAGATATTGCTGGAAGTAAATTATGTGTTCTTTTGGAAACATTTTCCTCAAAGGAGATGTCCAAGTTTGTTGATTTCATAGCGTCCCCTTATTATAATAAAAATCAAGTCTTTGTTGATATTGTAAGGGTAATGGAAAAGGTTCATCCTAATTTTTCAAAGATTAAAAAGGAAAAGTTGGAATTAGTAACGAAATCTAAAAATTTAAATAATGATATGTCAGCTTTATATAAGTTGGCCGAGCAATATCTAATCACTGTTCACACAGAAAACAGACCTCATTTGAAACAATATATTAAAGTGTCAGAATTGAATATGAGAATTTCTGGAAAATCAATTCAGAAGCACTTTAAGGAAACAAAGAAACAAATTGATGAATCCAAGATTAAATCAAATGAAGAACTATTATTTGATTTTTTGGCAGATGTAGAAATAGATAAAGGGTACAATAAGGATACTAGCTTACCATATTCAGAAGTACTTCAAGACAAGTCTTACTCATTAGATGCTTTTTATGTCTTCAATAAATTACAAATTTATATTGAAATGAGTGTCAGAGAGCGATTAATAAGTGCTAAATATAAAAAGACATTTTTTGATGAGATAAGAGCATTTATTGAAAATAGGCCAAATGAGTTTAGCAAGTATCCATCTCTTCATCTTTATTTAAGATTGATAGATTTATTTACAGAAGAGTTTACGCGAGAAGAGTTTAATGTTTTTTTAAATTCAATTAAGGAAAATATAGATGTTTCTCCGCGATCGGAAATAACGAATTTCATCCAACATTCGATTAATCATTGTATTAAGAAGGTTAACAATGGTGAAGATTATATTCAAGAATTATTTAATATCATGAAATTTCAGGTAGATAATGATTTTTTGGTGGTAAATTCTTTCGTTCATGATCGGTCTTATAAGAATATTATTGAAGTTGCCATCAGAGCAAAAGAATTCATATGGGCTGAGAAATTTCTTGATTCATATATTCAATATATTCCTAGTGAAGACAAATCTATGATATACAATTATAATCAGGCAAATATATTATTTGCTCAAGGAGATTATAAAGGGGCTCAAAGAAACTTAACTTTTGTTAATTTTAAGGATGTTTTCTACCAATTGGCCTATAGATCTTTGCAAATAAAAATTTATTTGGAAACGAAAGATACCTTATCGGTCGAAAGTTCGGTGAAAAATTTTAAGTCCTATTTAAAAAGAGAGGATTCTTTGGCTGAGATTCAAAAAAATTCCTACACTTCATTCTTAAAATATATTCTTAAGTTATCTAGAATTTTTGATAAAAGAGTACATTATTCAAGGGAGGAACTAACAGTAAAAGTAAGTGAGTTATCTAAGGAAATTGAATCCGAAAAACAACTGGCCGATAAAAAATGGTTAATCAAACAGATTAATTTGTCTTTACATTAAAAATGTGCAATTTAATTTAAATAGCGGTATAAGGGAGTTCAAAATTAGCTTAATGAAAATGTTACTTTTGTAAGTATGAGTCAACCCTATGTGATAAATGATCTTGTTAGTCTTTGTGATGGAAGTGTTATCCAGAAAGGAGGTAATAATTTAACTATACAGTCTATTTTAATTGATAGCCGGAGAGTTGCAAACACCGATAGCTCGGTTTTTATTGCGGTGAAGGGTGATCGTCACGATGGACATGATTTTTTATCGGAGGTTTATCAAAAAGGAATAAGAACATTTATAGTTGATCAGTCGATTAATTTAACACTTTTAAAAGATGCTTGGGTAATTAAAGTGCCAGATACATTGATTGCACTTCAGTTGATGGCGCATAATCATCGGAAGCGTTTTGACTTTCCAGTGATTGGAATTACAGGAAGTAATGGGAAAACAATCGTGAAAGAATGGTTGTATCAGTTGCTAAAGGAGGAATACAATATTGTTAAAAGCCCTAAAAGCTATAATTCTCAAGTTGGTGTACCGTTAAGTATTTGGCAAACAGAGGAGAAAAACAACTTTGGGATTTTCGAGGCGGGGATTTCTCAACCCGGTGAAATGGGGAAATTGGAATTCATGATTCAGCCTACATTGGGGGTGCTAACAAACCTTGGTGGAGCCCATGATGAGAATTTTAAAAATTGGGATGAAAAAGCGAAGGAAAAATTGCGATTATTTGAAAATGCACAATCATTAATTTATTGTAGAGATTTTCTTCCGGTTCACAATTCACTCACTAAAAAAGCAAAATATAGAACCCTTAATACTTTTACATGGAGTAGAAAACTCCCTGCAGATTTAATGATTGGGAAAGTTAGTAAAACGGATGTTGATAGTACAGTTCAAGCTGTGTTTAAAAATGAGTTTTTAAAGTTACACATTCCTTTTAATGATACAGCAAGTATTGAAAACTGCATAAGTTGTTGGGCTGTTTTACTTCATTTAGGATATGATAATGAATGGATTAATTCACGTATGAAGACCTTAGCTCCTGTTGCTATGCGATTAGAGCTCAAAGAAGGATTAAACAATTGCTCTATTATTAATGATTATTACAATTCGGACTTTGGGAGTTTAGAAATCGCTCTAGATTTCATGGAGCAACAAAAGCAACATCTTCATAAAACGATTATTATATCCGATATTTTACAATCTGGAAAACTCGATGAAGAACTTTATGGGTTAGTGTCTAGCTTGTTGGCTAACAAAGGGGTTAAAAAAATTATCGGTATTGGAAAAAACATCTGCGCCCAACAAGATTTATTCCCAAAAGACACGCAGTTTTTTACTACAACAAATGATTTTATTGCATCTATTGATCTTTCAAAGTTTAAAAATGAAACTATTTTATTAAAGGGAGCTAGGCCTTTTGGATTTGAACGAATTAGTGCACTTTTTCAAAAGCGTGTCCACGAAACAGTTTTGGAAATTAATTTAAACGCCATTGTTGATAATCTAAACTATTTTAAAGCCCAATTGAACGCATCTACGAAAGTAATGGCTATGGTAAAAGCCTTCTCATATGGTAGTGGTTCTTTTGAAATTGCCAATGTGCTTCAATTTAACCGTGTTGATTATTTAGCAGTTGCTTATGCAGATGAGGGTGTGGAGTTGAGGAGAGCCGGAATTACTTTGCCTATTATGGTTATGAATCCTGAGCAACAGTCTTATGATTTAATGATTCAAAATTACTTGGAACCAGAAATCTATTCGTTTAAAGTATTTGATTTATTTATTAAAGCACTAAAGCGCAGTGGCTACAATAAGCCAGAAGGGTATCCTATTCATTTAAAGTTAGACACCGGTATGCACCGATTGGGTTTTGAGGAAACGGATTTACACAAGTTAATCATTCACATTAAAAATCATAAGTTTCTTCGTGTTAAGAGTGTATTTAGTCATTTGTCAACTGCCGACGAACCGATTCATCGATTGTTCACCCATGATCAAATTGAATTATTTGCTCGAATGAGCAAAAAAATTGTTGAAATATTAGGCGGAAAAATCTTTCGCCATATTGTTAATTCAGCGGGTGCTCTTGCATTTCCTGAAGCACAATTTGACATGGTAAGATTGGGGATAGGTATGTATGGGGTAAGTAGTTTTCCTGAGCATCAAGCGAAACTGAAGCCTGTTTCAGAGTTAAAAACAACCATTTCTCAAATTAAGCATATTCCTGCTCATGACTCTGTGGGGTATTCACGAATGGAAATGCCAACACGAGATATTATTATTGCTACTGTTCCAATTGGTTATGCAGATGGTTTGAGAAGAAGTTTAGGAAGGAGAAGGGGATATATGATGATTAAAGGTCATAAAGCTCCTATTGTGGGTAATGTATGTATGGATATGTGTATGCTGGACATCTCTAATATTGATGCAGAGGAAGGTGATGAAGTGGTTGTATTTGGTGAAGGATTTCCTATCCAAAAATTTGCTAAGTTAATGGATACGATACCCTATGAGGCTTTAACGGGTATTTCTCCAAGAGTGAAAAGAGTCTATTTTCAGGAATAATTATTCGGATGGTTAATCTTATTAGAGAAGAGTCAAAGTTTTTAATAATTTTGTCACATGCTAATTGATACCCATGCTCATTTATACTTAAAGGAATTCAATGAGGATCTGGTTGAGTGTATAAATCGGTTTAAAAATCACGGGGTACAGCAAGTTTTGATGCCTAATGTTGATGTTGAATCGATTGAGAGAATGCATTTGTTGGAGGATGAAAACCCAGACTTTTTTAAGAGTATGATGGGAGTTCATCCTTGTTATGTTAAGGATGACTATCTGCAGCAACTCTCTGCATGTAAAACCTGGTTTAAAAAGCGGAATTATTGCGCTGTTGGAGAGATAGGAATTGATTTATATTGGGATAAAACAACTTTAGGAATCCAGCAAGATGCATTCCGTCAACAAATACAATGGGCAAGAGAATTGGGAAAACCAATTGCGATTCACGCACGAGAGAGCTTTCAAGAAATTTTTCAAATTATTGACGAGGAAAATACCGAGTCTTTAACCGGAGTTTTTCACTGCTTTACCGGTGGCCTCGATGAAGCTCGAAAGATAATGAGCTACGGAGGATTTAAAATGGGTGTAGGAGGAGTATTAACCTATAAAAAATCAGGTTTGGATAAAACAATTGCTCAAGTTCCTTTAAATGAACTGGTTCTGGAAACAGATTCTCCATACTTAGCACCTACCCCAAAGAGAGGGAAAAGGAATGAGCCTTCCTATCTAATGTATATTGCAGAGAAATTATCGCAAGTAAAAGGAGAAACCGTTCAAACTGTGGCTGAGGCAACAACTGAAAATGCTAAAAAATTATTCAATTTGTAAGTTAGGCTGGAACCTTTCCGAATTTTTTTAATATTTGATAATGCCTTCCTAAAGCCGCGAAAAAACTTCCGTTTGTATAATATGGAATGTTATATTCTTTGGCAGTATCTCTTACAATATTGGATAATTTGCGATAATGAACGTGACATATTCCAGAGAATAAGTGGTGTTCAATTTGATAATTTAAACCACCAATATACCAAGAGAATAATCTGCTTTTTTGAGAAAAGTTAGCTGTAGTTTCTAACTGGTGAATAGTCCAGTTATTTTCAATCATGTTTTTTGAATTTTCTTTGGGGAATTCCATTTCTGGCATTACATGAGCTAATTGAAATATTAAACTTAAAATGAGGCTACATACATAGTGCATCAAAAACCATCCCAGAAGAGTTAATCCAACCGGCAATTTGAGAACAACTAAGGGAAATAGTAATATGTATGTAAAGTAAACCAGTTTCCAGATAATGATTAAAGACAATTCTTTTTTAAACTCTTGCTCTTTAATTAACCCTTTCTTTTTGAATCGAAATACTTGTAGATAATCTTTCCACATAACCCAACCAAAAGTCATTAAGCCGTAGGCAAATACAAAAAATAAATGTTGATATTTATGTACTGTTTTGTGCTTATGGTGAGGCGAAAATCTAAAAAAACCTGGGCCATCAATATCTTCATCCATACCTTCTACATTAGTAAATGTATGATGTAATACATTATGCTGCAATTTCCATAATTTTGCACTACCACCAACAACATTTAGCATTAAACCCATACAGCGGTTTACCGTTTTATTGCGAGAAAATGCTCCATGATTACCGTCATGCATAATGGATAAGCCGATACCTGCCATTCCAATGCCACTTAAACACCATAAGCCTATTACTCCCAAAGGATTAATAACTGTTTTAGTAAAAATGACAACAAGTGGGATAAAGAACAATGATATCATTGTTATTGCTTTCAAGAACATATTTAAATTTCCGTAACGATCAATCTTGTTGGTTTTAAAATAATCGTCTACTCTTGCTTTCAGAACCTTTGCAAATTCTGGTCTAACGTTCGCTTCGAACTTAATTTTTTTTAATCTCATCTGCTTGCAAGTTACAACATTAATGCATTGAACGCGATGGTTCATTCAAAATATATTGTGTATCGTTGAAGTTTAATTGGTTTCAAATCGTTGAAATTTGGCGTAATTTTCTACTCTAAAGAGATGTTAAGCTGTTTGTGATTTCGTTTTAGATGACTCTTTAATATTCAGCACTTTTTTCGTCATTTTCACAATAGCATGTTTATCATAATTACATTCGGCGTGTAACTCTGATTGACTTCCATGTTCAATGTATTTGTCAGGAATACCTAATCGGCTAACTTGGGATGAATATCCATGATCCGCCATGAATTCAATAATCGCACTTCCCAAACCTCCTACTAAACAACCATCTTCAACAGTTATAATGTGTTTGAATTTGCCGAAAACCTCATGTAAAAGTATAGAATCTAATGGCTTGGCAAAACGCATATCGTAATGAGCGGCATCAATTCCTAGTTGACTTAAGTCATTACATGCTTCTACAGCATAGTTTCCAACATGCCCAATTGAGAGTATAGCAATATCATTACCATTTTTTATTTTTCTTCCAGTTCCTATTTTAATCGCTTTAAATGGTGTTTTCCAATTTGTCATAACACCTTTTCCTCTTGGGTATCGAATAGAGAATGGACCTTGATCTGGTAGTTGAGCCGTATACATTAAATTTCTTAACTCTTCTTCATTCATAGGAGCACTAACAACCATATTAGGGATACAACGCATATAGGCTAAATCGTATGCTCCATGATGTGTTGGACCGTCGGCCCCGGCTAATCCAGCACGATCTAAACAGAAAACTACATTAAGGTTTTGAAGTGCTACATCATGAATAACTTGATCATATGCACGTTGCATAAACGTGGAGTAGATATTACAAAAGGGAACGAGTCCTTGTGTTGATAAACCCGCAGAGAAAGTAACTGCGTGTTGCTCTGCAATTCCAACGTCAAACGAACGATCGGGCATTGCTTTCATCATGATATTCAATGAGCTGCCTGTAGGCATTGCAGGGGTAATTCCCATGATTTTATCATTTTTCTCGGCAAGCTCTACAATGGAGTGACCAAAAACATCTTGATATTTAGGTGGCTCCGGATTTTTGGGAGCAACTTTTACAATTTCACCAGTATCTTTATTAAAGATACCAGGTGCATGCCATTGCGTTTGATTACCACTTTCGGCAGGTTTATATCCTTTTCCTTTTTTAGTTAAGACATGAAGAATTTTAGGCCCTGGAATTTCTTTTAAATCTTTAAAAGTTTTTACGAGATGCTTTACGTCGTGTCCATCAACAGGACCAAAATATCTAAAATTGAATGATTCAAATAAGTTTGATGTACCTAATACTGAACTTTTGACCGCGTCCTGAATTTTAGAGGCAATGGCCTGCGCATTAGGGCCAAACTTACTGATATGACCCAATAAGTTCCATAATTCGTCTTTTACTTTGTTATACGCTTGAGATGTTGTGATATCGGTAAGATATTCATTGAGTGCGGTAACATTTGGGTCGATTGACATACAATTATCATTTAACACAATAAGTAAGTTACTGTTCTCAACCCCTCCATGATTGAGCGCCTCAAATGCCAGTCCTGCTGTCATAGCACCATCACCTATTACAGCTATGTGCTGCTTATCTTTTTCGCCGAGATATTTGCTTGCAACACTCATTCCTAATGCGCCGGATATTGACGTGGAGGAATGACCAACCCCGAACGTATCATATTTACTTTCCGATCGCTTTGGAAACCCGCTTAAACCTCCATACAATCGCTGAGAAGGGAATTCGTCCTTACGACCGGTAATAATTTTATGACCATAGGCTTGATGACCAACATCCCACACGAGTTGATCTTCTGGTGTATTAAATACATAGTGGAGAGCTGTAGTTAATTCAACAACTCCTAAACTGGCGCCAAAGTGACCTCCCTTTCTCGATACAACTTCAATGATGTATTCTCTTAGTTCTTTGCAGTACTGCGGTAGACTTTTTGAATGAAGTTGTTTGAGATCTCGCGGATCGTTCACACTTCTTAATAATTCACCTTGCTTAAACTCCATAATATTAAACACAAATTTAATCAAAATATTAACGAGAATAAAGTCATTTTCAGGATTCCAACGTAATCTTAACCTCTCTTAACAATGTTAAAATTTGTTTGCCCAATCTTGATGCCTTTTAAACTTAGAAATACTCCACTCAACACTTTTATTTGCATTTCATCGAAAATGGTCATCAGCTTTGTGGTATGCTTAAAATTTAAAAAAGAAACAAAAAAAACAAAAAATGTTTCCTTTGAGATAAAATTATTTTACTTTTGTAGTCGTATGCAAAACATTGAATCGATAGATCCTAAAGAATTATCCCTTATTGAAAGGGTTACGGATGTGTATTTAAACGAGGGAATGAAACGGATCACCATGGATGATATGGCGAAAAAGCTAACTGTTTCGAAAAAAACCTTATACAAATATGTGAAAAACAGGAAGGAGTTGGTTATGAAATCTACCCAATTTCACGTCCAGCGTGAACGTAGAAATGTGACAGAAATTCAAGAAAGGGAATTGAACCCAATTGAGGAGCATTATCAATTGTCCAGGTATTATATTCATACAATTTCGAAGATTAATCCGGTATTGCACCATGATATGGAACATTATTTCCCTGAGGCCTGGGAGTTCTTAAATATTTATTTTAATGGATTTATTTTTGAAAGTGTATTTAAAAATCTTAAAAGGGGACAAAAGGAAGGATATTACCACAAGGGATTTCATCCTGAAATAGTGGCAAAGTTTTTTACAAGACGAGTAGATATGATTTTTGACGGGGAATTATTTCCTAACGATCGATTTAGTTTTGTAGATGTTTATCTGGAATTTTTAATTTATCACATCAATTCCATAACCTCAGAAAAAGGTAAAAAGATTTTTTCCACGTTGGATTTTAAACAAATATAAAATGCGGTTAAGTAAAAGCACTCTTTATCTAATAGCAGTTGTAACAGCATTGTTCAGTATGAATGTAAATGCTCAAGATTTCACCTTAAAGCAAGCTCAAGATTACGCAGTTGAGCATTACTATGAATCGGTCAATGCAGGGTTAGATATTCAAAAGTCTAAAGCCAAAATTTGGGAAACTACTGCTCTTGGACTTCCTCAAGTTGAAGTTGGCGGAAGTTATCGATTTGCAGCTGATTTGGAATTTGATTTTGATTTGTCCCAAGGTATTCCTCCGGGTCAGGATTTCATAGCGGTTTTCGCAGCGGACAATATCACACGTGGTAGTGCCCAAGTTAATCAACTCTTATTTGATGGGAGCTATGTAGTGGGGTTAATGGCTGCAAAAAAATTCCATGAGTTTTCAAAAGCTGGAAAGGAAAAAACAGATAATGATGTAAGAAGTATGGTGGCTTCATCATATTATTTAGTGTTAGTAGCAGATGAAAACCTTGAGGTGTTGAATGGTAGTTTTAACGCATTGAACCAATCCATAACAGAATCAAGTGCTCTTGTTGAGCAAGGATTTATAGAGGAGACAGAGCTGGATCAGCTGGAGTTGATGAAATCAGATCTTGAAAGTTCGATTCAAAGCGCTCAGCAAACCAAAGATGTTTCACTTAAAATGTTAAAGCTGAATATGGGTATGAACTTGGATAATACCCTAAATCTTTCAGACAGTTTAAATACGATCGTAGAACAAATTAATTTACAGGCTTTACTGGCTAAAAAGTTTGATCAATCGAATAATCCTGATTTACGTGTTATGGAGATTCAAAGAGACCTTTTGGCACTCGATCTTAAGCGGTATAAATGGCAACGACTCCCCACAATAGCAAGTTTTTATCAGGCTCAAGGGACTGCTTATCAATTTGATTGGGATTGGTTGAAAGATGCGACATGGTTTGATCAACACAATGTGGGTTTATCGGTAAGCATGCCTATATGGAGTAGCGGTAAACAAACTACAATTATAAAACAAGCCAAGTTGGAGTTGACTAAAATGGAAAACAACCTAATTCATGCTCAGAAGGCTATGAGTATCCAATATACCAATGCTCTAAATAATTTAAGTACGAAAAGCATCAATTTTGATAATGCAAAAAGAAGTTTAAAGATTGCCAATAAAATATATACGCGGACTCAGGTTAAACATAAGGAAGGTTTAGCGTCGAGTTTTGAATTATCGCAAATGAAAAATCAAGTGCTACAAACTCAAGGAAAATATATTCAATCATTATTTAATTTACTGAACGCTAAGGCGGAATTGGATAAACTTAAAAAGCAATAAAGTATTTAAACCATTACTCATGAAAAAGTTTGGAATAATCGCAGTAGGAATATCGGTTTTAATTGGTTCCTGTGGAGAGCAACAAAAATCATTGCAAGATCTTATAGGTGAACGTAAGGAGTTGGAACTTGCTCATAAAACGGCCTTAAAGGAATATAACCAAGAACTTTCTACCCTTGATTCTTTAATCAATGTGCACCCTCAAAATAAGGAAGCAGTTGTGGAAGTAAAAAAGATTCCTGTCACAGTAAAAAAAGTTGAAGTAAAAACATTTGAGCATTTTTTTGAAGTTCACGGAAATGTAGAGGTTGTTGAGAATGCTGCGTTATTTGCTGAGGCACCAGGTATGGTAAAGAAAATTCACATCGCTGAAGGAGATGGTGTGCGCAAAGGACAGATTTTAATTTCGTTAGATGCTGCTCAGCTAGAGTCGGGCATTAAAGAATTAGAAAAAGGGTTAGAACTGGCAGTAAAAGTTTTTGAAAAACAAAAAACATTGTGGGATCAAAAAATAGGTTCTGAACTACAATTTCTAGAATCGAAAAACAATAAAGAAGCGCTTGAACAAAAACTAATCACATTAAACGAGCAGTTGGACATGTATAATATTAGAGCGCCTTTTGATGGAATGGTTGATCAAATTAACCCAAAGGTTGGTGAGCCAGCAGGGGGACAATTTCCTGTAGCACGAATCATGAATTTAAATCGGGTGTTTTTAGAGGGAGATGTTTCTGAGGCGTATGTTTCATCAGTTAAAAAGAACAGCTATGTTGAAGTAAAATTCCCTTCCTTAGGAGAGTCAGTTAAGGCAAGAGTTACTCGGGTTGGAAATTACATTAATCCCGCAAACAGAACGTTTAAAGTCAAAGTGGAATTTAACAATCCAAATGGTAAATATAAACCCAATCAACTCGCAGTTTTAAAAATAAGAGACTACAAGTCAGATAATGCCTTGGTAATCCCGTCACGAATTATTCAACAGGACAGAAGTGGAAAAGATTATGTTTATACCTATGCCACTGAAGATGATTTAAGGAAGGTGAAAAAATTGGAATTACAGCTTGGCAACACGTATGAAAATTATGTAGAGGTTATTGCTGGTTTAGACTCTACTACAATTTTAATTGACAAGGGTTCTAAATCCGTTCAAGAAGGTGACCTTGTTCAATTAAAATAGAATTACTCATTCAAATTTCTAAGGTTTAAAATCATGGAAGAAGATAAAAAGAAAGGGTTAAAATCGTTTGGATTATCTGCGCTATCGTTAAAAAATCCAACTACGATAATTGTTTTAACATTTATTTTGGCATTGGCAGGTATTACCTCATACAATAGTATGCCGCGAGAAGCCTTTCCAGAAATTGTTATTCCAGAGATTTATGTAGGGACTCCTTATCCGGGAAATTCTCCACTGGATATTGAAAAGCTTATTACTCGGCCTCTTGAAAAAGAAATTAATACAATATCGGGAATTGATAAGATCACATCAACTTCTGTTCAAGGTTATTCCACGATTGATGTAAAGTTTGATTTTTCTGTTACTCCTACTCAAGCGTTGCGAAAAGTGAAGGATGCTGTGGATAAAGTCAAAAGTGAGCCCGCTTTTCCAAAGGATCTGCCTGCAGATCCAAATGTTTTCGAATTAAACATCAGTGAATTAACTCCGGCCTTAAATGTGAATTTATCCGGAGATTTTTCCATGGATATGTTAAAAGAATATGCGGAAATTCTTGAAGATCGAATTGAGGATATTCCGCAGGTAACAAGTGTTGATATTCGAGGAATACAGGAAAAAGAAGTCAAAGTAGATGTCCATCTCTATAAGATGGAAAGTATGGAAGTAACATTCAATGATATAGAAAATGCGATTACTTCAGAAAACATGACAATATCCGGAGGAGATGTAGTTGTTGATGGAATTCGAAGAAATGTACGACTCGTGGGGGAATTTAGTGATTGGAGAGATATTTCCAACATTATTGTTAAAAATGAAAAATTTAATATTGTTCGACTAAAGGATGTTGCTGATGTTCGATTTGAAGAAAAAGAACGTGTAAGCTACGCAAGAGAATATGGGGCTCCGGTTGTCATGCTTGATGTTATGAAGCGAGCAGGTTCAAATTTAATTGAGTGTTCTAATGCGGTTAAAGAAATTATTCAATCGGCACAAAAAAATGAATTTCCTGAGAGTTTAACGATAACAACTACAAATGACTTAAGTGGAAAAACGCAAACACAGGTGGAAGAACTTGAAAATTCAATCATCTTCGGAACCCTTCTTGTAGTAACTGTATTGCTTTTTTTCCTTGGGCTTCGAAATGCTTCCTTTGTAGGAATTGCGATTCCTCTTTCTATGTTGATTTCGTTTTTTATCCTTAATTCTATGGGTGTAACGTTGAATACCATGGTGCTGTTTTCATTGGTTTTAGCGTTGGGAATGTTAGTAGATAATGGAATTGTAATTGTTGAGAATATTTATCGTTTGATGGATGAAGGGTATAAACCTTTTGAAGCCGCTAAATATGGAGCAGGAGAGGTGGCATGGCCAATTATTGCATCAACGGCTACTACTCTAGCCGCTTTTCTTCCATTAGCTCTGTGGCCAGGTATTATAGGAGAGTTTATGAAGTACCTTCCAATTACCTTAATCATTGTTTTAGGATCCTCTTTATTTGTAGCACTAGTGATTAATCCTGTGTTAATTGCTCTAATGGCTAAACTGAGTAATAAAGGTGTAAAAAGATTGGCGTGGGCGATTTTAATATTGGGACTTTTAATTACCCTTTCTGGAGGAGTTGGTGCTGGTAACATGTTCATTTTTGTTGGAGTTTTTATTTTTATCAATCCACGGGTGGTGAGTCCTGTAACGTTGAAATTTCAGTATTCTTTCCTCCCAAGGTTGGAAAATGGATACAAAAAATTCCTCGGATATGCATTTGTAAAGTACCGTCCAGTGTATTTTCTAGTTGGTGTTTTTGGCTTATTTATAGGTTCGATCATTTTAGTTAGCGTGCTGCCGCCTAAAGTGGTATTCTTTCCTTCAAATGAACCTTCTTATTTGAATATTTTTATAGAGAAATCAATTGGGACAGATATTAACAATACCAATGGGGAAACAGTCACTGTTGAACAGAAGGTAATTGAGTTTTTTGAACAAGTTCCAGGATACTTATATCGAACAAATAAAAAAGGGATAAGAGATACTTTAACTATTGACTCTGGTTACGCAAGTATAGTGAACTCCATTATTGCTCAGGTAGGGAATGGAACATCTGATCCTGCTGAAGGTCCCTCCATGGCCAATACACCCGAAAAGTCGAGAATTCAAGTTTCCTTTAAAGAATATGCTGAACGGAAACTTCATGTAAACGGGAGAAAAGCCAAAGAGATCGTATACACCTCAGATATTATGAATACTGTTCGGGAGTTGGTGGCAGGATACCCTGGAATTAGAGTAATGGTTGATAAAGATCCTGCTGGTCCTCCTCAAGGAAAACCAATAAATATTGAAATAGCAGGAGATAATTATGAATTGTTGGTATCGGAATCTGAAAAAATGTTATCATTCATAAAAACACGAAATATACCTGGTATTGAGGAATTAAAGATGAATATTCAAACAGGAAAGCCTGAGATGATTATTGATATTGATGAACAAAAGGCGCGTAGGTTGAATGTTTCCACGGCACAAATTGGAATGACAATTCGAACGGCCCTATTTGGGAAGAACATATCAAAATTTAAACAGGGAGAAGACGAATATGACATCACCCTGCGACTCGATGAGTATACGCGAAATAATGTGGATAATTTAATGAATCAGCGAATAACATTCAGAGATATGTTAAATGGTCAAATTAGACAAGTTCCTATCTCATCGATTGCTCAAATAAAAAAATCATCTACCATTTCTGCCGTAAAACGAATTGATTTGAAACGAACAATTTCTCTACAATCGAATATTATAGAAGGGTATAATGCGAACGAAGTAGTTGCTGAGATTAAAGAAGCGCTTGAAAATTACGAAATTTCAGATGGAACAAAATGGAAATTTACCGGACAACAAGAAGAGCAATCTAAAGAATTTGCTTTTCTTGGAAAGGCTTTAGCAATTGCAGTTTTTTTGATTTTAATCATCATTGTCGCTCAATTTAATTCTATCGCCGCACCATTTGTTATTCTATCGGCTGTATTATTAAGTTTTACAGGCGTATTTTCAGGGCTTATTTTTGCTGGAATGGAGTTCGTAATTATCATGATGATGATTGGAATTATTTCTCTTGCAGGAGTTGTAGTGAATAACGCCATTGTATTGGTAGATTATACTAAATTATTGATTCACCGAAAAGAATTGGAATTGGATTTATCAGGAAAAGGAAAAGACCGACTGCCTGTACAACTTGTAATACAAGCCATTGTGGATGCTGGTAGGACACGGTTAAGGCCAGTATTGCTCACTGCAATTACGACTGTTCTTGGATTATTACCATTGGCCATTGGTTTAAATATTGATTTTCTCGGATTGTTTTCTGCCTTTGAGCCAAATATTACGATTGGTGGAGACAATGTGATCTTTTGGGGACCAATGGCTTGGACGATTATTTTTGGATTAACCTTTGCTACTTTTCTTACCTTGGTTATTGTTCCTGTATGTTTTTACCTATCACTAAGAATAAAGTATAGAATTTTAGGAATATCCAAATAAGAATGACTATTCATTTTTTTCAAAAAGAAATTTGTTCACGGTATGATCTTAGCAAATAAAATCAACGATTTTAAAAAGTCTTGAATTATTTTACGTTTTTGGTATTGCATTTGAAACATACTTCAATACTATGAGAAAAATCGTGTATTTGCTTCCCTTTACATTACTATTGTGTGCATTAACACCATCAGATTCTTTAAAAGAATGGTTGTCTGATGATATGTTTATACCTGCAAATGTTGGTGTAGCAGTTTATGACATGACAGACGGGAAATATATCATGGAAGAAAATTCAGAAAAAGTACTTACTGTCGCATCTACACAAAAACTCTTGAGTACTGCAATCGCATTAAATAGTTTTCCTTCAGATCATCAATTTGAAACACAAATTGGGTATACAGGAACCATTAAAGATGGAAGCCTATATGGTGAAATTTATATTTATCCGAATTATAATCCAACGCTCGGAAGCAAACGGTTTAATAGAAATTTAAATGAGATTATTAACGTCATCAAATCGTGGCTCAAGCAAAATAATTTAAAAGTCTTAAGAGGGGTAAAAGTGATTGATCCTACACTCACCGCGGAAACCTTACCTCGCACATGGATATGGGAAGACATAGGAAATTATTATGGCGCTAATCCTGCAGGAACTATTATTAATGAAAATATTTTGGAACTTGAGTTTAAAAGTGGTGCACCCGATGAACCTACGGAGATTGTGAAAACCACTCCCAACTTACCATTGCTTAAAATAACCAATCGAGTAACAGGATCAACGGATCAAAGAGATCAAGCCTATGCCTTTGGAGGTCCTTATGGAAGAGGAATGACAGTGCATGGAACTATTCCTGCAAATCGAAAAAATTTCAAAGTGAAAGCTTCTTTGCAAAACCCGCAAATGGCACTGGCTTATATGGTATTTAAAGCTCTTGAAAAAGAAGGAATTTTAATGAAAGGACGTTATGGTGCCTGGGATCAGCCTAAGAAAAAAAAGGTGAATATATTTGGAGTTGTAAAGAGTGCCCCCTTACGCGCAATTGTAAAAGAAACGAACTTCAAAAGTGTCAATATATTAGCAGAGAATTTACTTCAAAATAGTTATTTAGCCTCTGGTTCATTAATTGGACAAGGTGAATGGGCAAAGAAATACCTTAAGGAAAAATTAGGGGTCAATGTGACAGGTATGCGCCTAAAGGACGGAAGTGGATTGTCCCATTTTAATGCTGTTTCAGCAAAACAATTGGTAGAAGTTTTATTATCGATGAAAGACATCAAGGCGTTTACCAAATCACTTCCTGTGGCAGGAGAGTCCGGGACGGTTCGATCCTTCATGAAAAATGCAAAAATCAATGGTAGTATAACATGTAAAAGTGGTTCAATGCAAGGAGTAAGAAGTTATGCAGGGTATCTAAAAAACACCTCTGGAAAGCAGTTCTCTTTTGCCATTGTTGTGAATGATGCTGATGCTAACGAAGAAAAGGTCAAAAAGAAAATAGAAGAATTATTGAGTTATATTGGAGGGTTGTGAAAAGGAATCAACTCAACATTTATAAATCCTGTATTTCGAATGGATAAATACATTATTTTTACGCTATTAAATCCATAACTTGGGAAATGAGTGATCCTATTAAGCATGAATGCGGAATTGTTTTAATCCGCTTAAGAAAGCCACTAGAATATTATCAAAAAAAATATGGGACAGCATTGTACGGATTAAACAAACTGTACTTGCTCATGGAGAAACAGCATAATCGCGGTCAGGACGGCGCTGGAGTTGCTACAATTAAATTAGATATTTCTCCAGGAAATCGATACATTTCTCGTAACAGAAGCAATAGCTCAAAGCCGATTAAAGATATTTTTGATAAGATTAATTCAAAATTTCAACAGCTTGCAGATTCAGATCCAGATAAACTGAAGGATCCGGCTTGGTTAAAAGCAAATGTGAGTTTTGTTGGAGAATTATTATTAGGACATCTTCGTTACGGAACTTTTGGAGGCAACAATATTGAATATTGCCATCCTTTTTTACGTCAGAATAATTGGAAAACAAGGAATCTTGTATTGGCTGGGAATTTTAATTTAACCAATGTAGATGAGCTTTTTGAATTATTATTGAATTTAGGTCAGCATCCAAAGGAAAAATCAGACACGGTTACAGTTCTTGAAAAAATAGGTCATTTTATTGACGTTGAAAACCAAGATCTATTTGAGAAATTTAAACAAGGTAAGCGATCCAATAGTGATATAACAGAGTTGATCGGAGAGCATATGAATGTTCCAAAAATCCTCAAAAGAGCATCCAAAGAATTTGACGGTGGTTACGTAATGTGTGGCTTAATTGGGCATGGAGATGCCTTTGTATTAAGAGATCCCGCAGGAATAAGACCTTGTCATTATTATATGGACGACGAGATTGTTGTGGTGGCGAGTGAACGTCCAGCAATTCAAACGGCTATGAATGTCACGCATGATGAGGTAAAAACCCTTGATCCAGGATCAGCCATGGTTATTAAGAAGAATGGTGATGTCTCCTTCAATGAGATTAATCCACCGCTCCCAAGAAAAGAATGTTCGTTTGAGCGAATATACTTTTCAAGAGGAAGTGATGCAGACATTTACACGGAAAGAAAAAAACTAGGTAAATATTTGGTTCCAAAGGTATTGGATGCGGTGGACCATGATTTTGAGAACTCTGTGTTCTCCTATATTCCCAATACTGCTCAAGCCTCTTATTATGGGATGGTAGCAGGATTAAATGAGGAATTAACCAAACAACAAACGAAAAAAATACTTGAATTAGGTACAAATATTTCAGCCGATAAATTAGCAGAAGTTTTTTCTACTACCTGTCGCGCCGAGATGATACCGATAAAAGATGCAAAACTAAGAACCTTTATTGCTCAAGATTCAGGAAGAGATGATTTAGTCTCTCATGTTTACGATTCGGTATATGGCGTTGTTCAAAGGGATAAGGATAATTTGGTTTTAATTGATGATTCTATTGTTCGAGGAACTACATTGAAAAAATCAATTTTAAGAATTATGGATCGACTCGGGCCAAAGAAAATCGTTATAGTTTCTTCAGCTCCTCAAATCAGATACCCTGATTGTTATGGAATTGACATGGCAAAATTGGGTGACTTTATTGCATTTTCCGCTGCAATTGAACTTCTCAAGGAACATAAAAATAGCCATGTAATTGGTGAGGTTTACAAAGCTTGTGTCCAACAATTGGGAATGCCAAAGGAAAAGGTAGAAAACCACGTAAAACGAATTTATGAACCCTTCACTGATGATCAAATTTCAGCGAAGATTTCGGAGATGTTAAGACCTGATGATATTCATGCTGAAGTAGAGGTTATTTATAATACGGTAGATAATTTGCATAAAGCCTGTCCTAATCATACAGGAGACTGGTATTTTACCGGCGATTATCCAACTCCAGGGGGAAATATGGTCGTTAATCAGGCATTTATAAATTATGTAGAGGGAAAGAATGTGAGAGCGTATTGAAAAGATGATTAAAAACAAAAAAACCCAGCAATAAATGCTGGGTTTTTTTGTGGAGATAATCGGAGTCGAACCGATGACCTCTTGCATGCCATGCAAGCGCTCTAGCCAGCTGAGCTATACCCCCTTATATTTTGAGCGTAAATTCACAAAACATAAAAATCCATTTAAAATTAAAGATTATTTGTTAATCAAAATGTATGATCTAACAAAAAGAGAGATATTAAAAAAGAAAAAGATAGTGACAAGCATAATCACTTTATGAATCCGTTAGAGAATTTCTAGAAGAAATCATTACATTTAAGAAAAACAAAGTCCCCATGTCATTTGAAAATTTAGTTGTTAATTATAAGGATAAAATTGCGGTTGTTACCATTAATCGCCCTGAAAACCTTAATGCCTTAAATAAGCAAACCATTCAGGAGTTAAGATCCTGTCTGTTGGAGTTAGAAGAAAATACAACTGTAAGAGCTATTATTTTAACAGGTTCAGGAGATAAAGCTTTTGTAGCTGGAGCTGATATAAAAGAGTTTGCAGGATTTTCAGAGGCTGAAGGAAAAGAGTTGGCAAGAACTGGTCAAGAGCAGTTGTTTAATACCGTCGAAAATTTAACAACTCCAGTTATTGCAGCCATCAATGGATTTGCACTTGGCGGAGGACTGGAACTTGCGATGGCGTGTCATATTCGGCTTGCAAGTGATAAGGCCCAGATGGGGCTTCCTGAGGTTACCCTTGGACTTATTCCAGGTTATGGAGGTACGCAGAGGTTGGCTCAATTAGTTGGTAGAGGGAGAGCAATGGAAATGATTCTTTCTGCAAACTTTGTGGATGGGAAACAAGCCTATGTGTCGGGATTAGTGAATAATGTGGTTCCATCACAAAATCTTTTAATGGAAGCGCTGAAATTGGCCATCAAAATTTCCAACAATTCCCCTATTGCCATGAAAGCAGCCATTAATGCAATCAATAAAGGGTATGAAAACAAAGGTGGCTTTGAGGTAGAGGTTGAAGAATTTGGTAAATGTTTCGGAACCGATGATTTCAAGGAGGGTGTAGATGCTTTCTTGAATAAAAGAAAACCTGAATTTAAGTAAAAGCTAAATTAAATTAGTGGGGAGTCCAATTAAAAAATTAGCTAGTCAAACAGCCATCTATGGATTAAGCAGTATTGTTGGAAGATTTCTGAATTATCTTCTTACTCCATATTGGATCGCATATGGGAAATTCTCAACTGACCAATTTGGTGTGGTGACTGAGATGTATGCATATGTTGCATTTTTGGTAGTGCTATTGACCTATGGCATGGAAACCACTTATTTTAGATATTCTTCAAAAGAAGAGTACAATTCAAAAAATGTGTATACAACAATTTTATCAACCTTACTTTTTTCAAGTATAGGATTTATTTTGATCTCCTCATTTTTTGCTCAAGAGATTGCTGTTTGGTTGATGTACCCTGATCATAGCGAATACGTCGTTTGGTTTGCAATTATTGTAGGTTTTGATGCTATATCTTCATTGCCGTTAGCGTATTTAAGAAAAGAAAACAAAGCCAACAAATTTGCTGTTGTCAATCTCGGTAATGTTGCAGTGAATATTGGACTGAATTTATTTTTTATTAGTTACTGTAAATCAAATTATGATGCTCAACACACAAATTGGCTTATTGATTTAGTATATAATCCTGATATTGGCGTGGGTTATGTATTCATAGCAAATTTGATTGCGAGTATATTTAAGTTAATTGCAGTCGCTCCACAAATTGTAATTCTTCGCACAGGAGTGTTTATTCGTTCTTATTTAAAACCATTTTTTAAATACTCAATTCCATTACTGTTTGTAGGTTTAGCAGGAATCGTTAATGAAACATTGGATCGCATTTTATTAAAGAGGTTATTGGTAAGTGATATTGGGCTGGATGATGCAATGAGTCAATTGGGTATTTATGGCGCAAATTATAAACTATCGATCGCGATTACTTTATTTATTCAAGCTTACAGGTATGCCGCGGAGCCCTTCTTTTTTGCTCAGGAGAAGAAGAAAAATTCCAAGGAAATGTATGCCCGAATTATGAATTACTTTGTGGTTGTTGTATCAGTTCTTTTTTTAATGGTAACTGGCTATATTGATCTTTTCAAATATTTTATTCCTAATAAGGATTTTTGGGTTGGCCTTAAAGTTGTTCCTATTTTGTTGTTGGCAAATGTTTTTTTAGGGATATATTATAATTTATCAATTTGGTATAAACTTTCTCATAAAACAGGTTATGGCGCTTTAGTGTCTATAATGGGGGCAATTATTACCGTAGTCCTGAATTTGGTACTTATTCCATCTTTAGGCTATTATGGTGCGGCTTGGGCAACTCTAATATGCTATTTGTGTATGGTTATTGTTGCTTATATTGCTGGTAAAAAACATTATCCAATACCCTATAATTTAAAAAGGATTTTGGGGTATTTTTTAAGTGCAGTTATGCTTTATTTGATCTCGGACCTCCTTCTTAGTGATTCTAGTTTAATCGTTAAATTATCTTTAAATACACTTATTTTGTTGGGCTATTTGGGGATTGCTTATATCTTTGAGAAATCTAAAAATAAATCTACGCAATGACTCCTATTCAGATTATCAATAAATCTAAGCATCCCTTACCGCATTATGCCACAAGTCAATCCGCAGGTATGGATATTAGGGCCAATATTGATGATGCTATTACGCTCAAACCGATGGAACGAGTTTTAGTTAAAACAGGTCTTTTTATCGCATTGCAAGAGGGATATGAGGCTCAGGTTCGACCAAGAAGTGGGTTAGCATTAAAAAAAGGAATTTCGGTTTTAAATTCACCTGGAACAATTGATGCCGATTATCGAGGAGAAATTGGTGTTATATTGGTAAATTTATCTCAGGAAGATTTTTTACTGGAAGATGGAGAACGTATTGCTCAACTTGTGATTGCTAAATACGAACAAGCAGATTGGAAAGAAGTGGAAATTTTAAGCGAAACAAAAAGAGGTGCTGGTGGTTTTGGCAGTACTGGACTTAACTAATAATAAAACCAATTAAAGTAAATAAAAATGAAGATTATTGTTCCAATGGCAGGAATGGGGAAAAGAATGAGACCTCACACATTAAAGGTGCCAAAGCCATTAATCCCTGTTGCAGGGAAGCCAATTGTACAGCGATTGGTTGAAGATATTGCTGGAGTATGTGAAGAATCAATAGAAGAGATTGCGTTTATTATCGGACCATCATTTGGAAAGGATGTTGAACAAATGCTTGTAAATGTTGCGGAGGGACTTGGTGCTAAAGGAACAATTTGTTACCAAGAGGAAGCTTTGGGTACTGCTCATGCTATTTTGTGTGCTGAGGAGGCATTAGATGGGAAAACAATTATTGCTTTTGCTGACACATTATTTAGAGCCGATTTTAAATTAGATGGGGATGCAGACGGGATTATTTGGGTGCAGCAAATTGATGACCCAAGAGCTTTTGGAGTAGTGAAGTTGAATGAAAATAATGAGATTACCGACTTTGTTGAGAAGCCAGAAGAGTTCGTAAGTGATTTGGCAATTATTGGAATTTACTACGTGAAAGATGGTGCTGCATTGAAGTCAGAATTAAATTATTTAATTGATAACGATATAAAAGATAAAGGGGAGTATCAATTAACCAATGCGCTAGAAGCCTTAAAGCAAAAAGGAACAAAGTTTGTTCCAGGACAAGTGAAGGAGTGGTTGGATTGCGGTAATTATAAAGCTACAGTGTATACCAATCAACGAGTGCTTGAATTTATTAAAGATACTGAAACGATGGTTGCAGCTTCTGCCCAATCAAGGAATTCAATGATTATTGAGCCTTGTTTAATTGGTGAAGGAGTGGAAATTGAGAATTCAGTTGTAGGTCCTCATGTTACCTTAAGTGAAGGAACCAAAGTATCTAATTCGGTGATTAAAAACTCAATTATATACGGAAATACAACAATTGAAAATGAAGTTATTGCAAATTCAATGATTGGTACTGATGTTACGTTAAAAGGTCAGGTGAGAGAGTTGAGTTTGGGGGGCTTTAGTACAGAGCTTTAATTTGAAACAATTTTTTATACTTATACTAATAATGAACGTCCTTTCTGGCTGTGCAGTCAAGAAAGGACTTTCTTTTTTTGTACCTTCCTCAGATAACGAAAAAGAACTTGTAAATGATGCAAGATTTATTGATGCTATCGCTCTAAAAAACGCGGGAGATTTCGAAAAATCAATATCAATTTTATTGGATATTCTTAAATCCAAAGGCAATCATGCACCTATTTATTTTGAGCTTTCTAAAATGTATGCTCAAAAAAATGAGTCAGAAAAGGCATTAAAATACATTAATTCTGCTGTTGATCTAAATTCAAAAAACAAATGGTTTTTAAACTATAAAATTAGTTTAACCAAACAACTCGGGCTCTATGAAGAATGTGAAAAATCATACTTGCTTCGCCAAAAGATATATCCTAATAATACTGATTACGACATTGAATTCTCTGATTTCTATATCACATTCAAAAAATATTTTAAGGCGCTAAAACTCTATGAGAAAATTGAGCAAAAAATAGGTGTTTCACACGACATTAACTTTAATAAGTTTCTTATATATAAGGGGCTAGGTGAGTATGAGAAATCAGAAAAGGAAATTAAGCAACTCATTAAAATATTTCCTGCAAAAATGACCTACTATATCCAATATGCAGACTTTAAAATGGATCATGGTCAGGAATATGATGCATTACAAATTTATAAACAAGCGTTAACAATAAAGCCTCAGGATCCTTATATACTGAATGAGCAAGCGCGTTACTATATGAGAATTCATAAACATGAACAAGCATTTGAGCGATATAAAATAATTATCAGTGATCCTTCATTTAAGGTGGCTGAGAAAAAGCAAATCCTCAGAAAATTTGTGCATCTTTCCGATTCCGATCCGCAGTTTTATCCATTGGCGAGTGAATTAACAGAGTCTGCAGCCTCAATTCATCCGTATGATTTTTCAATTAACATGTTCGCTGCTGACTTTATGTTTGAAGCAGGTAATTATAAGTCATCTATTGACTATTATTTACGAACAATAGATTTGAATCCGAACAATTATAATGCTTGGATTCAATTGGTGATTGCTTATCAAAGTATTGGTGATTATAGAACGATGTCTGTTAAAATAGACGAGGCCATAGAATTATTCCCTATTCAACCTCTTTTTTATTTTTATGGAGGAATGGCTCATATTCAAATGGATGAAGTTGAAAAATCGATAGAAATGCTGGAAGAGGGAAATGATTTGGTCGTAGAGACCGACCAAAAATTGAAAGCACAATTTTTAAGTTCATTAGGTGATGCTTATCATGCGAATCAGCAGCACGAAAAATCGGATGAATATTTTGAACTTAGTTTGGAATTGGATCCGGATAATTTTTATGTGTTAAATAATTATGCATACTATCTTTCAGAGAGAAATCAAAAACTGGAAAAGGCTAAATTAATGAGTGAAAAATCAAATCGTTTGCATCCTGACGAAGCCTCTTTTCAGGATACATATGGATGGATTTTATTTCAATTGGGTGATTATGAAAATGCACTTCTTTGGTTAAGGTTAGCGGAGAAAAATGGAGGGAGTCAAAGTAGAGTGATTAATGAACATATTGGTGATGTGCTTCATAAAACCGGTGATATTGATGCCGCTAAAACGTATTGGTTAAAGGCCAAAGAACTTGGTGAAGATTCGGAAAAGTTGAAGGAAAAACTAAAAATGTAGACTTTATGTGGAGGTTTCTTTTATTAGCATTAATTTGTCTGGCAGGATGTAAGTCTAAACAATACCTTGGTAATGAATACCCCAACTGTAAATATGGGACATATTCAAAGGATGATGTCATTCATAAATTAGATTCCTCAAGCATTCATTTTAATTGGATGAAAATTAAAACAAAAGTTGATGTAGAGTATCAAGAGAAAAAATACAATCTTCAAGTTCAGTTAAGGGTGAGAAATGATAGTGCTGTCTTTGCAAAAGTTTCTAAATCAGGAATAACAGCCATTAAGCTTCTTGTCACCAAGGATACTGTAGTTTTTGTTGATCGCATTAACAAAAATTACTTTAACGGTCATTATAGCGAGTTGCAAAAGCTTATTAATGTAAGCGTTCCATTTGGATTTATCCAAAATCTTTTTTTAAGTCAGCCTACTTTTTTATTTAAAGACAACGGATTTAAAAAGGTACAAGAGCCCTTGATTACGTATTCCAGTAAAGCATTTGATACAGAAAAAAAGGATTCGAATTTCCACCAAACCCAATCATTTACTTGCGATAGTTTACGATTAAAATCTGTGTCTGTATTCGACGGAAAAACAGAAAAAGAGGTCCGCGTTAACTATGATAAATATGGGGATATTAACGGTTACCCCTTGAATAAAAAAATTTACATACATGGAATGAAAGGAGAATTTCCAATTATATTGGCAGATATAGAGTTGAAAAGAATCAAAACATTTGATGATTTAATGGCTCCTATAGATATTCCTGATGACTATAAAAGGTTGGAAATTAAATAGTATTCTCTTTTTTGTCTTTTTAATAGGCATTAGTCCGTCATTTTCTCAATCGAAGTCTCAACTTAAACAGAAGAAAGCAAAGATTCAAAAAGAGCTTAGAAAATTAAATGGCCTTTTGGGTGAAACCCGAACCAACAAAAGGAAATCAGAAATTCAGCTTTTAATTCTGAATAAAAAAATTGGTGTTCGAAAAGACCTAATTGTTGCTATTGATAATGAGGTTCGATTTATTAATCAAGAAATTGAGCATCAACGTGTTTTTATTGATACTCTTCAAAGTAAATTACAACAACTCAGAGTTCAGTATACAAAGATGGTTCAATTTGCCTACAGGAATAGAAACGCGACGAATAAATTAATTTTCATTTTTTCCGCAGATGATTTTAATCAGGCGTATAAGCGATTAAAATATATCCATGAAATTGCAGAATATCGAGAGTATCAAGTTGAACAAATTAAAACGACACAGGAAAAAATAAAGGAAAAAATTGATGAGTTAGAGGAAAAAAAAGAACGTAAAATTCGTTTGAAAGAAAATAAAAAACTCGAATTCAGTCAACTACAAGAGGAGCAAGGTGAGCGAACATCGTTGTATAATGCATTGAGACAAGATGAAAAGAAACTCAAGGAGAACATTAACAAAAAGAAAAAAGAATCACAGAAATTAAATGCGGCGATTAAAAAAATTATAGAGCGAGAAATTGCCGAAGCGAAGAAACGAGCCGAAGAAGAAAAAAGAAAAGGAGGGATAGGTTTAACTCCAAAAACAGTAAAACTTTCGAAAGATTTTTTGAATAATAAAGGGAAATTACCCTGGCCTGTTACCCGAGGAATGGTAAGCGGAAAATTTGGAAATCAGAAGCACGAAGTATACGAGCACCTAACCACCATTAATAATGGAATAGATATTCTTACGAATAAAGGTACTAAAGCACGAGCGGTTTTTAATGGTAAAGTAGCTGCAGTGATTGTTCTTCCTGGGGGTAAAAAAGCAGTTTTGATACAACATGGAGAGTTTTTTACGATGTATTCTAATTTGAGTAAAGTATTTGTAGAGAAGGGGGATAACGTGTCCACTCAAGAGGATATTGGAGCGATTATCACCGATGATAATGGTAAAACAGAAATTCATTTTGAAATTTGGCAGGGAAATCAAAAACAGAACCCTAGTTTGTGGATTGCCAATAAATAAACGTTTCTTATTAATAAAACCTATTTGAATGGTTAAAAAATCGTGTATTATTTAACTAATTGTATTTGCCTTTTGTTTTAGCAACAAAATGAACCCTCTGTCGTACACTAAATGTACGTTTTTTGGTTATCAAGGGGTTTATTCCTCTTAAAAGGAGGGGTCGATGTTTGGTAAAGTTCAATTCATTACAGGTTTAATTGCCTTTATTTTTTGTTCAAATTATGGACAAGCTCAAGAAACGTGCGCCTCTAACTCCTCACAGCCTTACGAGTGGCCAAGTCAACGCAATTGGTTCATGGCGCCCAATTTATACAGTGGAATTGTGATTAACATGCAAACCATGGGAGTAACCTCTGTTGGAGGTCCTGGAAATGCAGTTACTTCCTATGAAGGTGTTTCAGCAGCAAGCGACGATAATGGAGAGTTATTATTTTATACGAATGGTAGGTCTTTATGGAAAGGTACAGGTAGTGGTGTTACAAAAACATTTAGCGGATTATTAACGGGTAATGAAGGTGGAATTAATAATGGATCAGCCTCACAAGGGGTTATTACAGTAAGGCATCCCCTAGACTCCGATCGATATTGGGTTATTACCACCGATGATGCGATCGCTGCAACAAAGGGAATGAATGCTTTTTCTTTTGATAAAGCAGGAAACCTGTTGTCTGGACCAACTCGATTAGGATCATTTAGAACCTCAGAAGCAATTTCAGCAACACTCCATTCCAATGGTGTAGATATCTGGGTGACTTGTCTTGCATCTGGAGGAGGGCAATTTTATACTTATTTGTTAAAATGTGATGGATTTGATAATACGCCCGTTGTATCCTCTATAGGACCTAAGGTTACTTCCAACAGGGAGCGAGGAGGGATGGCCTATTCATGGGATGGTGAATATTTAGCTCAAGCACACCCAAATTGGTGGCCTGATGGAAATAAAATAGTCTCGATTTATAAATTTAATAAGTCAACTGGTGAGTTGTATGATGCCAAGAATGTTTCTGGTGTTTGGGGCTCCCCTTATGATATCACGTGGTCTCCAAACAATAAAAGGGTATATGTTTCGATGCAAAATAGTTCAATTCATTATTTAGACATCTCCTCATGGAATGCGACTACAATTAAAAATTCCTGGACTTCAACAGGAATTAGCTCAGCATTTTCAGCCATTGAAGTTGGTTATGACGGGTCAATGTATGTTTCTCATGGAATAGCAGGAGGAGGATATCTAAAAAAAATGAATGGTGATCTAAATACCGCCACATCATTTTCAGTTTCAAATGTTGCGGGTACTGCAGGAATGTCTCACTTAGGTCTTCCAACAATCTATATTCCACCAAGTGATGAACCCGATATTCAAGATGTAGGGACTTATTGCACCACTGATCCAGCGATAGATCTAAGTACAACATGGATTTGTTCTGGAAATGACGCAGAAAATCCAGTGGAAAATCCTTTCGCATATACAGGAAATGGAATAACAGACAGGGCAAACGGGATTTTTGATCCTTCCGTTGCAGGACCTGGAACCCATCAAATAACATTTGAATATTGTTCAGTGAATGATACGATATGGATTACGGTGAATAATTGTACATCTTGTACATCCAATTTAGAAGATCTTCAACCCGAAATATGTGTGGGTCAAACCTATGTATTAGATGGTTTGATTAGTGCTGCTAGTGCAACAGGTTTATGGACCATTGATTCATTTTTAGTGGGTAATTTACCTACGATTAACCACGCAGGGGATATTACTTTCGATGCATCGAGTAAAGAAACAAGTCCTGGAATATACAAACTACTCTACACCGTAGATGATGGAGGTTCCGCATGTTATGATTCCATTTACATCAATGTTCATCCAATACCGGAAATGGGTCTGCCGAATGATACAGCTTTGTGCCAGGGAAAAGACCTGTTGCTTAACCCAGGAGTATTTACCTCATACATCTGGAACGATGGTTCCTCATCGCCCACATTAATCGCTAGCTCAACGGGAACCTATTGGGTTCAGGTGGAAGACGCAATAGGGTGTTCAAATAGAGATTCGGTGGACCTTACAATAAATCAAAATCCGACCCCTAATATAGGCCCCGATCAATTTATCTGTGATGGCGAACCAGAAATTACTTTTATTGCAGGGGAATATGAACAATATAATTGGATAAAAGGTGGAGAAACAACTTCAACAATTCAAACGTCAACTTCAGGAGAATATATTGTTGAGGTCACAGATGTACATTTATGTGTTGGCTCGGATACGGTTAACCTTACTGTTCACCCATTACCGGAACTATCTTTGGGAAAAGACACCACTATTTGCGGAGGAAGTTCTCTTTTATTGAATGCGGGCTCTAATCATGAAAGTTATTTATGGAGTGATGGCTCTAATCAGCAAGAGCTTCTTGTTACTACTGAAAATAGTGGTGTTTTGCATGTTACAGTAACCAGTTCATATGGATGCTCTAGTAGAGATACTTTAGAAGTGGCGATAGCCAGTGAAATAGAAGTTGATTTGGGTGAAGATCGCTCAATTTGTCAAGGAGACTCTGTAGTAATAGATGCTGGTTTTGTGGAAGGGGCCACATATACTTGGACGCCCTCTGGTACATCGCAAGAATTAGTTATAAAAGCATCAGGTAATTATACCGTTACGGTTTCAAATTCAACTGGATGTTCAGGAAAAGATACCATAGACGTGGTAATGTTTAATTTGCCAACGCTTGATTTAGGGTCAGATATTAATATTTGTCCTGGTTTAGACACATCATTGTCAGTTGGAACAGGCTGGCAATCAATTCAATGGAATGATTTTAGTTCAAATGAGGAGTTGGAATTGAATGTTGCAGGAACATATTATGTGTCGGTAACCGATGATAATTTATGTTCAACAACCGATACAGTCCTCTTTGATTTTTTTCCATCACCTTCGCTTGAATTGGGTGAAGATCGAACAATCTGCGAGGGAGCATCAGCTTATTTTGATGCGGGTTCTGGTTTTACTTCCTATTCATGGCAAAATCAATCTTCATTGTCTACTTACCAAGGAACTGATGCAGAGGTAATATGGGTGAATATTATAGACGAAAATGGATGTACCGCTTCTGATACGGCAGAAATCTTAATCGCCTCCAGTTTATCAGTGAATTTAATTCCTGATACAGCAATCTGTGATGGTCAAGCAATTGAATTAAGTGCAGGGTATTCTTCCGAAAATTATACGATTAATTGGTCGAATAATGAAACTACTTCTGAAATCATTGCAAGTGAAACAGGAATATATAGCGTGTCAGTAGAAGATCTCACAGGATGCTCAGGTTCGGATTCGGTTGAAATTATTGTAAATGAGGTGCCCGATATTAATTTAGGAGCAAATCAGGAAATATGTGAAGGAGAAGAGATTATACTTAACGCTGGTTCGGGATGGACGTCGGTTGTATGGAGTACAATGGAATCAGGTCAAACCATACTTGTTTATGAAGCTGATGTTTATACTGCGGTTGTAACAAATATTCATGGGTGTGAGAATACAGACAGCATCCAAGTAATTGTTAATGCGCGTCCTCAACCAAATTTAGGTGCGGATCAAACACTATGTTCGGGTGTTTCAGCATATTTTGAAGCAGGGCCTTACAGCAGTTTTACATGGCACGACGCATCTACTGCCTCGAATTATTCAAGTGTTAAGGAAGAGGACGTTTGGGTGGAAGTAGTAGACGAGAAAGGATGTAAGGGTTCGGATACTGCAAGAATATTTGTTCGAGATGAATTACTGGTAGATTTGGGGCCAGATTTAGAAATTTGTAATGGGGATTCAATTGAACTAAGTTCAGGGTACCAAGGGCAAGGCAATACATTTTTATGGACTACAAACGCAACTACTGAAAGTGTTCTTTTGTCTGATTCTGGAATCTATGGGTTGGAGGTGACGGATCAAAACGGATGTAAAGGGACCGACACTGTTGAATTAATAGTTAATTTACTGCCAGTGGTCACGTTAGATTTGCCCAGAAGCATATGTGAAGGAGATACGCTTTTGCTGGATGCAGGGAATTGGTCATCGGTTATCTGGGATGACGGTACGAATGATCGATTTTTAAAGGCCACTGCATCTAAAAATTATGCTGTAACTGTCACAAATGATAAAGGATGTGAAGGGTATGATGAAGGAATTTTAACTGTTGATTCTCCTTTGAGTATTGAATTAGGGGATGACCTTGAGGTCTGTGAAGGAAAAGAAATTACTATATCGGTAGCCGAATTTGAATTTGTTTCTTATCGTTGGCATGATGGCTCCACTGGTGAAGTATTTATTACTTCAACACCCCAAGATATTTCAGTGGAGGCAACAGATGAAAATGGCTGTATCGCTTTTGATACGGTAGCTTTAACGAATAGAATGGGATTAGATATACAGTTGGGTGACGATTTGTATTTTTGCGAAGGTGAATCATACGAAATTACCGCTTCTGGTTTTGAATCGGGAGAATATGAATTTTTATGGAGTGATCAATCCAATGCCTCTACACTCCTTGTGAATGAAACCAATGACTATTCGGTTATCGTGAGCAATAATGATGGATGTGAAGGGCAGGATACCGTTTCAATTATATTTTATTCAAATCCACAACCAGTTGTTGAGGACGCAACCATATGTGCTGGCGAAAAGGCGCTCTTAAAAACAGGAGAATATGAATCATATTCTTGGAATTCTGGTGAAACAACGCAGGAAATTACACCCGCTGAAGCAGGAGAATATACCGTAACTGTTGTAGATGAAAATGGATGCGTTGGATCAGTACAAGGGGAGTTAATTGTCCATCCAACTCCGGTAATAACGGAATATGAAACCCAATTAGCCTGTATAGGAGATACATTAATCCTGTCTCCTGAATTGCCATCAGGATCCTATGAATGGACATATGATGGCAGCTCAAATTCCAGTTTGGAGGTAAGTGTTTCAGGAGAGTATAAAGTATTGGTTTCCAATGTATTTGGATGTGTTGATTCACTGGGAGTACAAGCGGTTTTTAAACCTGTTCCAGAGATAGAATTAGGAGAGAACAGAAGTATTTGTTTTGGTGATACAGCCATAGTTGGTGAGCATTCAACGGATGATGTTTTAACGTGGAATATTGGATTGGAACAAGATTATATTATAGTAAATCAATCGGGTAGTTATATTGCAACACGAACCAATTCCGCAGGATGCGCTTCAAAGGATACGATTGATGTTTATGTTTCTCCATCCCCTATTGCAGAAGCAACACCTGATACAGCGGTTTGTTTTGATGAAATAGAAACTCTTGAATTAGCCGTGTCCTCATATGGGAGAGAGCAAGTTCTTTGGAGTTCTGGAGAAATGGATAACGAAATTGTAATTGATGAGGAAGGAACATACAGTGTGACTTTAACCAATGAGTTTGGTTGTAAAACAACAGATACGGTTGTTGTGACAAGAGAATGTATAAACGCTCTATTTGTTCCTAACGCTTTCACACCTAATGGCGATGGAAACAATGATGAATTTGGCCCAAAAGGGGTGAATGTTTACGATTTTAATTTTTACATTTTTGATCGTTGGGGAGAACAACTCTTTCATTCAACCAATATGGATATAAAATGGGATGGAACACATTTAGGACGACCTTGTCAATTGGATGTTTATGTTTGGAAACTTTCGTATAAGGCTGAGGATCAAAATGGATATTTCAATGTAAAACAAAAGATGGGAACAGTAACATTGGTACGATGATCGATTGATTTAACCAAATAAACTCTTAGGTTGGATATGATGTTCTTCACAGTATTGATTAATAATATGAAGAAGATTTTCTCCATAAAGTTCTACATTTTTATTTCCGAATCCATTAATCATAAGAAGAGCATCCTTTGTTTTTGGAAGAAAATTGCACATCTCTTTTAATGCTTTATTTGAGAAAATTCGATAGATAGGAATATTTTTTTCTTCTGATTTTTCTTTTCTATATAAGGCAATTTGCTGGTACAACTCAATATGCTCTATCTCACTCGCTGAAATAAGCGTTTGTGATTTGGATTTTCTACCAACATAACATTTTTTAATGATGAATATAGGGGCCTTATTTACTTTCCAATTGTTTGTAAAATTTTCTAAATCAAAAGTCCCTTTTTTAAGATATATAAAATGGTGAGTAATATGATGGATAAACTCTGCTATTTCTTCAAAAGGCCCATCAAATTCTGATGCTAATTTTTTGGTTTTACACGCTATAGGGTGCGCTATTAAGAGCGCTTTAATGAAGTCAATTTTTGGTTGAAAATATGTAGAAGCATCTTTTAGTCTTTGTTGAAATAAACGTTGATTTTCTTTGAATTCATTAAAGCAAGTTAACTTATGTATATTTTGCTGAAACTTTTGAGCAACGTAATTTATTTCTACAACCTCTTTTAAGATATTTTGTGTCCAGTGGAGTACATCAGGATTAAGTTGATCCTTGTTGAAATGAGCCTTTTCATTTATTTTAACAACATTATCTACCAGCCTATTCCAATCAAAAATCATTATACATTCTCTCTGTATGGCATCAATTTTAGCAGCTTTCAAAAGAGAAGGTAATTGATGAGGTTTGTTGTGTTGAACCTCCCAATTTTGAAGGTTTTGGCTTGCACCTAGAAATGATTGTGAAATTGGACTCGTGAGTACCAATCCATTTAGTGAACGCACTCTTGAAAGCGCTACATATACTTGACCATTTGCAAAAGCTTTTTGAGCATCAACAATTAACTTGTCAAATGTTAACCCCTGACTTTTATGTATAGTTATAGCCCAAGCTAAACGTAGTGGGAATTGAATAAATGTTCCGAGGGTTTCTTGTTCAATATTACGTGTTTTATCATCTATTTTATAATGTACGTTTTCCCATCTTTCTTTTTTTACTGAAATAAGTTCATTTTCATTTTCACATCGAATAAAAATCTCATTATCCGATAATGACTCTACCTGCCCAATTTTACCATTAAAGTATTTTTTTTCTTCTGTGTCATTCTTTAGAAACATTACCTGTGCTCCTTTTTTCAAAATCATTTGCTCTTCTGCTGGGTACATTGATTCAGGAAAATCACCCTTGATTGAAGCCTTCAATAAATGTTTAGTTCCTGTAAGTTGGTTAATTTGAAGAGTATTTATTTCGTCCGCCTGAGCATTGTGCGTAGTTAATGTAATGTAACCGTCCTTATTTGTTTTATTGAACGATGGTTGGAGTCTAGAATTAAGGTGCTCAAGATGTTTAACAGTTAATGAATTCTCTCTCACTGCATTAAGTATATTCACAAAGATGTTATCGTTTTGTCGGTAGATTTTTTTTAATTCGATCATTACAGGAGGATTCTGTATTAAAACGTGGCTATCGAAGAAAAAAACTGAGCGATAAATTTTTTGAAAAATATGAGGCGTTAGGTTCTTAATCACAGGAGGTAATTGTCTTAAATCCCCAATGAATAAGATTTGACAACCACCGAATGGATAATTAAAATTTTTCCTTAAACTCTTGAGAATAATATCGATAGCATCTAATGTGTTTGATGCTACCATACTTATTTCATCAATCACAAGAAGATCCATATTAATAAGGACTTTTCGTTTTTGAGCATTCAACTTAATTTGTGAAAGCAAAGGATGTTTTGACAAGGTATTTTTTGATGAATCTTCAGTGGGTACATATGGGGCAAATGGTAATTGAAAAAGAGAGTGCAATGTTACTCCTCCTGCTTGAATAGCAGCAACTCCCGTAGGTGCGGCAGTAACAATATGCTGATTTGAATTTTCTTTAAGATATTTTAAAAAAGTCGTTTTACCGGTACCAGCTTTCCCTGTCAAAAAAATGTTTTTTTGGGTTTGTGTGATGAATTTGAAAGCCAAATCAAACTCTTGACTACGCTTTATTTTTTCTGACATAAGACGAATATACGTTTTGCTGAACTATACAGATTATACCTATTCAAAAAAGTATGAAATTAACTCATGTTAATTTGATTTAACAAATCGAAGAACAGTTTTAACTCCCTCTGAATTAACAACTTCTACAAAATAGTTTCCTGGTTTAAACTGTGCAATTGATAGGGTGTTTTTTTGGAGATTTATAGAGGTATTATAAAGCAAGATTCCGTCAAGGGAATATATATTTAGTAAGTAGTCTTCATCTAATTTCAAATTCATAATCGAAATAGCATTCTTGGATGGATTAGGATAAATGGATAGTTTTTTTTCTTGTTCGGAATAATGATTTGAAATAGAAGTGTCTATTAAGGTTGAAGTTATTCCATAGGGGTCAATATAGTGAAGTTGGAGTGCTATTTCGCCTTTAAAATTAAGCTTGAAGCCCTCTTTATATTCGTAATTGCCTTTTCCTTCAATCATTTTATGTGATTCGAATTCTTCGTTGTTTGATCGGGTGAGAATTTCATAATAACCACCAATAGGTTCTTTATCAGAAACCCAATGAAGAAGAACAGCATTGTTGACCACTCTACTTTCGAAATGGGAAAGTGTTGGGCGAATTACCTTTAAAAAATTACAATCCTCAAAATTGGACGAGAAACAGTTGAAAACACCCCCTTTTCCGGAATTAATGAAATTAATTCCTGTAAAATTTAAGCATCCCATTCCATTGATTGATCCATTTTCAATATTTTTCAATTCACGAGTAACGGTAACGCATTGTGCATTTATGGTAAGAGATGCATTGTCACGAGTTTCAATTTCCTCTACCTTAAAAATTGTATTGTTTTCGATTTTGCCTTGTGCATTTTGTCCTAATTTTATTTCATAACCTATAAATTTTGCATGTTGTGAAAGTAGAAAGAAACTATTTTCTTTCATATGAAGATGTGCATTTCCTAAATCAACATTTCCAAAGACTTTAAATTTTGTAGAGTCTCTAAAATCCAAACTCATGGAACCATTATAAAAAACGGAATGGTTAGCAGGTATTATGACACTTTGTTTTTTAGGGTTTGGGATCTTTTTAGTGTCCCAGTTCAGAGGGTCCATCCAACTTAATCCATCACCTGTTCCAGTAAAGGTTGCAACAGAATATTGTGCTTTTATTGTGAGATTTAATCCAAATAAAAACAGATATGAAAGAAGGAATGAACCATATTGGAAACAAGTTTTCACCAATCTACTTGTATTCAAATAGTGCAAAATTGTTTCGCTTGATTGGCACTATTTAATTGAAAAACATTTTGTGTAGAAACAATGCCCAAAGCATCGTTTATTGATCTTTGTAATGTGCTCTTAAAGAATCTAAAAGATGATGCAATTCTTCTTGCCTCTCCGCATATGCTAACTTACCGTAAAGATTATTCATTTCATGTGGGTCATTTTTCAAGTCGAACATTTCCCACTCATCAATGTCCGAGTAATAGTGAATAAGTTTAAAATTTTTTGTTCTCACTCCGTAGTGTTTTTTCACTTTATGCCATCCATGCGGAAATTCATAATAATGATAATATTGTCCTTGTCGAGAAAGGGGATTTCCTTCCACAGAGGATTTTAGTGAAGCTCCTTGCATATCATATGGAATTTCAATACCCGCATAATCTAGGATGGTTGGCGCAAAATCAAGATTCATAACCAAATCGGAATTTGTAGAGGATGAATTGGAATTTGGAATTTTCATAAGGAATGGAGTGATAAGCGATTCTTCATACATGAAACGTTTATCATACCATCCATGCTCACCCAAGAAGAATCCTTGATCGGATGTGTATATCACCAATGTGTTTTCCCATTCACCCGTACTTTTCAAATAGGCAATCATCCTTCCGATATTTTCATCAACAGAGACAATGCATCGCAGATAATCTTTAATGTAGCGCTGGTATTTCCACACGGCTAATTCTTTATCGGAATAACTAGACGTGAAAAACTCTTCTGAAATAGGTTGATAATGTTTGTCCCATTCTTTCTTTTGTTCAGCGGAAAGGCGATCGTAGGAATGTTTCCAATTAAAAACAGGATCCCACGTTTCGCTGCCTCCTGTTCCTGTTTCTTTTTTGTATTGATGTTTCGTTCCGGAGTAATCAACAAAAGAATCTCTCCCATTTAAAAAGGAATCAGGATGAAGTTTCATATCAAACGACATATACATATCTTTCACTTTTAAATCCTGTTCTAAAGCCGCTTTTGATCGATTAGTATAGTCATCAAAAAAATTGTCTGGAATAGGTAGGGTGTCATCTTTATACAGATTCAAATGTTTCACGTTAGGCATCCAGTTTCTGTGTGGTGCTTTTTGATGATACATCAAACAAAAAGGTTTTTTTTGATCACGTTTTTTTAATTCCTTTAATGAAATGTCCGTGACAACATCGGTGACATATCCGTCCAATTCTGATGTATCTCCATTTTCAATCATAATCGGTTTGTAATATTGACCTTGTCCAATTAGAATATTCCAATAATCAAATCCTTGTGGTGGTGAATGTAGATGCCATTTTCCAATCATCATGGTGTGATAACCTGCTTTTTGTAAGAGTTTAGGAAATGTTTGCTGATTCCCATCAAAGGATGAACGATTGTCTTTAAATCCATTGATATGACTGTATTTTCCTGTTAAGGCTACAGCTCTACTCGGTCCACAAATAGAGTTCGTCACTGCACAGTTGGTAAACGTAACACCGAATTTCGCGATTTCGTCAATATTTGGAGTTTTAATGAGTTTACTACCGTATGCACTAATTGCATGTCGTGAGTGATCATCGGTCATGATGAACAGAATATTTGGAGACTTTTTATTGACGTGTGATTCGGATGGAGAGGTTTGTTTTTTTTCTGTGCAAGCGAGAAGGAAAAAAACAGCGAAAAGAAAGAAAAACAGATTTTTCATAGGACTAAATTAGAGATTATTTGGAAGACTCCCCTAACAATAGGAAGCCTCTTTCATGAGGATAAATCAAGGATGGATTTTAAAAATTCACTATCTTGTGTAGCGCCTAAATTGACTGATTTCATCTTACCCTAGTTCACAAGAAAAAACCTTATGAAACAACGCGTATTTTTCACCCTTTTTTTGGGAATGATGGCTTCTTTAAATGCACAAGTTGCGGATACATTAATCATGATCTGGAATGATGAGTTCAACGGCGTAACACTGGATAACACGAAATGGGATCATTGTCCAAATTGGTTTCGCCAAGGGAAAAGTTATTGGCATGATGATAATGCCTGGGTGGATGGTCAGGGGAATTTAAAGTTAAAAGTTTCTGAAATTAATGGCACTGTATATGCAGGTGCAGTAAGGACGCATAATCGATATAATCAGAAATACGGATATTTTGAAGTAAGGTGTAAAGTCCCTCAAATTAAAGGAGGTTGGGCCGCGTTTTGGATGATGCCTTATGGCAATAAAGTAGGAAGTCAAGGAAATGATGGAACCGAACTGGATATTTTTGAATCAATCAATGGGTGGAATGGAAAAATTCAACACGCTTTGCATTGGGATGGTTATGGCGCAGAGCATCAAAAAGCGAGCAAATCAATGACCGATTGGGGATTGTATGATGGTAATTACCATAAATTCGGAATGATGTGGACGCCAGAAGAATATATTTTTTATATTGATGATATTGAAACATGGCGAACATCTGCGGGAGGAGTTTCGGATGTAGAACAGTATATGAAATTAACCATGGAAGTTTCCAATCAAACATGGCCTGGCAATTGGAACGAACAGACTACTAAACCCATTACTTGGGCAATTGACTATGTGAGAACCTATGCCTATGGGATGAAAAAACCGGCGATATCATTCACGATTCCATCAAATAACGCCACCATAAATGCTGGAAAAAAACAAAGTTTGAAAGCGCTCGTTGACGGAAGTTTTGATTACCTAACAACAGTAGAATTTTCAACGAAAAAAGAAGATTTGTCAGAAGAACTACTTCAGGTTAGAAATATTGGAGTGAATAGTGATTCATTATTTTATGCACCATGGACACCCCAAGAAGCAGGAATTTATACTGTACTTGTGCGAGGTAAGAAAGATGGCGTGATAATAACAGAAGATCAAATACTAATTACTGTGGAAGACGTAGCCACAAATACTTCATTAATTAGTCTTTCAGAGCATGTTTTCTATCCAAATCCTACCATTGGAATTATTCGTTTCACTACAGAATTTGATTTGGTTGAAATTTTTAATAATCATGGTCAACGTTTAATGATTAAAGAAAATGTACAACAATTAGATGTAGGTCAACTTACGCCAGGCAATTATTTTTTGGTCATGAATCAAACCTGTTCAATGCCCTTGATGGTAAAATAAATTTCTTCCACATCCTTTTGAATCAAAAGTTCCTCAATCGCGTAGAAAAAACATTATATTGATTCTGATTATTAAAAGGGATTAAGGTCCCTTGTCAAAATAGTTTTTTGAACGATTTTGGAGATAACAGGATTAGCCAAAACCTTTTTCAGAACATGAAATTCCTTTTATATTTTGTGATATTGTGTAGTTTGATAAGTAAAGGTCAATCATTAACACACCCCCATATTTGGACTTCTCCATCTGAACGACAAACGGTTTTGGATAAAATAAATGCAGATACCAATCAAAAATGGTGTGCGAAGTTATACAACGATCTTCATGAATCAATTGATGAATTGGTGGATGCTCATATTGTTGATCCTACTACTTATTTACTTACGCTTCCGGATTTATCAAAAGATGAAAACACGCGAAATGATCACAGTAAAGCATTGTTTGATGCTGTTCAGGCAGGGTTCTTATATTTTTTAGATCAGGAGGATAAATACGCCCAGTTTGCAGCAGATATACTATCTCACTACACCTTGCAAATTTCACTGGAAACAGGGAATTTATACTTTTCTAAAACAGGTCATTGGATTGAAAGTAGAGATTTATATCCAAAAGTTGGTATGACATACGACTTTATTCAACCCTTTTTAATTGATTCTGGAACGACCATATACAATTTAAAAACAGCACAAAGGGAACTATTCAATCAGGACAAAGCACAGGCCTCATTCATTAAACTCGCTGATGAAGTATTTAATAGAGGAAATACAGGATCCAATCATCCTATGCTTGAGGCAAGTGGTGCCTTATTTAATCTCTTGGTTATTGAAGAGGATAGTGTGCGAAATGAGTACTTTGATAAATTTATGAACGGGACACCCAATCAGGATGGTTTACACCTCATGTTACAAACCATTAAAGATCATGATTTTTTATGGCCAGAATCCACTAGTTATGGAAAAGAAACCCATGAAGTAACCTTGCATATGCTTCATATTGCGAGTCGCTATGATCCCTCTCTTAATTTGATTAATGTCAGTAGAAAAGTATTAAAAGGTGCTTTTTTGTATGAAAATTTGAAGTATCCGAATTACGAGGCAATGGTTCGATATGGAGATTCGAGGAGAACAAAGCATACCCACTTTGAAAACCTCTATTTACGTGTATTTGAGATCGCACACAGTAATGGGTTAAATACTTATAAAAATTTAGCAATGGAGCGAATTCAAGGCGTGTATAACAATGAGCAAAAATTTGAACCAATTATTGAAAATGAAGGATTAGAATGGGACAATCCATGTATGTTGTTTTTTGGAGACAATATTGATTTAGAAAACAATTTCGAAACGGTTGAATACCATCGTAGTGCTAAGTTTCCACATGCAGGAGTTGGGGTATTACGAAACTATGAAACTCCGGATATTGAAACATTTGGACTCATGGGATATATAGGTGGTGCACATTATGTTCATTCTCACCTCACAGGAATTGAAATGGAGCTCTATGGAAGCGGCATGGTAATGGGCGCAGGAAGTGGAGATCCGAAGGCCTCCTCCACCAGAAGCTCTGAAGTTTACCGGAATTATCATCGAATTTATGCAAATAAGAATACCGTTATTGTAAATGGTAATTCCAAAGGTGTCCATGATGGAAAATCTTGGAAGTGGGATAATGCATTGTATCAAAATACGGCACAAATTTTAGCCATTGAGCCTGATGTAAATATGGATCAAACCAATTCTGACGGACCATTTGCTCCAGTTTCAACTAATTTTTCATTTGTTACCGTTGAATTAGATGATGAAATTAATAATGCACTACAACAACGAACGTTTACCATTATTCGAACAGGGCCTGAAACAGGATATTATCTCGATATCTTTCGGTCTCAATCAAAAGACAGCAATAATTACCATGATTATTTATACCATAATTACGGTGAGCGTGTCACGCTTACTTCAAATAATGAAGAAATAACCCCTGGCGTTTTAAGTTCTGATCAAACCAGATTTTCATCAAATATCACTAGAGTGGAAGCCAGAACAACTACCGATACAGCACACATTGATTTCCCCGGATGGCAATATTTTCGCGCACTGAACACAAGTGATTCTACCGATTCACCTATAAAGGCTAAGTTTGATGTAGATAAAATTGGTGCGGCTATGCATGTGCAGATACCAGGAGGAATTCATCGAGAATACACCAGTTGTATTGCACCTCCTATTTTGGAAACAGAAAGCGAATATAAAGCTGAGCAAAGCGATCCTTCTCAAAATGATTCTGCTCAGGTCATGATTATTCGCCAATATGGAGAAGCATGGAATCGTCCGTTTATTTTAGCATTTGAGCCATCAAAAGTGGCGACATCCATCCAATCCATTGAAAACCTCTACACAAATCATCAAATTGTTGGAGCAAAAGTCACTTCACATGTTCATGGAAGATCAATTGTTGATTTTATCATTTCACACGATAATGCATCATCGTCTTTTAACATGCCAAGTGAATCAATACAATTTACAGGAAGATTTGGGATTGTTAGAAAGTACAAAAACACCGATGATTTGGATTCATTAATTACGATGTATATCGGAGAAGGAAGTCATATGATTTGTGAAGGAAAAGAATTAAGTCCGGAAACAGGAACATCTGCCTACTTTGAACATAATAGCACACTTGTTTCATTAGAAGAAAAGCTTAATGAAACGATAAGTTTTTATCCTAATCCATCAATTACAACAATTCATTTTTCACAAACGCTTACTCAACTCCAAGTATATAATCATATTGGACAACGAATAGTGAATGAACGTAACATTAACAAACTCGACATTTCAGATTTAAAGGCGGGTATTTACTCCGTTGTTATGAACAAAACGACTGTCAAGGAATTAGTAGTAAAATAACCACCTCTTTTGATGAATTTTACGTTGTTCTAATTCAAAAGTAGTTTTGTGAAATTCTCCCCTATTTTTAAGAAGTAAATACCATGAACAAATCCATTTATATGTACTTGGTTGCCTTCCCCAGACGCAACGATTTTACCACTGAAATCAATAAGACTATATGTGGATGTTTTTTTCCAAGACAAAACATCCGATTGATAAAAAATTATGGGGTTTAATTCTATTTGTTTTTTAAATGTATTGGTAGGTGTTGAACAGGGTAATTCTGAAATAATACCATAGGCAAGTGACTTATTCCCGTTAGAATTTAAATGAACATCATCATTTAAATCCTCTTGACCTGTGTAATCCAATCCGTCCATAAAATTAAGATTTGAATAAGTTTGCTGTAGTTTCCTAATTACCTCTAATTGACCACTTTTTAAACTGTCAATTGTACGTGCATCTGTATGAACAGGATTCGTTGTGTATGGTGACAAAACAGCCATTATACAAGCTTCAGGAAAGTTTTGCGCCATGGTGCCAATGAGCGTTTCATACTTTGGAAAAGTATTTAAGGATAAATAAGAGTCATGTCCCGAATAGTGAACATCGTTATAGCCCCAAAGTATTGTAATTAAATCCGGGTCTAATTCAGGAATAAAATTGCTTAAAATACCTTCATAGATCTTAGACCCACCAATTCCCCAATTATACAATTCATAACCTAAAGAATCTGCAACCACATGGGGATATGTTTTTCGTGTAGAGAAAGAGTCAATTCCCATTCCGTGCGTGATGGAGTTCCCAATAGCTATATAAACAGGTTTATCCTTACTAATAGGTTCTAGTTCAAATCCATTGATGATTTCTAGTTTTAGAAATTCAATCATAGAATAAGAGGGTAAAGTAATGGCCCATTCTACAACTTCTTGAGTAGGATTTTCCCCTTCAATTTCCCATCCTTGATCGTCAAAAAGAAAAGTTCCATTTCTAAATACATCAAATGTGTGCCAAAAAACGTCATCTCCATGCGTTAAATTTTCTTGGAAATAGGCTTTTATTTTTGGACTTGACGTTTTGAATCGAATTTTAATTCCACTAGATGCAGCGGCTCTTTTTTGTTGGTAAAAACCTGAAACTTCTGATGTTGCATAGTCTTTTGTAAATCTGAACAAAGTAGCTTTTTCTGAAGAAATCTCCTTTTCAACTACTCCTTCATACACAATAAATTGATTTGTGGGATCGATGGCTTGAAAAGAGCAATCGCTAATGGGTGAAACTCCTGTATTACCGCCTGAACAAATTCCACATCCGTCCAGTGAAGCAGTTCCTCCTATGTCTCCATTACAATCAAAGGCATTTAATCGGAGATCATCTATAAAGTAAACACCTGCGTCTTTAAAAATAACTTTTATTCTTCCAGAAGAGGAAGTCTTACTGGCTTTCAGGGTAACAGTATATAGTTTCCAATCTGAAGATGAAATGACAACCTCCTGCTCTTGATCAACTGTTGTATTATCCATTATTGAAACATTGACATTCTTACCTATTTCACCTTTCATGTAAAAAGAGACGGTATAGTTTTCATTTGGAATCAAATCGAAATAACATACTCCACCATTAAATATTCTTACTTGCCAATTACCCGCTACAGTAACATCTACCTTTAGTGATTGACTACCCGTATAACTAGTTTCTGAAGTAACATCAAAAGAACCATTTCCTTGAGTATTCGCTACAAATTGATTTAAAGCATCTTCTCCTTCAAAATCACCATTACCTCCTGCGCCAAAGCATTGGGAATAGGACTGGTTGGTAATAAACGAGAATAGGAGTATAGCCAAGGTTATTTTCATTGCTTTAATATAATGAATTATTTATCGTTAACTAATTAGTTTTACGGCATTATGTATCGAAATTAAGAGTGGCTATTTATGCAGAACAAACTTTTTATGTTTCTGATATACAGCACATTAAATCGAGTAATTTATTTTTTTATAAAAAAAGAGGTTACTTTTGCTATCCTCTGCATTAATGGGAAAGTAAAGTGATGAATAACAACACATTATTAACTGCCATCCGACAAGGAAATTCTTCTGAATTCATAGAAGAGATTTATTTGTACTATCCCGTGGTGAAAAGTTATATTATTAAGAACTCAGGAGATGAAGATGAGGCTAAAGATGTTTTTCAGGAAGCTATGGTCATTTTTTATGAGCAGGCAAAGAAACCAACCTTTGAATTAACTTGTCAGGCCAATACATACGTTCATGCAATTGCCAAAAATTTATGGCGATCAAGATTAAGAGATCGAGGCAAAAAGATTGGGTCGAAAGTTGAAAATATAATTGACACAGAGGAAGAAGTAGAAGCCTATCAAGAGGAGGAAAAATTATACGGATATTTAGATAATATAATACTTCAGTTAAGCGAAAAATGCCAAGCTGTATTTAAGCATTTCTATTTTTTAAAAAAGTCTATGCGAGAAATTGCTCGTGACTTGAATTTTAGTTCAGAAAATGCTGCTAAAACCCAAAAATACAAGTGTATTGAAAGGGCAAAAAAATTAGCAGTAGTCATTCAAAAAAATGTTGAACCTAAAAATTATAAGTCATGAGGCCAGAGTTAGAGAAGTTTAAATACATAGAGGAATATTTAACAGGTAATCTGCCTCAAGATGAGGTCGCCAATTTTGAAGATGAAATAATAACTAGTCCAGAATTAGCAAAAGAAGTTGAATTCCAGCGACAGTTAATAAAGAGAAGTGAGCGATTAGCATTTAAAAATCAATTAAATGTATTTCATGAAACTCATTTTGAAAAGAATGGAAAAAAATGGTGGCAGAAGAATATTTGGTTGAATAGTATTTTAGTCCTTTTGGTTGCGGGAGGAGTTTTTTGGGGTATAACTTGGTCAACTAAAGAATCAGTAAAAACGTCTCTTCAAGTAGAATCAAAATCCCAAATGGGAGTTTTTGAATCAAAAAAGGAATCTGAAGTTCTTAATGAAGAAAAAGCAGCTCAAACATTAAATATGATAAATGTTCCTGAGGATTCAAATTCATTGAATATTGAGCAATCAATAATTTCGGATAATTTAGTTTATAATGAGGATGAAATTGAGGATCAATCTAGTAAAAAAAGAGATGTTTTTTTAACCTCAGTCTCTAATTTTTCTGATTCCTTAACTCCAAAAGAATCTCAAACTTTAAGTGAAGATTCAGAAGAAATATCTTCATTAGATTTAATTAAAGATTTAGATACAACAAGTGGAATATCACACGTTAAAATGGAAGATTTTATTCCAGAATATGACACGATATGTTATGATCCTTCAAACGAGATGGTTCATGAGTACAAAAGATCGGGGACAAAAATTAAATTACCTAGAAACTTATTCAAAAGAGATGCGAATTTTGAAGGTATAGAACCAATAAAACTGCTATATCGAGAATATCGGAATCAAGCTGAGATAGCATTTTCAGGAATACCAATGATTTATAATGAAAATGGAAAAGAATACCAGTTTGAAAGTGCTGGTATGTTTGAGTTTATTCCTTTAGATGAATCACTAAAAATGAATCCTAAAATGAGAGATTCAGTTGAAATTGAGTTTGTTTTAACAGACCCAAATATTGATATGGATTATTATGAATTCAGAGGGGGGAAATGGATACGAAAAGCAAAAGTAAAACAAGAGAAAGGTGGTAAAAGAAAACCATTAAGATTGAAATGTGATACTGAAAAAATATGTGACTTCTGGGTGAAAGGAACTGTTAAGTCAGAGGCTTTAAATACTGAAATAGCCAGAAGAAAAGATTTAGTTGATCGCCAAACATCTAGCTCTTCGAATCCTTATGCTCTTGTAGCTAATTTTCTTTGGAAAAAATACCGCCAAAATAGAGCAAAGAAAAGAGGTCTTCCCGATCCTTACGATATGAAAAGAGATGTTTATGGTGTTATGGAATTTGAGGTAAAAATTCCAAATAAGGGTAGACGAAAAAAAGTTCAGGCTAAAGTACATATTGATGAGGTTGCTGTTTACAATAAAAACCCTATTATGTGTTATGAAGCTAGAGAATTATTGTTTAAACTGTTGGATAAAAACTGTAATACCTGTAACCACAAAACACATATAGCCCCTCCAAATAAAGTAGCCATGTTGTATGCTCCATTATACAACACAGATTCCTTAAATAATATCGTAAAGAAAAGAAACGGAACAAGTAGTCGGGAAAATAAAGAACAAATTATAGAAGCAATAATGGGTGATACACCGAGTGATAGTTTATATCAAATTAATATTAAATCAAATGGTTTAACAGCAAAAAGTACGGTATCATTAAGGAGTGTTAGATTCGGACGTTCAAACTTAGATGGCATTCGATTAATAAATGATGAAGCGTTTAAACCAATTTCAACAGTGTTTAAAAATATAAATAAGAGGTCCATAAAAGAAATAAAAAAAATAAGTGTAGTTTCATTAAATTTTAATTCAGCACTTTCTTATCCAAGTGGTAGGGTTATTTTGCCAAAGCCTTCTATGGAGGTTATATTTGTGTTCTCTACAGAAGGGTTGTTTTACATTAATAATGAAGATGTTATTCGAATGTATGATAAAAATATTCCCTCTGTTGTAGCAAAAAGACTTCCGGAAAGCATCTGTTCATCTGATTCATTAATGGAATTCATCAATAAGGAGAGGAATTTATTTTATGATTAACTTGTTCTTAAAATTTCTTTCGGGGAAGTTTTTATGATTTCTCGGTTATTTAAAACCCCAATTAAAGTAACAGCAATTGTAACCACTAAAGGCACAGTAATTACGGGTTCCCATGAAATTGTAAAAGGAATTTTAAAAGAAAAAGTAGATAATAGAAATGCCCCAAGAATAGAAAGCGCTACCCCGGAAATGGAGCCCAATATTCCTAAAATTAAATACTCTACCGCGGTCATTCTAAAAATCTGTTTACTAAGTGCACCTATTGTCCTAAGCATGGCGTTCTCTTGTAATCGTTGAAATTTACTTGTGCGAACCGCACCAATTAAAACGATAAACCCTGTAAGAATACTAAATAAGGCCAGGAAATTTATTACCCAAGCAATTTTATCCAGAATACCAGCGACTAACCCCATTACTGATCGCACGTCAATTACAGTTACGCTTGGATGTTTTACTACCAAAGTTTGTTGCATTTTAGCAGCAATAGAATCCGTAGGAGCTTGTGTAGTGATTACACTAGATTGAGGAGCATTTTCAAGTGCGCCTTTCGGGAAAAGAACAGAAAAGTTCATTTTCATTTGTGACCATTCTATTCTTCGTATACTCGCTATTATTGTTTCCATAAAAACGCCTTGAATGTTAAAAACGATACGATCTCCCAATTCAAGATTCGCATCTTTTTTAAATCCGATGTCAATAGAAATAGGAATTATTTCTGGGTTTTCAACCTCTCCAATCCATATGCCATCAATAAGATTTTCGGAGTCAATTAAGGAGTCTCTGTAACTGGAACGGAACTGCCCATCCAATATCCAATTTTTAATTCCATTGGTAGAATCTGCTTTTAGAGTAGTAGCCCTTATTCCATTTATACTATGTACCTTCATGGCAATAACAGGAATTTTATCAATAACCGGTTGATTAAAGGATTTAACAGTATTGGAAACAGGGACAAGTTCGTTTTTTTGAATATCCAGTAATAAAATATTCGGCGTGTCGGAATCTTTTTGAAAAGAAGTACTTCCTATTAATGCATCTTTCGCTAAATACAATGTATTCATTAAAAATACCCCCACACCAATACAAAGAATTAAAGTGATGGTTTGGTTTCCTGGTCGGAACAAATTGGAAAGACCTTGTCGAGCAGGAAAACTCCATTTTTTTGGAAATAAATTTTGGACAAGTTTTATAAACAGGCCCGCCATTAATCGAATTAAACCAAAAACAACTAAAATTCCAGCTAAGAAAATGATGGAATAGAGCAATTGTCCTAAAAGCAAAAATGAAAATAAAAAAACAGTAATAGCTATTACTGGCCCTACTATAAAAGCCAACACTCGGATTTTATAATTTGTTTTTACTTGTGCTCTTAAAACTTCATTAGGTGTAACAAACCAAGTACTTATTAAAGGGTATAAGGAGAACACAATGGACATCATTACACCCAATAGCAAACCTAATCCAATTACATTATAATTGATGGAGAATTGGACATTAACGGGAAGGAAATCTTGAAGTAATATAGGGAATAGCTGTTGCAAAGCAACCCCAAGTCCTGTACCAAGTATACTGCCTATTAATCCTATTAGAATAATTTGAAACAAATAAATCAAAAAGGTTTGTTTTCTTGTTAAGCCAACACATTTTAAAACAGCAATTGCTTTTTTCTTTTCCTTGATGTAAATGTTCGTAGCGCTTGCTATACCTAGGCATCCTAAAAGAAGAGCAGTAAATGCAACGAGTTTAAGGAATTTTCCAAAGCTACTGTATCCCTGACCCAATTGTTGTCCAGCAGATATGTGTGTATCTATATCAGCACTTTCTAAATCTAAAATAGGAAGTAAGTTTTCTTCTAATTTTTTTAGGTTGGAAGCAACATCTTGGAAATAATATTTATATTCAATCCTGCTTCCCTTCTGAATTAATCCAGTTTGTGCAATATATTCAAACGGAATAAAAACAGGCGGTATGATTGATGTTGAAATGGCAGATTTTCCTGGTATAGATTTTAAAATCCCAGTGATGGGAAGGATAATTTCCCCGATCTTGATGGAGTCACCAAGTGCTAAATTAAATTGTAACATGGCTGTAGCATCCACGAGTGCCCCATTTTTTTTGCCATAATTCTTGAAGGCATTTGAGGGCTCTGTTTCAACTTCTCCGTAAATAGGGAATATACCATCGTAAGCACTTATTTTCATAAGCTTACTTCCTCCATTTGCCGGGAAAAAAGCCATAGATGCAAAATTAATTTCACGTGCTTTATACCCTAAAGAATCAACGATTTGAATAACTTTTGGCGTAGGGCGTTGTCGAGCGCTAACAATATAATCGGCCCCCATTAAACTTTTAGAATCCTCCTTTATTTTCTGGACCAAGTTCGTTCCAAAGGACTGGATGGCAACAACCGCGGAAATTCCTAAAACAATCGATGCAATTATAAGATAAAGCTTTTTACGGCTAGCCCTCCAGTCGCGCCATGCCATTTTAAATAACCAGACGAGTTGAATATTTTGTTTTAGTTTATTATCCATTTTTCACTTCCTCAAAAACTTTTCCTCCTTTAAGCACTACCATTCGTTGGGTTTTTTTTGCTAAATCTAGATCATGAGTTACAATCACAAGTGTAGTTCCAGCTTCTTTATTTAATTTCAGTAATAAATGAACCACCGATTCTCCATTTTCTTCATCTAAGTTTCCAGTAGGCTCATCCGCAAATAAAATAGCGGGCCTATTGGAGAAAGCCCTTGCGATAGCAACCCGTTGTTTCTCACCTCCCGATAATTGAGACGGATAGTGGTTTAATCGAGATCCTAACCCTACTTTTTCTAACAATTCTTGCCCTGTTTTTTCCGCATTATTAATTCCTTGGAGCTCAAGGGGAACAATTACATTTTCTAACGCCGTGAGAGAAGGTAATAATTGGAAATCTTGAAAAATAAAACCTACTTTTTGATTTCTTAAAATTGCTCTTTCATCTTCATTTAATTCTTGCAAATTAACTCCACATAATTCAATATTTCCAGAAGTAGAATTATCTAACCCAGCACACAAACTAAGTAAAGTGGTTTTACCGCTGCCCGATGGACCAACAATCGAAAATGTTTCTTTCTCATTCACAACGATGTTAATGTCATCCAGAATATTTAAAACCTGATCACCACTTGTAAAGCTTTTTTTAAGATTAGTAATATTTAAAATTTTCACCATTATAATCGGATTATATTTGTTAGATGAATCAAAATGATAGTAAACAAAGCTACAGTAATATGATACGAATAAAAAGAGATTATCCACTAGTGGTATGTATAGGACTATTTTGCTTATTAATTACCGTTTTATTCGGTTGTGGAGAGCCTCAAGAAGATGCAAATATATTATTGGATGTAAAAAATGAATCAACTTTAAAAATCAGTCAAAAAAAGGACTCAATTTCAGCGAATGAAAAAGGAAACATATTGGATGTAAAAAATGAATCTACCTTTGAAACAATTCAAATGAAGGATTCAATTTCAGCGAATGAACAAGTAATTCTTTGTTTTGGAAACAGTTTAACAGAAGGGTATGGTTTAAAGGAGGAAGAAGCGTATCCGGCCCTATTACAGCAAAAAATTGATGCTGCTGGGTTTAAGTATAAGGTGGTTAATGCAGGGTTAAGCGGGGAGACAACATCAGGAGGTTTAGGAAGATTAAATTGGGTGTTAAATAGTTATTCAAATATTAAGATATTTCTATTAGAATTAGGTCCAAACGATGGCTTACGAGGAATTCCATTAAGTACAACTAAGCAAAATCTTCAGGATATAATTGATACAGTAAAAAGGAGAATTCCAGCGGCAAAAATTATTTTAGCAGGAATGAAAATCCCACCAAATATGGGCTCCGAATATACCACTGAATTTCAAACTATTTTCCCTGATTTAGCCAGCGAAAATGATATTATTTTAATTCCATTCCTTTTAGAAGGGGTTGCAGGTGAAATAGAATTAAATCAAAAGGATGGAATTCATCCAACAGCAGAGGGAACAAAAATTGTTAATGAAAATATTTGGAAGATACTCAATAAAGTACTTTAGGGTTATTTTATGATCAATTTTGTTCTCATTATATTTCCATTTAATTCCGTGTAAACAACTGTATAAATTCCAGGAGAAAATTCGAATATGTTTAAAGCAATTGTTCCTTGGGAAACATTTTGATGGAGAATGGTTTGTCCATTAATTGCAGAGATGAAAATTTCACCATCATGAGGGACATCCAGCTTTATTTGAGATGATGCAGGATTTGGAAATAGGGATAATTCGTTACGTTTTAAATTATCCAATCCATTTGCAGTATAAATTTCGAAATAATCCAATCCACACCAACCAGTGGACATATCTAGTTTCAACGTGTGCTCTCCTTTTGGAAGATCAATCTCGTAAATATAATATTCCCAGTTGGTATATTTTGTTTCGCTGACAATTTTATAATCATAATCATCATCATTATTCACCGTCATCTTAATAGAGTATTCTTCATCATCGTCCATGGATGTGGCTACTTTAAAAGCGATAACATATGTATTGGGTGATGGGACATCAATTTTGTATTCTGCCCAATCGTTTTCCCAAAACTGAAGAAAATAATCACCAGTCCCTTCAAAATCAGACTTTAGTCGAATATTTTTAATGGCTACATATGCCTCTGCCTCTATTCTTCCAGGTATTTTATGAACAGCTTTTTTCAAGGTAACGCCATTATTACTTGATACATCCTCCAGTTTCCCTTTGAGTTCGTCTGCTGAAATAGTGACTGTGACATCCGTAATACTCGAAAGATAAACTTCCGATGCATTTCCCTGCAAAACAATTTGAACGGATGTTGGACTAACTCGGATAAGCTCTCCTAAGCTTACTCCTTCAGGGAGATTTGATAATGTCCAGTTTTCACTATTTAACTCGTCATTAAATTCATCATTAAAAAGTGTAACCTCAATTTTCCCTCCATCTTCATTTCCTTCTATAATTTCAGCTACATTATCAATTTCGATATACGGTGTATTCGTGAAGATTTTAGACCACGTATTTACAAAACCATAAGAAGGATTACAGGTTTTGTCGCTGTTAATGGACCATGTCATCATACCTCTTAATTCAGGGTATCCATTTTCTTCAATTAATGTGTAATCGCCTGGCTGAGGTCCCTCTCCCATTAAATATTTAATACCCGCAATAATATCTTGATGAGGGACAGCATCATAACTATGGCAGCCTGGAAGCGCGACTCCAACTTTTGAGGCTGGTAAACCGCTATATGTTCCAATATCTCCATGGGCAACAAATCCTTGAATTACCATTTCTGTCATAGCAACGATCCAATCAGCGGTACCTTGCTCATAGGTTCTGTGATCTAAACCATACATTGCACCACTATTGTACAATTGAACATTCAACATGTCGATAGAATCTTTTAGTGCCTCTATTATGGGTAGATATGCGCCTTTTTTATCACTACTTGATTTAAATGCGCCATGAACATAATACGTCTCAGGAGCCATGGTTAAAAGCATTTTTTTTCCATGCGTTTGGTAGTGATTATTCATGATTTCTTTAATTGCATCAATCAACCGTTGAATATTATCCACAGGATTAGTTATAGTGACATCATTAAAATCAAGTGAACTCCCTTCTAAATCAATATCTAAGCCATCTAAACCCCACTTATCAATTAAGGCGTTTATGGAAGAGATAAATACGTCTTTTTCCAAATCACTGTCCAGTTGGTGTTCACCATTTTGACCGCCTATACTGATCAAAACTTTTTTCCCTTGCTCTTGTAAGGATTGGATTTCAGATTTGAATTTTTCCTCTGTATACGTCCATGGTGGATTAAATTCCATATCATAGTCCGTTCCTGTTTTGGCATTTGCAAAAGAAAGCTGGATCACATTATATCGGTCATCTATATCGATTAGATCAACATACCTTGATCCCGTCCAGTTTTCCCAATAGCCCACCATTGCAGGGTTGGGGAGTTGGGCTATAGATTGAAAGGACAGTAAAAAGCCAATAATGAGTAAGAGAAGGTTAAGTTGGTTTGGTTTTTTCATAAGTTAGTTAGGAAGAAATTTAGTTTAAAGATACAGAAATTGTAAAAAATGGATTTTTCAACGAATCAAGCGACAAAATCTTATAAAAGATGAAAAAATTGAAGAGATAACCGCATTTTTATAAAAAAAGTGCTGTTAAAAACGTATCTTTTCCGGCCAAATTAAAAGGTTACGTTTTAAGAGGTTTAAATTAAGCTGGGTTAAAAAGCGTGAAAAAATTTTTGTAAAATATTGTTTATGAAATATTTATCACCTTATTCCTTCTTTTTGAAAGAAGGATAAAGAGGATTTGTTTTGTGATTTTACTGTTGTAAGCCTGTAACTTACTTAACCTTCGCTTGTTGTTGCATAGGTGCCTGTTTTAAAAGAGAAAGTGAGGTAAACGAGCAAAAATAGAATGAAAATGAGAGGATTAAATTCAAATAATTTTTCACTTAGATTGGTTGTGGTGGCTGTAGTGATGATTTCATCATTTTTCACACCAAAAGTTAATGCTCAGTACGACATGTGTGGTCGTGAATCATGGGCATGGCCTGGACACAACAATTGGTTTTGGCCTATTGCTCGACCAACAAATGGTGTAAATTATATTCTAGATCAACGAGCAGGAGCGCTAAGCCCCATTAAAAACCCTGCTTTTTCAGGTGCTTGGGACTTAGGAAATATCGTTGCATATCAAGGGGTCGCAACAGCCAGTAGAGACGATGGTTCATTATTATTTTTCTCTAACGGTAGAAGTGCCTTTAGAGCGGATGGATCGGTGATTACGAATAATATTCTTGCGGGTAATGAATGTGGTTCTCAAGTTGGAGTAACTAGTGCTGTTCATGGAACAATGATTGTGCGTCATCCACTTCAACCATCGTTGTATTATATTATCACTATTGATGATGTAGTAAATCAAGGAAATGTCTCTTCAGCTAGTGATCCTGCAAGTTGTGGTAATGGGATTACTGTTGCAATCATAGATTCAAGTGCGAATCTTGTTCAGAATTCAGAACCAATTGAAAAGAACATATCCTCAGGAAAGCAAGGTATGCTTAGAACAACTGAGGGATTTGCTGCTACTTTTCATGGAAATGGAGTAGACATATGGATAACATTTCACCCTCTTTATGAAACACATACGGTTTCTTACCTTTTAACCTGTGAAGGTTTTGTTACTCCACCAGTTGTATCTCCCGATGGAATGGTTCCTAATCTTGCGATCGCTGAAGGAGTTGGTGATATTGATTTTTCTCCCGATGGTTCTAAAATTGCTATTGGTTGTGAAACCAACTTGCCAAATGCTTACGGAACAATAAATCTTTATGATTTTGATAATTGGACAGGAGAAATAACAAATAGGAAGAAAATTTATCCTAGTCAATGGTCTTCCCAAAACATGTATAATTTATTATTTTCTTCTGATGGAAACGAACTTCATTTCCAAGGAACATCGAAGTCGGGTAAATTAGACATTACGAGTAATAACGCAGGAGCGATAAGAGCTCAAGGCTTTGTGGCTTCTCCTTTTTTATCTAATGGCTTTGAGGCAGCAGCATTAGATTACACTGGAAAAATTCAACCTTATGATAAGACAAAATATACTGAAACAGCATCCGCAGGAGGATCTGTTTTCTCAGCGAATGATATGTATATTCCACCACAGGAAGAGCCCGACATAACGCCTGTTGGACCATTTTGTGATACCGCAAGTGCCATTGATTTAGAAACTGTTTGGAGATGTGCTGGTGAAAATGCTGAATTGGCAATTAAGCCTGATTTGGATTCACCAACAGATAACGATGATTTTGGATATTTTGGTAATGGAATCGCGTCGGATGATTCATCTAGAATTAAAGGAATTTTCGATCCTATAGTTGCAGGAGTAGGGACGCACATGATCGAGTTCAGATTCTGTGGAGTTGACGATACAATTTGGATTGATGTTGTTAAATGTCCTGCTTGTAAGGCTAAACTTAAAGACGTTGAACCAAGGATTTGTGCTGGGAATGATGTTCGTTTAGATACGATGATTATTGCTGGAACGCAGACTAGAACTTGGACAATTGATTCTTCACCAATCCCATTGCCATTGGCTTCTTTAAATATTGGAGGAGGAGATACTATTTTTGATGCTACGAATACAGCTATAAAATCAGGTACTTATAAACTTAAAATGCAGGCGGAATATGACGGTGATTTCTGTTATGATACAATGTATATTACAGTTGATTCCTTACCAATCCCAGTATTAGAAGATTCAACAATCTGTTCAGATTGGGCGGCTGTAAAGCTTGACCCAGGAACATATACTGACTACTCATGGTCAACTGGTTCAACCGATCCAACAATTGATGTAACTGTGGCTGATGATTACTCAGTTACAGTAACAGATGGCAATGGTTGTGAAGGAGATACAATGATGACTTTAACGGTAAATGATTTACCAATCGCTATTCTTCCAAATGACACCATGATTTGTGCTGGAGATGCAGCAATAACATTTACAGGTTCAGCAAGTACAGGAGGAAGTGGAAGTAACATTGCAAAATATACATGGAATGACGGAACAGATGGTGCTGATTTGTCAACAGATGTAGATGGCGAATACTGGATTGCAGTAGAGGATGATAACATGTGTAGAGATACCGATTCTGTTGTATTGGTTGTTAATGCCCTACCCGTTGTAGACCTAAGAAGCGATACCGCTATGTGTGATGGAAGTCCAGCCATAACAATTGAGCCACTAAATCCTCAAGCTAATGATTCAATTTATACGTGGAGTACTGGTGATGTGGCGAACTCAATTGATGTTGACACCGCAGGTATTTATAAAGTAGTTTTAACCGATAAAAATGGATGTTTAGATTCAACAGAATTTGAACTAACCATTGATACATTACCAATTATCTCACTACCAGATTCTACGATTTGTGGAGATGCTCCAAACGTTGTTTGGGATGCTGAGGCTGCAACTCCAGGAATGGTGATTTACCAATGGGTTGAATTACCATTATTGACACCAACAGGTACTGGAGCAATCTTAGATACTAAAACAGCTGGTGATTACGCAATCGCAATTGTAGATGGTAACCAGTGTGCTGGAGCAGATACAATTACACTTATAGTGAACAATTTTGTACCTGTAGATTTAGGACCAGACACAAACATTTGTTTTGGAGACCCTGATGTAGTATTAGATGCCGGAATAGCGAATTGTAACTGGTATCTTTGGACTCCAGATAATGGAACACCAACAGATGAGCAAACTTATTCAGTAAATACTACAGCATTATATAAGGTACAATTAGAAGACGAAAATGGTTGTCAAGGAGAAGATTCAATTCTGGTAACAATCGATACCTTACCNGTAATNAATCTTCGCGATTCGATAATATGTGCAGATTGGGCAGATGTAGTATGGGATGGAGCCGCAGCCCGACCAGGAATGGTTACCTATCAATGGCATAAATCTTCAGATGGATCAAATATAGGAACAGCAGATCCTGTTTTAACCACAAAAGATGCTGGTGAGTATTGGATTGAAATAGAGGATGGACAGGGATGTAGAGATACCGATAGTATCGTGTTAACGGTCAATGCTTTACCAATTGTAAACTTAGGAAATGACACTGCAATTTGTCAGGCTGAAGATTCAGTTACCTTTGATGCGGGGCATTCAGATGCACAAAAATGGGTTTGGGACCACGGGCCCACCACTCAAACAATCAAAGCACATTTTGATCCAGGAGTATCAGCCGCTACAACCACTTATACGGTAACAGTAACAGATGTTAATGGATGTGTTCAGGATACATTTGTAAACCTAACCGTTAATCCAATGCCAAGTATAGATGTNCCAGACAGCTCTGTATGTGAAGACCATGGAGATGTGATGTTTGAATCAACAGAAACATTTGATACCTACTCATGGAGCAGTGGGGGATCAGGTAAAACAGAAATAATTTCTGCAGCAGGTAAATACTGGATAGATTTTACTACAGCTGATGGTTGTGCAGCAGCAGATACGTTTGTATTAACTTATACTCCACTACCGGTACCAGACTTAGGAAATGATTCCATTATTTGTGCAGCTGATCCAGATGTTGTGTTTACACCAGGGGTATTTACAAGTTATGCTTGGACAGATGTCAATGGGGCGAATATAGGATCGGGACCAACATTAACGAAGAAAGAAGATGGAACATTTACTGTACTAGTAACAGATGCGGAAGGTTGTCAGGCTGAGGATGAAGTTACTCTAACGGTTATTCCAATGCCAGAACCAGAAATCTTAAACGATGATGTAAAATGTCCTGGAGCAAACCATACGTTTGATATGACTCCATTTGATGATGGATATGGTCCTTATACATACGCATGGAAAGACGGATCTACTGGAGCTACTTTAAACACAACAACAGCGCTTGTTACTTGGGTTGATGTAACGAATACACATGGATGTACAGGTAGAGATGAGGGATCCATAGTAGAGGATAATAACTTGAAATTCAGTATAGCAGCGAATGAGAATATTTGTGATGGAGAAAGTACTACTCTGGTACCAAGTTTAAAAGCTGCTAATGGATATAATTTTACTTGGACTGGTGATCAAACAGCTAGTTCAGAAACAATTACTGTAACACAATCAGGTTCATTCAACCTATATATTGATAATGGTGGAGGATGTTTTGGAGATGAAGACATCACCATTACTGTACATCCATTACCTATAGTGAGAGATACTACAGCAGCCATTTGTGATGGAGATGCAGCATTAATTGGTGGACTTAACAATTTAGGTTCGAGCTATAGCTATGAGTGGGGACCCGATGGTCAAACAACGGCAACAATATCCGTGTTGACACCAAACACTTACACTCAAACTGTAACAAGTTCACAAGGTTGTGTGTCAGTTGCTCAAACAGTAGTCAATGTATTCGATAATCCACAACCAGATATTGAAGGAGATGTGAAGTGTTTAGGAGAGCAAGTGATCCTTAAAGATCTAAACGATAAAGGTGAAACAGCAACATGGTCATGGAGCGGAGGNACAGGATCAGGTCCTGCAGATTCTTCGGTATATTTACCACTATCAACAGCTACTTACCAATTAAATGTGGTTGACATCAACGGTTGTATTGGATTTGATGAAACAGTAGTGACATTCTTAGACATACCAGAGGTAACTACACCAGATTCTATTGTAATGTGTGAAGGAGAAAGTGATTTACTGAAAGCAGATGTAGTTGACCCAAGCAATACGTTATCTTGGAATACAGGTCAGGGAGATGTAGCGTCGTTTACAGTTTCTCAAAATCAAATTCATATTGTAACGGCAAGTAATGGGTATTGTCAAACGAACGACACCACAGAGGTGATCGTTCTTCCTATCCCTGTAAGTGAGATTGATCATACCATTGATGATATTACCTATTGTTTTGAGGATGATAATTTTAGAGGGGTAGAAATCACGGCGGGAACAAATTCGGCTTANAGCTATGAATGGAATACCGGTGAAACTACACCAACTATTACAGCGATGAATCCTGGTCCGTATAATGTAACCATCACTGCAGGACAATGTCCAATTGAGGACGGAATAACATTAAGGCCTTACTGTCCAAGTTACTTGTATGTACCAAACGCATTTACGCCAGATGGCGATGGATTAAATGATGGGTTCGCACCACAGGCATATAACCTTGAAGGGGATTACAATTTTTACATTTATAATAGNTGGGGAGAATTAATTTTTCAATCAACAGATTTGAATACCAAATGGGATGGAACATATATGGGTAGAGAATGTCAGATTGATGTATATGTGTGGAAAGTATACTACTCCGTAGAGCATCCAGATGGTAACCCAAGAAAAGAACAAAAAACAGGAAGGGTTTCGTTGATAAGGTAACCAAAGTTGTTAATAATATAGATAAGCCATGTTTCAATAGGACATGGCTTTTTTATTTCCAGGTTAATCAATCCTTTTTTCTTCCTACCGAAATCAATGTTAATACAAAAAACTACACGTAAATCATTACAATTTCTACTAAACTGAAGATTATATAGTTTTGAAAATCATATAAAGAAATAAAAAAGGGTTTCAAAACTGAAACCCTTTTCTAAGCGGTCTGGACGAGACTCGAACTCGCGACCTCCTGCGTGACAGGCAGGCATTCTAACCAACTGAACTACCAGACCAAAACCACTAACTATAATTGTTAGAGGAGTGCAAATTTAATATATTTTCTTATACGGACAAAGAAAATTATATTTTTTTATTTTCTTCCAGTTGATATTCTATCGCACTGATTCCATTAATTCTTTGTCTGTTCATTAAAGGAATAAATTCTATAACATATTTTCCTGGTTGTTCTAAATTCACTTTCTGTAAAAGATCAAATTTGGCAGTTTTCAAGCTCAAAAATGGAGTCGTATTGACCTCTAAAATTCCTTCTAAACTAATAAATGAAGCATCTGGCTTAATTACATTTACCTGATAAAAGAAATGATCAAACTCATAATTTGGACCAAATTCTATAGAAAACTTTACAAAATGGCTACTGGAATCTGAGTAATTAAGATGGAACATCAATGGCTGTTTAACATCCCAATAGCCACCAATAAATGTTTTATATGATGAACTACCGTTTGATTTAATCACCAAAGGGTTCTTAAAAGTCAAATTACCATTGACGTTTTCAATAATTATACTATCAGAGGCGAGAATTCTTAATTCAATTCTCGCCGAGTCACCCTCAAACAAAAAAATTGTTTTTATAATATCATTTAAAGAACTTCCTAACGTCAAATAATCCGTCATTCTCTCCCCTCCTATTTCTATTGTTAATTCTAGAGGAATGGAATCATAAAGCTTATTATCATTTACCATTAACAAGTGAATATTTTGATATCCTTCCACCTCAGAATGATATACGGTAGATACGGGATCAAAACTGCTTAATCGACTGAAAGATTTACCATGTACAAAACAAATAGAAAGAAGAAGAACAATAAATAAAACAACTTTTTTCATGATGTAATTTTTTTTTGCAAAGTTACTATTATCTATTAGAAAGATTCACATTAATTTTGAATTGGAAATAAAACTCTATTTATTTGTTGTAACAAATAAAGTTTTAACATATATTAGCAGTATAAAAAATTAACTAATGAAAAAAATAGTAATGAGTTTTTTCACTGTGGCGTTATTAGTTGCATGTGGAGAACAAAATCAAGCCCCCAAAGCAATCGTAAGTGACACTAAATCTGTACAATCTCAAGAGACTAATTCTAACCTATCTCAAACAGATGGAATCACGGAGTTAAAAGTTGTCAGTAATTCTCAAAACACCTTGAAATGGACAGGATCTGCGATTGGGAAATCACATTATGGTACGGTTGATTATACAGGTGTAATCAATTTATCGAACAACCAGTTAGTAGGTGGTGAATTAATTATGGATATGAAAACGATAAATTCGGAGGATTTAGAAGGAGAATGGAAAGAAAAATTGAATAATCATCTCAAAAATGCTGATTTTTTTAATGTAGATACTTTCCCCACAGCTAAATTAGTGATTAAAGGGTATGATGGAAAAAATGTGCAGGGAAGCTTATCCATTAAAGATATTACAAAATCTATATCATTTCCTGCAACAATTAACATATCGGAAAATACTTTTGAAGGTTCTGCTGACTTTACCATAAACAGAACGGACTATGGAATTGTTTATAGATCAGGAAGTTTTTATGATCTTGCTAAGGATAAAATAATATCCGATGATATAGCTTTTAGTGTTTCACTGAAAGCAAGTAAATAGTTCGAATTGTTTCCTTGTTTTGTTTATATAATCCTAGCCGCACATTTGTGTGGCTTTTTTATTTTTGATTCTTTATAAGCGATTGATTATTGGTAAATTTGGACATAAATTGAAACCAATGAAGCGATTTTTTAAACTTCGTAATTTAATCATTTTTACTCTTGCATTTCTAGGAGTTGCTCAATTTTTCAAAATTGATAAAACCAATGCTACTGTTTCGAGTTCATTGGACTTTATTTCATTGGAAAATCCTCCGGAACATATTAAAAGGATGATTAGAAATGAATGTTACGACTGTCACTCAAACGAAACAAGGTATCCTTGGTATACAGACTATGCACCTGTTTCATGGTGGATAAAATCCAACATAAATGGTGCTCGCGATTTTTTTAACTTTTCTGAATGGGGAAAATTATCTAAAAAAGAAAAAATCACCAAAATGCAAGAGTGCTATGAAGCGCTGAAAGATGAAGAAATGCCAGTTGCATTGTATATCATGATGCATGATAATGCACAATTTTCAGAAAATGAAAATGACATCTTAATGAATTGGTTCAAAAATTTCCAAGTACAATAATATGCGCATCGATATTCTCTCTGTTGTTCCAGAACTACTTAACTCCCCTTTTTCTCACTCTATTCTTAAAAGAGCGCTCAATAAAGGAATTGCTGAAGTTCACATACATAACCCTCGCGACTTCAGTACAGATAAACATAAAAAAGTTGACGACTACATGTATGGTGGCGGAGCAGGTTTAGTGATGACATGTCAGCCCATCGCAGACTGTATAGAATCATTAAAAAAGGATCGTAATTATGACGAAATCATATATATGACTCCCGATGGAGAACAATTAAATCAAGCTATTGTCAATGAATATAGCCTTAAAAAAAACATAATGATTCTATGTGGGCACTATAAAGGAATAGATCAAAGGATAAGGGATCTCTATATCACAAGAGAAATTTCAATTGGAGATTACGTATTGTCTGGAGGTGAGTTAGGAGCTGCAGTTCTGACTGATGCTATTCTAAGAATTATACCTGGTGCCATAAATAATGAAGAGTCCGCATTAACTGATTCATTTCAAGATAATTTACTAGCACCACCTGTATACACACGACCTGCAAATTTCAGAGGACATAAAGTTCCAGAAGTCCTAACAAGTGGCGATTTTCCAAAAATTGAAAAATGGCGAGAAGAGCAAGCCTACGAAAGGACAAAAAAAAGAAGGCCTGATTTACTTCAATAATGAATCAATCCTCTCTATCGCTTAATTTTTTGGTCACATCGTTAAGTGCTCTTACTTTACTTTCAAAATCGCCTTTTAAAGTGTCTCTAAATGCTTTGAGTCCATTTATGATTTGCTGTGTATTATCTGGAAGAGCATCTTCAAGGTATTGACGAATTCTTTTTCCCAACGTAGGAGATTTACCATTGGTTGAGATGGCTATTTTAAGGTCTCCTCTCGAAACTATTGAACCTAAATAAAAATCACATAAATCAGGTGTATCAGCGACGTTTGTTAATGTTTTTGTATGTTTATTCAACTCTACGATATGAATGTGTAAGTCATAATTATCAGTTGCACAAACCACAATATCTCTCCCCTTCAAATCGGAATCTTCAAATGCTCGTTCAATAAGCGTAACATTATAGTCTTTTACAAGCTCTCGCAACGCATCTAAGAAGAAAGTAGCAATCATTGTAATTTTTGCATCAGGTGAATTTTTCAGGATAAAACTTACCTTTTCCAACCCAACATTACCGCCGCCAACAATCAATAAATCAAGCTTATTTAGCTTCAGGAAAATAGGATATAATGTATTTTTATTTTGAGTATTCAATATTTTACAGTTGATTGACTTCTGCAAGAATACGAGCAAATTCAGGATGTGCTTCTACTACCTTTCCAATAATTATAATAGCAGGCGATTTCAATCCTCTCTCGGAAACTACATCCATAATGTTTTCCATTGTACCAAAACCTGACTTTTCTGAATATGTCGTTCCGTTTTGAATAATCCCTACTGGTGTTTCTCCAATACCTAATTGCTTGTATAATGCTACAATTTCAGGGAGTTTTCGCATCCCCATTAAAACAACAACAGTAGCTGTACTTTGGGCTGCTAATTCAAGGTCTTTACTTAGTTTTCCTTCTTTAGTAGAACCTGTAATAACCCAAAAACTCTCACTATAACCTCTCCTTGTTACTGGAATTCTCTGAAGTTCAGGAACAGCAATTGAGGATGTAATACCTGGAATAATATTGGTTGTTAGTCCAAATGCCTGGGCATAATCTAATTCCTCATGACCTCTACCAAACACAAAAGGATCACCTCCTTTTAAACGCACAACATGACCGTATTGAAAAGCATATTTTACAATGAGTGCATTAATTTCTTCTTGCTTTATATAATCTCTCCCTCCTCTTTTCCCAACAAAAACTTTAACTGCATTTGCTGGAGCATACTCAAGTAAGGATTTATCAATTAAAGCATCATAAAGAATAACGTCAGCAGTTGAAATAGACTTCATTCCTTTTACCGTGATCAATTCAGGATCCCCAGGACCGGCACCTACCAAGGTTAGCTTTGGCTCAATATGTCTAGTTTTTTCCTCCAATCCTAAAATGATTAACTCAGTGTAATTTTAATTTATTTAGGTTACACGGTTTATGCCTTCGTATCAGCTAATTGCCTTTGTCTTAAAGCGACAAGTTGATTATAAAATGTTTTAGCATCTCCCAAAAATTTCTCTGCAAAAGCTTTATTAGGGGCATGCTTATCAATTTGATACACTAAATCAGCAAAGGAACCTCCTAGTTCAATATCACCGGAATTTACCGCTGTTTCGTCAAAATTACTCACCACTTTATTTAACTGGTTATTTTTAACACCATACCCTGTTAAAAGAGCTTTTGCTCCATTAACCATAGATGCATAACTGTGATGAATAGAGTCAGGATATAAATCCTGCTCTAGCGCTTCTTGAGCTAAACCAATTTTCTCTTCTACATCCATGAGTAAAGTTGCTACTAAATCAACAATTACACCAGCACATTCACCAGTACCAATTGCCTTAATGAAAGCATCTGAACTCCCCCAATCTACAAAATCCTCATCTTTAATTTCAGAAAGATCAGTAAGCGGCTTTAATAAATCGTAGAAATGGATTTTACCTGTTCTATCGTAGTACTCATTAAACCCTTCCCCTTCTTTTCTATTATTTTTGTACTCGTTTAGAATAATATCTAATCCCTGTAAAGCTCTCTTAGAAGGAATCTTTATTACTTTGTCTGAAACTCTCCCTTCTCCATCGCTCACAGCTCCACCTCCAAGTAGGACTTGAAGTGCAGGCATGATTTTTTTCGTCTCCTTTTGCTTTAACGTAGAACCATGGAATCCAATTTGTGCCAAAGAGTGTTGTCCGCATGAATTCATACATCCGGAGATTTTAATTTTGATTTCCTCATTGAAAACCATATCAGGATGTTTTACTTCCATAAACTTTTCCATTTCAACAGCAGCATGTGTACTATCTGAAATTCCCAAATTACAAGTAGTAGTTCCAGGGCAAGCAGTCACATCCATCGTAGAATTAAACCCTGGCTTAACCATATTAATACTTTTTAGTACAGAATATACATATGGTAACGATTCAGGTTGCACATAACGCAGCTGCAAACCTTGATTTATCGATATTCTGATATCATCACCCGCATATCCATCAACTAAATCAGCTAAAATTCTTGCTTCATTAGTATAGAAGTCACCAGAGGTTAATCTGATATATACACTTTTATACCCCTCTTGCTTTTGGTCTTTCACATTCGTTTGGTACCATAAATCGTAAGCTGCTTGATCTTCAATTACAGTTTCAGGAGCTGTTTGGTAGTTTGTATTTGGACCGCTATATGCTCTTGGAACATCCTCGGTCATCTCGTAGGTTTGATTCGTTAACGAAAGTCTAATTTCGTCAATTCTCTCCTTTAATCCTTCAATCCCCCAATCTGCTACTAAATACTTTAATCTCGCCTTAGCTCTATTTGCTCGTTCACCATATCGATCAAACAAACGAACACATGCCTCAATGAAAGGAATCACCTCATTTACTGGAATAAACTCATAAGCTAACTCTGCCATTCTTGGCTGAGCACCTAATCCTCCACCAACCATAACTTTGAATCCTTTTACGCCATCCTTCACTTTGGCTATCAAACCTACATCATGCATAAAAGAGAACGCATTATCGTTTTCAGCTCCAGAGACCGAAATCTTAAACTTTCTTCCTAATTCCTGTCCAAAAGGCTGTCTTAAGAAAAACTCAAAAATATTGTGCGCATATGGAGAAACATCAAAAGCTTCATCGGGATTTATTCCAGCATCAATAGAAGCCGTTACGTTTCTAACAGCATTACCACACGCTTCCCTTAACGTAATCTGATCTTTCTCTAACTCCGCCCATAATTCTGGAGTTCTATCTAAACTTACATAGTGAATTTGAATACACTGACGAGTTGTTGTATGTAACCTTCCTTTAGAGTATTCATCTGACACAATACACAATCTTCTCAATTGCTTTGTAGTCATTTTTCCGTAAGGAATTTTGATTCTAATCATTTGAACACCAGGCTGACGTTGACCATAAACCCCACGAGCTAATCGTAAACTTCTAAATTTTTCCTCATCGAGCTTTCCTTCTTTGAATTGAGCAATCTTTTGCCCTAATTCTAGGATGTCTTTTTCAACTACTGGGTTATTTAAGTCTTCTAATTCTGATCTAAAACTTTGCATTCTCTAATTGACGTTAAATTCTTTTTCTTTTTATTAAACATAACAGCCTCTTCAAAATAATGAAAAGGCTGTTTTTAAATGTTATGATGTAACCAAAATATTCTACAGCCTATTCGATTGAATCGAAAAGCAGGAAGGCTTTGAAAATAATGTTGATTGATTGACCATTCTATTAACTTTAATTGATACAAAAATAACACATTTTTGGCGAGTAAGAAAGGGAATCAATTCTCAATCAATACTGTTTTTAAGATATTTTCAGGCATTTTACCTAAAAAACATCTTCATCGTTCTTTGCCAAATGTTCACGATAGGCATTGAATATNTTNGATTTAGATAAAAANCCNTAATACTTTCCACTTTTCAAAACAGGCAGATTCCATGCTTGAGTTNTATCAAAATACTCCATTACTTTGTCTAAACTATCTCCNTATTCNACAACTGCCGGAGGNGGGTGCATGATGGCCGTAAGNGGAATNTCATACTTTTCTGGATCAAAAATCAGATGCCTTACNTCATCCAGTAAAATAACTCCTTTNAGNTCTCCGTCATCATCCAAAATAGGAAAGATATTTCGATGAGATTTGGAAATCGCCTTCACTAAATCTGCAATTGTCCCTCTTGAATTGACAGATATTAAATCTTTTTCAATAACTCGCTTTACGCCAATCTCTCTCAATACCGAATGATCCTTATCATGTGCTACCAAATCTCCATTTCTTGCTAACCTAGTCGTGAAATAAGAATATTTATTATATCGCCGAGATGTACCAAATGAAATCCCAACAACAATCATTAATGGAATATACAATGCATACCCTCCCGTAATCTCTGCAATAAGAAAAATAGCAGTTAATGGTGCATGCATCATTCCTGCTGCCATTCCACTCATACCTACGAGGGTGAAATTTTTTTCAGGGACATCAAAACCTAAATTATTTAATGAGCGGGCTAACATAAACCCAACAGTTCCACCAGTGAACAGTGAAGGTGCAAAAACACCTCCATTTCCTCCCGCTATTTTAGTAAAAGAATAGGCGTAGACTTTTATTAATACAGAACCCGCTAAAAAGATAATTAATGCCCAGGAATTACCACTTATTTCACCAATATTCGGAATTGCTGTATAAAATGTTGAATTAAATAAATCGACTTCATTACCCGATAATAATTTTCTTAATGTATAATACCCCTCTCCATAAAGTGTAGGAAAGAGAAACATAACAACAGCCATCAATAATCCTGCAATTACAAACTTAGTCCACGGATTCTCACGATATTTTAAAAATCGATCTTCCAATTTATTAATTGTGGTGATGTAATACCACGAGATAATCCCTGTTAGCAGTCCGAGTATTATATAAAAAGGAATATCTCCTGCAGTAAATTTTTCAATAAAAACCTCTCCAAATAATTTTTTTTGGTCACTAATTGCCCAGGCTACAATAAAAGCAGAAGCAGAAGAAAACATTAACGGAATCAAAAAAGCAATTTTCAGATCTACTAAAATAATTTCTAGGACAAAAATCACCCCTGAAATAGGACTATTAAATAATGCACTTATAGCTGCTGCTGCTCCGCATCCAAGTAATAAAACCTTTCTACGATGATTTAAGTGAAAAAGCTCACTAATGTTTGAGCCTATAGCTGACCCCGTAACTACCGAAGGTCCTTCAAGTCCTACAGACCCTCCAAGGCCAACAGTAATCGAGCTGGCAATTAAATGCCCATACATATGGACTGACTGGATAAAACCTTTTCGTTTTCCTATTGAATACAAAACAAAAGGTACACTTTGACTAAGCCGTTTCTTCGCTACAAAATTACGTATGTAAATAATAACTAGAGCAATTCCTATAAGAGGAAAGAAGAAATAAATAAAATTTAAATGCTTCATAAGTATCCCCTCTCGAACCTCTTCCTCAATCACAGTAATAAGGAATTTTAATAAACTTCCCACCAACCCCATTACCACACCAATCAAAATTGAGAGTATAATAAGAAACCTCTTGTCGCTAACGTGCTTAACACGCCATTTTAGAAATTCAGATAAGAGTCTTTTTAAGTCCATGTTCGAAAACGCTCTTCAAAGATAGGGATTAATTTTGTCGCTCGCTGATTGCTTAAAAACTCAAATCTAATATTATTTTTGACAAAAAAACTGTCAAAATAAATTGGTTTACGCCTCTTTTTTTTATAATTTTTGACAAAATTATTGTCAAAATTGAGAGAGAGAGCAATTGCACATTTTGATCTGGACAGCTTTTTTGTTTCTGTGGAAACACTGAAAAACAGCACCTTAAAAAACAAACCCATTGCACTAGGTGGTAGAGGAAATCGTGGAGTGGTCTCTGCATGCAGTTATGAAGCCAGGGCATTTGGTGTTCGGTCAGGGATGCCTATGCGAACAGCTTTACAGTTATGTCCGGAATTACTTCAAATCAAAGGAGATTCTGATCAGTACAGTTATTACTCAAATATCGTGACCGATATCGTTGCTGAAAATGTCCCCATTTACGAAAAAACATCTATTGATGAATTCTATATTGACCTTACAGGTATGGATAAATTTTTTGGCACTTACCAGTTTACTCAGGAGCTACGAAGAAAAATCATACACGAAACAGGTCTTCCCATTTCATTTGGTTTATCTACAAATAAAACGGTTGCTAAAGTTGCTACAAATGAAGCTAAGCCTAATGGAGAAAATAACGTAAATGCCGGTTATGAAAAATCATTTCTAGCACCACTCGTCGTGAATAAAATTCCTTACATCGGCCAACAAACAGGTAATTTATTACGTCAAATGGGCGTAGAGTTTGTGCATACGATTCAATCTATGCCTCAAGAAGCTTTTCAACAATTATTAGGTAAAAATGGATCTACACTCTGGAAACGGGCAAATGGAATTGACAACTCACCTGTAGCGCCTTATTCTGAACGGAAGTCTATGTCGCTTGAACAAACTTTCCATCAAGATACTATTGATGTTGAGAAGATCAATACCATTCTACTAGGAATGACCGAAAAACTTGCCATACAATTGCGTCAGGAAAAAAAATTAACTGCCTGCATTAGTGTTAAAATTAGGTATTCAAATTTCGATACCCATACACAACAAATGCGAATTAGCTACACGTCCTGTGATCACATATTAATTAAAGGAGTAAAAGAACTCTTTAAAAAACTCTACAGTCGTCGAATGCTTATTCGATTAATCGGTGTGAAATTCACCCATCTAGTCTCTGGAAATTATCAAATCGACTTATTTGAAGACTCTCTAGAAATGATTAATCTCTATAAGGCTATGGATCATGTGAATAAACGTTACGGCTTAGGTGCTATAAAACGAGCAGCAAGTATTTACCCTCGAAAAAAACAAACTCCTCCCTTCAACGATAAATTCACCTAATTATGCTTAACAATCACACCTTTTACAGCCTACGATACGGAAGTTTATCTGTACAAGAATTATTAGAAGAAGCTTCTAAACATATATATCGTGACCACACAGGATGGGGAACATTTGTACTTACCGACATCAACACAACATCTGCGGCATTAGATTTCATACGTCTTGCGCCAAATTATCAAATTAAACCCGTAATAGGTATTGATTTCAGAAATGGAATAGAACAACAATTTATTGGTATTGCACAAAACAACAATGGCTGGTTACAACTTAATCAATTTTTAACAACACATCTATTTTCAAAGAAAAATATTCCAGAAAAAGCACCCAATTTAGAGGATTGTTTCATTATCTATCCATTAAAAAAATACACAGGATTCCCGCTTAAACCCTGGGAATATGTAGGTGTTCGTAGTGATGAACTTCTTACTCGAACTATAAGAAATAACGAGATCCCTGTACATCGACTTGTAGCGCTAAATACAGGAACCTTTCGACGAAAAAAAGATTATAATGCACATCGTTTACTCAGAGCAATACATAATAATACATTACTGAGTAAATTACCTCTAAATGAACAGGCTCGTCCATGTGATGTGTTTATTTCTTGGGATGATTTTGTATACTCTTTTCGGAGACACAGTAAACTCATTGAAAACACACAATTCATACTGAATATTTCAGCTATTCATTTCAACTTCTCAGCATCTAAAAACAAAAAAGTATTTGGAACATCAGAAGAGGAAGACTTTATTCAATTACAATACCTAGCATATTTGGGATATAGAGAAAGATATCCTAAGCCAACTTCAGCCTCTGATGCACGATTAGAAAAAGAGTTATCGACAATTAAAGAATTAGGGTTTACAGCATATTTTTTAATTAATTGGGATATTGTACGATATGCAAGACGCAAACATTTTTCTTACGTCGGAAGAGGTAGTGGAGCAAACAGTATGGTAGCTTATTGTTTATACATTACCAACGTAGACCCTATTGATTTAAATCTCTATTTCGAACGATTCATTAATAAACATCGAAAAACACCTCCCGATTTTGACATCGATTTTGCATGGATGGAACGTGATTATATTATTCGCTACATCTTTGAAAAATATACCCATAAGCACACTGCTCTACTTGCTACCTACAACACATTTAAAAATAAATCCGCTATTCGTGAAGTTGGTAAAGTATTTGGATTACCTAAGCAAGAAATTGATCACCTAACTCACTATACATTCAAGCATGTACCCGACCACCTTCACCGGCTCACCTTAAAATATAGCTCAATCATTCAACACTTCCCAAATCATTTAGGCATACATGCAGGAGGAATAATTATTTCCGAACAACCTGTAAACTATTACACTGCACAAGAGCTTCCGCCAAAAGGATTTCCTATTACGCAATTCAGTATGCAAGAAGCCGAAGACATTGGTCTTCATAAATTTGACATCTTAAGTCAACGAGGACTAGGAAAAATAAAGGATACTATTCAAATTATAAAAGACAACAAAGAGATCAATGTATCGAGAGACATCGAAAATATTGAATTCCTAAAAAATGACCAGAAAATTAAAGCGCTCCTTCAGAAAGGAAATACAATAGGATGTTTTTACATCGAATCTCCAAGTATGCGAATGCTATTAACAAAACTAAAAGCAGACGATTACAAGCGTTTAGTAGCTGCAAGTTCAATCATTCGACCAGGAGTGTCACAATCCGGAATGATGCGTGAATATATTATTCGATATCGATATCCGGAAAAACGAAAATATACACATCCTAAACTTGCTGAACTCATGAGTGAAACCTTTGGCGTTATGGTGTACCAAGAAGATGTGTTAAAAGTGGCTCATTTATTTGCGGGGTTAACATTAGAACAGGCAGATGTATTAAGACGAGGAATGTCATTGAAGTATAAAAAAAGAAATGAATTCAACACCGTGAAAGATGCCTTCTTTAACAACTGTAAAAAACGTAGATACCCCCAAAACATCATACAAGAAGTTTGGACGCAAATCGAAAGCTTTGGAAATTATGCTTTTTCAAAAGGACATTCTGCTTCATACGCCGTAGAAAGTTATCAAAGCTTATATCTAAAAGCATATTATCCACTGGAATACATGGTTGCTACAATAAATAATGGAGGAGGATTTTATCGAAAAGAACTTTATATACACGAAGCTAAAATGTTGGGAGGCGAAATTCATGAACCCTGTATTAACAACAGTAGCGGACTAACTAAAATATATGATAATCAAATCTTTTTAGGACTAGGACTTATTCACGAACTCTGTGAAAACGTAATTCATCTAATCGAGAATGAAAAACTTAAAAATGGATCTTTCAGAGATTTTAATGATTTCACCGAACGAGTAATCATCCCCAAAAACCAATTACTTCTCCTAATTAGAGCAGGAGCATTTCGATTTACAAAACGTGAGAAAAAAGAAATCTTATGGACTGCACATATGAATCATACAAAAGCACCATTAGAACACAATCGAAAATTATTTTTCAATACTCCTAGAACTATAAAACTACCACCACTGAAACACTACGAAGATGAAGACACCTTTGATCAACTAGAACTATTGGGTTTTCCTGTAGAATCACCCTTTACGCTTATCCATAACACACACACAAACAGCATTAAAGTAAAGGAAATGAAAAAGCATCTTCATAAAAAAGTAACAATGCTTGGTTACTTTATTTTTAGGAAAACGACGATAACAAAAAATAATGAACGAATGTATTTCGGTACATTTTTAGACGAAGATGGTGCATTTTTAGACACCGTACATTTTCCTAATGAAACAGAAAAATATCCATTCAGAGGTAATGGCATTTATGTATTAAAAGGAAAAGTTACTGTTGAATTTGATTTTTACAGCTTAGAAATAACCTCTATGGAGAGATTACACTATAAAAAAGACAAACGATTTAATTAAATCAACCCAAATGCTGAATACCACACTCTCTTGAAGACAATGCTTTTACAGGATCAAAATAATCTTTATTCTTTGGTAAATTATTCTTTTTAAGGTAAGCATCGAGTTTTTTATCAGACCAGTGATAAAAGGGACTAACCTTTAAAATTCCTTCACTACTGTAACTCAAAATATCTTGTTCGTCTCGAAATTCAGTTTGTCCTGACCGAATATTGGTAAACCAAACTTCTGGTTTGTGTTCATCTAGTGCTCTACGAAAAGGTTCTAACTTAACAATTTCGGTAAACTGTTCGTGTTTAGGATCATCAATACCTGGAAGACCTAGTGTAGCTTCAACAAATCCTCTGGTTTGTTTCGGCACATAGATATTCATATTTAAATTGAGGCGATCGATTAAATCCTTACTATGATTGTAGGTAACATGATCGTTAAACCCAGTATCACACCATAACACATCAATTCCATTATCTTTACTAGAAACAGCGCTTAACAATACTGCCGAATACACACCAAAACTAGTCGTAACCACTCTTTTATCAGAAAGCGAAATAGCCCACGTGATAATTTCATCAGGTGTTTTGTCCTTTAACGTTTTATTTTCAGCAGCAATATCAATATTTAGCATAATTGAGATCTAAAAAATAATGAGGCCTCAAATTTACTGCATTTTAACAAGTAATACAATAAATAAACTTGTAAACAGAACGGTTCGGTTGGATATAAAGATTAGGCAAAAAAAAAGCCTCATGTCTAAGACACAAGGCTTAAAAAAAAGGCAACGACTTACTCTC
>PBLA01000002.1 GCA_002722245.1 Flavobacteriales bacterium | reverse complement strand
AAAATAAAACTTTAAAATTATTCTTGTTAAAGAATATACCTCTCTCACCTTAGAAACTTTGATGGTATATTTTTGAAGTTTACATCTTGTTTTTAATATCCGTTGTAAAGAAATTTATTTCAAATCAGAACTGAACAACAATCCATTAAAGTATTTTTGTGCAGTAAAAACAAAACTCATCATGGATGAAATGTTAAAAACGGTTATGACTTATGCCGTGGAATTTGGATACAGGTTTGCCGGAGCAATTGTGTCACTCATAATTGGACTTTGGATTATTAAATTGCTTACCAGAGGACTTACTGCTTTAATGAAAAACAGGGAGCTCGATCAATCCTTACAACCTTTTTTAAGAAGTTTACTAAACATTTCTCTAAAAGCTTTACTTATAGTAAGTGTATTGAGTATGCTTGGCATAGAAATGACCTCATTTATTGCCATTCTCGGTGCAGCTGGTTTAGCAATTGGTATGGCACTGAGCGGAACTCTTCAAAACTTTGCAGGAGGTGTCATGATATTGACTTTTAAACCTTTTCAAGTAGGAGACATAATTACTGCACAAGGTCACACAGGAACCGTATTCGAAATTCAAATTTTTAATACCATTTTAAAAACTCCAGACAACAAACACATAATTATTCCCAACGGAGGATTATCAACAGGGACGCTAATAAATTTCTCAAAAGAAAAAACAAGACGCGTTGATTGGACATTTAGTATAGGATATGGAGATGATATAGACAAAGCAAAACATGTTTTATTAAACATAATTAAAGAAGACGAAAGGATAAAAAAAGACCCCCCTCCTTTTATAGCTGTAAGTGAATTGGCAGATAGCTCGGTTAATTTTGCTGTGAGGGTTTGGGTTGACTCAGAAAACTACGGTGGGGTTTTATTTGATATGAATGAAAAAGTGTATAAAATATTCGATAAAGAAGGTCTGAATATACCTTATCCTAAAATGGATATTTACATTTCAAAGGATTCTTAAACTCTATTTACTTCAAATGAGAACTTTATATTTTCTAATCACGTTTTTTTCTTCTGGAATTTTGATTGGTCAAGTCACAGATGCTGAAGCTAAACTAAAAAACGCAACAAAAACAGATACCATAAAATCCTGGAAAAAGGGGGCGTTATTTAACTTAAGTTTCAGTCAAGTAACTCTTACAAACTGGGCAGCAGGAGGAAACAATTCAATTTCAGGGAATGGAATAGCCAACTTTCATTTAACTTATACAGGAGAAAAATGCTCATGGGAAAACACACTTATTTTAGGCTATGGAATACTAAAACAAGACCTGGAGGCCTTTCAAAAAACAGATGACAACATTGAACTTACCTCAACCTTTGGAAAAAAAGCATCGGACAATTGGTTTTATTCAGGCTTAATTAACTTTAAGAGTCAATTCACAGATGGTTTTAATTATCCTAACGACTCCATTAAAATCTCAACTTTTCTTGCACCAGGGTACTTGCTGGGTGCAGCAGGAATGAATTATAAATTAAAAGATTTTTTTACTCTTTTTGTTTCTCCAATTACATCAAAAACAACTTTTGTATTGGACAAAACACTATCAAAATCAGGTGCTTTTGGAGTCACTCCCCAAAAAATCATTAGAAATGAAATAGGAGGTTATTTGCGGGGTGATTTCAAAAAAGAAGTAATGAAAAATGTAAAAATGACGATGTCGCTTGGACTTTTTTCAAACTACAAAGAAAACCCTCAAAATATTGACGTTAACTGGGACTTATTGGTATTAATGAAAGTAAATAAATTCATAACTGTGAGTATAAATACCAACTTGATATATGATGACGACATTGTGATTTCGAGAGATAAAAACAATGATGGAATTAATGAAATTAATGGACCAAGAATTCAATTTAAAGAGATTTTTGGACTTGGTTTTTCTTACAAACTTTAATTCAAGATCAACTTTTACTTAATAAATTTCTTTTTTACTGCATGAAAAACAATCTTAAAATACATTAGCAACTAATTTGTAGGACTTAAATTGGCATTCCAAAGGCAGTATTTTTATCTTTAACTATAATTAAGTTAAGCTATGCCCGCGCGAAAAATTCCAATAACAGTCTATGCAGAGATGACTCCAAATCCGGATGTTATGAAATTTGTAGTAAATAAAGTTCTAAATCCCGGTGCTCCTCTCGACTATTCAAGCAGCGATGATCCTTCCAGTTCCCCGTTGGCTGAAGCAATATTGAATTTTCCCTTCGTAGAAAACGTATTCATCTCCAATAATTACGTCTCTGTTACTAAAAATGATAAAATTGAGTGGGACATGGTAGTTATGGAAACGCGTAACTTTATTTCTGACTATTTAAGGGATGATAAAGAAATCATCAAAGAAGGAGCCTTACAACCTCACGCCATAAAAGAAGAACAACTTAAAGAGAAAAAAGGAGACGATGTTAAATTCAACATCTCCACTAGTGAGCTGGACGAAAAAATAATCGATGCTTTAAATGAATACATTCGTCCTGCCGTTGAAAACGATGGAGGTTCGATAGACTTTGTTGAATTCAAGGACGGTATAGTAAAAGTTGCCTTGAGAGGAGCTTGCTCCGGGTGCCCATCATCAACAGTTACTCTAAAACAAGGTATCGAAGGATTATTAATGAGGATGTTCCCTGAAGTAAAAGGGGTTGAATCCATCTCACTTTAGAGTTAAAAAAATATTTTTTCAACTATACGTATCCTTTTTCTATTTCTACATTATTAATGAAAACAAAACATTAAATAATGAGAAAAATATTTTTATCTGTTATAACTCTCACAGTATTATCGACCGCATGTAAAAAAGAAGATCCTGTCGAAACAAACACCAACACCAATTCTAACTCGTCTAACCCAGTCGATAACATAGAACTTGTCAATGAGCTAAAAAGTTATGCTCCCCTAGCTCAAATACAAACTAAAAACTCTGATAATGTAATCACATTTACCACTGAAAAAGGCAATGAACTTATTTTCCCCGCAAAAGCTTTTGTTGATGGTTCGGGAAACCCTGTAACCGGTAATATTGATGTTTCAGTAACTGAAATCACGAACATATCTGAAATGATTTTATCGGGTATGATGACCAATTCAGATCAGGGACCTCTCTCCTCACAAGGAGAATTTAAAGTAGAAGTTTCACAAAATGATCAGCCGCTAAAACTCGCTGAAGGAAGTACATTTACCATCGAAAATAAAAATACTGATGTCGATAAAGATATGAAAGGTTGGATTTGGAAAGAGAATCAAACCGTCGGAGAAGCAGTTGAAAACAATATTGGAGAATGGGTTAGAAATGAATTTGATGAAAATAACCCATGCAAAAGAATGCAATCTCTTTGGGCTGAATTTGAGAGTAACACTAGTGATGAACATAGCTCTTTATGGAAAGACATCAAACCTTTAAAAGATTTGGTTTTCAAAGAAATCAACAAAATTTCCCCACTCAACGATGAACTATTCAGAGTAATCATATACAAAGACCGCTTTGAAAATCCATTCGTGGAAACAGAAAAAAATCTTTCTGTCTATAATTCTAGTGATGTATGGTCATTTTATGAGGAAGGAGATACTCTAACATGGAATAATAATTGGCTTAGTACAGTAGGGAATGGTCCTAATTATAATAGCGATTCATATATCGAGTTGGAATCTCCGGTACGTTATGAAGTAGACATTAGTAGTTGTATGTTGTTGCAACGCCTTAATGGTCCTAATTCTTTGCAGTCATACAGTTTCGATCCTAATGTTATTAACATTACCTTCTCTCAACTTTCTTGGTGCAATATAGATAAATTACTTTGGGAATATGGTCAAATAAACAGTTGTAAATTAAAAGGAAACTTTCCGGATCATGCTCAAGTAAAAATTATTTTTAAAGATCTTAATGGTGCTATATCCTGTGATTTTTCCGACGATGGTTTTGTAGCCTCAAGACTTCCTGAAAGCTATGACCTTATGTTCCTAGTATATTACAAAGATGGAGAGTCAATTAAATTTGGAACACAAACAATTACTGCTGCAGAGGAAATGACATTTGATGACGAAAACATAAAAACCTTAAATGACATAGATGCTTTGGTAGATGAAATTGAAAAACTAGTGGACTAATCAAAGTATAAGATTCGAATTACTTTCGAAAAGTATTTCATTTAGTATTATAAAATTTAACAGGCCAGCATTCGATACTGGCCTTTTTTACAATTCAATTACCACCTCAACACTTTCCATTTCCCCTTGAACCGGTGGATTCCTTTTGGCTATGGAAAGTGTTCCCCCTTCGATGTTGGGAAAAGTCTCTAAAACACCGTTAGCAATCCTATTAGCTACATGTTCGATTAGCTTAGATTTAACAGCCATTTCCTTTCGAATGATCTCGTTTAGCATTGAATAATCAATTGTTCCTTTTAAATCATCATTTATTGCCGCTTCTGAGAAGTCAACATCGATTTCGAGATTAACAGTATACCACTGCCCTACTTTTTGCTCTACTTCGAAAACTCCATGGTAAGCATATACCTCAATGTTGTTCAAACAAATTGTACTCATAATTAAAAGGTAGGGAGGTAACAAATCCCCTTTCTATTTTATTTTTTCTTATCGCGTAAAGTTACTGTTCTGTTGAAAATGATGTTGTTTGGAGTTGAGTCTTTATCCACACAAAAATATCCTGTTCTGTCGAACTGAACAGTTGTTCCGGGGGCTAAATCTTTTACCGATGGCTCAACGAAAGCCTCAATAACTTCTAAAGAATTCGGGTTAACATCTTCCATAAAATCTTTCCCGCCTTCTTCTGGATTTTCAGAGTTGAATAATCCTTCGTAAAGATTCACTTTTGCTTTTAAAGCATGTTCCGCGCTTACCCAATGAATGGTTCCTTTTATTTTCCTTCCATCATCACTCCATCCTCCTTTTGTTGTTGGATCATAAGTGCACAAAAGTTCCGTAATATTTCCCTGAGCATCCTTTAAAACTTCATTACAAGTAATATAATATCCATGCTTAAAGCGAACCTCTTTTCCATTGGTTAATCGGAAGAATTTCTTAGGCGCGTCTTCCATAAAATCCGCTTTTTCAATGTATAAATTTCGACTGATAGGCATATCCCTTGTTCCTGCTGATTCGTCCTCCGGATTATTCTTTGCCTCACACATTTCTACTTTTCCTTCATCAAAGTTGGTAATGGTCACTTTCAACGGATCCAAAACAGCCATAACTCTATTAGCAGTTTTATTCAAAACCTGACGCGTGTAATAATCCAAGCGAGACATTTCAGTTATGGAATTTCTTTTAGACACCCCAATCCCTTCTGCTAAATCACGTATTGCTTGTGCCGGAACACCTCTTCTTCTGATTCCAGCAAGCGTAGTTAACCTTGGATCATCCCAACCAAATACAACTCCTTCATCAATTAGCTTTTTCACCTTTCTTTTACTGGTTACAGCATTGGAAATGTTTAGTCGTGCCATTTCGATTTGCTGAGGTTTAGCAGGGGTATTTATTTTATTGTTAAACCACTCGTATAATGGTCGATGAACTTCAAACTCTAATGTACAAATCGAATGAGTAATTCCCTCAATAGCATCACTAACACCATGAGCAAAATCATAAATTGGATATATTACCCAATCTGACCCTGTGCGATGATGACGCTCATTAATGATTCTATACATCAAAGGATCACGCATATGCATGTTAGAGTGAGCCATATCAATTTTAGCTCTTAAAGTCATTGCGCCTTCCTCTACTTCACCATTCTTCATCTTCTCAAAAAGCGCTAAATTCTCTTCAATGCTTCGATCTCTAAATGGTGAATTCGTACCCGGTTCGGTGGGTGTTCCTTTGGACTTAGCCATTTCTTCAGCAGACTGCTCACAAACATAAGCATCGCCTTGCTTAATTAATTGAACAGCATACTCATATAGTTGTTGGAAATGATCAGAAGTATGTAATTCCTTCTCCCATTGAAATCCCAACCACTGAATATTTTCCTTGATTGCATCTACATACTCTTGCTTCTCAGCAGTTGGATTTGTGTCATCAAATCGTAAATTCACTTTTCCATTATACTGTTCCCCTAAACCAAAATTTAAGCAAATTGCCTTGGCATGACCAATATGTAAATATCCATTTGGTTCAGGTGGAAAACGCGTATAAATTTCTTTATGTTTTCCCGATGCCAAATCATTCTCTATAATTTGCTCAATAAAATTTAAGGATCTTTCTTCTTCCATAATCCATGTAGGTTTTAATCAAGAAATAAAAAGGTGTTTTTCGCGTCTTGTTAAGGTTCTATCTTGTTTCGTTCTTCGCTCTCTTGTTCATCTGAGGGCAATTCCGTTGTGGTTAGCCCATGAACCTCAAAGGATTCAAGAATCCTTGCATTTATTTCTAATTCTACAATCTTTTTAATCATCGCTGCCAATCGCTCATCATGATCAGTTAATTCTTTATATTTTCCCTCTAATAATTTCAAATCGTAAGATGAGCCTTTTGAAGAGGCCTTTTTATCTCTAATGTCTTTTCGAATATCTTCCACCCTTTTTATATTTCTTTCACGTAAATCTTGAAGCGCTAATGCCGCCGTGAGTCGAACATCTTTGTTGTTTTCATAAATCGCTTCCTCCTCAAGCACCTTGCAGGCTTTCCATATAACAGCATTTCCTTTTTCCATTAAATACTGTTTGTATTTATTAATCACATATGATTTATTATGAAATTCAACATGCTTTATTGCCCAATTATACCACTTCCTTTTACTTTCATCTTTTACATCTTTATACATATTGGCCAAGGCTCGAATAACTCTCGGATCTGTTTCACTTTCCATTTGATATGCTCTCAAAAGGGCATCCTCTCTCGCTAAACTCAACAATCCCCTTAACGCGATTAATCGCACATTTACTGAGGAATCATTTAGTGCTTTTTTATAAAAAGGAATTAAGGAACTATCATTTGGCCACGTTCTTTTAATGACAGACAATGCAGCAACTCTTACATCTGATATGGAGTCCCTATTATACATCTTGAATAAGAAATCCTTATGCTCTTCTTTTTGAGCCTCACTGAATGAGGTCATAAAATAGATAGACAGTTTACGAAACGAATCAAATTCATCATCTTTAGCCAGATTAAGCATTTCCCAACTTGTTGTGGAGGTATCACCTTGCATTTGAAGCATGGCCTCCAACTTTGTTCGGTAATTGTTGGAATGCTTGAATAGTCTCATTGCCTCTTCTGGTGAAAAAACTTGTTCAATTTCAGCTAATAAAACTTTTTTCGCATCAAAATTCACCGCCTCAACATTTCCTAACCCTTCAAAAACATATTCCTCTTCTCTATTTGTAATCGAAATCCTTTTTGTGCGTACACCCTCATCTGTGTAAAAATCAATCTCAACAGGCAACTTAAAAACAGGATACTCCGTGGACTGGATTTGACGAACAGTTAAGAGCAAAGAGTCTCCTGTATCCTCCCACTGGACTTTTAAAACTGGATGGCCTTTATCCAAAAACCACTGATTAAAAAACCAGTTTAAATCCTCACCTGTGACTTGCTCAAATGCCAATCTTAAATGATGTACCTCCGATGTATTAAATGCACGATTGTGCAAATAAACCTTTAAGGATTCAAAAAATGCGTCATCTCCCACATAACTCCGCAACATATGTAGGATTCTACCGCCTTTTTCATACGAATGACGATCGAACATATCTTCTCGATTATTATAGTGATATCGAATTAAATCCACACGAGGAGTATCGTTTAAGTATTGTACCATGTCTACTCTCAAATGGCGGTCGGCCTTCATTTTTCCATATTTATGCTCAATCCATAAATACTCTCCATAGGTCGCAAAGCTTTCATTTAATGGAAGGTTAGACCACGATTCACATGTTACTAAATCTCCAAACCAATGGTGGAATAATTCGTGAGCCACAACATCCTCATGATTATAATCAATTTGTTCTTCAGGAGTAGTAAACACCCATCTTCCATGAATAACAGCCCCTGTATTCTCCATAGCTCCAGAGACATAATCTGAAACAACGACCTGATTGTATTTATCCCATGGATACGGATACCCTAATTTCTCAGAATAAAATGAAAGCATTTCAGGCGTATTGCCAAACACTCCTCTTGCATATGATGAATCTTTAGGTTCTACCAAGTAATTCACAGAAATATCATTCCATGTATCTTGAACAATAGCAAATTTACCAACGGCCATCATGAACAAGTATGGCGCATGCGGTAACTCTTGTCTCCAGTAATCTGTTCTCGTACCATCGGAGTTTTTAGCACTAGAAATTAATCGCCCATTGGATAAAGTGGTAAAAGCATCATCAACAGTAATTTTAATCTCCTGCGTTGTTTTTTCGTTCGGAGCATCTATTGTAGGAAACCAACAGGAGGATGCCTCTGTTTCTCCCTGTGTCCATAATTGTTGTGGCTTTGACTTATCTCTACCAATCGGATTAATAAAATAAAGCCCTTTATCATCAGATATGGCTTGACTACCTCCGCTCACCAGCGTATTGGGTTTAGAAATGTATTCAATTTGAACGCAAAAGATATCTTCTCTCGTGTATTTTTGTGGTAATTCAATGGAAATTTGAGTAGAATCGTATTCATAACTTAACCGTTTTGTGACATCCATACTATCCAGTAGTGCGATAGATTTAATTTCCATTCCTTTCGCATCCAAGATTAAAACATTGGTAGAATAGAAATACGGTTTCAAAGTTAATCGGGCAAGTCCTTTTAATGTTTGGTTTTCCCAATTCGGTGTCACATCCAAATAAGTATGCAATAAATCAAATGTTCGTGTCTTGGACGCGCGATAGGGATATTGAGGGGCTTTGTGTTGAGCCATTGTCCTCACTCTTACATTTGAATAAGTAGAGGAATCCTGTTTTTTGGGCAAGCAACCTTGAAATACAAGGATGACTACACTGAATAAAAAAGCCAGCTTTTTCATTCAACAAATGTAACGGTTTCCTTTGGATGAGCAACTTTTTAGGAGGATAGAAATCGCTTAATACTCTGCTTTTGAAAGCTGTTTAATAATTCCTTCGTGTTGAGGGTAATTATTCAAGAGCTCCTTGGTTGTATAGAGTGTGAAATCTCGGAAATCAAAACCAGGAGATACAACACAACCCACCAAAGAGTAATTGCCTTTACTTTTTGATCCAAAAATAGTATTGGCAGGAACAACAGCTTGAAGAATTTCACCGTTTTGACTATTTGGTCCAATGACAAATTCATCAAGCTTTCCATCGGGATAAAGAAGGTAAACGGATAATGCATCCCCCGAGTGATAACACCATAATTCATCGGACTGGATACTATGAAAATGAGAAACACTTCCTTCATCCAATAAAAAATAGATACTTGTCATATAGTTTCTTTCTCCTGAGATTCCTGTAGGAAAAAAAACTTCTTTTGAGCGATAAACCTCTTTGTAAAAACCGCCTTCGGGATGTGGTTTTAATTTCAAATGCTTTATCCAGTACTCTGCTGATTCCATTTTGCTATTGTCCTAACATAAATTCACCGATTCGTTCTCTTCTTAACGCAGATAGATGTGCCCCATTATTTAGTATCTTCCCAAAATCAGAGGCGATTGAACGGATATAGGTTCCTTTGCTACAAACTATTGTAAAATGAACTTTTGGGAATTCAGAGGTATCAATTTCAAATTTTGAAACAACCACGCTTCGAGGTTTTACCTTCACCTCTTCTCCTTTCCGTGCACTTTCATACGCTCTTTTCCCTTCTATTTTAACCGCACTAAAAACAGGTGGATACTGCTCAATGGCTCCCGTTAATGATGCTGCAGCTTTTTGCATGGCCTCCTCCGATATACCATCAATTGAAAACGTTTGATCAATTTCTGTTTCCAGGTCAAAAGAAGGTGTAGACGCTCCTAGCGTAATGGTTCCTGTATATTCTTTTTCTTTTCCTTGATAGGTTTCTATTTCCTTTGTTTTTTTACCTACACAAATAATTAACAAACCAGTAGCCAAAGGATCCAGCGTACCTGCGTGACCAACTTTAATTTTTTTGATCTTGTGCATTTTTCGAATGACCCATCGCAACTTATTGACCACTTGAAATGAGGTCCAATTTAGCGGTTTATCTACCAAAAAAACAACTCCTGTTTTTAGTTCTTCCTCGGAATATTCATTTAAAGGTTTATCGGAAATAAGACTAAATGGCAGCATGAACAATAGCAAGAGTTCCTACAATGAAACAATAAAAAGAAAAATACTTCAACTGGCTTTTCTTAACCAACGAAATCATCCAAGTGCACGCAAATAAACCAACGATAAATGCTGCAATAAATCCTGATCCATATGCTGTTAACTCTTCAGGTTTATAAGTAGCTAAACCACCATCCATAAGTTCCTTAGCCATTTTTCCTAAAATCAAAGGAACAACCATCAAAAACGAAAATCGAGCAGCCGTTGCTTTATCAATCCCCAACAAAACAGCCGTTGCGATAGTTGATCCACTTCTGGAAATTCCAGGAAGTATAGCAATTGCTTGAGAAATCCCTATTATGAATGCATTCAAAAAACCAACACTTTTTGTAGTGTCTTTTGCTCTATCAGCCAAAAATAATAGTAGACCAGTGATTACAAGCATAAGACCTACTAAAAGGATTTGTTCATTAAAAAATGAATCGATTACATCATTAAACACAATTCCTACAAATGCTGCAGGAAACATGGAAATGAGAATTTTGATGGCAAACTTAAAATCATCATTCCATTTAAATTGGAATAATCCCGAAATGATTTGCAGAATGTCTTTTCGAAAAATTATAATTGTACTCAACGCTGTTGCCGCATGGAGCACAACGGTGAACATAACGTTTTCCTCACCTTCTACTTCAACATTTAAAATGGCTTTTGAAAGTTCTATATGTCCACTACTACTTACAGGAAGAAACTCAGTTAACCCTTGAATGATCCCAATAATAATAGCTTCTAAAACCCCCATTTAGTCGTCTATTATTGTGTCGTTTGTATTTTTCTTAGTGGTTAAATCCTCCTGAGAAACTTCATCTAACTTAGGTTTTATCATAATCCCTAATCCAACGACCAAAAAACCCAATAAAACCATAAATGGAGCGAACGTTATTCGCTGAAAAGAAAAGATTTCTTCCCCTTTGAAAATATTAGGTTCAGCTGATTTACCTCCTGACATTAATAAAAAACCAAAAATCACTAACGCAAAACCTATAGCAATGGCTACATAATTTTTCTTTCCAAAAACAAAACTTGATTGTGTCGAACTCATTTTTTAATAATATAACTTTTCCGTTTTCAAACGAAGGAAGCGACCTACTGCAAACTGGGTAGCGAACCATGAAATGATGACACCCAAGGTTAACATTACCCCATAAAGCAACAGATCTAAGGTTACATTTTGTAATTCCATTTGAAATTCAGGGTAAAGGTCGTAAATTATTTTCAAAGTACCTGCTAATGCAAAAACGGATAAAACACCGCTAAAGAAGCCTAAAACCATTCCTTTCCAAATAAAAGGACGTTTAATAAACCAATTACTTGCGCCCACTAATTGCATTGTTTTAATAATAAATCGCTGCGAATACACCCTCAATCGAATCGTATTCGTTATCAATCCAATGGCTATAATCAGTAACAATCCACTCACTATTAAAAGCGCTACACTGATCTTTTCTATATTATCGTATACCTTGTACAGCAAATCTTTGGGATAACGAAAATCATCCACATGCGCATTGGCTTGCAACCGCTCCTTTAAGTGTTGGATACTATCAGGATGATTAAAGCGTGCTTCAAAAAACACATCAATGTTTTGAGGCAAAGGATTTGCACCAAGACTCATTGTGAAGTTCTCACTCGGATCAACCTCCTCTAAATATTCTTTTAAGGCATCCTCCTTGTCTTTCCATATGGTTTTTTTAACAAAATCCTCGGCATCTAATTCCTTTTTTAAGTGCATGATATCAATATCTTTTACACCCTCTTTCAAATAGATTTCAAAGGCAAATTTTTCTTTAAACTGATCTCCGAGTATTTTACCCTTCATCAAGACCAAACCTAATAATCCAACTACATAGATTACCATAGCAATACTAATTGCTGTAGAAACATAGGAGGTAGTTGTCCGCCAATTGGAATATTTTTCTTCTGCTGTTGACATAAGGTTAAAAATAAATAAATCGCTCCTATTGGAATTGTAAAACCATGTAATAAACGTTAAAAAAAAGATGTTGAAAACTGGATATTTTGAAGGTTGGTGCTTTTTATAAAAACCTACATCGATTTAAAGTTGTTCTAACCATTCGAAATGGTTTAGTTGGGTATGGAACTTCAATTACTTCACCTAAATCCCAATTATCAGAACCAAAAGCTTTAATAAACTCCTTATCTATTTTGATCTTAATAGTACCTCTCTGCCATTCATCCACTGGACTTAACATTAATTCCCAAGCTGTTCCAAATCGAATATCATTATTTATAATTTTACCTTTTGATCGACGGTAACCATTAACCTGCTCTGTACACCAATGTAAATAAGCTTTTTGCTGTTCTTTTGTCAATCCTAAAACTGGATAATTCTTAAAATATGGATGCGTCAAGTAATGTTCATCTAAAAAGGATTTTACGTTCTCATCTTTTACGATACCCCAATATAAACTGTACTTTACGGGCACTTCTTCTCGTATTATAAATTCGCTTCTATCTATTAACTTTTGTCTCAACTCTTCAACAGATAGTTTCTTTTTAATTGTATCCTTTGGAAGTTCGAATCTAAAAGTATCCTTTGACATTTTATTCCAATTTATACACCAATATTCATATTCAAGACTGTCTCGGGATATTTTTATGTCTTTCACTTTTTTCACCTCTTTCCAATTTAATCTCTCCTGATAATCGCCTTCATTAATCTTCTCAACATGCTTGAATAAATTCGTTGAATCTTTTACCCAATTTTCAAACAAAGCGTATTCACGTATCGACACATAATTTCTTGTAACCAAAAAAGTTTGAATACCAAAGTTCACTGAATCAAGATCAATCGGACTTGATTCTCTTAACCAATTCTCGTTTCTAAATTCTGTATTAGGAGGAAGAAAAGGCTTTGAACCAGAGTTGATTTTCATACAAGGAATACTATTCCATTTTTTTGAAAGCTTCAGAACTGGAAAATCTTTAATAAACATTTGACCTGAAGAATCAACCCAGGTTCCTTTAGGTACATAAGAAATCTTTTTTCTTGGGTAAATGTCCATCCATCTAGTCTCTTTTAAAAACTGAGCTTTCCCTATCAATCCAATCAAAAGCAATAAAATAATTAATCTCATAATAACTTAATAACCTTCTTATGTAAGATGGTCACAAAACCATTCAATAAAATTTAAGTTTACAATAATCAACCTCTAATTTATAATCATTCTAAATACTGATTTACCTAATATCAAAAGGGTATGTGACAAAACTATGACAAAGGTAAAGCACTGTTTGGGGAAATTTGTTAAAATTCGACTGTTCGACGATTTGAGAGATTTAAAAATCATAGCATTTACTCATAAGACCACAAATATTTCAAATATCGGTAGACTTCATATTGATTCTGAAAACCGAAAAAATAGGCTTGAGAAACTAAAGAGTAATGACATATCCGAACTTATGTATTTATCTACTTGTAATAGAGTAGAATTCATATTTGTAAGTGAAATCAATCTATCAAAAAACTACTTAAATTCTTTCTTCTCGTCTTTTTCTAAGGATTGGAAAGAAGAAGATATTAAGTGGGCCATAAAAAACTGTACTATTTTTGAAGGGGAAGAAGCTGTTAAACATATGTTTCACATAGCATCTTCATTAGATTCTTTAGTAATTGGAGAGCGAGAAATAATTACCCAAGTTCGAAAAGCCTTTGACGAATGCTCTAAATTAGGTTTAACTGGTTCAATTATTCGACTTTTAATTAATAAAACCATTGAATCTGCTAAAGAAATATATACAAATACTAAAATTGCAAAAAACCCTATTTCAATTGTTTCTTTAGCCTATAGAAAATTAAGAGATTTAGGAATAAAAGACAATTCAAGAATTTTGGTTATTGGTGCAGGAGAGACAAACACTAGGATGTGTAAGTTTTTAAGTAAACATGGCCTTAAGAACCTGACTATTTTTAACCGAACTTTAGAAAAAGCAGAATCTTTAACGAACCATATTGGAGGGAGTCCTTTACCGTTATCGGAATTATCAAATTTCAATACAGGTTTTGACTTATTAGTTACGTGTACGGGAAGTGAAGAGTATTTAATTACTCCTGAAGTTTATAAATCGCTTTTAGCTGGTGAAACAACTAAAAAAACCATCATTGATTTAGCAATTCCTTACGATGTAGATCCCAAGGTTGTGGAAAACAATGCTGTAAACTACATTGAAATCGAAGGATTAAAAGAGGTTTCAGAACAAAACCTTAAAAAGAGAGAACAGGAATTATCCATATGCAGTGCATTGATTGAAGAACAAATTGAAGCTTTTAAAGTGACTTTTAAAGAGCGAAAAGTTGAATTGGCGATGCGTCAAGTTCCTCAAAAAATAAAAGAAATTAAAGACTTAGCAATCAATGAAGTGTTTTCTAAAGAAATGGAAACAATGAATGAAGAAAGCAAAGAAGTCTTAGATAAAATGCTGGCCTACATTGAAAAAAAATACATCTCTGTGCCTATGAAAATGGCAAAACAAATTTTACTAGAGAAGTAGTTTTATAAAAAGTCTCTTCTCAGTTAACTTATAATTCCAGTTCATCTTCTTCTACCAACCCGTATTTACTTCTTTCTATTGTATTCAGTTTATTCGTTTTTTCAATTAACGCATCCTCAAGCACCTTAATGTCTTTTTTAAATTTTGCTCTTGTTAATCCATTCACAAGTAATGTCCACACAAATAGTGCACCGGTAATAATAAGATAAAACCAAATTGAATCTTTAAGCGGACTCTCTATTGAAAATTTAAATCTCAATTTGTTTGTTGCTGAAATCTTTTTTTCATTAACTGCTGAAACAACTAACAAATAATCCCCATGTCCTAATTCACTCAATTCTATTCCCTCTTGCGCATTTATAAACCCCTTTGACTCTCCATCAGGTCCAGTTAAGGTATAGTTCAGGGTTATTTGATTTTTATCTCCCAATTCAGAGCATATAAAGTGATAATTCAACACATGATTATCCCAGTTTAAGTCCAAACGTTCAGCTATTGTGTCCACTCCATTTAACTGAACCTTCTCCAATTTAATCATTGGATCACCAAACTGAATTGTATCTTCTGCAGGATTATAATACACTAAACCTGATGGACTGGCAATAAGCACCCCTTTATGGAAGTTTAAATGATCATTTGCCAAAATAGCTAGATCCAGAGGTCGAAATGATTGAGTAGACTTATTAAAACGTTCAAGCTTTCCATGATTAATCATTAATGTTTTACTTCCGATACTAATAACAGGATTGTACGCTTTAATCGAGTGTTCTGACTCTATATATGTTTTATCGCTAAAATTAAATTCGTACTTTTTAGTGGAAGTATAAACAACAAGACCTTTACTCACTTTTTCGATTTTTAGAATTTCCTTATCTCCAAGCACGTCTTTACGAAACCCAATAAATTTGTAATTCTCTTTAGGCATCATGTACACCCCTTTTCCCTTTAATCCTACCCAAATGATTTTCCCATCATTTTCAAGGGCTGTTACAGGAACAGAGGTTCCTCTGGGAGAGAATTTAATTGGCTTTTCCCCTCTAAAATCAATGCGGTTAATCCCGCCATTTGTCCCAATCCACACAAAATCTTTTCCACGTTCAATACAATTGACATGCTTATTGATTAACCCGTGCTTACTGGTATATAGGGTTATTGGCGAGGACAATAATCTTAAAGAGAAAAGTAATAAAAAGAAAGTAAGTGATCTCATACCTTAACTTGATAATCCATAATGCAAAGCGCGAAGATAAATGAAGAGGAGGATTTAAAGGGTGCACATCGATAATTAATTTTTAAAATGATCAAGGCCTCTATAAAAAATCAATTCGCTTCTCAAAAAACATCCGTATAATTCAAATATTCCTAAATTCACCACCCCATAAATTTCTTTAAAAATGGTGTAATCTCTTTGGCAAACTTGTTTTGATCGTTTACTGTAGGATGCCAATCCTCTCCATAGGGAGGTTCCATCAATTTAAACTCAAAAAAGCCAAATTCATTCATATATTTTTGTTCCGCTTCAATTTTCACCTTTTGAACCCAATTCCTGTATCTTTTCAATCGGTTAAGCCCCTTTGGAAATGAATTTGAAATCCCTCCTCCTAAAGCCAATACAATTTTCGAGGTTGGATTATTATTGATCACATCATGTAAAAATTTTAAATAGGTAGATACAAATCTGCTAGAATCAGTCATGTTTGGCGGCTGATTCATTTCAGCACCAAAATCATTTGTCCCAAGTTTAATCACAATCAAATCCGGTTTAAATAAGAAATCATATTTCCCTCCATCAGGATAGATGAATGGATATATTTTTGGTACCGTTTCTTCCTCTGTTGTGTCATAATTACGATACACTCCTTTTCCAGACATTGCAATACAGGAATAATCGGCATGAAGATTCCGTGATGTAATTACTCCAAAAGTTTGATACGCATCTTCGTTTTCAGCATGAAATCCCGTGCTTGGGTTGTCTTTCGGTGGCGGATCAATCGCAACCATGTTGCCGTATCCAGCTAAAAAAGAATCACCAATCCATTCAATCTTTCTTAACTTTTCAGGCGGTCTTTGGAGGGCTCCTTCCTCATTATATTTCACGCCATGAAATACCCCTATTCCGCAAAATGATTCTGTTCGTTTAATTACTTGAATACGACAAAAAGTATCAGGAGTATGAATATTCACCGAAAAAAACGCTTTAATTTTTGAAGGTTTAATCGTGGCTATTTTCTGACCATTTTTTAATACCGTATAATAGTTTAGATCTTCGATATTCGGAAGTACATCATTACTCAATCCTATTTCCAATTGTGTTCCTTTAAAAAGAAACTCTATATGTGTACCCGAATGTGCAAAAGAGGGTGATTGAGGATTCGAAAAATCAAATCGACCGATATAGCGGAAGGATTCTGAATGAGCAGAAGCAAATTTACCATGGGTTTTTAAAACAAAACCTAAGCATATAATCATTACTGTATAAATGCTAGTTCTCCTCATTAAAATCCAATCGATAGGTTAGTCCAATACTTAGAAATAAATCTGTTTCATCACGGGTTTTATTCCCTCCAAAATAAGTATCTATCTGAAATAATGGTGCTACCAGATAACCAACTCCAACATCCCAATAGGTCTTAAATTCATTCATATAATTTCCGTAGTTTTCTAAAACTATACCAATTTTATGACTCGCATTAAATCCAATACTCAAAACATAATCAACCGTTAGACCCTCTGACTCGGGTAAATAATTAAACCCCGTATTAATTCCCAATCCAATTTTTTCAGAAAAAGAATGGCTCGAAATAAATTTTATGGTATTTGAAAAAGGATCCGAATTAAGCTGATGCAAAGAAGTAAAATATTGAAGTGCAATATCGTGCCATTGATTTTTAAATAAGGATGCCTTAAAACCCACCAATGGCGAGGCTAATAATTGTTCAGAAATACCATAATTAATCCCCGAATTTATTTCAAACTTATTTCCTAATCCAAATCGGACTACTGTTGATGAAATAGATGTGTTTAATGAACTAGGAAGATTTACTCCATGTTTTTTTTCTTCAAAATGAAAAAGATCCATTCCAGATTGGACCTGTATACTACGTTTACCAATACAATTTGGAGAAAGGGCTTGGCCAGGTCGTTCGGAAATTAATTCCTGTTGTGCCATACCAAGGACTACAAAAAGTATATTCATCAGAAACAAAACGGAGATTTTCATCGGTACTAAGTTAATTGATTACCTTCAGTTATTTGATGTATTGGTATTTATGTATTCACATGTCTTGTGAATTATTTAACCGTACCTTTGTGCTAAATTCGAAAATATGAAAATTCAAAAGAACGCGGTAGTTGCTATGCATTATGCCGTAACAACAGATCATGGAGATGCCATTGACACCTCTGCAGGAAAAGAACCGTTAACCTACATTCAAGGAAATGGAATGTTAATTCCTGGATTAGAAAAACAATTAGAGGGAAAGGAAAAAGGGTTTAAAGGACAATTAAAAGTAATGGCGAAGGAAGGGTATGGAGAAAGAAATGAGGAGGCCATGTATACATTACCTAAAAGCGGATTCAGAGCCGAAAACAATGAAGAACTGGTTGTAGGGCTAGAAGTTCAATTAGAGTCAGAAAATGGGCCTGTTTTAGCCTTTGTTTCTGAAATTAAAGAAGAAGAGGTAATCGTTGATTTAAATCATCCTCTTGCTGGATATGACTTAAACTTTGATGTAGAAGTCATTGAAGTTAGAGAAGCAACAGAAGAAGAATTAAAGCCAGCACATAGCTGTTCTGATGATTCGTGTAATTGTTAAAAATACAATAACAAACAATAAAAAAGGGAAGCATTTGCTTCCCTTTTTTATTTAATAATCTATCTTTCTTTTTAAGAATGTCCGAAGAGTACAAGTAGCGCATGAATAATCGCTAATAGTCCTCCTAAATAAGCAATTCCAGGACCTAATATGGCATAAGCCAACCCAAAACCGATAAGCCAAAGAAGAAAGTTTAAAATAAATGCGTTTGATTTTCCTTTAATTAAATAAACAACAATTGGCGGTAAAACAATTGCTAATACAACCATTATAATGAAAATGACATCATTATCAATTTCCCAATCGTCATCAGAAGATGCTATTTGAAAACCATCCGATTTTCTTAATTGTTTCATCTGCTTCCTCACCTTATTCAAGGTTTTTATTTTTTGAACAACCGTTTGTTTTTTAGATTGTTTCTCAGAAGAAGAAAGCATTGTTTTTATAGATGGAATTACTTCATCTGTTTTTACAGTGTCAACCGATGGAGAGTCTAAGGCTGCCAATTCAGTAGACTGATCCAAAATCATTGGCTCTATATTAACTGTGTCTACAATAGGCGAATCAACTGAAGCAAATTCAATAGATTCCTCCATTTTAATTTGACCTTTCTCGGTTTTATTATGGTTGATACTTACATGGTATCCCTTTCTATGCTTTCTTTTTGCTACCTCAATTGAAGTGCTACAAGAAGAAACAAGCATTCCAAGTGACGCAATGGCAATAAAAGCAACTTTTAGCGAAATTTTCATCATTTTTGGTGTTAAGATTCGGGCGCAAATATACGATTTTACTTTTCCTTATTTATAATTTTCACCCTAGAAATTGAAAACAATTTTACACCTTACTTACACAAAATGTATTTTAGGAATTGTGCTTTTGCCTTAGTAAAACTGAATGAGTTACGCTTAACCTTAAAATAAACGCCTAATTTTTATCACAGATTGCTTTCATTTCCCATTGCGTATTTGAAAAATGATTTAAAATTTTTGGTAAGGCCTCAAAAAGTGTCTTTTTACATTTTTGACTATCATGAAAAACAACAATACTTCCTGGCTCACTATATTGAACAGTATTGTAAGAACATTCAGCAGATGAAATGGTGTCATCAAAATCTCCACTCAACAACGACCACATTATAATTTTATAGCGCTTCTTAAGTTTTTTAATTTGTCTTTTACTTATTCTTCCATGAGGCGGTCGAAATAAGTGCGCACCAAATACATGACTACATTTTTTTACGCTAACAATATACTTATCATAACTTGTTTTCCAGCCATTCAAATGTCCATACGTATGATTTCCAACCGTATGACCTTCTGCTAAAATTCTCTTATAAATCTCGGGATATTTCTCTACGTTTTCGCCTACGCAAAAAAATGTTGCCTTTGCTTGATGCGCCTTTAGTTGATCCAATACCCATGGAGTTACCTCTGGATCTGGTCCATCATCAAAGGTTAAATAAATTTCTTTCTTAGTGGTTTTAATCTCCCAGATGAGTTCAGGATACCACCACTTCATCCACCACCTTGTTTTATAGATGTATTTCATGAAATTTATCTCTCTTATCGCTTCGAACCTCTTTGCGCCTTATTCATAAATCGTTGAATATCGCTTTGACTTTCTTTATTAAAGTCTTTCATTCGTTTTGATAACTCCTCTGCTTTCTTTAACCCCTCATCACCACGCATTCTTAATAGCTCTAAATTTTTATCCAAGAAATACTCTGCAGTTTGTATTGCTTGCAATCCTTTTTTAACCTCACCCGTCAAATTTCTTGCCACAAGACCTTCCTGCTCTAAATACCAAGAAATTTCTGAAATATATTTCTCAATAATAATTTCCATGACCTCATTCCCTCTGCGCACATCTCCTGCAAGATAATAGGCGTCACCCAAATAAACGCTGTAGTAATGCATTGGGATTTTTGATGGTGGCATTATTTCCATGCAACGATCCAAGGTTTTAAGCGCTCTTATTGTATCACCCCTTTGCGTGAGTTCTCGTGCTAGTCGCGCAAAATTATTTCGATAATTGGTACTCATTCTTTGCACTTGCTCTCCCATATACACCCCCTCTTTTTCCATATTTCCCCATTGGAATTTATTTACAAGGTTGTCATACATCTTATCAACATTAATCCATCCTGTTCCACCTTTGTTATCATGCTTTATCGGCGTTACACGATAAGCTAATCCCTCCAATTGAAAATAATCCTCTAAATTCATGTAATGATCATTCCCCACTGTAATGGCAAAATAAACAGGTCGTTCCCAATCATTATGCGCTAACAAATCAAGTATCATTAATTTAGCTTTTAATACGGCTCCCTTCCCAATTTTCCATTCCATTCTTTCTGGGATATCATTTGTAAACTCTGGTAAAACGGTTCCATTTGCCAATACCGTGGAAGGATTTACAGGAATCGAGAATTTATTGGTAGGTAGATAATCCATCGTCACTCCTGAAGACATTGGTATTTTTGTATTCGATGCCTCAGATTTGACAAAATCCATTACTTTCTTTAAATCATGATATCCATCAGGCCATTTCTCTTGAACATATACATAATCCCTTGTACCCTGACGATATTGATCTTGTACCATTGAAAAAGGAACCGCATCTCCGTCATAAGCCTTTCTTTTTGCCTGATCAATGTACCAATCGGTGTTCAACAAACTCAGGTTAATTACACGTACATCTGTTCGGTAACCTTCAACTTCCTGCACATACCACAATGGGAACGTATCATTATCTCCGTTGGTGAAAATAATGGCATTTTTCTCACAACTATCAAGGTAGTTTTTCGCAAAGTCTCTAGCGGTGTATTTATCACTTCTATCGTGATCATCCCAACCTTCAACAGCCATAATTACAGGTATAAATCCTGTAAGTAAAAACGCTAAGCATGCTCTTGCTTTGTTACTTGAGAACATCTTTCCTAATAACGCCGAAAGAATCACATATCCCCCTATAACACCGCCAATATAAAAACAGGACAATCCAAAGGTTGCCGATGCATCTGAAACTTGTGTTGATAAAACACCAATCACAATAAATCCTAACGCAGCAGATAAAATTTCATAAACCCCATGAGCTTTCATTACTGACTTCTTAAAGAGAAAAGCAATTCCCGAATTTTCCTCTTGCTCACCCCCCTCTGCATCGGACTGATCCAAAACGGGTACGTCCTTTTTTTGTTGACCAAGCATGTAGCTATAAATTGCTTGAACACCAAGCCCTATCCAAATGGCAAATGCATAAAAGGAACCGGCATATGCATAATCACGCTCTCGCGGTTGAAAAGGTGTTTGATTTAAATAAATAATAATGGCTATTCCCGTCATTAAAAACAATAAAAGAACCACCCAAGCATCTTCCCGATGGCGAACAAAATGAAAAATCATTCCAATGATTCCTAGGATTAAAGGCAAGAAATAAAACTCATTTCTTCCTGGATTATCTTTGAGTGATGACGGTAGAGTTTCTTGATCACCGAGATGAGCATTATCCACAAAAGAAATTCCGCTTAACCAATTTCCTTTTAAGACAGCATCACTACTTCGCGCTTTTCCATGGCCCTGAATATCGTTTTGCCTTCCAGTAAAATTCCACATAAAATAACGCCAGTACATGAAGTTAAATTGGTAATCCACAAAAAACCGAAAGTTTTCTGATTGAGACGGGACAACAAGTGGAACTTTTTTCACTCCTCTAGCCGTTGGCTCCTTCACCGTTAACACTTTCCCTCTGCTATCTTCAACCGGTGCTCCATCATAATCTGACCAAATTTTATAGGCATTCACATGATGTCCTTGAGTACTGTACATTCTTGGAAAATACATACATGTCTTTTCATTATATTTTGGCTTATGATTTTTACGTTCATCAGCCACAAGGTAAACCCCTGTTTTTATTTCTTTAGTTGATTTTTCTCCTCTTCGATCATACGTTACATTTAAAACAGTTTCATCTACAAAAGCTCCTAGTTCAACCAAATCGAGCTCTTCCGCTTTTCGTTGAGGAAGAGGAGTCTCACCATTAATTTTTAGAATTTTATCTCCTACTTTAATATTTTTAAACCTCTGATCTACTTTTGAAACAACCCAATTCTCCCCTCTTTTCTTTGCCTTTACCTTGGACATATACCCATACTTGGTTTTTTCTGGTCGATAATACACTGGCGATCCGTCAGAATATGGGCTTCCAGCATCTTGTACACTTTCAAATGTTTGTCCAAACAACAACGGTCGATCTCCATATTGTTCTCGATTCAGATAAGGTAAAAGCGATAAAATATTTTCTGGATTATTCTCATCCATTGGGGGATTGGCCGCCGATCGAATTACGATCATAGCAAAGGAAGAATATCCAATAAGAATAACCATAACGCCTAAAAAAGCTTTTTGTAAATCAGGATACCCCTTCTTTTTAGACAACACAATTCCTCCAATTAAAGCGGTTGCAATCAAAAGAAAATAAAACCACATACCCGAATCAAATCCCAGCCCTAGCTCATTGACAAAAAACAATTCAAACTTGGTGGCAAATTGAACAGAATATGAAATCACCACTTGTTGAACAATCCCCAAAATAATGACACCCACTATACCTGTAAGAAAAAATCCTTTGGTAGTGGCCTTCTTTTTATTGAAGTAATAAATGTATACAATAGCAGGAATAACAAGTAAATTCAAGATATGCACGCCAATAGACAGCCCCATCAAATAGGCGATGAGTATCAAGTATCGATCAGCATATGGTTTATGCGCATTGGCATCCCATTTCAATGCTAACCAAAACACAGCTGCTGTATATAAAGAAGAAGAGGCATAAACTTCGGCCTCCACAGCTGAAAACCAAAAAGAATCAGAAAAAGTAAATGCCAATGCTCCTACAATTCCACTAAACATTATACCCCAAGTATGGGCACTGGTTAAATCATCTGTTTTTTTAGATACTTTTTTTGCCAACGCTGTAATGCTCCAAAAAAGAAATAGAATTGTAAACGAAGAACTTAATGCAGACATGATATTCACCGCATACGCTATGTTCTCTTGACTTCCTGTAAAAATTTCAGCAGCAGCGGCAAACATCCTTGCCTTCATACTCCATAAAGGAGCTCCAGGGGGGTGTCCAACTTGCAATTTTGTTGCTGAAGCGATGAATTCTCCACAATCCCAAAAACTCGCAGAAGATTCAATAGTGAGTATATATATAACTGATGAAAAAACTAAAACCAACCATCCAGTTATATTATTTATAAAGGAATATTTCTTCTCCATTTTCTAAAAGTAATTACGGATCATCACAATCAAAATGCATTTAACGGATCTTAAGTTTATTTAACCCTTGTTTATTTGAGGAATCCATTAAAATAATCGAGCGAAAATAAAAAAAAGAAAGGAAAAAATTCACATATTCAAGGATGAGTCATTATAAATTCAGCATATTAAAAACATTCTCTTTTACTCCATCTCTATTTTTCTTTATCGAAACATACATTAATCCCGAATCACTAAACAATAACGCCATATTTAATCGGCTATTTATGGAATCAATACCTGAACCTAATGGATATTTTTGCGTTATGTTAAAGAGATGCCTTTTGAACTGAAATACAGAGTGTTGAGTATTGCCTTGTTTCTTTATTTAGGAACAATGGCACAATACAGTAAAGTGCATTATCTTCCTCCAACCTACAACCAACAATCTAGAATTGAATTTTCAACCATTACAGTTACAACCTTGGAAGAATCGCCCTTCGATGTTTTTTTAACCAATGCATCAGGCAATTATACTCGAAATTTGGAAGGGTTGTCAAAAGAAAATCCAATTACTATTACGCTTCCCTTAGGAGGTAACGATGGTATTTTTAAAGGAGATGAAGGAAAAACCAATCAAGTTTTAAATTCTGAGGGATTCATTCTAACCGCAGACAATTATTTTTTTTCAAGTCAAATCCATGCCGTAGCCAATCAAGCTGCTGTAATTGCACCAAAAGGGATAGCGGGTTTGGGAACCGAATTTTACAGCGGCCACATTTATTCAGCCAGTGGAACAAATAACTCAAGGGCTCATTTTCTGTCTGTTATTGCTTCAGAAGACCATACCACTGTTACATTTAACAATCCGAGAGTAAAATGGGAAGGACAAGAGAACTACCAATTTAGTGTAGCACTGAATCGCGGAGAATCATACGTACTTGCTGCCTCTTTTAATTACATAAGCGGATTAGTTGGAGATGATCTTTTTAATGCATTTAACGGAACCCACATCACCTCCGATCGACCTATAGCTGTTAATTCAGGATCGTTTCTAGCAAGTTCATCATCAGGAGGACAAGATGCAGGAGTAGATCAAATCGTACCTGTAAACCAATTAAATACAGAATTTATATTAGCCCAAGGACAATCCACGAATAGAAATCTAGAAACCGCCATGATCATTGCAAGCGAGGACAATACGCTTGTTTTTTTAAATGGAGAAATCACTCCATCTCACACCTTACAAAAGGGAGAAAATATCGTGATTAAAGGTGATCAATACATTAATCAAACAATGCATATTAAAACATCAAAACCTGCATTAGTCTATCAAAACTTAGCCAGTAAAAACAGTTCTGCTAATGTTGGGATGGTATTTGTTCCTGGACTCATGGAAGACGCTTCGCGCTCTGTGCTTGTTTCTGGCGCCAATAGTATTGGTAGTGTTTCCTTTTACATCATTGCCAAAAAAGATGAAGAACTCACCATAAATGGTATTCCTGTGAGTAGCATACCAATTGAAAACTTGGGAAATCCAAATTGGGTCACTTATCGAATTTCACCAGAGGAAATTAATCTTAGCTATTGCCATTCAGGAAATACATGCGCAAATAAAGGCCAAAACACAAATTTCCTCATAGAATCCTCAGGCCCTATTAACGCAGCAATATCAACTGTGGACGGAATTGTTGGCGCAGCGGGTTATTTCTCAGGTTTTGCTGCGGTAAATACGGATTTAGGTGTTTCAGAATTTGGCACACTTGATTTTACAATTCCATGCACACGCGACACCGTCTCTTTAGTGGCCAAAGGGGCCGACACCTATCAATGGCAAAGCTTAACAGGTGATGAGGATATGATTACCAAAATAAATGATTCTACCTATTTGTTTGACTATGATCAAAGCGGGCGGGAAGGACCTTTTAATTTTACTGTAATAATGCAAACGACAACAATTTTAGGTGCTGTAAAAAACGACACATCTACGTTGACAGTTCGCGTGGAATTAACTCCCGAATGCATTCCAAAAGTAGATACCCTTTATATCTGCAAAGGCGAAAAGATCATTATAGAAAAGGAAAATTTAACGAATGGAGATTGGAGTGGATCTGAACCCTTTGATATTTTATCCAAAGACTCTATTGCTGCCTCACCCTCTAAAAACACAACCTATTATCTTACCCAATATACTAAAATTGAAAACGCTTTAGTGAACGGTGGATTTGAAGAGCCTTACAGAAACGCTTTTGGAATTATCAGCGATGCTACTGTTCCAGGTTGGAGCACCACAGCTGAAGACCGAATGATGGAATTTTGGAATGATGGCTTCTTGAATACCCCTGCTTATTTAGGGGATCAGTTTGTTGAGTTAAATGCAAATATGATCGCAGCCCTGTATCAAGATATGCCAACTACACCTGGGGATCAATTAATGTGGGGATTTGCACACAGAGGTAGAAATGGGGAAGAGTCCATGCATTTTGAAATTGGTCCACCAGGAGGACCCTACGAGAGAATTGAAACCATTACAACAGGTAAGTCATGGAAGTTTTATCAAGGCATTTATAAAATTCCAGAGGGCCAAACAACCACAAGATTTTATTACTCCTCAGCTATGAGTGGATCTATGGGTAACCTCATAGACGCTGTTGAATTTTATACATTTAAAAAACAGGTTGATAGCGTTATTGTCATTGTTCAATCTCATGACGATATTACGCTAGGCAATGACACTGCTATGTGTAAAGGAGAAGAAATCACCTTCAAACTTCCAGATAACGAACAATATCTTTGGAGTAATGGAAGTATATCATCAGAGGTAACAATAAGTGAAACCGGTGAGTATTCTGTTCGGATCACTCATGAAAATGGATGTATTTCTTTGGACACTATTCAAATTGATGTCAACGACTTACCGCTCATTAACTTAGGGAAAGACACAACCATTTGCAAAGGAGAGACGCTCTCTTTGAATGCGTGGAATAGTGAAGCTAATTTTCTATGGAATACCGGTGCAACCATTCAAGAAATTGATGTTGATTCAGCAGGTTCCTATCAGGTGATTGTTACTAGTGAACAAGGATGCCAAGATACTGGCGAAATCAACGTAAACGTAAATGAGCTTCCACAAGTAATTTTAGCTCCAACACAAACGATTTGTTTGGGAGATTCACTTACACTTGACGCCCAAAATGAGGGATTAAATTTCCAGTGGAATACTGGCGAATCCAATCAAAAAATCAGAGTAACTCAGTCCGGTAAATACCAAGTAATTGTCTCAGACGATTTAGGTTGCTCCGATACCTCCACGACCCAATTAACCGTTAACCAGCCTCCAGTGGTAGATATTGGTGATGATCAAACAATATGTCAGGGTGATACGCTGACTTTAGATGCCCAAAACAAAGGGTTAAATTTCCAGTGGAACAATGGCAAAACCGATCAGACAATTCACGTGAGTTCAAATGGACAATACGAAGTAGTTGTTTCCGATAATTATGGATGTGTGGATTCTGCATCACTGCATTTAACCGTGGTTGACCGACCCCAATTATCCCTTAGTGCTGAACAGAGTATATGCCAAGGAGATTCCCTTCTTTTAAACGCCCAAAACACAGGCGCAACTTTCCTATGGAATACAGAGGCCTCAACACAAGAGATTTATGTAAAAACAGCAGGAGAGTATAAGGTAATAGTAACCAATGAGCATGGATGTTCGGATTCTTCCTCTGTGGTATTAACAATTAAACCAATCCCTACGGTTAGTCTTGGGGACGATCGAATAATTTGCGAAGGAGAATCACTTTTACTTGATGCACAAAATGAAGGATTAAACTTTCAGTGGAATACTGGCGAAACATCACAAAAAATAAACGTTGACAATCCAGGGAATTATCAAGTTATTGTATTTGATGAAATTGGATGTACAGACACTTCAACGTTAAATCTATCCATCAATCAATTACCAAATGTTCATTTAGGGGACCAGCGCATTATTTGTGGGGAAGAAACTATTGTCCTTGATGCAGGAAATGATAACCACCTTTACAAATGGAACAACGGACTAAACACGCAACAAATCGAAATTAATGACAGCGGCACCTACCGTGTTGAAGTAATAGATAGTATTGGTTGTAAAGGATCCGATGAAATTAATGTTTTAAAAGAGGTCATTCAAGATCCTTACTCAGAAAAGGAACTCCATGTATGCGAAGGAACATCAATCACGCTTAAACCAGACTTTCATGGGGACTACCTTATTTATTGGGAAGAAGACTTATTCAGTCCAACATTAGAAGTTTATGAAACAGGAACATATTCAAGTATTGTGGAAGGAGAGTACTGTAGTGAAACTTTCCAAATTAATGTCACTAAATTAGATACCCCCGAAGCGATTATTCAAGACGCGAGAAATCAAGATCTGTATTGCTTTGATATAGAGACTGTTACCCTGGAAGTGATTAGTAAAGACTCTTTTTATCTTTCTGTATGGGATGATTTTGGAAGGGGGGACAAAGTAGAAATCGAAGAAGCAGGGACCTATGCTTTAACAGTTTACAATGAATATTGTTCTTCACGACTTCAAAAAACTCTCAATAACCATTGTAAAGGTATATTTTACATTCCAAATGCCTTTACTCCAGAAAATCAAGATGGAATAAACGATGTATTTATGCCTGTTGCCAATGAGCAAGTAGAAGGATTTGATTTTAAAATATTCAACCGATGGGGGACACTTCTCTACTCCACCAATAAACAAGGAGAAGGCTGGGATGGAAAAATAAATGGAAACTCAGCTCAGGTTGATGTTTACTCCTATACATTAACTTATTACTACAACTCGGAGTTTGAAGGAACGGTACAAAAAAAACGTGTTGGTCATTTCAACCTGTTAAGGTAAGCCGAACTAAAAAACTAATTTATGTCGCTTTATAAAAATTGTATCAGCGTATTTATTCTGATCCCGTTGAAATAAATAACCAAACTTCATTTTACTGATTATAACCCGACAAAAATGATATTTAGAGGAGGATGTCCTCTCGGACATCAGGTATGATACGTTTAATACATAATGACTTTTGGAGAAGCCAAATATCCCGTATAGAGAAACAAAAAAGCCAGTCGAAAAGACTGGCTTTAATGTTACCCGACAGGGATTATTCGAGACAAACCTCTCATGATCTCGGCTAGAGCCTCGGTACGAACCTTTCTGTTCTCATCCCTCTCGGACACAAAAAAAGCCCAACTTTCGTTGAGCTATTTTGTTACCCGACAGGGATTCGAACCCCGACAGACAGTACCAAAAACTGTAGTGCTACCGTTACACCATCGGGCAAACTAATGCGGGCGCAAATTTAATAATATTTTCCAATCAGTGCAAAAAATCTTTTAAGATTTAATGTTTAGGATAAATCACTCTTTAAAAAAGAGTACAATTGTGATTTATTTTCTCTGCATATAGTAGGATATTCTACCCGTGATAAATACAGCCCATTTGGTGGAGCTATTTTGATATTAGGCATCGCTTTTGGATTTCGTAAGTACTCCTCAAAAGCTGTTAGAGTTAATTGTTCTCTTCCGATCTTAAGTAACGCACCTATCAAAATCCTGTTCATTCCTTTTAAAAAGCGATTCCCTGTTATTGAAAACCGGAGCCGATGTTGCTCTTTATCCGAATACAATCTTGAGTTGGAAACCATGCAGCGTGTATGATTATGTGATTCAGGCTGTAAACAGAAACCTCTAAAATCTTGATAACGACAAATCATTTGAGCAGCTTGCTGCATTGCAGAAACATTCAATTTCTCATAATTGAATAACGTACTATACTTATCTAAAAAAGGATCTGCTTTTGTATGCAGAAAGTAGTCATAACTTCTACTTATCGCATCATATCGACAGTGCTGAGTTTCGTCTACTTGAAACACCTCAAATAAGACAATAGATTTAGGTAAATGTTGTCGAACAACAAATTCAATCTCAAAATCGGGTACCGAATTTAATGTTAAATGAAAAAAATATTGAGCGGCATGCACACCCTTATCTGTTCTACCACAACCATATACAGTCACTTTTTCTTTGAAAATTTTAGCCAATTTCTGCTCTATCGCTTCTTGAACAGAAAAAAAATTGGGCTGCCATTGCCAACCAGAATATTTGGAGCCATCATAGGCAATATGAAAAAAATAACGCATGTCGTTTAATCAAACAAGCTACCTTGAGTACCTCTAAAGTTTATCCCCAAATGTTTGTATGCCTGCTCAGTAACCTCTCTTCCGCGTTGTGTTCGGTTGATAAAGCCTTCCTTTATTAGAAAAGGTTCATAAACCTCTTCAATTGTTCCGGAATCCTCACCCACAGCTGTTGCAATCGTATTAATTCCTACAGGACCTCCTTTGAATTTATCAATAATCGTAGTAAGGATTCGAATATCCATATCATCCAATCCATTCTCATCAACATTTAAAGCCTTCAGCGCATGATTTGTAACCTTCATAGTGATTACACCATCTCCTTTTATTTCTGCAAAATCTCGTACTCGTCTCAGTAAGGCATTGGCAATTCGTGGTGTTCCTCTACTCCTTCTAGCAATTTCAAATGCAGCATCTTCATCAATTGGCACAGTTAACAGATGCGATGAACGAAGTATGATTAACTGTAGTAACTCCGCATCGTAATACTCTAATCGACAATTTATTCCAAAACGAGCTCTGAGGGGAGAGGTTAAAAGACCTGATCTTGTTGTTGCGCCTATAAGGGTAAATGGTTCTAATCCAATTTGAACTGACCGGGCATTTGGTCCCGAGTCAATCATAATGTCAATTTTATAATCTTCCATTGCAGAATACAAATATTCTTCCACAACGGGACTTAATCGATGAATCTCATCAATGAACAAAACGTCTCCTTCGGCTAAGTTAGTAAGTAACCCTGCTAAATCTCCTGGTTTATCTAACATTGGACCCGACACAAGCTTAATATTACTACCCAATTCATTGGCTATAATATTTGCCAAGGTTGTTTTTCCCAGTCCAGGAGGACCATGGAGCAAAACATGATCCAACGCTTCTTCTCTCTTCAACGCAGCCTGTACAAAAACGGCAAGATTATCGAGAACCTTTTTTTGACCTGTAAAATCCTCAAACGCCTTTGGACGAAGAACTCGTTCAAACTCCATTTCTGGATTCGACATGTTCTCTCCTGTAGGATTTAAGGCTTCATTCATAGTACAAATTTAATACATAAACTACTTTACATATTTATAAAAACACGCTCTACTAAGTGGTTCATAAGAATCTTTTTCTCCGAGCATTAATCTTTTCTCTTCCGTGACGTTTATACGATGAGTAAACCCAGCATCTTCGCCACTTTCAACACAAATCGCTTTTAATTTTGTGACTTTATCCGCCACCCCCATCAAGTTAGGTATTGGCTGAAAAGGCTTTCCCAAATAATCCATATCCAATCCTGCAATAATTACTCGAACGCCATTGTTTGCAAGTTTTACGCAGGTGTCTATCAATTCATCGTTAAAAAATTGTGCTTCGTCAATTCCAATAATTTCGGCATCCACGGATAATCCTAAAATTTCCTTTGCGTTCATAACGGGTTTTGCCCCTATTCGATTATTATTATGTGATACAATTTCTGTTTCAGAGTATCGCGTATCAAACATCGGCTTAAATAACATGTATGGGATTTGAGCAATTTCAGCACGTGAAACCCTTCGAATAAGCTCTTCTGTTTTTCCCGAAAACATGGGACCTGTAATAACTTCTATAGAACCTTTTTTTTGACTACTCATAGTGTTGAATTGTATTGGTAATTATTGGTGTTTTCTTTCTAGTAATGCTTGTAATTTTTGGAAAGGCTCTTCCTCTTTTTCCCAATTTCTCTTTTTAGCCATGGTTACTAATTTAGAGTTTGCTTCTTGAAGTGATAAACAACTATTTAAATCTTCAATTGCTTGAATGAATTGCTCCGTGTTTCCATCAAAAAGTTCGTTCGTTAAGAGAAACTTTTCGTTTATCCCTATAGCACTACTTAAACTTTCAATGCGTTGTTTTGCCAATTGTGCAGCAAGTGAATTATCTTCTTCAATCTGCTCCTTTTTAGGAACAGAAAAAGCAGAAATAACAGAAGAAATTTCCTCTTCTAATTCAGCGGTTAGTGCTTCTTGTGAAGGAAGTTCCTCTTGTGGATCGAGTGCGCTTATTTCGTTGGAAATTTCGCTTACCATTTTTTCCGTTTCAATCTCTTTTTGAGTAAAATCAAGTGCCTCATCTAATGCATCCATCAACTGATCTTCCTCCGAAGGAGATTGAGCGTTATCATGTAATTCTCCGTGTTCATCCTCAGAAAGCAAAATCTCCAATTGTTTAGATTCTTTCTTCTGATCTTCGTTAAAAAGTATATACGAGAGGACAACAGCACCTTCATGTAATTCTCTCGCCTCTTGAATTAAATCTCTTAACACAGATTGACCAACATTTGAACCTAAGTCCTCTACCTTGGCTAGTTTATTACGAATTTTCTCCTGATTATTTTTGAGTTGATTAATAATTTCTGAAAGATTGTTCATGATGGAAGGGTTATACGTTAAATGTAAAGGATTTTATCCCACTAATGAAGAGATAACTCGTTTCAATATTCACTTATTGTGGTTAACAACACCTATTTCTATTTATTCAGAGTATCTCTCATAAGGATAATTCCATATCGTTTACAACACATCATTTAAGTGTTAAAATGATACACGAAAGAGTATTATTCTGGAATTATTAAACCGTTACCCGTAATCTTAAATAATTCCCTTTTTGAAATTCAAAGTGGGATTTTTCTAACCGAAAGGTATGATCCAAAAATTCATGATTCTGAATAATCAAATCTACCCATTTACAGTTTTCTCCACTAAGGTTCTTTGTAGGAAAAATCATGATTTCGTTTTTGGTTACTCGAATCAATTCACGAAACATAGCGATATGATCCTCAGCAGAAAACATATGATCATATAGAAACATTAAATGCGATACCAATGTTGTGTCAAATGCCTTATCCTTAAAGGGCAGTTTTCCTATTTCCCCTGGAACATATTTTTTAGGATGTGCTTGATAATGTTTTAAAAAGGTTTGATATGCCTTAACCCTACTTACTCTTACCCCTTCAATATCACCATAAAAATCCCAGTTATAATTTGAAGAATTCACAGGAAGTTGATTCATAACTAACTCGAGATCATTCTCCGCTTGCACCTCTATTTCATCTGCCATTAAGTGATAAATTGGATCAACAGCGGTAATATCTAATCCCATAACGTTTCCAATAGCACAAAAATTACTTACCCCAGCTGCAACATCTAATGTTTTTTTACCCTCCAAATACTCCTTGGTAATATTAAACATCCTTTTATATTCATTGTAAGTTCTTCCAACTAGGGCAACTCGCTCAAGATTTAGTGGCATAAAATAGGATTTGATGGAATTTGGCAAAAAAAAAGCCATTTCCTAATTGGACATGGCATACGTGCTATTTATAAAAAAGTTTACTTTCCTTCGTTAACGATATAATTCACTTTCAATGCTGAGGCATCTCTTAATTCCTCTTTTACCTCACTCACCACCCCAAGTTTGGTCTTTTTATCTACTTTCAAACAAACAACCATTTGTTTTGCTTTTGAGGCTCCGATCTCTGGACTTACATCCGAGTAATTTGCTTTTATACTTGCCTTTTTCTCATCCAAGAATTGACGAATATCCTCCTTCTTTTTTATCGCATCATTTAATTGAATGGATGTTTTATCTCCATAAATTTTCTGCAATGACTTCACGGGAATCCCTAATTGAATGTATGCGGTAGGGGTTTTATCTTCTAATTTCCCCGTTTCAACAGCTGTTGGTAATGAAACGAGTACACTTGATTCATTGTCTTTAGACTTGGTAGCAACCATAAAGAAGAACAATAACATAAAAACGATATCGGGTAACGATGCCGTTGAAATCCCTGGTTCTGCTCTTTTCTTTTTACCTCCGTCGAATTTTGACATAATGGTTTTTTTCTAATGATTATTGAATTACTGGTGCTTCTGAAATATTTTCCTTGTAGACCATTTTCAACATTTCTTTTTCCTCAAGGGTTAGATCGTCCCAACCTCTACCTAATTTTCTCTTTGCCAAGTCATTTCTTAATGACGCATATGCTTGTTTTAACTTATCTTTTAATTCGATGTAAGTTTTATATTCCGAGCCTTGAGTAGCTTGCATATTAACAACATGATTTGACTTTCTAAAATCATTCCCAAAAACTTCAAGCGCTTTTAACCTTAACTCCGACTTTCTTAAACGTTTTGTGTATGCCTTCACCTTAGACTCATCAGCATTTTCCAAATTCTGTTTATTCTTATTTATAATCGCTTGTAGTTCCTCCTGAGTAATGGCTCTACTCTCTGGCCAATTCTTTTTATCTCCAATATTCAGAATCATCTCTTTGACCAAAACTGGAATCTCGTCCAAATTCACCAAGTTCCCTTCAAAAAGAATTAAATTATTATTATTGACCAATACCTCAATAATGTTTCTTTCTTTAATTTTTTCTGTATCAACAGTTTCATTTGACTTTTCGGGGAGTAGCTGAAACATTCCTGATTCTTTATTCATTTCAGACGTTACAAGAAAGAATATTAAAAGCAAGAAAGCAATGTCTGCCATCGAACCTGCATTTACTTCTGGAGCACCTTTTCTTATCGGCATTTCTTAAATCTTTAATATTCTTTTAACTTCAGAAAAAACAAGTAACACTAATGCAATAGATAGAGAAACATAAAATGTATAAATCCCAGCCTCGCTTATTGTCCCACCCTCTACTAAGGCTCCTGTTTCAGGGTCAAGATCGGAAGAAGATTGATAACTTAATAGAATTACAACACCCAAAGCTAAAGCACTAATAATAAACTTTACACCAGATTTAGGGTTTTCAGCAAAGTTAAATATCGCAAACGCAACAGTAACAACTACAATAATATAAAATAAAGCGAGTGAAAATTTAATAATCACCATTTCATCAATCGACTGGGAAAATGTCATGAAAATTAAAACCCATATAAGAACCATTAAAGTCCATTTTCCTATTGTCAAACCTAACTGCATAATTATAAATTTTTATCAGTTTAACCGATATTATTTTGAACGATCTTTATAAAGGAATTTGATGCATTTTCCATTTGATTTACAATGTTATCAATCTTTGCGATAATAATATTATAAAAAACCTGCAAAATCATCGCTACTACAAGACCTGCAACAGTGGTAATCAATGCCATTTTAATACTTCCTGCCATAGCTGAAGCTTCAATCCCTCCCGCTTCGGCTATAGAGTCAAATGCTTGAATCATTCCAATTACCGTTCCCATAAACCCTAACATTGGTGCTAATGCAATAAATAAAGAAATCCAAGAAACTCCTTTTTCTAACAATCCCATCTGAACAGAACCGCCTGCAATTACGGCTTTTTCAACTTGCTCAATCCCTTCATCAGATCGCTCTAAACCATCATAGAAAATTGATGCCACTGGCCCTCTTGTGTTTCGACAAACCTCTTTTGCACCCTCAATACCGCTAGTTCCCAAAGCTTCTTCTATTTGTTGAAGAATTTTAGCATTGTTTACATTAGATAAGCTTAGGTATATAATTCTTTCAATAGCTGTAGCAATCCCTAATATTAAGCATGCCAAAACCCAAATCATAAAGCGCACATCACCATCAATAAAATACTTTTTCAATGTTTGAGTAAACGTAGGTTCATTCCCACCTTCTATTTCTTGGGCTGGTGTTTCGACAGCCGCTGCAACTGATTCATTACTAGTAGCTGTTTCTTCTTGCGCAACTGCGGTAGAATCGGCATATACGTTTGTTGTAAATAACCCAAGGATAAGGGTTAATGAAAGTACTAAAGTTGAAGCAATTTTTCTCATTTCTATTTTTCTTGTTACTGTTATTGATCGCAAATAATTTTCTGCGAACGAATTAAAAAATTAGTTTTGCGTGAAACCCAAATAAATTCGCTCAGCAAATATAGATAAGTTCGGCGCGAAGTTAATATTTCGATGTTAACTTTAGGTTAACAAATTATTTCTCTTTGATTATTATGGAAAGTAGAAGACAAAAAAAAATAGCAAATATCCTAAAACAAGATTTAGCCTCCATCTTCCAACAAGAGTCAAAAGTTCTGTTTGGAGGTGCGTTCATAACAGTAACGCATGTACGAGTAACTTCGGATCTGTCTTTTGCAAAAGTGTACTTAAGTATTTTAGGAAATGATGCCGAATCTACTTTGTTGCTAGTAAAATCACAATCAAAAGAAATTCGATACTCAATTGCTCAAAAGGTAAAAAACCAAATGCGAAAAGTGCCCGATTTCCAATTTTATATTGATGATTCATTGGATTATTATGAGAACATTGATAGACTTTTAAAGGAATAAATTGAGGTTTACATTTTCCATAGCGCTGAGATACCTTTTTTCCAAGAAAAAAAATAATGTCATTAATTGGATTACATGGATTTCTGTTTCGGTAGTGGCCATTGTTGCTGGTGCTTTGGTCATTATATTATCTGCAATGAATGGTTTATCATCTTCAGTAATGAATTTGTACACCAATTTTGATCCCGACATTAAAATTGAACATACAAAAGGAACACGATTTCAACCAGATAGTATCCCTTTGAAAAAAATTGAAGATATCCCTGGGATTAAAGGGTGGTGTTTATCTCTTGAGGAAACAGGGTTGTTAAAATATGAGGATAACCAAGAGGTGGCAACAATTAAAGGGGTTACGGACTACTTTCCTCAATTAACTAATATTACCACCTCATTGATTGAAGGGTATTATGGTCCTCAAGTAGGCGGCGCAAATGAAAGTTTAATGGGCATCAATCTCGCCTATAAATTAGGAATAAATACTGATGCTAATCTCCCGTTAAGGGTGTACATTCCGAATCTAAACGGAAACGGAAGCGGACCATCCGAATTGTTTTCTTCAATATCATCGTATCCTAGAGGTGTTTTTGATATCAATTCTGATTTCAACAGTAAATACCTCATTGTTTCTATTGACCAAGCTCAACATCTTACCGGGATTTATGACAAAATAAATGCTGTTGAAATTGGTGTTGATTCAATTACAGACCCCAGTCTTGTTAAACAACAAATCCAATCCTTAGTGGGAGATCAATTTTCTGTTAAAACACGATTTGAACAAAATGAATTCCTTTTTAAATCGATAAATGCGGAAAAATGGATTACACTTCTTATTCTTTCCTTGGTGATCATTTTAGCCATTTTCAATGTAATGGGTTCTTTAACGATGCTGGTGATTGATAAAAAGAAAGATATTTTTGTTTTACAAAGTATGGGGGCAAATTTACCTCAAATACGATTTATTTTTTGGCTAGAGGGTAGTTTAATCTCTGGATTAGGGTCATTGATTGGTATTGCGTTAGGAATCATTCTTATTGTATTGCAAGAAAAGCTCTGTTTTTTTGGTTACGGAACATCAAGTGGCTTTGACTGTTTCCCTGTTGAACTTCACATCCTAGATTTGTTGATTATTATGTTAGTAATTAACAGTATTGGCTGTTTTGCTTCACTCATTCCTATTCGTAGAATTCAATCATAATCGCTTTTTACTTATTGTTTGATCTTGGAACGTATTTAAACCTTATCAAAACACCGTTGTTTCACCTCCAAAAAGGAGTTACTGCGTCTGAGCAAGTACAAAAACTTCTTTACGATTTGTCTATTCAGAAAATGAAAAAAATTACCTTTACCATATTAATTTGATTGACATGAAACTTTGGGACAAAGGATTTAACGTGGATAAGGCCATTGAAAATTTTACTATTGGAAATGATGTTGAGCTTGATATGCACCTCGCGCCTTTTGATGTTTTAGGAAACATTGCTCACGTAACTATGCTTACAGAGGTTGGACTTTTGGATAAATCTGAATTGCCTGCGCTTAAAAAAGAGCTTTCGAATATTTATCAAACTACTCAAAATGGCTCGTTTCAAATTGAGGAAGGGATGGAGGATGTGCACTCTCAGGTAGAGGCAATTCTTACCGAACGTTTGGGAGAAATTGGCAAAAAAATACATAGCGCGCGCTCTAGAAATGACCAAGTTCTTGTTGATTTAAAGTTATATGGGAGAAATGAGTTGATGGAAATTACTGCGCTTGTGAAAAAACTGTTTGACGCTTTTCAGGATCAAAGTGAAAAAAACAAAAATGTTCTTCTACCAGGATATACGCATCTTCAGGTAGCGATGCCTTCCTCGTTCGGTCTGTGGTTTGGTGCTCATGCTGAATCACTCGCAGACGACATGGATTTATTGGCTGCAGCGTTTCGTTTCACAAACCAAAATCCCTTAGGCTCTGCTGCTGGTTATGGTTCTTCTTTCCCTATTAATCGAAAAAGAACAACCGAGTTGCTAGGTTTTGAGGATCTTCACTATAACGTGGTTTACGCCCAAATGACACGCGGAAAAACAGAAAGAACAGTTGCTTATTCAATTAGCGCATTGGCAACAACATTAATGAAATTTGCCGCAGATTGTTGTTTATTTATGAGCCAAAATTTCGGATTCATCCAACTGCCTGCTGAGTTTACTACAGGATCCAGCATTATGCCTCACAAGAAAAATCCAGATGTATTTGAATTAATGCGTGGCAAGTGCAATAAACTTCAAGCCATTCCCGGAGAGTTAGCCTCAATTATGGGGAATTTAACAACAGGATACTTCCGAGATTTACAGTTGTTGAAGGAAAAATATATTTATGCATTTACTGAAATAAAAGCATGCTTAGAAATTGCCCTCCTAATGGTTCCCAATATAACCGTAAAAGAAAATATCCTCAATGAGGATATTTACGATTATTTATTTAGTGTGGAAGAAGTAAACAAACGAGTATTGGCAGGAATGCCGTTTCGAGAAGCCTATAAACAAGTGGGGTTCGAGATCGAGGCTGGGAAATTTAAACCAAACAAAACGATTAATCATTCTCACGAGGGATCTATTGGAAATCTTTGTTCAGAGGAGATTAAACATAAAATGGAAGGTAACTTTAAAAAGATTAATACGGCGAAAATCAAGAAAGCGCTGAACGCGCTCCTAGATTAACGAGTGACTGCATAACATTTAATGATAAATTTTTCAAGCACCTTCAAGCACGGATATTTATCCTCATAAAAGCACATATGTCCTCCTTTCTGGGATAAATAAAACTCCCCTTGATCGCACAATTCACTTTGTGCTTTTAAATCTCTCCAGCGCACTACCTCATCATTCTTCCCGGCAATACACAATACAGGATAGGGGGAGAAACGCAAAATAATCGAACGATCTGGTCTTCGTTTCATTCCTTGAAGTGTCGCAATAATCCCCTGCTTTGGTGTAGCCAATGCCATATTAAGTACCCGTCGAACTGCTCCTCGAATAGCAGGTGTTTTTTCTTTAATAAAAAGATTAGGGATAGCCGTTTTTATAAATAATTCATGATTTTCTTTTACTACTTCTATGGCTCTGTCTCGAAATTTAATTCTTTCTGGAGAATCTGGTTTTGCTGTTGAATTAAACAAGCAAAGTCCATTGAGAGCATCGGGATATAAATCGCCAAATGCAAGCGCTACATATCCTCCAAGTGAATGCCCTACAAGGATCGCTTTACGCTTTTTATTTTCCTTTAACACTTGTTTCACACAACCGGCCATATCATCCATTGTATGCACATATCCAAGACAATCACTTTGACCATGTCCGGGCAGATCAATGGAGTACACTGTATTGTATTTTGCAAGCACGCTTACATAATCGTTCCAAACATTAAGATTCTCCAAAAAACCATGCAAAAGAACTACGGTTCTTTTGCCATTTCCCTTCTTTGAATAATGAATCTTTGCTCCTTTATAGACGGTCTGTTTGAACACATACTAAAGGTAAAAAGAAGCTGTTTTTTCTGCTAATCAAGTTATAAACAACTTTTTAGGTTTCATCCAAAATTGGGAAATGACAGGGATAAAGTTTATTTTAGCATCCTTTATTAAACCAAATGACTATGAGAAAAATATTACTATCTGTTTTAGCAGGTGCAGCNTTAAACGCATCTGCAGGTATTGAAGTAACTTCTGCTGACATGAAGTGGACTGTGGGTAACACATGGACAATGGATGTTAATTCAGGAGTTTCAATTGGTGATTTTACCAGTTCAGGTAATGGGGTGACTTGGGATTTACGATCCTATGCCGGATCATCAACAATTGATACTGTAAAAGTAGGTGAAAAATCTGCTGGAGCAACTGCTACAATCAAGATATCATCGGATATTGTAAGCCCAACAAACTATGGTCCTTCAGGAGAAAGTGACTGGGGAATGGAGGCGTTTGATGTAGGGGGAACAGATGTTTCATTTTTATCGGGAAGTCATGCGTTAGGATTTCCACACGCCGAAAGTGACACATGGACTTCAGGTTCTTCTGTGGTGAATATCACTGATGTGTTTAGTCCTTATCCATCCACGTTAAATGGTTCTGTAATGGCTACAGGTGAAGTAGTTACTCCATACGGTACTTTTGATGCCCTTTTGGTAACAGAAACTTTTTCAATCCCAGGGTATAGTATCACAGAAACTTACTACTATTGGGAAACCAAAGAATATGGAAGAATAGCTACCTTGATTGACGGAAAGCTAAGCTTAATGAAAAACAATAATTTTAGCCCTGTGGAAGTGGTTTCAACCGATGAGTTAACATTGGAATCCTTACAAATTTTCCCAAACCCTTCTAACGGAAGTTTTACCGTGAAAGCGAATCATTTGGAAAATGTAAAGGTATTTGATGCCATTGGAAACTTAGTAATTAATCAAAATACTTTAGCTAATGCTTACTTCGTTGACGCTACAGATTTAACGTCAGGTGTTTATTTTGTTAAAGCTACTGCAAACGGACAATCAAACACGCAAAAAATAATTGTAAAATAACTTCATTTTTTCACTTAAAAGCCGTGCACATTCGCACGGCTTTTTTTTGCCTTTATTTGAAAAACATTCAAATGGTCTCCGCACCTTTTTGTATAAACCATAATGGTTAAATTTGTATCCTTGAAAAATAAAACTAAACTTTACCCTTTTTAGGAAAAAATGTGTTTTCAATTAAATTCTATATTAAATCGTAAAAGCGCTGCTTTTATCGCCTTAATATGCCTAAGCTTTTGGTCCTCGGGTCAAAAAATGTTGAATGAAAACACCGCCGATTCGATCAAGACTGACAGTATTGCTAAAAGACAAATCCTTTCAGACGATCCATTTTTAGCGATGTTAGACAGCCTCCATGAGGCACATGTTTTTAACGCGCATCCCATCTCTTATTCCACTGCACAACTTAATGTTCACCATTTCCCTTTAGACTCAATCCCTGTTTACAGTGATTCCATTATGCGGATACGGTTTCAAGATATGGACGCCTTTTCTCCCATATCGTTTACCTACAACAACAAGGTTAAAAAACTGATTGAGGTTTACGGTACGCACAGAAGACTGATGCTCTCTAAAGTCATGGGATTAGCTGAATTATACTTCCCTATGTTTGAAGAGGAAATTGAAAAGATGAACTTACCAATGGAGCTAAAATACCTTCCGGTGGTGGAATCGGCGTTAAACAATACAGCTCGTTCTCGTGCGGGGGCAGTTGGAATGTGGCAATTTATGTATAGAACAGGGAAATATCTTGGGTTAGAAATTAACTCTTATGTGGATGAAAGACGAGATCCTGTAAAATCTACACAAACCGCAATTAAATACCTCAATTATTTAAACAGTATATATGATGATTGGCTTTTGGCGCTAGCCGCTTATAATGCTGGGCCTGGAAATGTAAACAAAGCAATAAGAAGGGCTGGTGGGAAAAAGAACTTTTGGGCGATCCAGTATTTCCTTCCTCGAGAAACCAGAAATTATGTTCCTTCATTTATGGCGGTTACCTACTTAATGAGTCATCCTGCGGATCATAATCTATATCCTGTACAACCTAAATTTGAAATTAGAAATATTGACACACTTACCATTCAACAGGCAATTCATTTAAGCCAAATTTCAGATGTGCTCTGTATATCCCTTAAAGACTTGATTTTTCTTAATCCTCAATATAAGAGGGCCTATATTCCTGTTAAATCTTCCGACACAGTTAAATACACCATTACATTACCAGTATCTATTGTGGGGGACTTTTTAGCCAACGAGAATAGCATTTACAACTATAAAACAAAAAATAAGGTTGATGCTCCTTCAGATTTATATGCTAATCGCACTGAGCTAATACATCATGTGCGTAAAGGAGAGAGTTTAGGACTCATAGCGCAACGATACAACGTAAGGATATCTGATTTAAGGGAATGGAATAATATATCAAGTAAAGCCTATATTCATCCTGGTCAGAAAATGATTGTTTTCACACACAATACCCATTCTTCTTCCCGTGGTTACAGCATAAAAAATGAAGAAACCTACAATGGTTACCTCTATTATACTATTCGTAGAGGGGATACTTTATGGGATATTGCTAAGAAATATCAAGGTGTGTCGGCAAATGATATTATGAAACTGAATCATATTTCATCCAGAAAAATACTTAAACCTGGAATGAAAATTAAAATAAAGTCTACCTAAAGACCATGCGATATTTTGGAATTATACTCCTTGTTGTTTTCTTTTTCTCATGCTCAGAGGAAAGCGGAAAAAATTCGGATGATTTCTCCTACCTTCCCGAAGCAGTGGGAGGTTATAGCACAGTAAACATCATTGCTGATCAACCTTTATGGGATAATGGATTAAAAGCACAAGTGCAACCAGTATTTGAACGACAAATTGAAGGCTTACTTAATCCTGAAACTGAGTTTGATATCACTACTGTGCGCTCCAAAGTATTTAATCGATTATTTAAACGGCAACGTGCTTTACTCATTTTTGTCACTTCTAAAAAAGTAAGCCAAGAAGGTGTTTCGGTGAAAAAAAACGTGTACGCGGATGGACAGATTGTAGTTCAATTGGCTGCAAAAACAAGCGATGCTGCCATTACACTTTTTAAAAATAAAAAAGATGAAATCTTTCAAGTAATTGATCATCATCGAACAACGATGATCCAAAAATTAGCACGAAAAAAAAATAACGATCAATTAGAAGATAGACTTCTTAATAACCACGGAATAGGTATGATCATTCCAAAAAGTTATCGATTAGGAATGGATTCTTTAAACTTCTTCTATGCCTTTAAGCAGGGAGAGATGAAGTGCGAGAAATTCAACCATAAAAATTGCTATTATCAAACAGGTGTTTTTTCGTACTTTTTCAATTACACCGACCAAGGTATTTTCACGCCCGAAAAATTTATCGCTCTAAGAGATAGTGTGACTAAAATATATATTGAAGGAAAAACAACAAGAGACTCTGTGCGATCTTACATGCAAGTGTACAAAGACTTCCCTGTTGCCACTAAAAATATAACCATCAATGGACAATTTGCATATGAGGTAAAAGGTTGGTGGGACATGAAAAATGGAACGATGGGAGGACCCTTCGTTAGTGTGGCTACGGTAGATGAAATGCGGAACCGAGTTATTGTTACCGATGCGTTTGTTTTTGGTCCTAATTTTAATAAAAGACGATTCATTAAGGAATTGGAGGCTATTTGTCTTTCCACCAAAGGATTTTAATTTTGAAACATAGTTTGTTTTTTTGCTTTTTCTTAATTCAGTTAAACTCATTTTGTCAAAATGATTCTTCTAAAATTATAGACTCAACAACAACTCCCGTCGCCTTTACTAATGAAATGCCTCACTACTCTGACTGTAAAGATGGAAATAATTTAGAACGTTCTATTTGTACCAAACAAAAAATAAGTCAGTTCATCGAGAAGAATATAATAATCCCAGAGAAGGCAATTGAAAAAAGCATTCAAGGAACAGTATATGTTAGATTTGTAGTTGGAGTAGATGGAAGCATAAAAGATGTTGAAATTATAAAAGGAGTTCATCCGCTTTTAGACGATGCAGCAATGAATGCAATTTCAAAATTACCCAATATGGTTCCAGGAAAACAATCAGGAAAGAATGTACCCGTTTTTTTTCAGGTTCCTGTTAGATTTGTGGTAGATGGTAAAAAAAGGCTCTTTAGAAGGAAGAAATCATAATAGGGAACATTTATATCAACCCTCTCGACTTGAGTTCCAGATATTTATTAATAGTGTCCACATTTAACTTTTCTGGTGTCGTTAAAATGGTATTAATCCCATACTTTTTCAATTCGGCTGCAATCGTTTGTTTTTCAATCACAGCTTTTTGTGCGATGGTTTGAACATATATTCCATCTATATTTTCAGCCCTTTTATTTGCTTTCTCTACCAATCCCGTATTTTCAAAAAAGATGACAACGAGTAAATGCAACTTAGCTATTTTTCGAAGCATGGGTAATGCTCTTTCCATTGCATAAACACTCTCGAAATTAGAGTATAAAAAAAGTAAACTTCGTCCTTTTATATGTTGTCTGACCCCGTAGTACAACATTTCAAAATTGGCCTCGTTGTAACGCGTTTTTTGACGGTATAAGTTCTCAAGTATTTTGCGCAGTTGACCACCAAGTTTATCCGCTTTAATGTGTACCCCTAATTTATCGGAAAATGTCATTAATCCTATTTTGTCATCCTTACGAAGTGCGATATTCGATATGACGAGTGAGGAGTTGATACTATGATCCAGAAGAGTCATCCCATCAAAGGGCATCTTCATCGTTCTGCTTTTATCAATTAATGAATAAACACTTTGGGAACGTTCATCTTGGTATTGATTCACCATTAATTCACTTTTCCTGCTTGTTGCTTTCCAATTTATTTTTCTAAAATCATCCCCTTTAACATAGGGCTTAATTTGTTCAAACTCTTGAGCATTCCCTGCTACTCTAACTTTTTTCACCCCTTGGCTTAAATTAGAGTTCGTAAATACTTTTAGTTCGAATTCTCTCATCAATCGCACAGAAGGGTATACTTTAGCTGAAAAATCTTGAGAATACCGTACACGCCTTTGAGCCATTCTTAGAAATGTTCCAATAAATACATTCAGTGATCCAAATGTATACTCTCCTCGTTTAACAGGGTGAAGATGGTACTTTATTTCTTTAGTTTCTCCTGTCTGGACAACGAGATGCCGTTCAAAATCTCGAATTTGAAATTGATACGGAAGCTCATCTTTTACCATTAAATGAACAGGAATATTATAATTGTTTGTCAATTCAAGTCTTACAAGATTATCTTCTCCTAAATTCAATTGCTCTTTTAAATCGCGCTTGGCATCAATCCGAGATTTACTCGCATGTAGAATAAGAATATCAACAAAGAGATAAGCAAACACTAAGGCTACAAACAGTTGAGCATAGAAGAATAAAAACTCAAAAAAGAAGCTCACTACAAAAAATGCAGAGGAGATCCCCAGCAAACAGAAGAACCAATTTGTTAAATACAGGTTAGCGATTAATTTATTGCTTTTCATAAAAACATTTAGGAACGGATGAAGAGTTTAGCGCGGGACTTCTATTTTTTGGACAATTTCTGCAATGACGTCTTCGGCCGAAATCCCTTCCATTTCAGTTTCTGGCGTCAATATAATTCTATGATTTAAAACTGGTTCAGCGACATATTGAATGTCATCTGGAATCACAAAATCTCTTCCTCTTATTGCTGCAATTGCCTTGGCTGTTTTCAAAATAGATAACGATGCACGAGGGGAAGCTCCAAGGTATAATTTTGGATGATTTCTTGTTTCTCCTATAATTTTAGCGATATACTCAATGAGTTGATCTTCAATTTTAACATTTTCCACCACTTCTTGAAATTCATCAATCTCAGACGCGCTCAATAGGGGACGAATCTCATCAAATGAAATTTCTTTGATGTTATTTTTAAATCGTTTTAACACCTCAATTTCATCATTTAAATGAGGATATTCTAATTTTATCCTAAAAAGGAAACGGTCCAGTTGAGCCTCAGGTAAACGATAGGTTCCCTCTTGTTCAATTGGGTTTTGCGTAGCAATAATAAAAAAAGGCGGATCCAGTTTAAATGTTTCACCATCGTTTGTGACCTGTCGTTCCTCCATTACTTCGAATAAAGCGGCTTGTGTCTTGGCTGGAGCTCGGTTTATTTCATCAATTAATACCACATTTGAGAAAATTGGTCCTTTTTTGTAAAAAAAATCCGATGTTTTTACATTAAACACAGATGTTCCCAATACATCAGATGGCATTAAATCCGGCGTAAATTGAATTCGTGAATAATCCACGGATAATGTTTTCGCAATGACTTTTGAAGTGAGTGTTTTGGCTATACCAGGAACACCCTCTAACAAAACATGACCTCTAGAAAAAATAGCCAACAAGATCTGATCAATTAATTCATGTTGACCAATAATCATTTTTTGAACTTCTTCTTTGACCTCCTTCACTTTCATTTGAAATTTCTCCAGCTTAATGCGTGATTCCGGTGAAAAAGTATAAGGATTAGTGTCAATTACTCTTTGTTGATCTTGATTTGATTGAACTGAAGCTTCCTGTTCCTTTGGATCATTTAGGGAAGAGGATTGTAATGCTTCTTTCTCTTCGGCGTTTATGTTGTCCTTGCTATCCATATTTTATCTGGCTTTCTTATAAAAATCATTTAACTTTTTATACAAATTCACTAAGTATTCATCTGATACATTTGAAGTATTTGCCCCTCCTTTAAATAAGTCCATGAGCTTTTTTATTTCCTGAACTCCAACTCCTGACTTCTTAGCCACTCGTTCTGCATATTTAGCGTCATCTGAATACACAATATAATACTTGTTTTTGATTTTATTAATGAAAATATTCTTCATGTGGACAATCAATTTATTGTGCTGATTTTGACTTAAGTATAGTCGCGCTATTGTTTCCGAAAACTCTAAAGAAGAGTTATTATTAGATTCCATGGTTGGAATAATTTTTTGCTGCCGTTTACCTCTAAATATTGCAAACAATACCAACCCAATAAGAATGAGAAAATACCCCCATCTTAACGCTGGTGTCTCTAATAAAAATTTTAATGAGTTCATTCCTCCCAACCTTCTTCCATCATCTGAATAATCACCGGGTTGACCATAATCAATTTCCATCAATCCATCGTCATATACATACTGTGTGTAATTGTCAAAAAGAATAGTGGATTCGGGAAGATAAGCGAGCGCTTGCTCAACATATTCTCTTCCGTTGGTTGTTTTTAGGAAATTGTTTGTAAAAGCCTGAGGAACAGTGTGTATTAAAATTATTCCTGCTCCATAGCGAAACTCTACATAACATGGCCTGCTGTCCATGTTTCCTCTATTTTGACCTTCATACTTTAAATCAACTCCATAGTTTATATAGCGCCATCGTTGCCGAAGAAGTTTTTTACGTATCTCATTCCGAAGGAGAAATTCTCCACTTAACTCATTCTCTTCAAAAGTTAAAGAAACAATGGAATCTTCATTATAATCAGTGTAAGCATACTGATCATAATTGATGAATAAAGTTTCTAATAAATTCAAGGGTAAATGTTCAGCCGCAATAAACATATTGTTGCCTTTGGCGACAAATGATAAAAGGGTATCCACTTCTGAATCATATAAATTCAATGATTTACCTATAAAAAAGTAGGTGGTTTTTTCTTTAAATTCCTGATTTCCTATACTATCAAAATATGTCTTCACGGAAACGTCCATTTCCTCAACAGAGAAATTTTGAACTCCACGATCTAAGATTTGACGAATGAAATACGTACCATAAGGATGTTTGTTTTCTGAATCATAGTTCTTCTCCCAATTGATTGATTCAACCCTTCTCTCCTCTTTTTCTTCCTGTGGAATCTTACCGTCTCCTAAGAAATATAAAAGCACTCCTAGTCCTGCGACTAAAAGGAACATAATGATATATTTCTTGGAATTAGCCACGGGTATTAATAATCGTAATTAATTTTTTGAAATGATTCTCAACCCCCTCAAAATCGGATTTTCCAAGCGCATATTTACCATACCATATGAACTCATAGTTTTTAATTGATGATTCAAAATCATCGCGAAATTCTTTGTTATTTACCTCTAACAGGTAATTATAATTTGTCTTTCGCTTTTTCCAAACGATGTAATCGCGATCAGAAAGCTCCTTGATTACCCAAATAAAGTAAAGTCTAACTGCCGTTCTATAATCCGTGTCCTGCTTTGCGTTGTTAATTTTCACTTCCAATTCTGAGAGTTCAACCATTTCTGGATTCATGTCCTGATCATAAAGAATTTTATGGCTTTTCCCCTTTACAGGGCTATTGACAAAAAGCATATACGCCGCATACCCGAGGATCACTGCAATAATAATTAGCATTAAAATTTTGAAAAATCCGCCACTTATTGAAACATTCGATTGATTTTTACGCCGATTTTCCTTTCTCGCATCGTCCTTTTCATCTTGCTCTTTTCTTTTTAACGCACGATTCACACGTTGTCTTTCATTTCTTTCTCGCTTAGTAGCAATTCTTTTTTTAAACGCTCTTTGATTCTTAGAATATGAACGAGCATCAGGCTGAATGCCATCACTTGCATCTTGAGCTCCACTTCCTCGATGCGTTTCTCTGTAAACTTCTTCTCCTGTAATCGAGTCTATAGTATAAATGATATAATCTTTTCCGTACTCTACACCATACCCTAATCCAAATTGCGAGCTATCCTCCTTTAATTTTTTTTGCTCCATCTCTTCTATCAAATCAACTTCCTGTTTGATTTTTTGATACTCTTCTTCGTTAAATTCTTTTTTTACCGAAAAAAGAAGATTTTTCTCTTGGCGCTGATTATCGGAAGGATTGACATTGACTTGGATTGACGTTGACAATTGAGTTGATTTATTTGCATTTACCACGCAAACATTACCCAACATCATTAAGGTGAGCCCTATTAACCTATTAATATTCCCCTTCATCAATTTGCTCAAATAAATTATGTTTCGCTCCAAAGGATTTTAATCGATTATACAAGGTAATTCCTTGAATACGCTCTCTAACTGAGTGGAATTGAATCACCAATCCAAACGTAGCAAACGAAAGAATTGCAAAATAAAAAATGTAATACACGAGAAAATTTAACCCATTACCATAAGGATTTAAATTATCTACAAAAGGAGCAATGTGCTCGAGTATAAACTGAAACATAATGTCCAATCCACCCAATCCTTTTGATCCAAATAAGTAATACATCGCTACAAACAATAGAATAGGTATTACCAATTGTAACAAGAAAAATCCAATGGATCCAAACCACGATTTCGTAATTAATTTACTCGCTGACTGCAATGCTTTAAAATACCCTTGGTCACTGCTATAGAAACCGGCATAACTAAAAAGAAAAATAAAAGGTGATAATACAATGGTGAGGAAAATGGTTAATCCTGAAGGAACGATAAAAAATAATCCAACAACAAGATACAGCGGCCATAGTTTTAAAAGACCCAATAAGAAAAATTTAAAATAGGCTAAAACATTAAACTTTTGTTTGTCGCGATAAATCGTTAACGCATAAAAGACGCTCATAAAAATCGGTAGTGTTAGCACGGTTAAATAACCTAAGCCAATGGTTGTGCTTCCGATTACTTTCTTTAAATTAACCCACCAAAAAAGCTCTTCATCGTAAGCAGTCTCTGTAAAAAAGTGATGTATAATTACGCCAAAAACGATTGGAATTCCTGATACTAACCATCCTTTTATGACATCTTGAAATAATTGTCTGTAAAGGTTTAACGTATCATTAAACATGTCGCCTAACTCTCGAACTTTATCCAATTGAATCGTCTTCTTTTTCACATGAGGTATGTCATCCTTGAAGAAAAATTTCCCGGGTTTTATTTTGTTCATGTAGAGGTAAATAGGATACGCAATAAAATAGAAACATATAAAAGCTAATGAGCCTAAAACAATAAGGTATTTTAGCCCCATTGGCATATCCGTAAATCGGGTAATTGATCCCTCAATAAATCCAGAGATAACCAAAATAAAAAGCGTACTTAAAGCTATTTTGAAACTTCGTTTTGCAGATATTCTAAGGGACTGTAAACGCGTATATGTTCCAGGAAACAATAATCCTCCACCAAGAACTAATCCTGCTCCTCCTGCTAAAACAATAGCCGAGATTTCTAAGACGCCATGAATCCAAATAATCCACATGGACTCCTCTAATACGCCTTTGTGATAGAGATAATAATGAAACGTCCCTAACATAATTCCATTTTTAACCATAATAATAATGGAAGGAAGTCCTGCAATTATACCAGAGGTATATGTTCGAGCCGCAACCATAGTATTGTTTGCGGTTAATCCAAATGTGGACCAAGCTGCTCCAGCGCCTTGATGATAGATCGCCATTGGATCTCCATTGGCGATATTGTCATCGGTTCGATTAATGTAAGAGCGCCCCATGATCTGACGCGCATAATCAATATCATTCGCCGTGGATAAAATACCAATAACCATTGAGCCTGTAAAAACAAAAAGCGCTAAAACCATCGCTTTCCAACTTCGGGCAAATTCGAGAGGAAGACTATGCGTCCAAAACCGAATAAATTTAGACACATTTATTTTTTTATTCTTATTTACTTTTAAAAAAACGAGCTGAGACAAATAATTTAGATATACCCTAACCGAACGTTTTGAATAAAATGTTCTGGAGTAGCTCAAATCATCCGTAATTTCTACAAATAACTGGGTTAATTTGTCCGGATCTGCTTTGCTTTTTTTTTGCAATTGCTCAAACTTTTTCCAGCTTTTCTTCTTCTGCTTTATGAATGTGGTTTCTCGCAATGCAACAATTTATGAGTAAATGAAGGGATAAAAATGCTGTTTATCCTTCTAAAGGCAAAATAATTTGTCTTAATTATTCTTATTTTGGCAGAACAATGCGTTCAATTAGCATAAATACAACTCAAAATGTAGCCATTGATTATGAATTAGCGGGTTTATTAGAGCGTATTCTTGCTTTTTTGTTAGACACTATTATTGTTGGTACTTATTTTGTACTTATTTCATGGCTTTGGGTGGCTGCGGGCGGTTCAAGTAGCGAGATGATTTTCATTTTAACTGTATTTTTTATTTTCCCCGTTTTCATAGGTTATCACTTTTTTTGTGAGGCCATGTGGAATGGACAATCCATCGGTAAAAAAGCGTTAGGTATTAAGGTTGTTAAATGCAATGGCCAACAAATGGACATTAGTGACTATGGAAAACGATGGATGTTCCGTCTAGTAGATATTATGCTTTCGGGAGGAAGTGTTGCCATTTTAACAATAATGAGTAATGATTATAATCAGCGACTAGGTGATATTGTTGGGGACACCTGCGTTATAAAAACCAGTCCGCGGAATCAAATGTCGATTCAAGATGTGTTAAAAATAAAGACTCAAAAAGATTACGAACCCCAATACGAAGGGGTTGTAAAATTTACAGAGGAAGATATGTTATTACTTAAAAATACACTTGACCGAGCAAAAACAAATCCGAATCGGCACTACAAAAAGTTATTGATTGAGTTAACTGAAAAAATTTGTAAGGAATTGGATATTCAAAAAGCACCCAAAAAAAGAACGCAATTCTTAAAAACAATACTCAATGACTACATCGTACTCACACGATAATTAAAGTTTTTTCAACGCCTTGTCGGATAGCAACTTTCCTAAAATCGGATCTTTTTTAGATTTATAATTAATAAAAATCCAGTTCTTTTGATTGGGATCAAGAATTCCAATATTTCTACTATCCACCAGCACATTAATTGATTCTTTACTCTCATTTTTATTCACTCTTTTCTTTCCATATTGCGCTTTCATTAACGCATAAATAAATTCAAAAGATGACGCTTCTGAGGCTGTATCAGCAAACATAATGTTCATGTCAAATTGGTACGTTAAAACCTCATAAGTAACTCCCTCAAGGATAAAACTCTTTTTAAGATTAATTTTTTTAGGCGATCCCAATGACACAACCATGGATGAATCTCCATAAACAGAGCGCAACGTTTTGGTTAATTCCTCCTTTGAAATAAACTCAAAAAGTTTAGGATGGAAATACTGCATTAAAGAATCCACCTGTTGGTGAGTTAGGAACTCACAATATTGAATTAAATCCTCCTTACTTGATTGTGCGTGCAAGGATGAAAATAAAAGAACGCAAAGGATACCAATTAAATATCTCATGATAAAAAATTAAGCCATAAATGTAAATGGAAAACATTGTTCTACAGCCAACTTTTAATTTTTTAAGTATTTTTGTCTTTCCATTATGAACGATGTAGTCAAAAATATCATGGCTTTAACCATTCTTTTGAGGAGGAGCATTATCAGGCGTGAAAAAGCGTAAAAAACTGTTAATCAACCTCTTTATCATCTTATAAATTTAAAAAGAATGGCAATCGATATTCAAGTAGCAAACCAAAATCATACGACATACGCAACCAAGATTGTGAGCATGATTGAAGATGCCGCACAAAAACGTGGAACTGGAATTGCGAAAAGAAAACCTGAATACATCGTTCAAAAAATCGAGGAAGGAAAGGCTATTATTGCCTTAGATGGCGACATCGTTGCAGGTTTTTGTTACATTGAATCATGGGGACATGATAAATATGTTGCGAACTCAGGTTTAATTGTACACGAGGATTACCGCGGGCAAGGCTTATCAAAAAAAATAAAGCAAAAAGCGTTTGAACTTTCAAGAGAAAAGTTTCCAACAGCAAAACTTTTTGGATTAACCACTTCGCTTCCTGTAATGAAAATTAATTCGGAATTAGGGTATCGTCCAGTTACTTTTAGTGAACTAACTGATGATGAACAATTTTGGAAGGGGTGTCAAAGTTGTGTGAATTATGATATTCTCACGCGGACGGACAAAAAACACTGTTTGTGTACAGGAATGTTGATGGATCCAAATGAGAAGAAGAAATAATAGTTCCCCTTTTAATTATCACTCGAAAAATAGTTACTTTTTAAAACACACCAAATTACCTTTTAACTCGATTGGAGCATCAAAATTAGTTTCAAAAAGTTGACCTGTGCCAAGTCCTTGAGGCATTTTATTCCCCGTTTGATATGCAAATTGAGCAATAGCATTTAAACCGATATTCCCTTCAAGTGCAGAAGTTGCCCACCAACCAACATTCAATTCTTCAGCAAGAGAGATCCACTCATTACAAGACTTAACACCCCCAATTAAACTTGGCTTTAAAATGATATATTCTGGTTGTATACACTCAAGTAAAGCCCGCTTATCGGATATTTTTTTTACCCCAATAAGCTCTTCGTCTAAGGCAATTGGTGTTGGTGTTTTTGCACACAATTGAGCCATTTCTTCTAATTGTCCTGCCATGATTGGTTGTTCAATAGAATGAATCTCTAAATCCGCTAAAACTTTTAGCTTTTCCATAGCGTTTTGAGGCAAAAATGCTCCATTTGCATCAACTCTTAATTCTATTTCTTCCTTTGAAAAACGACTTCTGATATTTTTTAGCAAGTCCTTTTCTTGTTCCCAATCAATTGCTCCTATCTTAAGTTTAACGCAATTAAAACCTGCGTAAATTTTTTCTTCGATTTGTTGGGCCATGTATTTGTAATCACCCATCCAAATCAAACCATTGATTTCAATTTCATCTTTTCCTTCTGTAAATATTGAAGGAAATACAATTTGCTTTCCACCATGTTGTAAATCGAGCAACGCTGTTTCTATCCCAAACTGGATACTGGGATAATTCGAAAGTTCATCTGAATACAAAAATTCATTCCACGAATTGATGTTTGAACAAACCCAATCCAATTTATCGGTATATTCATCCTTTGGATCAATACTTAATGTCCATAGTGGACTACATTCTCCACAACCCTGAATCGCTTCATCTTCAAAAGATATTTTAAGCACATAAGTGTCCTTGGTGTTAAATATTTCACGAGAAGTTTTGGCCGGACGTTTAAATACTAATTCATGTTTTTCCCAAGTAGCCTTTAATAATTGATTCGATAACAAAAGCGGTGCTTTGAACATGATCTAAAGATAATTGAAAAATTCCCTTAAAATTCGGTAATTTTGCATATACGTTTGTAGGTTAATGGGTTAAAAGTGAAAAGATGAAAAAAGTAGTTTTAGCATACAGTGGAGGTTTAGATACAACTTACTGTGTAAAGTATTTGGGTGATTTAGGGTATGAGGTACATGCTGTATTAATTGATACGGGTGGATTTAGCCAAGAGGAATTAGACTTTGTGGAGAACAGAGCGAATACGATTGGTTTAGCGTCATACAAGGCGATTAGAGTTACGCAAGAATTTTACGACAAGTGTATAAAATACTTAATCTTTGGGAATATTCTAAAGAATAACACCTACCCATTATCGGTGAGTGCTGAACGTATTTTCCAAGCTGTTGCTATTGCACAATATGCAAAAGAATTAAAAGCTGATGCTATTGCTCATGGTTCAACGGGTGCTGGTAACGATCAAGTTCGGTTCGACATGGCTTTTCACATTATTTACCCTGAGGCTGAAATCATCACCCCAATCCGTGACAACAAACTATCGCGGGAGGAAGAGATTGAATTCTTAGAAAAGCATGGTGTGGACGGTGATTGGAGTAAAGCAGCCTACTCAATTAATAAAGGAATTTGGGGAACATCTGTAGGTGGAAAAGAGACGTTAACTTCAAACGAGTTCTTACCTGAAGAAGCATTCCCATCACAAATTCAAAAACATGATTCTGAGGAAGTGGAATTAACATTTAAGAAAGGCGAGGTTGTTGGAATCAATGGAGAGGATCTAGATCCTATTTCAGCGATTAACAAGTTGAACGAAATTGCTTGTCAATACGGAATTGGTAGAGATGTTCACGTTGGTGATACAATTGTTGGAATCAAAGGTCGTGTAGGTTTTGAGGCTGCTGCACCACTAATCATAATCAAAGCACACCACACGTTGGAAAAACATACTTTGGCAAAATGGCAGTTATATTGGAAGGAGCAATTAGCTAATTGGTATGGCAACTTATTACACGAAGGTCAATACTTAGACCCCGTAATGAGAAACATTGAAACATTCCTTCAGGATACTCAAAAGTATGTTACTGGTACTGCCAAGATTAAGCTGTCACCAAATCACTTCCAGGTTTTAGGAATTGAAAGCAAGCACGACTTAATGAATAGTTCAGCCGCACAGTATGGTGAAATGAATAAGCTTTGGGACGGAAATGATGTGAGAGGATTCTCTAAAATCGCAGCAGTTCCTAACATTATTTTTAATGCAGTCAATGGTTCAATCCTAGACTAAAAACTATTAACTATGATTACAGTTGGAGTTGCCGGAGGAGCAGGATATACAGGAGGAGAATTGCTTCGAATCATCATTAACCACCCTGAGGTTGATATAAAATATGTTTACAGTACGTCGCAAGCTGGAAATCCAGTTTATGCTACGCATAAGGATTTATTGGGAGAAACTGATTTGGTTTTTTCGGATAAATTAGTTGAAGTTGATGTACTTTTCTTGTGTTTACCGCACGGGACTTCAAAAACTTTCTTAGAAGAGAATACAATCTCGGAAAGCACAAAAATAATTGACTTAAGCACGGATTTCCGTCACTCAATCGAAGAGTTCGAAAGTGATAAAAGTGGATTTGTATACGGATTACCTGAATTCCAAAAAGAAGCCATAAAAGGAGCTATAAAAATTGCAAACCCTGGGTGTTTCGCAACAGGAATTCAATTTGCTTTATTGCCTCTAGCTAAGGCTAGATTAATCAAAGAAGATATTCATGTTAGTGCTGTGACTGGTTCTACAGGAGCCGGAAGAGTACCAACAGATACTTCTCACTTCTCTTGGAGAAACGGAAACATCTCGGTTTACAAGCAATTTAATCACCAGCATTTAAAGGAAATTAAGGCGACATTAAAGCACTTGCAGCCATCATTTAATCAGGCTGTAAATTTTGTTCCATTCAGAGGGAATTTCACTCGTGGGATTTTAGCGAGTGTTTACACCAAGTTTGATGGGACATTAGAAGAAGCTAAGAAATTATATACAGATTATTATGCTGATGCGCCTTTCGTTCACTTCGTTGAGAAGGGATTAGATTTGAAACAAGTTGTAAACACGAACAAATGTGTAATCCAAGTTGAATTACATGATGGAAATATTTACATCCAAAGTGCAATAGATAACTTATTAAAAGGAGCGTCTGGTCAGGCAGTTCAAAACATGAATTTATTATTTGGATTAGACGAGAGGACAGGATTGAGACTAAAAACAGTTGCTTTTTAAATCAATCACAAACTTTTAATTAAACCAAAATGAAATTATTTGATGTATACCCATTATTCCCAATTGAACCCGTAAAGGCTTCGGGAGCTTATGTATATGATAAGCATGGGACAGAATATTTAGATTTTTATGGTGGTCACGCTGTAATTTCCGTAGGACATTCACACCCCCATTATGTAAAAAGAATAAAAGATCAATTGGATAATATTGCCTTTTACTCAAATTCTGTTATTAACAATACTCAAACAGAATTGGCTGAGAAATTAGGGAAACTATCTGGATATGATGATTACCAGTTATTTCTTTGCAATAGCGGAGCAGAGGCTGTTGAAAACGCCTTGAAAATGGCAAGTTTTCATAACTGTAAATCAAAGATCTTAGCTTTCGAAAAAGGATTCCATGGAAGAACAATGGGTGCATTACGGGTAACTGATGGTCCAAAAATAAAGGCTGCCTTTAATGGATCCATTACTACTCAATATCTGCCGTTAAACGAATTGGAACCGGTTGAACAAGCACTTGAGGATGGTGATGTAGCAGGTATCATTATTGAGGGGATTCAAGGAGTTGCTGGTATCATTGAACCAACCGTGGAGTTCTTAAAAGGTTTGAGAGATTTGGCAGATAAATTTGGTGTTGTTTTAATTTTAGATGAAGTCCAAAGTGGTTATGGTCGGACTGGAGATTTCTTCGCGCATCAACACGCGGGAATAAAAGCTGATGTTATTACCATGGCAAAAGGAATGGGTAATGGTTTCCCAATTGGAGGGATTATTGTAAGTCCTGCGTTTAAACCAAGTTTCGGTTTACTTGGAACAACATTTGGTGGAAATCATCTGGCCTCGGCAGCGGGAACAGCCGTTTTAGAGGTTATTGAGGAAGAAAACCTCCTTGAAAATGCGAAACATCAAGGTGAATATTTAAAAGAGGAATTATCAAAAATTGACGCTATTGAAGCCATTACGGGAAGAGGGTTAATGTTAGGACTGGTGATTAAAGGAGATGGAAAAGCTCTACGATCCGGTCTTTTAACAAAACATCATATTTTCACAGGTGGATGTGCTAATCCAAATATTTTACGATTATTACCTCCAATGAACATTACTAAAAAGGAGAGTGATAAATTGATTAATGCCATTAAAAGCGAATTTTCATAAGCTTGCTCCGTTACATTCATTGCCAAACTCAACACATTCTACAAATCTGTAAACACATGGAAACGGACGAAACAGACGGAAGATATAGAAGAAATGTGAAGTATTTGTATGAGGTAGAAATCGTTCAAAAACATCATCAACGAACAGGTGAATTAACTCAAGGAACCGTAAAGAAATTACTTACAAAATCTCAGTATCATCCTCATGGAATCAAGGTTATGCTAACTAATGGAAAAGTAGGACGAGTTAAAAACGTATTACTATAGTTTAGACTGCTTTTAGCCTTCTTATATATAGGGAGATTACGAGTGGCAATGGAGTTTAACAAGGAATACTGACTCAAATTACCTATTTTAGGACTATGAAAGCGGTTACAGCAGGAAGTACTTATGCGTCGGCAACGCACATTGTTTTGCCAAATAACACCAATACTTTAGGAAATTTAATGGGTGGGCAGTTGTTAAACTGGTTAGACGTTGTTGGTGCTATTAGTGCCCATCGACACTGCAGAAGAGTGGTAGTTACAGCATCAGTAGGAAAAGTTGCTTTTCAAAAAGCCATCCGACTAGGCGATATCGTTACAATTGAAGCAAAAGTATCTCGTGCATTCACCTCTAGTATGGAGGTTGTTATGGATGTTTGGGTGGAAGACCATGTTACAGGCGAAAAAAGACGACATAATGAAGCAATTTACACATTTGTTGCCGTTGATCAACTTGGTCGTCCTATTGAGGTTCCAGAATTAATTCCTGAATCTGAAGATGAAAAAAAGAAGTATAAGGGAGCCCTCCGACGACGCCAATTAAATCTAATTATGGCGGGTAAAATGGATGCGAAAGATGCCGGAGAGCTAAAATCATTATTTGAATAAGTGGAGGAGAAAAAAGAGAAAAATAATTTTTGGGAGCGATTAAAAGTAAGGTATCACCTTTCAATCGTTAATAAAGATTTATTGCTCGAAGTATATAGTAGAGATATTTCACGAGGTAGATTAATGGTATGGATCGCTTTTGCCGCATTTGCAGTATCCGGATTAACTTATACACTTATCGCATTCACTCCCATAAAATCGTTTATCATTCCAGGTTATGAATCAGCATCCGATCATGCTCAGTTACTGGAGGTTCAAAAACGTTTATTTAATCTTCAAGAAAAGGTAGATGGTCAAATCAGCTATAGTTTAAAAGTGGATTCGGCATTAAAAGACTTTGGGATTCCTGTTGATTCTATAAATAATATGTCCCTTGAGAAAATCGCATTAAAAAATGAAAAGGATGAAATGCTTCCGGACAATTTTATAAACTTTTCCATTTTTGAAGAATCGAAATCTCTCGCATATTTCCATTTTTTTAAACCGATTTCTGGAATGATTTCAAAAGAGTTTAAGTTAGACGAGGGCCACTATGGAGTTGATGTTGTTTCGGAAGAAGACGCAGGTGTAAAAAGTATTTTAAATGGCAAAGTTGTATTAGCCGCATGGACAGCAGAAACCGGACATGTTATTGCTATTCAACACAGCAATGAATTGATTAGTATTTACAAACATAATTCCGTTATTTTGAAAAAAGAGGGTGATATTGTAAAGGCTGGAGAGGTAATTGCAATTGTTGGAAACAGTGGTGAATTTACTACAGGTCCTCATTTACATTTTGAAATATGGTTTAAAGGATCACCTCTAAATCCCTCGGAAGTTATCAACTTTGAATAATAATGACAGCAGAAGGCATTGCATATATAAAATCATTACACATCATTTTTGTAGTCACATGGTTTGCGGGATTATTTTACATGGTGCGATTATTTGTATACTTCTGCGAGGCTCAAGACAAAGTAGAGCCTGAGAAATCCATTCTATCGGAGCAATATAAAATAATGATGAAGCGCCTCTGGTACATTATTGCATGGCCAAGTATGGTGCTTACCGTTATTTTTGGAAGCGCTCTTTTAACAGTTCAGCCCGACTTGTTTACGGAGCCATGGATGCATGCTAAACTTGTTTTTGTATTACTTTTAATTGCATACCATCATGTGTGTGGATCAATTTTTAAGAAGTTTAAGAATGATATTGTCACCACTACTTCAGCAAAAATGCGATTATGGAATGAAGTTGCTACTTTACTCCTATTCGCCATTGTTTTCCTTGTAGAACTTCAAAATGAAATGAATGCATTGATTGGGGTTGGTGGGTTAATTGGTGTATCATTAGCCTTAATGGCGGGCATTAAGATTTATAAAAACTACAGGTCAAGAAAAGGGGAGTAAACTCCTTTTTTTAAAGAGGTAAATAACCCTCCGCAATCCATCTACACATAGAAACTATTCCTCATCGTCTTAGAACGCAGCTAACTCGATGAATTACTTTGAATCACCAATAGACATCAATTCTTTTTTAGGATAGAGTACTTGTTTATCAAATGCATCAAACTTAAAATCATTTACTGTTAATTTATGCAAGTATTTGTTTTGATTTGCTTTTGGATCGCCAACATATACGATTTGTTCAAATGGAATTTTCACGCCCTCAATAGTCTTGAACTGAGTAAACTCAACACTTCCTGTGACCATGTTTCCTGGAAAAGGCGTATCATGAACTGTAAAATGCACATAATCCATCATGTTTGTTTTTTTGTTAATCCATAATACATACTGATCATGTTCAGGATGTTTTTCTAGCTTTTCCCAAGTAATAAAAACTAGTTCATACTGATTCCCATTAAATGTTTTTTCTCCTGCATAGGCAATTAAGTCCACTTTTTTTAATCGATCAAGTAACTCAAAAAAGTAGTGAAAGGCCGCTAATCCGAATTGTGTTTTACGATGTGTTTTCTTTTTAAATTCAAGAACAGAGTCCCCCTTTTCTTTTACATAATATTTCCATGCCTGTAGTCCTCGTTCCTCTCCCTGTTTTTTTCCATTTAAAAAAGTAACTTTTGAATCGAATGTACCCACAGCATATTGTAGCTTCATTAATTGTTTTTGATTTGGCCAAAGTTTACCAAATTTACCTTGTATGCCTTTCCAATGATTAGTTGCTATGACTTCATATACCTTTTTTTTACTCATTTGATCCATTCCATGGGTCAACCATGCCCTATTTAAAATAGCAAGAGCCTTTTCTTTTTTAGTCATTCTCTCCTGTTTCACAATTTTATTACTCACCGAGGAAAGACAACTTGACAAGGCGATCGATAACAGTAAGATGAAGCTGATATTTTTCATAAAACAAATGTACTCCAACCTTTTTCCTAAAAAGTCAAATAACGTACAATTAGAAATATAATACCTTAAGAATAAAAAGAGTCGTTACCATGAATAACGCAGTTAATGGGAATCCGAATCTGAAATAATCTCTAAAATTATATCCTCCAGGACCGTATACCATTAAATTTGTTTGATATCCAATAGGAGTAAGAAAAGTTTTGGAACCTGCAAATGCAACACAAAAAACAAAGGGCATCAAATCATAATGGTTCACCTGTGCAAAACTAATTGCAACTGGTAGAATGATTGAAACAGCCGCAATATTAGTCATGTAGGCAGCTAAAATATTTGTAATCAAATACACCCCTGCTAAAATCCCAATAGGACCTAATGGCTCAAGAATAGCTAACCCATTTGCAGCAATAAGCTCCGCAGCACCACTTTTATCCATCGCCACTCCAATCGATAGCGCCCCGCCCATAATGGTAGTTAGCCCAATATTAATTGATCGCTTAACCTCACCAAACAAGACCACTTTAGATAACATTAGGAATACAAAAAGCAGGAGTAAAGACTGGAACAAACTAATTACTCCAATGGCTGGTAAAAAAATAGAAATTGCTGTTGCAATGATTAGCGCACGTGATTTTCTCCCATCAATATCTTGAAGCTGTCGTACATTCGATATCAATGTTAATTCTTTTGATCGCTCAATTCGTTTATAAAAATCATGCCCTGCTACACAAAGCATCATATCTCCCTTTTGCAAGGTAATCTCTCCTATTTTTCCGTATAATTTTTCACCATCTCTTCGAACGGCAATAATTGCAGCATCAAATCTGGCTCTAAAATCTGTGTCCTTAATTTGTTTTTTTGAAAGCGTAGAGTTAAATGGCATTATGACCTCAACCACTTCTTTTTTAGATCGCAATTGACTGAGCTCATTTGGCATTTCCAATCCCAAATCCATATTGAGTACATCCACAATGTTTTCCGTTTGACCTGCAAAAATAATATAGTCTCCCGCCCTCATAATCTCTTGTGGTCCTGGGGCTGTTCTTACTTTGTCTGGTCTTACAATCTCTACTAAATAAAGACCATTTAAACTTCTTAAGTTGGATTCTCCAATTGTTTTCCCTACCAATGGAGATCCCTCTTTTACCAAAAGATCTACCAAATATTCCCTTTTATTTTCCTGAAATTTTGAGATCATACCCTTATTTTCAGGAAGCATTCTATTTCCAAAGAGTAAGATGTAAAGAATACCAATAAATACAAGCGGAGCTCCGATGATAAAAAACGAAAACATCCCCAACTCATTCCCAGTTGCCGAAACTAAAATACTATTTGCAATAAGATTCGTTGAGGTTCCTATTAAGGTTAGTCCACCTCCCATTATAGCGGCAAAAGAAAGCGGGATTAATAATTTACTAGGCGATATTTTATTTTTCTTTCCCCACTCTGTAACATAAGGTAGCAATAAAGCAACGAGAGGCGTGTTATTCATAACCCCTGAAAACATCGATACAAACACAGACATTTTTGCTGTGAAACTGTAAAACCCTTTTGTTTTTAAAAAAAGTTTCTGAAATAATTCTTCAATAACAGGGCTCCTTTTTAAAAATTGTCCAATGGCCAGAAGCATTACAATAACCGCTACCTGTTCATTGGCAAACGAATGCAAAACATCTTCCGTTTTAATAACGCCAGGTACAATCAAAAATGCTACAGCAGCTAAAAAAACAATTGAAGTATTGTAAATTTCCTTATAAAGAAAAAATACCGTAGTAAGTACTAACCCAATTACATATAATTGAACCCCAAAGTCTCCGATATATTGACTTAACTGAAACATGATTAATTTTCCAAAGTTAACAATCCTTTTAAATTTAAATACTCAAGGGACTGAATTCATTTAAATAGAAGATTATCTTCCAAGACATTTTGTTAATAAGTTGTAAATGAATGGGTTGAACTTTACGCTTTTTTCATCGTAAATTATATGTTGTAAAAGCCTTTGTTTTTTATACCTTTACTGACCTCAAAAATGGAAATTAGACTAGAAAAAATAGCGAAAGAATTACTGATTGACGAAGACTTCTTAGTGATTCCAAACTTTGGTGGTTTCGTCACTCATTTTCGCCCCGCTGTGTTAGAGCCTACTAAAAATATTCTAATTCCACCCGGGAAAAATATCTCCTTCAACGTGCAACTTTCAAAAAATGATGGTTTTTTAGCTCAATCGATTGTTGTGAAAACAGGGTTGAGTTACCAAGACGCACTTAAAGCAATTGAAGCAAAAGTTGAATTTTGGCAAAATGAACTAGCCGCTACCAATTACTTAGAATTAGACGGATTGGGTTCATTTGTACTAAATAAAGAAGGAAATCTCGTTTTTGAACAGTTTAATGAAACCAACTTTGCCAGCACTTCTTTTGGTTTAACCAACGTGCATGCAAAACCTGTGCAAAGAATTGATCTAGCTAGTAGAATTGAACGTGGTTTGGATAAAAAGATAGCTACTCCTCGATTATTTCGAATTGCTAAAACATCATCTATTGCAGCAGGAATCGCATTAATCATTGGATTCGGTTTATTTCAAACTTTTTCAACAATGGGGACTGACGTTCAACAGCAATCTCTCTCCATTCCCCCTCTTTCATTTGGATCAAACACGGTGAATGAGAAGACTCATGTTCCATTAGAGCATGTTGATCCTGTAAATACTGTATTCAATGAAGAGGATCGACAAGAATTTAGAGATCGAGGTCATTTAGATGAAGAGCCAAATCTAGAGAGAATTCAAGAAATTCAGGCTGAAAGAAAAGAAAAAGAGAAGTTATTCGCTAGAACAACTAAAACGTCTGCAATTGAAAATAATTCAATTGAAAAATCTAAGGTAATTGTAAAAAGTGATTCCCAGCCGACCTCCTTACCTTACCATATCATTGCAGGTTGCTTTGGTATAAAGTCCAATGCGCACAAAATGGTAAAGCAACTTCAAAAAACGGGTTACTCAAACGCTCAAATTGTAGGGCGTTCTAAATCTGGATTATATAGAGTTGCTTACGGTTCTTATGGACAAAAAATAAAAGCACTTAAAGCATTAGCAAAGATTAAGCTTTCGCATAATTCAAAAGCCTGGATGGCGAAAGACTAGTACTATGAGAATCATATTATCCCTTATTTTAATTACTGGATTTAATCTCGGATATGGGCAATCTGTACAAGAAATTAAAGATCAAATCTCTACCCAGTTTACTCCAAATAGTGATGGGGTAAATGATTTATGGGGACCTGAAATAAATCAGAGTAATTATTCACTAAAAATTTACACTAGATGGGGAAAGTTAATTTACACATCCACTGATGTTAATCAAAGATGGGATGGCAGCTATATGGGTAGACCATGCGAGAGTGGTGTTTATATTTATATCGTTGAACTTTTAATAAATAGTAAACAAGAAATTATAAAAGGAACCGTTGAACTATTTAAGTAATTACATTGTATTATTCCTTTTATTTTGCCAATTGTTTTTATCTGGGCAAACTGCTATTTTTTATGATAGAAACGATAGAGATGTATATTTAAACCCATCCAATGCGATATCACATAAAAAAAGCTCTATTGGAGTTAGATACCAAAACGATTACCCTGATATTGACAATTCATTTAACACCTACTTAGGTGAGATAAACTGGAAAATTAATAGTAAAAACGGGTTAAACTTTCAAGTTCTTAGCGATTTCATGTCGACAAACCAATCCATTAATTCTTGTCAGGTAACTTATGCCAAAAGACTATTCATAAAACAGTTTGATGTAGGAATTGGTTTAGGCATTAAATATTTCATGTACAATGTGAATCTATCTAGTATTTTGGTTTCGGATCCTTCTGAACCTGGAACCCAACATACAATCAAAAATATCGACTTACCATTTGGAACTTATTTAAAATACAATTTCAAAGGACTCGATAGTTTACATGTAAGTTATGCGAAAGTGGGATTCTTAGTTAACTACCCTTTAAAACCTGATATAACTACCATCATAAGTGGAATAAGCATAAAAAATACTATTCTTGGATGTTCAGGCACCTATTCTAAGTATTGGGGTTTTCAAAACGATCAATTTCTTACAGATTTAAGCATTACTTTTCTTAAATCAAGCAATTTTGTTTTTTATCAAATTGGTTCGGAACATGGATTTCTTTCGAAAGATTTATTAAGAGATATTGGTTTTAACTTTGATTATTATTCAAACCAAACACTAGGACTTGGTGTACATTATGAAGTAGCGAATATAAGAGCAAAAATTTCTAGAGGTATTGAACTTCCCTCCTTCTCTGAAAAGTTACCTAATCCATATTATTTAATTTCTGTACACTATTCGTTCAAGTAATTTAATTTCGTGCAATAAATGTATTTCCAAAAAATCTTATTCCGATTTAATAAAATTTGGCAAATTATTATTTGTTATCGCCTATTATTCAGAAAAACATAGGATTAAAATTTAGTTGGTTAAAATTTTATTTTGAATCAACTTTAAATTATTGTTAATTGACAAATTAAATTTGGAGCGAAAAAACTTTGTCTTATCTTTGTATACCCATTTTGGGAATTTTTTGAAAAATAGTAGAATGAGTTTAGAGAATATTAAAAGAATAAAAGACTGGGGATTAGGGATCAATGATCATATGGTCATTTCTGGTCCTTGTAGTGCGGAAACAGAGGAGCAAGTACTAACTACAGCAAGAGATGTTGCCAAAGATAAAAGAGTTAACGTACTACGTGCTGGTATATGGAAACCAAGAACCCGTCCTGGTTCCTTTGAAGGTATTGGTGAAGTTGGTTTAGAATGGTTAAATAAAGCGAAAGCTGAAACAGGTTTATTGACTGCAACTGAAGTAGCAAATGCAGCTCATGTTGAAGCGTGTTTAAAAGCAGGTATTGATATTTTATGGGTTGGTGCGCGAACAACTGTTAATCCGTTTTCTGTTCAGGAAGTTGCAGATGCCCTTAAAGGAGTAGACATCCCTGTATTAGTTAAAAACCCAATTAATCCCGACATCGCTTTATGGCAAGGGGGGTTAGAACGAATAGCTGCAGCAGGAATTACTCGATTAGGAGCTATACATAGAGGTTTCTCTACATATGAAAAAACTCCTTTTCGAAATTTACCTAAGTGGGATATGGCCATTGAAATGATGCGAAAATTCCCTCAGTTGGATATTGTGAACGACCCTTCCCACATTGCAGGTAATAGAGAATTACTTCCATATGTGTGTCAAAAAGCTCTTGATCTAAACATGGAAGGCTTAATGATAGAGTCTCATATTACACCAACAGTTGCATGGTCGGATGCTGCACAGCAAGTAACACCCTCTGGTTTAACAGAATTATTAGACGGTTTAACGTTCCGAAAAGAAAATGTTGAAACAGCAGATGCAAATCAGCTCGAAGCACTTCGAAGAGAAATTGATGAATTGGATGATGATATTTTCCAAAAAATTGCTTCGAGAATGAAAGTCGCTGATCAAATTGGTGAATACAAAAGAGAAAACAGTGTTACGATTCTTCAAGTGGGAAGATGGGAAGAAATTGTTAACAAAAGAATTGCTCTAGGTGTTGCTATGGGGTTAGATGATGAATTTGTAAAAACATATTTGAAATTAATTCACAAAGAATCCATTCGACGACAAAATATTGTTATGAATGAAGGACAAGCTGAGCTTGCTGGAAAATAATCTTAAATTCTATAGATTTTAATGAAAAGTCCTATTTCGATAGGACTTTTTTTTATGCCAATTCTTTTACCCAGAACGATCGCGTACTCTTTGGTTCTCTTCCAAGAATCCTCTTTAAAACAGAATTATCGTGAATATTGTCCTTTCCAAGTAGAATGTATTGATCCTTATTCATTATAAAGGGAAATAAAATAGTAACTACTCTAAACGGCTTATCGATTAACCACTTTGGGATACGAATAATCTTGATTTTTCCTTTTCCTACTATATTAATCCAATCCTCTAAAGTATATATTTCTGGCCCCGTGCCATAGATGTGCTCCCCTTTTAAATCCTGTTTAATCATTTGAATGACTGATTCTGCGATATCCTCTCCCATAACAGGTTGAAACTTTGCAGAGAGAAAATGAGCAGGACAAGGTAAAAATCCCAATTGCCATTTAGCCATCGTATTCAACATTTTGAGTTTTCCAATCATCATTGTTCCTGGCGTACACACAAAACTTGGACTAATTATATTGACATTTTCCTCTTTTTTCAGTAGTTCATCCGCATATCCTTTTGTTGAAGCATACCCTGATTTAGATTGACTATCCGCTCCTAAAACCGAAATATGAATAATTTTTGGATTACCCATTTTGGCTCTTGAATGAAGCATGTTTTCTACAACATCAATGTGAATCTTTTTAAAGGTGTTTTCACCTTCCTCTGCAATAATTCCAACCGAATTAATTATTACATCCACATTTCCAAAAACACTCCAGTCTTTTTGAAAAACATTAAACGAGTATCCGTTTTGACCTTTTCCACTTCTTGAACAACTTAAAATCTCAGCATTTGGAAAAGCGTTAGTAACCATTCGAGTGATTACAGTACCTATTTGACCGGATCCTCCTAGAATTATAATTTTCATACCTTTTTTGATTCATTCCAGGTGTAGTGAATGACTTCATTAACCTTAAATGCGCCTAATAATTTTGCAGTTTTAAAATAGTTTGTTGCAAAATGATAGCATTTAATGGGTTCAATAGGCCATTTTTTTCTGGTTATTCTAATTACGTACGTTTCTTCTTTTTCTGTTGCATAGGCCCTATCAATTCTTTTTATCTTTTGATAAAGCTCCATGTTAGAATCAATTTTAGAATAGGGGTCTAAGGCATAATGTATATACTGATTGTCCTGTTTAAGACTTACAGCATCAAAATACTCTTTAATACTACCTGTGGATAAGTTATAATTAGAAATTAAATTTCCAATAAAATTAAAAAATGGCTTATCTGAAAAGCTTTTCAAAAAATAAACTCCCTTGGGTTCCAGTGGATGATCCTCAAGTAATAAACGAAAAGCTAAATGCCTATAGCCAAATTTAATAATTGGTAATCCCTTAATGGCCATATTCTTTAATTTAACGTCTACTAAGGAGACTATTGCTCTCCCTTTATCTGTTAATATTTTTAATTGTTTAGGCACTAAAGGAAGAACCTCATCTAATTTTACTGAAAAATTTATTAATCTAACATCATGTAATTCGCCTGTAAACTTCATGGTACTTTATTTTAATCGTTTAGGAAAACCAACTTGAACAGCTGACCCTTCAGCCAAAAAACAACTGTACGGGGTTTGTTCATTTAAAAACGCCCATTTCTCGCCGTAAAGGTCGCCGATATCAATATCAAATTTCACATCTGCATTTGAGTATATTTTCCATTTAGGGTGCCTTACCTCGTATTCCATGGTGCGCGTGTCATTTATCTTCGCATAGCCCCAATAATGTTCAGCAATAAACTCTTCAAAAGAGTCACTTAATAAATTTACTTTTCTATTATTCGCACTAGCTGTAATCTTATGTTCACTATTTTTTCTTATTGAGTATTCAAGTTCAAATCGATTGTATTGATGATTATGCTTTTCCCTTTGCTTACATACTGTATTCATTTTAAGGGTTTGATAATTTTCTTTAAAAAATGTGTTTGCTACAAAAGAAACAAAAGGCTTTGGTACAATTTCCTTAATAAAGGATACTCCTCTTCTCACTTCAATCAATTGCTCAGTTCGTTCTGGAGAGTTTTGAACACTTCGCTTTACATAGATTCTAAGGTTTAATTCTGGGAAGTTTTGGTTGTAAAATGCAGGTATTCCTAAAACCCTTGTTTTCTTAAAATAGAATGCAACTACACTTACATATGCCCTCCCTCTCCACAAATCTAGCTCTGTACCATGTGGAATGTAAGGCACTAATAATTCTTGCGGAACCTCAAAATTAATCATTATTAAATCTTCCCATTGTGCTTTAACTAGCGTTTTCATAATGCATCTAAAATATCAGAATTTAAGGCCTTTTTTATAGGGTGTTTGGGTAACACTTTAGATAATAAATGAGCTTGTCCGAACCAAACTAAACAAGGCAAAAACATCGCTCCAAAAATAAAAAGTCCATCACTTGATGAAGAGTCACTGAAAATCAATATAACTGCACCAATGGTTAAAGGAATACCTATAACAAATGACCACATCATGTAGCTAAATCGGCCAATGGTTATGTAAAAAACCAATTCTAGGGCTAAGATTGTTCCTGCCAAACCTAAAATCTCATCTTCTTTGTAAAGAAATATTGATGCAAATAATAATAGAGGGTTAAGTAACCAAAACCAAGCTTTTTCTCCTGTAAATTTTCTCAATAAACTCGCCTGAATAATTGTAACGGCTACACCACTGACAATTGGCCAAAAGTAAAATGTAACCACACCAATAATTGAGGCAATAGAACTATACAAAATCCAATTATATTTAAACTTTTTGAAATGTTCCATTAGTCTTTAATTGTAATAAGTAGCCGTAAGTATTCCGGCACTCAAGTGTAAAATAGCCCACCAAATAAGTGTTTGCCTTTGCGTATCCCCAATTAATTTTATTCGTCGATAATGCATCCAAATCATTACAAAGTCACTTAGGATCATTGAACCAAACAACCATATATAATTTGGCGAAAAATAATACCCCACTAAAGCAAGAGTTTGAATAAAAATGGCCGTCCCAGCGATTACAGACAAATGCCCCCAATAATCCCATTTATTTTTTCCATTATAGCATAACCCCGTAATTAACCATCCAATACCCGTAATAGAAATCAATTTCCAAGGATTTAAAAATGAAAACCAATCGGATTGTTCTAATAAGCCTCCCTTTATGTAGGTTATAATTCCTGAATAAAGTGCCATTAATAGGATTAATCCTAAACGAAAATTCTTTTTAAGTGTGGGCTTACAGGTAGATTCTGTTGGTTTTAATGGTGCCAATATTCTTCGATTACTAGCAAAGAATAGATATAAGGGGTTGAATAACCATTTAATAATTCTATTCTTCATAATTTTGCCTAAAAAAGAATACTTTTCTAAGAATAAATTTGTGTAACCATCATACCCATAACTTACCTCTAATGTATCTTTATCGATGAAAGCCATTTCATCACAAGCTCGCACGGGATCAACATTACACGCAATGTCATTTTCCTTAAAAGACTCCAACTCTATTGATGATTTAGAATTCATCAACCCAATTTTTTTCAGACTTCTCACTCCAAGACTGCACGCAGCACATTGGTTATCAAATATGATGACATACTTACTCATACTAACCCAATTTTGAGATAAATAAAACTTAGATATATCCAAAAACCACTGAACACAACATGCACAATAGTCTCAAATAACTTTCCTCTCCAAAGCTCAGCACTGTAACCAAAAAATTGAAGAACTCCTCTAATTGTCCAAAAACCTCCTATACCAAGACATATTTTTTTTCCAAGCTCGGTGAAAATTAAATCTTCACTCAAAACAAAACTCATTAAACCCATTAAAAAAACAGTTACCGCAATAAAAAATGTGTGAATTTTCATCATTTGACGATTCATCAAACTCAACTCTTTTAATTCATTTTTCCAATTAAAATATCTTGGGAAAATGGTATGCACCAATGCTAACAACATGAGTAATATTCCTATAATTTTAAGATGTACTTCCATTTTTTTTTAATTTAAAAAGTGTTACAAAGGGTGTTATTTTATCTTCTTCAATCAATTCGAAACCGCCATATTTAAATGTACTTAACCATGTTTTTTTTGAGTAAAAATGAAAATATCCTACGGTATATGCTAAAAAGTTTTTCCAATCTCTTAAATGCTCTATTATATATATTTCCCCATTTGTATTTGTAATCCTGTTTAATTCCTCAAAAAACTTATCTCTATCAATTTTTTTCCTTATTTCATGAGCAGAAAAGAATAAAATCACCTTATCATATCCGATACTAACACATAAATTTGTTGGTTTTATCAACTCCGTTCCTGCTTCTAAAGGATAAGCCTTTCTGGCTCGCTTAATGGAAGATTCTGTCATCAATTTATCATCATAAAAGTCAAGTACTTTCAGATTTATTTTTTCAAAACGATTTCTTATTGTAACCGATATTTCATCAAAACCTGCGTTTATATTTAGTACTTTTCCATCCATTTCTTTGAGCCAATTCAACTCATAAATACCTGACAAATCATAAACATACCATGAAACCAAAAGTGATATAAACATTTGTCCGATGATTAATAGTGAAAAAAACCTCATAAAAGGTAGGGGTACGAGTACCAAGAGAAGTGAACCTGTCAGTCCTATAATATAAAAAGGCCAATTGAACCTAATAATATTGAACACCCCTTGATATTTAGTTCTATTATTCATTGAGCTTTTCTTTTCGTGCTTTATCCCACATGTAAGGGACGTCTTCTATCTGAAATGCATTTGCTAATTTTATTTTACTAAAATTTAAGTCCCCTAAAAAAGGGATGGTATATTCTGTAATTTTTATAGGTTTTGGATTCCAATTTCCTCTTCTTCCTCTAATGATCAAAACTTCCTTTTTTTCTTCATTATAAGAAAATGTATTTGGTAATGGCCCTACAAACTTTCGAGCAATTTTCCAATCGGGAAATGGAGAATCACTAGGTAAGTTTTCAGAATAATTTTCATATTGAATATCAAATCCAGCTTTCGTTGATTTTATCCTTCCACCCTTTAAATCTTGATTTAACTCAATATCCGAAAAACTATAATTATAGTGTGTAAGTATATTTCCCATCAATTTCATTTTTAAACTATCTGTTTCTGACTTAATAATATAAATACCTCTTAAACACCTCCCTCCATTTTCTTTATATTTCACGAATATTCTATACCCTGATAAAATCAAGTCACTACCCATAAATTTTGGAAATCTAACAGGTCTTAGATCTTTTGTCTTCACAAAAGCAAGTGTTATAAAACCCCATTTGTTATCATAGTCATCAAGCTCCAAGCAACTTGGGATTAAAGGCAAAACATCTTCTTTAGGGACTGCAAAAGTTAACATTATTGCTTTTTCAAAATGTGCCTTTACCTCGAAGGAATGTTTAGGAATTAGATTAACCATAACTCACTTCTTTACGATTATTAATTAAATAAATTACATAACAAAACAGTGCACCAAAAACTATATTGAATCTTCCCCATAAAAGGAGATCAGGGACGAGTACAAATTCTATACAGTTCATAATTAATATAAGCGTAATTTGAAACCATGCATTGAATTTTTTCGCCATCCCTGATATAATCCAAATAAACATCCCAATTTCAGCAACCCCTATCATTATTGTAAATAAATCGGCGTATTTTTTACCTAAAATTTCTGACACAATTTCCTTATGTCTGGGAACAAAATTTAACACCTTGCAAAATAATCCATTAATAAGCCAAACAAGCGCAATTAAAATATTTAACCCTTTTCTATTCATAACATCTATTCTTTAGACCTTTTTAGCAGTAATCTTGTAATATCCAATTGATCTCCTACACATCCCCAAAAAGAAAATTGTAAAACATGCTTTTAAGTTTTTAATACTCTCTTTCTTTAACTTCTTCCCATTCAAAACGCTTTTGACTAGGAAAAACAATGTCACAAATGGAGCGTGAACTGCTGATGGAGCAACCTTCCAACTGATTTCTTTAACATCAATGCTCTTAAACCCTAATTGTTTCATTTTATAAACAACCTCATTAATATTTCCGAAAGAAGGTAAAGCCCAATTTTCACAAACCGTTTTGTACATTTTTTTTGTTGATGGTGCCAATTCGTGCTCTGGCTTCTTCAGAAAACCATCCACCATAGTAAAGGTTCCTCCGACTTTCAGAATTCTATAGGCCTCTTTTAAAGGCCCCTCCTTATCCGTTCCATCTGCATGACATATACTTTCTAGACCAAAAACTCCATGAACAGAATTTTTTTCGATTGCCAATTGATTGTAATCTCCATAAAGTACTTCAGCATTTTTTAATCCCATATTTTGAATTAAAAGGCCTGATTGCTTGACCTGCCATGGTGTAATCGTATACCCTTTGAACTTTATGTTTGGATACTTATATGCGCCGTAGCGAATAGTTGCCCCTAAACCGCAACCCATATCAACAATGGTATCACCATCTTTCATAGTTAGTGAATCCAAAACCACCTGATTCATTCGCTCTAACATTTTTTCTCTACTTAAACAATCCCAACGCTTCAAAGCAAACCCGAAATGCATATTGAAATTCTTACTCCAAGCTTCATAATCTGGACCTGCATCTGTATAATAATCAACTATAGCATTGCCTGTGCTCGTTTTAAACTCCGTTCTTTCCCTTTTCGTGTAGATTTTTGTTCCCGTTTTCATACCGTTCAAAAGTTTCAGTTTTTTTTGAAAGTTAATGGTTAAATTTTTTTTATCGCTTAACAAGGAATTTCATTAAAGACCCCGTAAACCAATGCTCATCCGCTTTTACCATTTTATCCAACATCTTGTTGGTGTTTTGCCCAAAAGAATAGATTTCTGACATCACCATTTTAAAATGTCCTGAGGCATCATTTTCAATTTGGACCTCTTCTAAATCAGCCAGTAAATCTAACACTGGAACGAGCTCTCTTTTTCTTCTTTCCTTCATGATTTGTATTGCTGTTTTATAAATATCTTTTTCAGCAGTGAAAAATTCTTTGCGCTCACCAAGTTTTAATACTTTATGTACTATCCCCCATGAGAGTAATTCACGCACATTCATATTCACATTTCCTCGAGAAATGTTTAATTGATTCATTATTTCCTCGGATGATAATGGCTCTTCACTGATAAGAAGAAGCGCATGAATTTGAGCCATGGTTCTGTTGATCCCCCATTGTGTGCCAAAAGCACCCCATGCCGCAATAAATTTTTCTTTTGCTTCCTTCAATTCCATACGCAAGTTTACTTATAATTATTAAACTTTCAAAATTTTCTGAAAGTTTAATTTAAACTATGATCTGCATGATAATTTATCATTTCTTTTTTCTTTTAACCGCATAAAAAAACCTTCCTGAAAAGTCAGGAAGGTCAAATCTACTTTTTTGATGGTTCTTAGTTTTCTTTTAGCTGCGCGTTTTTAGCTTCGATGGAAAGTGTGGTATGCGGTACAATTTTAAGACGTTCTTTGGAAATTAGTTTTCCAGTTTGTCTACATACTCCATATGTTTTGTTTTCAATCCTTACTAAGGCTGCGCGTAACTGTTGAATAAATTTTCTTTGCCTATGGGCTAATTGGGCTATTTTTTCTCTTCCTAATGCTTCTGAGCCGTCCTCCATTGACCCTAGCTTTTTTCCAGTTTCATTTCCTGAATTATTACCAGAATAATCAATTTGACCCTGGAAATGTCTCAAATCTTTTTCGGCATTGGCAATCTTCTCATTGATTAACTCTTTAAATTCTGCCAAACTAGCGTCGGAATATCTTAATTTCTCACTCATAATATTTTCTATTAAACGTCTAAACAAGCTTCAATTTGATACTTTAACTTATGTTTTAGAGTTTATGTTTCAATAAAAAACTATTTTTTAGAGGTATTTAACTTAACGACTTTTAATAATTAAATTCTTTCTATTGCAATTTCAGTAGTCATGTTCTCATCAACTTCTACTTCAAGGGCATTATCAACAACCTCTAATATTTTCACTTCTTTGGCAAGTACTTCGGTACATATGTATTCTTTATAATTTGAAATTACAGCATCTATCCCCGATACACTTTTAATCATTAAATTAATATTGTCCGTTAATTCAAAATCTTTCTCTTTTCTTAAATTTTGAATTCGATTTACCAATTCTCGTGCAATTCCCTCTTGCTTCAGTTCCTCTGTTAGTGTAATATCAAGTGCTACAGTATATTTTCCTTCGCTCGCGACTAATAAACCAGGGATATCTTCTGTTGATATTTCAACTTCTTCTAACAATATTTCTGGATTCCCTTCAATGTTTAACGCTATTTTTCCTTCTCTTTCAATTGTAGAAATAGTGGCCTGGTCAAATTGAGCAATTGCTGCTGCTACTGCTTTCATTTGTTTTCCAAATTTTTTCCCAAGAAGTTTAAAATTCGCTTTTACTTTTTTTACCAAAACACCCGAATCCTCTTTTAAATACTCAAGTTCTTTTACGTTTACTTCCGATAAAATTAAATCCTTNACNGCTTCTATTTGACGTTCAAACTTTTCATTGAGTATNGGNACCATAATTTTTTGCAACGGTTGNCGAACTTTTAGTTTGTTCTTTTTTCTCAATCCAAGTATCAGTGAGGAATGCTTTTGAGCAATATCCATTCTTTCTTCNANGTCAATNTCAATTTCTTCTTCATTNACNACCGGAAAGNTNGAAAGATGAACAGACTCCNCTTGATGTCTTCCTGTAANAGNATCCAAATCCTTGAACAATCTNTCCATGAAAAANGGAGCTACNGGNGCNGATAATTGGGCTACGNTTTCTAANCATCTGTANANTGTNTGGTATGCAGAAATCTTATCTTCTGAATAGTCTCCTTTCCAAAAACGCCTTCTACATAATCGCACATACCAGTTNGAAAGTTGCTCAGATACAAAGTCTTGGATTGCTCTACAAGCTTTCGTTGGTTCGTAATCGGCATATGCCTCATCAACCACTTTTATCAAACTGTTTAATTTTGAAAGAATCCATCGATCGATTTCAGGTCGTTTTCCTAATTCAATTTCTTCTTGTGAATAATCAAATCCATCAAGATTTGCATACAATCCAAAAAACTGATAGGTATTGTACATCGTGCCAAAAAATTTACGCTGTACCTCAGCAATACCGTCTATGTCAAACTTCAGATTATCCCAAGGTTGAGAATTACTCATCATGTACCATCGCGTGGCATCGGGACCATATTTAGAAAGTGTTTCAAAAGGGTCAATTGCATTCCCTAAACGCTTACTCATTTTTTGACCCTCCTTATCCAGTACAAGTCCATTGGATACAACATTTTTATACGCAACAGAATCGAAACACATTGTTGCAATAGCATGCAAAGTATAAAACCATCCTCGAGTTTGGTCAACTCCTTCTGCAATAAAATCAGCTGGGAAGGCTTTATTGTTATCAATAAGTTCCTTGTTTTCAAATGGATAATGCCATTGTGCATAAGGCATAGCGCCAGAATCGAACCAAACATCAATGAGGTCAGGCTCTCTTGTTAGTGCTTTTCCTGAGTCAGAAACCAAGGTTATTGCATCAACATAGTTCTTATGTAAGTCAAATGTATTGTAGTTCTCGTTACTCATGTCACCCACTACAAAATCAGCTAAGGGATTGATGTTCATTAAACCGGCCTCAACCGCTTTTTGACATTCTTCTTTTAATTCTTCTGCTGAACCAATTACTTTTATTTCCCCATCTTCATTACTCCAAATGGGAATTGGAATTCCCCAATACCGTGAACGCGATAAATTCCAGTCATTGGCATTTTCCAACCAATTCCCAAAACGACCTGTTCCCGTAGATTCAGGTTTCCAATTAATTGTTTTATTCAATTCGGACATTCTTGCTTTTACACGGGTTGCTCGAATGAACCAACTGTCCAACGGATAGTACAATACAGGCTTATCCGTTCTCCAACAATGTGGATAAGTGTGCTCGTATTTTTCTACCTTAAACGCTTTATTATTGGTTTTTAAATCGATCGCGATTAAAACATCTACTCCTTTTTCAGGTCGTTCTGCCTCATTATAATACTCATTTTTCACAAACATCCCTCCAAGATCTCCACCCATTTGTTCAACAAAACGCCCGGTCAAATCTACCAATGGAACGGGGTTTTGATTGCTATCAAGGATCAGCATTGGTGGCACACCCGCTTCTTTCGCTACAGCGGCATCGTCTGCACCAAAAGTAGGTGCAATATGAACAATACCTGTTCCGTCCTCTGTGGTAACAAAGTCCCCCTGAATAACTTGAAACGCTTTCTCAGCATCGTAATAGGGCAAACAGTTTTGTATCAGTTGCTCATATTTAATTCCAACTAAATCAGTACCTGTAAACGTTTTTACTATGCAATAAGGAATCTTTTTATCTCCTTCCTTATAAACTACTTCTTCCTCTTTGGATACAGCGAAGTATTTTCCTGAAAACTGCTTACCAATTAAAGGTGATCCTATGATAACCTGGATGGGTTCTCCAGTATATTGATTGAATGATTTGACTAAAGAATATTCAATTTTAGGACCAACGCATAAAGCTGTGTTTGAAGGAAGTGTCCAGGGAGTTGTTGTCCAAGCTAAAAAGTGCACATCTCCACTAATCCCCCATTTTTGATTGAATTCACTACTCAAGACTTTAAATTGGGCAACGATTGTAGTGTCTTTTACATCTTTATAACATCCAGGTAAGTTCACCTCGTGAGAGGATAATCCTGTACCTGCAGCAGGAGAGTAGGGTTGTATCGTATACCCTTTATACATCAAATCCTTTTGGTGTATTTGTTTCAAAAGCCACCAAACTGTTTCCATGTATTTATTCTCATAGGTAATGTATGGATCTTCTAAGTCTACCCAATACCCCATTTTTTCGGTAAGCTCATTCCACTTATCCGTATAACGCATTACCGATTCACGACACGCTTGATTGTATTCGTCAATTGAGATTTTTACACCGATATCTTCTTTGGTAATTCCCATTTCTTTCTCAACGCCTAATTCAACGGGTAAGCCGTGAGTATCCCAACCTGCTTTTCGATTCACACGATACCCTTTTAGCGTTTTGTAGCGACAGAAAATATCTTTAATGGATCGAGCCATAGCATGATGGATTCCGGGCATTCCGTTCGCTGAAGGTGGACCTTCAAAAAATACAAATGGTTTACTCGCTTCTCTTGTTGAAATCGACTTTTCAAATATTGAATTCTCCTGCCAAAATGTACCAATTTCTTGTCCAATTTTTGGAAGATTTAATCCTTTGTATTCTGTATACTTTTTACTCATAATTTGCTTGTAATCGCATTGACGCTCCAATGGAGCGCAAAAATAACGAAAATTAGCCAACAGCTTATTTTATCTGATTGGATATCGGAGATTAAATGATCTCAACGTGTAATCCGTACTTGAAATTAAGTTTATAGTGAGGAATTTTGGGGTTTTATTGATAATTTAGAATTCTAAGTGAATTTCTATGAAAGCTATACTTTTTGTTGCAATAATGTCTGTATGTATTTTAAGCTCTTGTCAGCGATGCATGAAATGTGAATATACGGATCGAGATGATGTTCTTCATTCGGACGATGTTTGCGGAAGTAAAGATGAGACCGATGCCTTATACCAGGCCTATAAAGATTCATCTATCGCGCATCGATCTAAATTTTACTGTACGGAAGATTTTTAAGGCTAAACATCCATAAAAATGCTATTTTTTTAGCATTCTTATCACAGTATTCTCAAATTTCACGAAATAAATTCCTGGAATTAAATCTCCAACATACACATTTTCAGTTTGAAAAGTAAGTACCTCTTTTCCGCTGACATCCGTTATCACACCTTCTTGGGCGCCTTCAAAAACGACAAAAGTAGAGGCGGGATTCGGATAGGCTTTAATCGCGGAAGAATTTATTAGTTGCTGGTTGGTTACTAATGGTTCAAAAACGTCTTGGTATACCTGAGCATATTCATATACTGAACCGCAATTTGCCAACGCATCATTATTAATACTCCAAGTCATCACCCCCCTTAAATTGGGGTATCCACCACTGGTTTTTAGTGTATAGGCTCCTACTTTACTTCCACTACCTAATAAATAATTCAACGCTGGTTTCAAAAGTGTAGGTGAAATATAACCGCTTCCTGCCGATGGGCAAGCAGGTAATGCAACAGCAATTTGATTGGCAGATAATCCGCTAAATGTCCCTAAACCTTCAGCAGCTGTAAATCCTTTAATAACTGCTTCAGTTTGAGAAGTAATAAAACCCTGCGTCCCTTGATTATGAATCGTTAAATCGAGATCAAACATTTCTCCTGAATTATACAATTGTACCATTAGCAAATCAATATCTTCTGCCAACGCTTCAATAATAGGTAAATAGGATCCCCCACAAATATTATTGACTTGATAGGAAGATAATCCCCCTTGTACATAAGCAGTTTCGGGTGCCATTGTTAAAATCATCTTTTCTCCATAGGTGGTTTGATACCAAGTAAGTAATTCCTCTAGGGCACTAATCATAAGGGTGACATGAATATCCGTAGGATTTTGAATTGTCCCACTATACATGCAAACATTCGATTTTTGCTCCAAATCAATATCTATTCCATCTAAACCATATTATTGGATTAACGATTTCATATCGGCTACAAATCCATTTTTCTTTGTTTCATTTGTTAATCGAAACGATCCTGTAGCTCCTCCAACACTCATTAAGACTACTTTCCCCTCAGCTCTTTTATCCGCAATATCAAGTTTTAACTCTGTATCGTTGTAGCTACTCCCTGAATAAATGTTAAATTGCATATCTGCAGGATCACCACCAGAGGCAACAGCAAAGGACAAACAAATAACATTATAGCGTTCATCAATTTCGTTTAATTCTAAAAAAGGTAAACTTGAACCCTCGTCCCAATTATGCCAATAGCCAACAAGGACACGTTCAGGTAATTGAGCAAATACTCCAAGACTGGATATTACACAAATAACCAATAGCTTAAGATTCAAAAAAAGATTCGTCATGATTTTTGTAGTTAGGCAGTGTAATTAATTTTGATTAGTTAAGGTACAAGCGAGTTGTTTTTCTAATTAATAGAACAACGTACTTCCTTCTTAAGTTACAGAATTAAAGAGACTTATGAAAATTAATCCTTTTGAAATGTCATTTTTAAAAGGAGCCTTCTCCTCTTAAAAAAAGATTAAATGAGCCCTAAAACTCATCAAAATCAACAGATTCTGTTGTCTCAATTGCATTTTCCTTCCTCTTCATGCAATCAAATTCTTCATTGATCAGAGATTCTGGAACATCGAATTTACCTTTTGAAATCTTAATTTTCGGATTTTTATAAATATCATTCATGTAATATCCCCAAATGGGTAATGCCATATTTGTTCCCATACCAAGTCTCAATGAAAGGAAATGAGCTGCTCGATCTTCACAACCCGTCCATACTCCAGTGACTAAATCCGGTGTAATTCCCATAAACCATCCATCACTTTGCATTTGGGTCGTTCCTGTTTTACCAGAGATTTTCACAGAATATGGAATATTAGCATAGGGTCTATACGGTGATCTTAAACGAATCCCTGTTCCGTAAGTAGACTTACCCGCTACTTTGGGTCCATAAGCAGCAACACCACTTAATAACTCAATCATCTTATAGGCATTTTCCTCTGTCATAGCCTCTTTTCTTACTGGTGTTGGTCGCCAGATAATCACCCCGTTTTTGTCCTCTATTCGTGTAATAAATTGAGGTTCAATCCGAATTCCTTTATTGGCAAATACGCAATATGCCGATACCATATCGTACAAAGAAACATCAGGAGTTCCTAAACATATTGATGGAACAGGCTCAATAGGAGTTGTAATTCCACATCTTCGAGCAACATTAATAACTGCCTCGGGGCCAAAACTTTTCATAATTCGAGCGGTAATGGAGTTAATTGAATTTGCAAGAGCCATTTTCAACGTCAACGGCTGACCCTGTAAATAAGAATCTTCATCAGCATTTTTAGGTTTCCATGGTTCTTCTAATCCATAAAGTCCAGCCGGAAAGGTAACTTCCTCATTAAGGTATTCTTCGCAAGGATTAACACCGTTTTCAATGGCCGTAGCGTATACAAATGGTTTAAAGGTTGAACCCACTTGTCTTGTTGCTCTTACGTGATCATATTGAAAGTACTTATAATTTATTCCTCCAACCCATGCTCTTATAAAACCTGTATGTGGATCAATGGAAAGTAATCCTGATCGTAAATACCATTTATGATGAATTACTGAATCTCGAGGACTCATTATAGTATCTTTTTCACCCTCCCATGTGAAAATTTTCATTGGAATTTTGCGATCAAAATGTGTCATCATTTTGCGATCAAATGGACCCCAAAGTTTTAAATACTCTACATGTTTTTTATTCAGTTCATCTCTAAAGTTTTTAATCTTACTTTTATAGTGGGCAATGCTGTCTTGAAAGGCCTCTATTTCATCTCTTACTCGATCTTTTTGTTTAAGTATTGGCCAAGCATTGGTGGTGTCTCTATTCAAACGATTTAACTCTTGTTGAACAAGATAACGTCTGTTATCAAAGTGCTTTACTTTATTTTTCCATCGCTGATTCTTGTAATTTGCTCTATTGTAAGCATAGGTTACCTTTCTCAAAGCCGGTTTTCCATCGAGCGCCTTTCGATACCTGCCAGATGTTCGTATTCCATTATTAATGAGTTTTTCTACCGCAATCTCCTTTTCTTGATCTGTGTAATCTTCAAAGTAAAAAGGCGCGAATTTTCTCAATCCTTTAGTTTTTGACTTCCAATGCTTAAAAAAAGCAGGCTGCAGCTCTTTTCCCAAATGTCTTTTTACCGCTGCTTCAGCATATTGTTGCATATCATAATTGATACTTGTATATACTTTTAAACCATCTTCATATACATTATAGGATGAGCCATCTGGACGCTTTAGATTCTTAAAGATTTTTTTTAGCTTTTTTCTTACCTCTTGTCGAAAATAGGTTGCTGTTCCAGAATGATGTGAGGCTAGGTTAAACTTTATTCCTAAAGGGAGATTTTTTAAACTATCAAATTCATGGGAGGTGATTTTGTTGTTTTTCATCATCTGAAAGAACACCACGTTTCTTCGGTGTAATGTGGTGTCTGGTCTTCTCAATGGATTAAACAGTGAGGGATTTTTAGCCATTCCAACAAACATGGCCGCTTCTTCTATTTTTAATTCACTTGGAGTGGTACCAAAATATACTTGAGATGCGGACTTAATTCCTGCTGCATGATTTACAAAATCAAGGGTATTGAAATACATTGTGATAATTTCCTCCTTTGTATATTGCCTTTCTAATTGTACCGCTACAACCCACTCTTTTAGTTTTTGAAATGCTCTTTCCCATTTATTTTTTACCACTTGTTCGGTAAAAAGCATTTTAGCCAATTGTTGTGAAATTGTGCTTCCCCCACCAGAACTCCCACCTTTTAAAACTGCCCGTGCTAATGATTTTCCATCGATTCCACTATGGTCATAATATCGTTCATCCTCTGTACTTACCAACGCATCTTCAAGAAATGGCGAAAGCTCTTTATATTTCGCTAAGGCCCTATTTTCACGCTGAAATAGTGTTCCTAAAAGTTTTCCATCTGAGGACATTAATCGTGTTGCTAATGATGTACTCGGATTTTCAAGTTGCTGAAACGAAGGGAGCTTACCAAGTAATTCGTTGTTCGCAATCCCATTGAATAAATAGTAAACACTTCCTATTCCTCCAAAAAAGAATAACCAAAACAACAAAACATACCATTTATAGGAAGTCTTCTTTATATTTTGTGCCTTAACCTCTTGTTGAACTTCTTCAGTCATTATGGATCAAGTTTTTCAATACGAGCACCAATAGATACTACATCTTTTAACACCTCATCTCGCATTCCTTGTTGGACTTTTATTCTATATACTCCTCGCTCTGGATTTTGTATTGCATATGGATAATAAGCGATCGATTCTTTTAATTCAACATCCTTGTCTTTTAGATAGGCCATGGACTCTTTAATACTTGCTCCTTGAACCCCTTCCACCCAATACCCATCGGGCGTCATCAATATATGATCCAACGTATCTTTAATTGGTTTTTCTCGGCCTGGAATTTGAATCTCAACAAACAAATACATGTTTCGATAAAGATAATCTGTTGTATTTCGAATATTAAACCCAATCGTTATAAGCGGAGGTAATTTAGTGAGGGAATCTGTTTCGAAAACATACACTGAGTCTTGATGCCAGCCCAATTCATCCACATCATAATCTTCTCCATAAATAAAGCGAGTATCACAACTTGTGAGTAACACAACAACTATTATGAAGATAATGGGTCTCATTAGGACTCTTTATTTGCAGGTGAATCGGATTGTTTTGGTTGTCTTCCCTTATCGGGTTGACGATTATTCTTCCGCTTACTATTTGGCTTTCCGCCTTGAACTTGTTTCCTGTTTTGATTGGGTTTGTCCCCTTTTAAATGCTGTGTGTTTTTTCCTCCTTTCCCCTGAAATTTTCCTCCCTCGCGAGTTTGGGCTTTCTTTTGATTCGAATGATTGTTTTTTCTTTGATTTGGACGTTTCTTTTTACGTTTGTTAAGTTTATCAAAACGCGTTAAATCATCTTGGCCAACTACATTTAAATAATCCATTTCCTGATCTTCAGGTGCTTCCTCTATAACCTCAATTAATTCCTCAGGAAATTCCCCTTTTTTATTAAACGCGTGTAGTTGCTTTACTCGTTTAACTGGTACAGCAACCATTTTCATTCTATCTTGCTTACAGATATACCAAAAAATTCCTTTGAAAATATCTGTTTTAAAATGGAAATATTCTTCCTCCTTTGTTTTCAAATTAACGGAAGAATCAGGAAAATCTTTAACCGCATCTAAATAACTATCCAATTCAAAATTTAAACAGCACTTTAACTTTCCACATTGACCTGCAAGTTTTTGAGGGTTCAAAGAAAGTTGTTGATATCTTGCTGCGCTAGTGGTAACCGATCTAAAATCTGTTAGCCATGAGCTGCAACATAACTCTCGACCACACGAACCTACTCCGCCTAATTTTGATGCCTCCTGACGCGCACCGATTTGACGCATTTCAATGCGAATCTTGAAACTGGAAGCATATATTTTTATGAGCTCTCTAAAATCAACACGGTGTTCTGCGGTGTAATAAAAGGTTGCCTTGGTTTTATCTCCTTGGTACTCAACATCACAAATCTTCATATTCAATCCTAACTCAATGGCATATTTTCTAGCCTGAGTCATTGTAGGCTTTTCTAAACGCATGGCATCTTGCCATTTGTCAATATCATTTTGACGAGCCTTTCTATAAATTTTCAAAATTTCGTCTGGTTTAACAGACTTTTTAGCGACTTGTATTCGAACAAGTTCACCAATTAAAGAGATCGTACCAATATCATGACCAGGGGAGGATTCAACTGCCACAACATCTCCAATGGATAAATTAAGCTTTTCAACGTTTTCAAAATACCCTTTTCGACCATTTTTAAAACGAACTTCAACCAAACTTGGCTGATTAGCCATACTTGGGTTATCCATATTTGAAAGCCAATCGAAAACGTTTAGTTTATTACACCCTCCGCTATCGCAGCCACCGTTATTCTTACATCCTCCTGGTAAATTATTGCTACCTCTTCCCGTACTACATCCTGAGCATCCCATGTCTTTTCATTGAAAAGGTTAAATCACCAATTTTAAAAATACGCAAAAGCGATTGAAATTTGGCACTTCTAAGGGTATTATAGCAAAAAGAACTTCTATTCAACAAAAAAATCAACTTCCTTCAATTTAAATATCGAGGTTTGTTGTTTAGGCATTATACCTTTTACCGTTTTACCATTCTTGTCTTTTAAGTCAATAGATATTTTGTGTTCTCCTACCTCTAATCCACTTATCCAAAATGGAGCCCATTTATTTAATTTGAATTCCACATTATCAATTGTTAACAAAAGATGTCCTTCCCCTATTTGCACATTTTTAAGGTAAAAATCAAGTAAAATATTTTTTTTGTTTTCTACCGTAAAAACTCCTCTAGGTTGTAAGAGTGCAATGACCGTATCGGACAGGTTCGTTTCAGAAAAACAACCACTTGGATCGGCATTAATTTTAAATAAAAAAGAAGCATTTGGATTTTTTAGGCTTAAATCATACGATCGCGATAAATAACATAAAAAAATATTTTCTCCTTTTTTTACATCAGTTTCAAACTGATTATTGATCACCTTTTTGAGTGTCCCTTTCGGACTTACAACTCCTAAGTATTGTCCTCCTTCATTCAAACGCGCTCCATGCACTGTTTCCTCTGCAGTCTTTTCGCCTAAGTTGAAATAAGTGTTATTGAACTCAATATTGTTCATTCCCATTTTAAACGTTTGATTTTGAGACGCAATCGTCGTTTTAATATCAGAGAACTTGGGGTAATCAATAAACTCAATCAGTTTAATCCCTCCTCTCTCTAAAATTATAGGGTTGTAATTAGCCTTTAGTAGTGCCTTATCAATATCTTCTTGTGATATATTTTCATCGGTATTTGATCTACAGGAAACCATTAAAAACCCTAAAGCTAATAAGACTAGTAAATTATTCATCGGTATGATTTTATGCACAAGCAAAAATAAAAAAAGGCTACCATATGATAGCCTTTTTTTGAGTTAATTCAATTCTTTATATCGACAGTGTTTGATATTGTCCAAACAATGGTGATTTTCTAATGAAATCATTCGATGGATTTACCATTAACACAGGAATTTGTGCCTCGTTGGTAATCAACTCCTCTTCTGATTGTTTCAAAAATGCATTTATTGAACGATAATTTAAATTCAAAACGGTAATGAAATCCGCATTAATACTTGCGGAATATCGTATGATCTGTTTAACAAAATCACCTCCTTTTGGATCGGCTTTTTCAACCACGTAATCTATTCCCGCTTTACTGAAAAATTTCTTCGTATATGCCACATTGTTACTAATCTTCTGTGCATCAAATTTATCATCATCTGCATCCGCGAAGATGTGTACTTTCGCTCCAAATTTTTGAGCCATACTCGCAGTTAATGAAATTTTCTGTTTTGTTTCTGCTTTAAAATCAATTGGGAAAACAATGTTTTTATATTGTTCTGGAAGTACTCTGTCTTGCACAACAATAAAAGGTATGGTAGAACTTGTCACTACCTTCATTGCGTGAGAACCTGTAACATGCTGCAGCCCTCTTCGACCATGCGTTCCCATAATAATTAATCGTGCGCCTTCATAATCTGCAACCTTATCAATATCATCAAAAATATTTCCCGAAACTACCTTTCCAACTGTTGGAATATTGTATTCTTTACTCACTTTTTCTGCAATTGGATCAACCTGATCTCTCGCTTCATCTATTTTGGAATCTCTATCCACTACATGCAATAATACAATTTCACCTTCCATAATACCTGCAATCTTAATCGCATGATTTAACGCTGTTTCAGCAACAGAAGTGAAATCAGTCGGTACTAAAATTTTATACACATCTTTCATAATACTTGGTATTCTAATTATAGTTGTTATTTCAAAAGTAAGACTTAATTGTAAAATTCACTTGTAAAAAGTTAAATTTCACTTTTTATTAACATAATAAGTCTAGTGTAAAAAGAGGTTTTCTGTACTCAATAATTATTTTTTGAATACAGGTACTGTGGAGCAAGCTTCTCCAAACATTAGGCTTTTCACAACAGGTTGGAGAATTTGAGTGATGGTTATGTAAGCACTCTCAGGAATTATTTCTTTTCCACACCCCTTTATAATAATGCGTTTATCTTGATATTCTTTTAACGGGAGAGATTCAATTGACCTCCTTAGTAACGCCCCTTTTAAGTGCGCTTTATTTCCTCGGATGACTAATGCTGCAAAAGGCTGCAATGCAGATGAAATGAGCATATATGCCCATAACGGAACAATACCCTCTGATGAATTTGTTACTGCAACAAATCCTTCTTTATACACTGACCAATCCTTCTTTTTAAGCTGTTCCCTAAAATCTTTCTCTCTAAGAATTAATCCCTCGAACATAAAATCTTTTAAATCAATAACATATTGTTGACCTGATGGAATTAAATCCACAAGATCTATCGTTATTAACCCACTTTTTTCAACTTTGTTTTCGATCACCTTATTTTTACTAAATCATTCCCAATTCAATTTGAGCCTCCTCACTCATCATATGACGATCCCATGTGGGTTCAAATACAATATTCACCTTGCAAAACTTAACCAACTCCATTCCTCCTACTTTTTGCTCAACCTCTGCAGGCAATGTCTCTGCTGCAGGACAGTTTGGAGAGGTTAATGTCATATCTATATTAACCACACCATCATCATCAATTTTGATGTCATAAATCAATCCCAGTTCATATATATCCACAGGGATTTCTGGGTCATATATTGTTTTTATCACCAAAACAATATGTTCTTCTAATTCTTTCTTATTCAAATCCGCCATGTATACACTAAGCTTTATTTAATACTAAAGCGTATGCTTTCATTTTTTTTATCATTGCAACCAACCCGTTACTTCTATTCGGAGATAAATGATCCTTCAGTCCAATTTGATCAATAAAAGACAAATTATTGTTTACAATATCTCCTGCAGGCTGCCCATTGAATACCTTTACCAACAAAGCAATGATTCCTTTCGTAATTATCGCATCACTATCTGCCTCAAAAAAAACATTTCCATCTTTCGCTTCTGCAGTTAACCAAACCTGGCTTTGACAGCCCTTTACAATATTATCCTCTATTTTTTTTTCCTCATTCATACTAGGCAAATCCTTACCTAACGAAATCAAATATTCATATTTATCCGCCCAATCATCAAAAAGATCAAAATCTTCTATAAGCTCTTCTTCTACATTCCTGTTTCCCATGATTCTACAATAGCATCTTAAGTGCGCGCTTTAAAGCGTCAATAAATATATCGATTTCTTCTTTCGTATTATAAAGAGCAAATGAAGCTCTTGTTGTCCCTGTTACATTAAATCTATGCATTAGAGGTTCTGTACAGTGATGGCCTGTTCTAACTGCAACACCAAGTTGATCAAGAAGTGTTCCCAAATCATAATGGTGGGCTTTTTGATGAACAAAACTAAGAACTCCTGCTTTTCGTTGGGCCTGCCCTATAATTTGAATACCATCAATATTATTGATGTGTTCTGTAGCATAATCCAAAAGCAGGTTTTCATGAATTTGGATGTTCTTCCAATCCAAAGTATTCAAATAATCTACAGCAGCTCCAAGCCCAATTCCTCCTGCAATATTTGGTGTTCCTGCCTCAAACTTATGTGGTAAATCATTATACGTTGTTCGTTCAAACGAAACATTTTTTATCATATCTCCTCCACCTTGATAGGGAGGAAGTTGCTCTAACCATTCATACTTACCATACAAAACACCAATACCAGTAGGACCAAACATTTTATGTCCACTGAATGCATAAAATTCACAATCCAGCTCTTGAACATCTACTTTCATGTGCGGAATACTTTGAGCGCCGTCAATTAAAACTGGAATATTTATTTGATGAGCCGCATGAATCATTTCTTTAATTGGATTAATTGTACCCAAGGTATTCGAAACATGTGTAATAGCCACTAACTTTGTTTTTGTTGAGAGTAGTTTTTGATATTCCTCAAACAAAATTTCCCCTTCATCATTAATTGGAATAACTCTTAAAATCGCTCCAGTATAGTCACAGGCCATTTGCCAAGGAACAATATTGGAATGGTGTTCCATGCTCGAAATCAAAATTTCATCTCCTGATTTTAAAATCGATCTCGAAAAACCATTTGCAACAAGATTGATAGCATCAGTAGTTCCTTTTGTAAAAAGTACTTCTTCCTCTCTTGAAGCATTAAGGTATTCTTGAAGTTTCCGCCTTGAATCCTCATAAGCGGCAGTTGCTTCTTGACTTAATGTATGAACTCCCCGATGGATATTTGAATTCTCATCCTCATAATACGTTTTAAGTCGATCAATAACACATTGTGGAGTTTGAGATGTTGCACCATTATCAAAATAAATAAGAGGTTTTCCGTTCACAGTCTTATGAAGTGTGGGAAATTGAGATCTTATTTTTTCTATGTCTAATATTGTACTCATCAATTTTTCAATGCAGCAAATTGAGATTTGAAATTCTTTGCAATCAATTGGTTGGCATATGCTCGAACTGCCTCATTGCTAATGTGATCTAAGACCTCTCCAATAAATGCGTCCAATAAAACTTTCTGAGCGGTTGATTCTTTTATTCCTCTTGCCCTCAAATAAAAGAGCGCTTCATCATCGAATTGACCTATTGTACAACCATGACTACATTTCACATCATCTGCGTATATTTCTAGTTGAGGTTTTGCATTTGCCTTCGCCTCTTCGCTCAAAAGAATATTTGCATTGCTCTGAAAAGCATTTGTTTTTTGGGCAATTTTATTTACATAAATCTTACCATTAAAAATAGCAGTGGCTTGATCATTAACCACTGTTTTATAGAGCTCATTAGATTCGCAATGTGGTTTTGCATGATCAACAAACGTTTGATTATCCACATGAATATTACCGTTCAAACAGATCGCTCCAAACAAATTAGCCGTTGAATTTGAGCCATTCAGTAAAATGTTCAAATTGTTTCGAATGACTTTACCATTTGCTGGTAAAGTATTAATTGTAAAGGTGGAATCTTTCGCTTGATGTGCAAAATCAGCGCTTATATGGTAGGTATTGGTATTCTCATTTTGAATTTTATCCAACTGAACCAGAGCCCCTTCCTCTACCACTACTTCATTAATCGAATTACATAAAGCAGAATGGGTTTCAATTGTATCATACGTTAATACAACCTTCGCTTGAGCAAACTTTTCAACTACAATTAAATTTCTTGGATATGCAGCAACCAAATCTCCATCCACCAAATGTATAATTTGAACAGGCTTATCTAATTTGGCTTTAGATTTCACGTAAATAAAAGCCCCATCCTGAGAAAACGCTGAATTCACATTTACAAAAAATTGATCCTTTGCTCTTGTCTGGGTCCCTAAGTGTGGCTCAACAAGTTTTATAAACTCTTTTTTTGCGGTATTCAAATTCGTCACTAAAAAATCACTTTCTTTATCCTCAATGACATCAGAAAAACTAGGCTCAAAAAAACCATTCACAAAAACCAAAAAATAGGCGTCAAGATTCTTGATTTTAAACTCATTTATTTTATCAGCATGAATATTAGCTGCAGATTGAGGACGAAACTCTAATTTACCAAGTTCTTTTAGGTTAGTATATTTCCAATCCTCGAGCTTGTTCGATGGAAAATCGAGTCCTTTAAGGTTCTTTAGTGCTAACTCTCTTATTTTAATGAACGTTTTCGCCTCATGGCTGAAGTCCTGCCCTTCCTGATTAATTAAAAACCGATCTTTATCTGTTACTGTCAATGTAGCCATCTTATGCCTAATATTTATTGTACAACCAACTATACGAATTGATTAATGCGCATTTCAAGCGCAATTTTCAACCATTTATAGTTTTTCCTCCTCCAATTCTTTAATGATCCAATCATACCCCTTTTCCTCTAATTCCAACGCCAATTCTTTTGAACCCGTCTTCACGATTTTTCCATCAAGCAAAACGTGCACATAATCAGGAACAATATAATCTAAGAGTCTTTGGTAATGCGTAACAACAACAAAAGCATTGTCTTTTGACTTTAACTCATTTACACCATGGGAAACAATTCTTAATGCATCAATATCTAATCCAGAATCTGTTTCATCCAAAACCCCGAGTTTAGGATCAAGCATCGCCATTTGAAAAATTTCATTTCGCTTTTTCTCTCCCCCAGAAAAACCTTCGTTCACCGATCGATTGGCTAACTTACCTGAAAGTTCAACAAGTTGCTGCTTTTCTTTAAGAAGCGTCATGAATTCCTTGGTTTCTAAATTTGGTAAGCCTCTGTATTCTCGGACCTCGTTTACCGCTGTTTTAATAAAATTGATGTTTGATACTCCTGGTATTTCAACCGGATATTGGAAAGCCAAGAAAACACCTTCTCCTGCTCGCTCCTCAGGAGCCAATTCCAATAAGTCTTTTCCTTCAAAATGAACTGACCCTGCGGTCACTTCATACTCTTCTCTCCCTGCCAATACAGACGCTAATGTAGATTTCCCGGATCCATTAGGCCCCATAATCGCATGTACTTCTCCTGGGTTAACTTCCAGATTTAATCCTTTTAAAATTTCTTTGCCTTCAATTTCGGCTTTTAATCCTTTTATTTTTAACATAACTCTAATTTCGATTTTTACCCCACTGATCCCTCTAAACTAATTTCTAATAACTTCTTTGCCTCAATAGCGAATTCCATTGGTAAATTATCCATCACGTTTTTACAAAAACCATTAACAATTAATCCAATTGCTTTATCGGTCTTTATTCCACGCTGATTACAGTAGAATAACTGGTCTTCTCCAATTTTTGATGTCGTAGCCTCATGCTCAACTTTGGCAGATTTATTTTGACACTCAATGTATGGAAAAGTATGTGCACCGCATTTTGCACCAATTAATAAAGAATCACATTGACTAAAGTTCCTTGCACCTTGGGCTCCTTTGGCCACTTTTACTAGCCCTCTATATGAGTTTTGAGATTTCCCTGCTGAAATTCCTTTAGAAACAATCGTGCTTTTGGTATTTTTTCCGAGATGGATCATTTTTGTTCCTGTATCTGCCTGTTGCATATTGTTGGTCACTGCCACAGAGAAAAATTCTCCCACCGAGTGATCTCCTTTTAAAATACAAGACGGATATTTCCAAGTAACTGCAGATCCTGTTTCAACCTGAGTCCAAGAAATTTTGGAGTGATGATGGCAAATCCCTCTTTTAGTAACAAAGTTGTAAATCCCTCCTCTTCCTTTTTTATCACCAGGATACCAATTTTGAACAGTAGAATATTTAACCTCAGCACGATCAAGAGCAATAATTTCAACAACCGCAGCGTGAAGTTGGTTTTCATCTCTTTGTGGCGCTGTACATCCCTCCAGATAAGAAACATAAGACCCTTCATCTGCAATAATCAACGTACGTTCAAATTGACCTGTATTAGCCTCATTAATCCTAAAGTAAGTAGACAATTCCATTGGACATCGAACTCCTTTAGGTATATAGCAAAAAGAACCATCTGAAAAAACAGCTGAATTTAGCGCAGAATAAAAGTTGTCTCTTTGCGGAACCACAGAACCTATATATTTTTGAACGAGCTCTGGATGTTCTTGAACAGCTTCAGAAAAAGAACAAAATATAATGCCTAATTCGCTCAACTTATCCTTAAATGTAGTGGCTACAGAAACTGAATCCATTACTACATCTACTGCCACACCCGCCAATGCTTTTTGTTCTTCAATTGGCACACCTAATCTCTCAAATGTTTTAAGAATTTCAGGATCAACCTCGTCTAAACTTTCATACTTCTTTTTCGGCTTAGGAGCAGCGTAATATATGATATCTTGAAAATCAGGTTTAGGGTAAGATATATGAGCCCAATCAGGTTCTTCCATCTGCTCCCAAACTTTAAAGGCTTTTAATCGCCAGTCTAGTAGCCATGATGGCTCATTCTTCTTTTCTGAGATAAATCGAATCGTATCCTCTGTTAGTCCTTTTTGGGACTTTTCAGATTCAATATCTGAAACAAATCCGTATTTATATTCTCCGGAGGTTGCCTCTTCAATTATTTTATCTTCTTCTTTCATTTAACGTTAATTAAGTTACTACTGGGACGCTAATCATATTTTTTGTGGGTACCATCATTCATTTGTTTAGTAAAAACATTTGAAACTATTTACACGGCAAAACTTTCGCCACAACCACAAGTCCGTGATGCATTTGGATTATTAAAACTAAATCCTTTTCCGTTTAATCCTCCTTCGTATTCCAATGTTGTACCTGCCAAATAAAGCAAACTCTTTTTTTCCACAACCACCTTCACATCATTGTCCTCAAATTCTTGGTCATTTTCTTGAAGCGTTGTATCAAATGTCAAATCATAGGACAATCCTGAACACCCACCACTTTTAACGCCTACTCTAATGAAGCTGTTTGCGGGCATTTCTTCCAACTTTTTAAGTTTTGCTACCTGATCTCTTGCACTGTCTGAAACTTTGATCATTCTGTTTATTTTTATTTAGACTAATTCTAAACTATACTACAAAATTACCTAAAAATAGGTATTCATACAATGAAAATATTTGAATTACTAAATCATGTAATAAAGCATCGTTATAAGAGCGGCTGTACATGCAAATTCGATCGGATCACAAACGCTAGTAGAAATGGATTTCCCAGAAATATAAATTGATAAGTATCCGGCACTAATTATTATCAATTATCTTAGCAATAATGCTGTATCGTTATGCCTTTTTTCTTTTAGTTTTTGTGAACGCGACATCCAGTAAAGCGATCAATTTTGATTTATTGAAGTCGAATAAATATACCATTGATGATGGTTTACCTCAAAGCTTTGTTGAACAGGTTCATCAAGATCAGAAAGGTTTTTTATGGATAGCCACTCAAGATGGGGTGACTCGTTTCGATGGGTATGATTTTGAAAACTTTTTTTCAAATCCATTTGACTCATCAAGTATTTTGAGCAATTACATCATTGAAATCAATGATTGGGGTAAAGATTCATTATGTTTTACGAGTGCTTTAGGTATTTCAATATTTGATCCCGTTGCTAAAACATTCAATAATTACCCAATCGGATTAAACAATAAATCCATCGGTAAAATCACCTCTTCATCAATTATTACTAAAGACTCTCTAGTTCTCTCATGCACAAATGGATTATATGGAATAAAGTTAACAAACCAAGAAGCAACAGTAACACCTTTAAAATTTGCTCATTCAGTAACAAAAAGCTTTCTCTTTAAAGACCAGCTATTTCTGGTTTCTGATTCGTCTATTTATCGCTTAAATGACAAAAATTCATATGAAACTATTCTACAATTTGATCAACCCATTTTAAATGTATTTCGAGATGAAATAAGTGTGAATATCGCTTTTCCCGAAAAACTAATTCAATATGATGAACGCCTTCAAAAAACATCTACTTTTTCTATTGCAGAAGGGATTAATGACTGTGCACTTATAAGTGGTAATTTATGGGTGGCTACTAAAAGTAATGGCGTATTAATTTATGACCTCTATGAAAAAAACCCAATCCCATGGAATCTTGGGGATCAAAAAAAACACAACCTATTAAGCACCAATATCAGATGTATTTTTGAGGACTGTTTCGGAGTTATTTGGCTAGGTACGGACAAAGGGATTAATAAAATTGATCCATCAAAAAACCAATTCCTAAAATTCAAACCCTCTTTGTATTCCTCTCAGTCTCGGAATAATTGCTGGTCATTTTTTGAAAATGATTCCATTCTATTTTCGGGATATGATAATGGCATTCAAATACATTACAAAGGCACAAAAAAATATGAATGGGTAAATGTTGAAGGTCCTGTTTTAGACATCACAGAATTCGAGAAAAAAATTCTTATTGGAACAGGGAAAGGTGTTTTTGCCCTAAATTACAAAGATTCATGTTTTGTTTTGGACTCTACTAAAATTGATGTTTCTGTGAAGGAAAAGCAAGATATCATCTTTAAATTTTTTTCCTTCGAGGGTAAACTACTCATTGGAAGTTTAAACTTTTTATCCGTCTACAACGATAGCCTTGAGCTGGAAAATAGATGGCAAATAAAAAATGTCCGTGACTTCACTGTTTTTAATAATCAGGTTTTTTTCACGGCATACCCCACAGGCTTATATGCTCTTTCTAAGTTAACTATTCCGACCCAAAGTACTTTTACCCGGATTCCTTTGCCCGAAGTTGAACACTTACTTGGTTTGTCGATTGCGGCAAGCGAGCATCATGTATGGATTGGTCTTTACGGAGGGGGCCTTATTCAGTTTGATCCCTCAAACTCCACTACCCAGCATTATTCTACAAAAGATGGACTTCCAAATAATACGATTTACGGTATCGTTCCCCACATGAATACCCTTTGGTTAAGCACAAATGGGGGATTATCTCGACTTGATTTAGGAAAAGAAACTTTCGAAAATTTCAATACTGAAGACGGTATTCAAAGTTTAGAATTTAATTCGGGTGCAAAATACGTTAATCAAGAGGGTCAAATTTATATGGGAGGAATTAATGGTTATAATATTATCAATCCCAAAAAAGAAAATAAAAACAAAATTGCACCCAAAGTATACATTTCTTCGATCTATTACAAAGGAAAAGACATATTGACAAAAGAGTCAAAATATCTAACTAAAATCAATGGTGATGATGAAGTAAGTATTCCTCACTTTAGAAACAATTTTATCATAAAAGTGGATGGTCTTCATTATTCATCACCAACAGAAAACCTCTTTAAAACTCAACTTGAGGGATGGCAACAAGACTGGAGTTACTCCAAAGGTAAACGTACATTTAAGTTTAGCAATCTCAACTATGGGGATTATGTGTTCAGAGTTAACGTAGCCAATAGTGATGGGGTATGGAATTACAGTGAACAAAAAATAAAAATCACAATAAAGCCGCCTTTTTATCTTACATGGTGGTTCATTGCCTTGATGATTTTAGTAGTTGGAGGATTGAGCCTTTATTTAGTTTATTCAAGAATCAATCGTTCTAAATTCCAGCGAGAAATATTGGAAGAAAAAGTTAGGATCAGAACACGTGAAGTTGAAAAACAAAAAAGAAAACTAGAGGACCAAAATAAAGTACTTGAAGAAGAAAAAAACAAAGAGGAGGAAGTCTTGCTTAATGTCCTCCCTAGAGAAACTGCTCGGGAACTGGTTTCAACCGGAAAGTCAACACCAAGAAGCTATAAGATGGCGACGGTAATGTTTGCCGACTTTAAAAATTTCACCAAAATCACAGAGAACTATGGTCCAAAAGAACTTGTTTCAGAATTAGATGATTCTTTCGCACAGTTTGATGATATTGTAGGCAAATTAAATATCGAGAAAATTAAAACCTCTGGAGATGCTTATATGTGTGTTGGAGGAATCCCAATTCGGAATAAAACAAATCCGGTGGACTGTGTGCTAGCTGCTTTTCAATTCCAAAAATATATGCGTCAAAAACGCGATGTGCGAGAAGGAACGGGAAGGCCTCAATGGCATTTAAGAATTGGTTTACATACTGGAGGATTAATTGCAGGAGTTGTGGGAAAAAAGAAATTCCTTTACGATGTTTGGGGAGATACTGTAAACACAGCAGCCCGAATGGAAACGAGTGCCGAGGAAGGGCGTATCAATATTTCTGGAGCTACATATGAATTCATTAAACCTTATTTCGATTGTGAATACAGAGGTAAACTACCCGTTAAAAACAAAGGAGCCATTGACATGTACTACGTCAATCGAATAAAATCAGATTTATGTAAGGATGAAATTGGTGAAACACCCAATAGAAAATTTTTCGAATTATTGAATTTCAATGTATACACCCAACAAAATTTCATTAATGTAAAAGATTACTTTATTGACAAATTGGAAAAAGATGAATTCGTATCAAAATTAAAATACCATGGTCCTCATCACACTTTAGATGTAATGGAAGCGGCAGAAAGAATTGGAAGGGCTGAAGGACTCAGTGAAGAAGACGTAATGTTGGTAAAAGCTGCAGCTTTATTTCACGATAGCGGATTTTTAAATAAATACCAAGACAATGAGTCAGAAGGTGCCAAATTAGCCAAAAGAGAGTTGCCCCGATATGGTTTTACCGAAACACAAGTTCAAAGAATAGAAGGAATGATTTTAGCCACAAAAATTCCTCAAAATCCACAAAATCATTTAGAAGAAGTTCTTTGTGATGCTGACCTAGACTATTTGGGAAGAGAAAAAGAGGAATTTGACAGAATCAGTAACTCTTTGGCTCAAGAATTAATTGATATGAAAATAATCCACTCTATGAGTGCCTGGGATCCTATTCAAGTTAAATTCCTCGAGATGCATCATTACTATACAAAAACTTGTATAACCTTAAGAAGACCAGGAAAAATAGAACGTTTAAGAGAGATTAGAGATCGTCTACAAGGTCCTAACGAAGAATAATTATACATGCATTGTTTAACAAACTTTTCATTTTCAAAGGAAATTGTTCCCTTTCAGGCTGAATTATTTTCCCCTTTTTTATCAAAAATATACGACCTTATGTTCGACTAAATCAATAGATCGGTCAAAAAAAAGCCCTCCATTATAGAAGGGCTTGTAAAAATTTTAATCTCTTTATTAAACATTTACCAACTCAGACATCTTCACATTAAGCGCTTGAGAAATAATGTAAAGGGTGTAAACATTCGCACTAACTTTCGCATTCTCAATTTTTTCCATGTGTTGTCTGTCCATGCCACAAGCTCTGGCAAGCTGAGACTGGTTCATTCCCTTACCCTTTCTCAGTTTTTTGATGTTTTCACCTATTTTGGTGGCAAGATCAAGCTTTTCTAATTGCAATTCCATTGTTTTTTTTTTAGTAGTTAGGTCGGTAATTGGTGGTGTTATACAGGTTAGGTTTTTTTATTTTTCACACAAAATTAACGTGATATTGGATTACAAATTTATGTTTTTTTTATTCTAATTTCGTCAATTTTTTTAGCTCAAAAACAGTATTTTTTTAAAAAAAGAAAACGTCATACTAAACTTGTAACTCCTAATGATGACATCTTTACAGCCAAAATAAAAACCACCAATAGGGGGTATTGGTGGTAGGCTGTCCTGCGGGGTGCAGAAAATGGGGTGTAAAATTTTTGTTAGGTATATGTATAGAAAGAATTTACTTTGAATACTCTTTCCTTGGGTTGGATCATTTCATGAATAGACACCGTTCTATTGATTTGTGTTAAATGATGATCGGTATGTTTAATTGCGAAATAAACCAACTGATATGCATCTAATTTAATCCCAGCGATCACTTTCATATAATCCATATAATTATTCGCATAAGCGGAGGGAATTTCCTTGATCAAGCGAGTAAATTTGACAATTTGACTGGCCATTTTTAATTCCAGTTCCTCCATGGAGTAATTTAATGACATTTGAAATTCGGGTAAGGATTGTATTTTAAACACACTTACATTCAGTATCGTTTCTACAATGGTTAAATCTGATTCTAAGTATTCAGAGTCCTGGTTTAAAAGCCCTTCATTCAATAAACCAATCACCTTCTCTACCTTCTTGATCATATACTGATTGGTGAGGTAAATGTGCGCAGCTACTTCTTTTACTTTTATGTGGTTATGACTTTGTAAAAATTCGTTTGGTTTAGATGCACATATGGTTTTATTGAGTTTAATTGATAGTTTTTTAGCCGCATCAATCAAAACGCGCCTTGTTTGTTCGAATTGTGGTTTTTCCATTTTTCCCTTTTTAATGTTTATTTCAAGAAGTGAAAACCCCCTTGATTGATCAATTTGATCGACCAAAGGGGGCAAACAATAGACACCATAAAATGGTGGCCAAGGTTGTAAAAAGGGAGCATTTATACATGAAGTGTAATTTTTTTAATCCTTGACCCTTCTATTTTCAAATTGCTTCATGTCTTTTTCCCTTTGCCTTTTTGTTTAATCCCCACTTACTTGACAACACGAATCTAAAGGCATTAAATGGAGTGCAATAATTGATTTTCACACAAACACGCGATGTTTTTTGCAAAAAATGCAAATTAACCCCTTCTACAATGAATAATTTGCATTTTTCGCAAAAAACAAAGAAAAACCATCGTTGCTTGAAATGCTTTTATAATCTTTATTGAAACTTTTTCGTGAAACAGCCATAAAAGGTTGTTGTTATATGTGAGTGCTATGCTGAATAAATTATTGTTAAGTCTTTTTCTTTCAGGAGTTTTATTATCCTCTTGCAACAAACCAAAATGCGAGGAAATACCTTGTCCAGAAAAACCAAAAGTTATTACACTTAAAGAATGCAGTCCTCACCTTCAAGCACTCATCCAAAATAATAAAAGCCATATTCGAGGAGTTCAAGTGGGCATGCCTTTAAGTGCGATAAATGAGGTAGATTCTAATTTTGTTTCCAATACCAGTTTTTACACCAGTTTTTCTCCAGACTTGGATATTAACTATTGGGCTCAAATTGATTATTATTTTGACGAAAATAACATTATTGACAAAGTAGAAACCGAAATCATTCCAGGTGGATTAACAAAAAATGAAGATATATTGCTTGTTGACTCTATTTATTCAGAAATGAGAGAATACCTCTCAGGTAAATACGGTAATTCCGTAACCAACACTGATCTCAAACTTATTTGGAATGAAGTTGATCTAAGAAATAATTCTTTAACCATATTTTCATTGGATTATGATATTCCTGAAACGCCTCAATCTTTCTATGAAAATAAAATCACGGGAAAAATAGATACTGTGGACAATTCGCCAACAGTAAAATATGTTGTTAAGTTCTTAGAATAATCCTTTCTTTTACAAACGAATACTGTTCTATATTACCTATTAAACAGGTTGTTGTCGTATTTTTACCTCTATTTTATTGCGCTGTATCCTTTTAAAGTCTACTTTTGCATGCGCATCTGATGGATTAAAATTTCGGTCGTTTGACTTATTGAAATGTTTTTTCTGCCTGAGTGTTTAAGAGGAAAATATGAATTTAAAAAAGAATCTTTTTGCTTTAGCGGTTTTTCTAACCACAGTATATTCACATCTGCTTAATGCCCAATGTACCAATCCAGCATGGGATGCATTAAGTTGGGCCAGCTACTCCGCAGGAGATATTGTCTCAAATGACGGAAAGGATTGGGAAGCTATTTCTTCTGGATCGTATCAATATGAGCCTAGTGGCAGTTTTGGTTATTTAGGATGGACTTTAAGTGCAGACCCCTGTGCCTCAAGCTCGATATCAGAACCAGTTGTTGCTGCAACCGAAGTGAGAGCCAATTATTGTACCACATCATTTGGAGTAGGAACAATTACAAGTGATGGAGGCTCTGCTATTTTGGAAAGAGGTTTTGTATTTGGTACTTCCTCTGGTCCAGATTTGTCAAATGCAGATGTATTAGTTGACGCCGGAACTGGTACAGGTGATGAATTTGAAGGTTTAATGGAAAACTTAACTCCAGAAACTGATTACTACATTCGAACTTATGCAACAAATGCGATAGGAACAACTTATGGTACGGAAGCCAGCTTTACCACAAGAGCCACTTCAGAATGTGTATCTGATTGTAATTTGGCCTGTGACATGACTGATAGCCAGTGGGAAGATCCTACTGCAGCAGAATGGTCAACAGCCCCTTTTCAAACTGTTAATATTCAAGATACCGTGTGTATTACCCAAGATGTAACTATTTCAAGTACTATCTCCTTATATGGAATGTTTAAAATATGTAATGGAGCAACAGTTACCCTTAACGGGGCAATTAAGGTCTACACCGCTACAGCGACGAATCCAACTTACAAAGGTCAAGTTGTTTATGAAGGGTGTAATGAAATTTTTGATGGCATAGGATCTTATACAGGTGAATATCTTAATCCACCAGGTATCAACGACCCTCTTCAAATGATTAGTTATTGTGGAACCTGTGATGATAATGATCAATCACAATTTTTCAAGCCTACCGTTGCCACTGCTTATTGGGCAGCGACGTGCAGACCAACTACCAGTTTAAGTCCCCTTCCCGTAGAACTTATTTATTTTGCTACCTCACCCCACGAAGAAGGTGCGCTTTTAACGTGGACAACAGCTTCTGAAATTAATAATAGCCACTTTGAAATTGAAGTCTCCTATGATGGAACGCACTGGAACACAATTGGCCTTGTTCAAGGGGCAGGAAATACAAGTAGAAAGATAAATTACTCATTTATTGACAACAATGTAGAAAAAGGAGTCCAGTACTATCGATTGAAACAGATTGATTACAATGGCGATTACGCGTATTCCAACATTCGATATTTTTCACAAGATGAAAAAGATAAACCTACTAGTTTCGTCGCTTTTCAAAATATTGAAAATAAAATTGAAGTAAGCGCAGTTTTTCATGGGGCGGGTCAAGCTTACTTGATAGACATGCGGGGAAGAATTGTAGAAATGAAAAGCTTTATTAGTTCTGATAAAGCAGGAGTGAGATTTAATTTTGACTCATATAACCTTAACGAGGGCGTTTATTTTGTACAAATAAAATCAGGTAATGCACTTCTTGGACAAAAAGTTCAATTTGTCCAAAAGTAAATCAGTTCAAATTTTAATCGGTAGTTTGGTTTTCTATTTAAAAGGAGTCCACCAGTTTTTATATCCAACTGTTACCGAGTCCAAATTAACGGGTTCTCCTATTTGAGGAGTAATTATCTTCACACCAAGTGAATCTCCAGCGTGTTTAATTCGAACAGGGGGCTCAAACCAATCGTGAGTCGATAATGAAAACGCGCCCCAATGGATTGGAATTCCAATATCGGCATTTACATCTTGAATGGCTCTTGCTGATTCTTCGGGTAACATATGAATGTTTTTCCAATATTTATTATACTGCCCGCACTCCATCAATGCTAAATCGAACGGACCAAACTTCTGTCCAATTTGGCGGAAATGATCATCATAGCCTCCATCTCCACTAAAAAATATTTTTTTCCCTTTTCCACGAATCACCCAAGATCCCCAAAGGGTGGAATTTTGATTAAAGATCCCTCTTCCTGAGAAATGTCGTGAGGGAGTAAAGGCAAAGTGTAATCCGTCTATTTCATCTTCATCCCACCAGTTATATTCATGAATTTTTGTGGCTTCAACCTCCCATTCTTCAAAATGTGCACCAACTCCTATGGGTAATATAAAATGAGTTGTTTTATCCTTTAATCGATTAATGGATTCATAGTCCAAATGATCATAATGATCATGAGAAATAAATACAAAATCAATTACAGGTAATTGCTCAATTGATAGTGGTAGTTCTTTGAAAAATCGAGGTTGAGCCATGAAATCAACTGGAGATGGCACATCTCCAAACATTGGGTCAAATAAAATATTTTTTCCATCTAATTGAACTAAAAATGCTGAATGACCAAACCAAACAATAGAGTTTTGATGTTTTGACTGCTCCAATTGTAAAGAATCCAGCGACATTATTTTTAGTGGTCTTTTAGGTATATTTTGAATATCATCACTAAAATAATCCGAAGTCACTTCAAGAATTTGCTCTAAGGTGTAATCCATTTTCGTTACATGAATATTCTTGAATTCACCGTTTTCATAGTGTCCTGTTTTAGAATATCGTGCCTGATCTTCCTTTGATGGGTCTCCACCAAATTCAGGGCTGGAGTTGATAAAAATGACAATTAATCCTGTAGTTACTATTAAAAAGTAAAAGGACCATTTAAGGCACTTTTTAATTATCTTCCACGCTCGTTTCATTAATCAATTGGTTTACCTGTAGCACAATTCCTAAATTCCTGTGATTTAGTAAAGTGATGTAATTAAAATAATATCTACACAATTATTTTTTAAACGATGTTTTACCTTTTCTTCCGAATTGTTTTTTGTAATTATTTCCTTTGGACCTTTTCGGTCTTCTAGAATTACCATGCTTCTCTTGTAATGCAGCCTCAATTTTTTGCACCTCCTCTAACGTGCTTTGTTCAAATCCACGAATGGACTTTCGTGTTAACTTAACCCCCAAAACCTTCTCAATACTTTTAAGGTATTCCTCTTCATCATGAGACACCAACGAAATCGCCTTACCACTTGCACCAGCTCTACCCGTTCTCCCAATTCTATGGACATAATCTTCTGGAATATTTGGTAATTCAAAATTGATCACAATCGGCAATAATGGAATATCTAACCCTCTGGCAGCAATATCTGTAGCCACTAATATTCTAATTGCACCATTTTTGAACCCTGCTAATGCTTTCGTTCTTGCTCCTTGGCTTTTGTCACCATGTATAGCAGCAGCAGCTATTCCTGACTTTTTTAATTTATCGGCAATTCTGTTGGCTTTGTGCTTCGTTCTTGTAAAAACTAATACCTGCTCCCAATTCTCCTCCTTAATTAAGGTAACAATAAGTTTCGCTTTGTCCGTTCGATTTACAGGATGAATTATATGAGTCACTGTTTCTGCAGCAGTGTTTTCAGGTGCCGCCTCAACTTGAATTGGCTGAACCAAAAATGCTTTTGCTAATGCTCTAATCTCTTTAGAAAATGTTGCAGAGAAAAGTAACGTTTGACGATCTTTTGGAATAAATTTTACAACCCTTTTAATATCATGAATAAAACCCATATCCAACATTCTATCAGCCTCATCCAATACAAAAAATTCAACCGAATTTAGTGAAAGTACATTTTGAGCTTTTAAATCTAATAATCTTCCTGGAGTAGCAATTAAAATATCAACTCCTTGTCTTAATCTTCTGACCTGAGGATTTTGATTTACCCCTCCAAAAATAACTGCGGTTTCAATAGTTAAAAATTTACCATATTCTTTCACGTTTTCGTATATCTGAGCAGCTAATTCTCTTGTGGGAGTAAGAATTAAAGCTCTGATTTTCCTTCTCCTTTCAGGTTGATGTTTGGCCAAAATATGAAGCATAGGCAGCGTGAAACCAGCAGTTTTTCCAGTTCCTGTTTGAGCTGATGCTAACACATCTTTACCTCCTAAAATTTCTGGAATAGCCTTTCCCTGAATAGGCGATGGCTCATTGTATCCCTTTGCAGAAATAGCTTTTAAAATAGCAGGATTTAATCCTAATGAATCGAATGTCATACTCCGTAAAGGTACGCCTTTAAATTTTTGGGTGCTAAATCGATATTTGTATCGCTATACAAGCTTTACTTTCAAGTTTATAATCTGATTTTAAATGTGACTATAAAGAATTATCTCGTTCAAGCCCTTATCTAGAATCATTTAAAACTTAGATTTCATATTATCATCAAACCCAATATGCACCTTGATTTTTTGCTCACTAATTTCAAATTTGTAAATACTTATACCCATTAAATTTCATTATGCCATTTAATGTTTTATTAGAAACGGAATAATTAAAATTAATACTCTTACCCAAATTTTTTCGTTGTGTCTGAAAATTATCAGCAATTAGTTGGGTTACTTTTTTAAATATTATACACTAACTCTTAAAGAATGAAAATTATATTTTTATGTTACCTTTTTTAATTTCCACATTACATAATACGAAAATGAAGAAAACTTTTAATTCGATAATTAATATGAAAAACATCAAGGCGCTAATGTTAGGACTACCAATTGTTCTTGCAAGTTGTAACAATAACTCTAAAATTGATTTTTCAAACTCAAAAAAAGGATTGGATTCATCCAATACTGAATTTGAAACAATTTCACTTCCAAAAAAAGTTGCAGTAAATCCTGTTTATGAAGATTTAGATGTCCCGTTTAGTTCGTTTAAAGTTGATGCTTCCAAAGACACCGTTTTAACTTTTGGAGAAAAAGAAACACAAATCAAAATTCCAGCCAGAAGCTTTGTCTATAAAAATGGAAAACCTGTTGAAGGTGAAGTAAATATTGATTATCGTGAGATTCGATCTGTAGCTGAAATTATGTTAAGTGGGATCACAATGGAATATGATTCAGCTGGTACAACTTATGATTTTCAAACCGCTGGTATGTTTGACATTAGGGGCTATAAAAATGGAGAGCCAATTGAAATAGCACCAGATAAACCTTTAACGATTGAATATAAATCGGATCAAACTGATGGAGATTATAATTTTTACTGTTTAAATGAAGAAAATGCTAACTGGGAGTATTTATCCACTCCAAAGGTAAACCTTGATGCGATTGAATTAGAAGATTTAGAAAGCAATATTTCACAATCTACTTATATATCTTCAGATGAAGTTGAAAAAATCACTTTAGAGAAAAAACCAAAACTAGATTTAACGGCTCCGCAAGAAGCTACAAAAGATCAAGAAATTTGGGATTTGCAATATGACTACGTTAAATACCCAATATTTTCTCACCTTACAGGTGTAATGTGGCAGTACGTTGGTGATTCTGTAAACAACCCTTTAAATGTAGTTCAAAATAAAACTTGGGAGCCAACAGCTATTATTCCAGTAGATGAAAAAAAAGGAATATTTAAGGTAATTATCAAAAGTAGAAAGCAAACTCTTGCCATGTTAATGAAGCCAGTTTATAAAGGGAAGCATTTCGAATTTGCAAATACCCAATTCCAAAAGAAATTAGCAGCTTACAAGAAGGACTTACTAAAGTTTATGGACGATAAGAAGAAACAAGAACAGTTACAACTGGCTTATCAAAATAGACCTGCTGTTATGGCTTCATCCGCAATAAATGCTTCTTCCCAACAAGCTGTAAGATCGTTGCAGGTTCCATCATTTGGCATTTATAATTGTGATAGATATGGAAGAGAAACAGACGTTATTAATCTATTCGCAAAAATTAATGCACCATTCCCTGGTGCTGAGTTTAAAAGAGCAAGTATTTTCTTGGTTTCTAAAGAAGGGACTGTAGTTGTAAATAAAAATCACTTGAATTATGAATCAACTTTAAAGTTTGTTTCATCAGAGGACAATAAGCTAATTGCTCTTTATCCAGATAAAAGAGTTTCGGTATTAAACAACTCTTACTTTGAACAACTCAAGTTTATGAATAATCGAGAAGGTATTGCGAAAATTCTAGAATCAGAGCTAATTACAGCTAAAATTGAATCGGCTAAAGATTTAGATAAAATCATTAAAGAGTTATAGGATTGAGTAAAAAAGTAATAATATTCCTAACCCTAATTTGGGGGTGGAGGATTGCTTCATATGCGCAATCGGACATAACAAGTACGTCAGATACAACAAACACTGATACTACCGCAGCGTCGGATTTAGCGCAGTTCCTATTTAACTCTGTTCCGGATGACTTGCCATTTGTTCCTGGAGGTCCCCAATCGCGCAGAATAAACTCTATCCCTCCTGATACAGCTGGAATTAGAAAATATAAGCACGATCCCAATAAAGTTATTCTACCAATTAGGCATAAAACAGGTGAATGGCAATATATAAATATATTAGGAAGAATTTGCGCTACAGACTCCTTTGAAGAAGCTTCGCTACCATATCGCCCTATGGAGGTTATTATTGGAAAGGGTCGAAAATATGGGGTTTTAAAGTATGAACCAGTAAATGGAAATACGATAAACGTAAACTTCAAAGAGTATCTAAACTATGATTACGATTCTATCATTTATGACAACAGAAACTATATTTTAAAGTCGAATAACTCTTTCGAACTATTTCATTCACTAGAAAAGAAAACAGCAATAAAGGCTGACTCAATTAAAGGATATAAAGAGTATTTCAAAATCTGGAAAAACGGAAACGTAGGCCTATATAACGATAGCTGTGAACAGTTAATTCCTATTCAGTATGACTTCATTAGAAAGTTAAGTAACGACTTCATACTTGTTGGAAATAGGAATCAATCATACAGAGTTTTGTGCCTAAACAACAAGCAATTTCTTCCTGGGAACTATGATATGATTGCTCTAAAAAACGATTCTGTATTAAGAGTAAAAAGAGGTAATAACTGGTCGTACTATCGTACTGACTTATCTAGAATTCCATACACAAACTCCCAAATGCTATTATTTAATGAGCATGGTTATTACAAGGTTCAGCAGGACAGCACTCATTGGCTTCTTTACGACTTTCAAACAGGAGAAAATTTATTCGGTAGCAGGTTTATGAACTACTATCCTCAAAGTAGGAAATCATTTACTGTATTAAACGAAAATGGAGTTGGAATGATTGACTCTATTGGAAATCAAATAATCCCCAATAAATACCACGAGGTAACAATGCTATATAGCGACAGTTTATTCCTAGTTCAAAAAGAATTTGAATATGGAGTTGTCAATCTTAAAAATGAAGAGATTATTCCCCTTCAACATTCTTTAATCAGACCAATTAAAGTTTATGCGCCTGAAATGCTTTTGCTAGCTGCCGACTCCGGAAGAAAAACTATGTATGATTTAAACGGGAAAATCATAGTTCCTGGGGATTATGAAGACATTCATTTTAGAAGAAATTTCATGTTAACCGTAAAAGCACAATACGATTCAATAACCAAAAAGCAAAGGCCTCCACTATTCGGTGCTTATAGTATAAAAGGGAAGAAATTAAGTGATGCAAAATATAGAATGATGGGAAGGTTTGGTTGGAACTTGACTGGTTTTCTATCCAAAGACACTACAATTGCTTTATTCACTAAAAACGAACCAATATTCACCAAAAAAATAATCGCTTATACTTCATTTAGAGACGTAATTAAATGCTACACTAAAGATTCCATCTTTATGATGTACGTTGACAGTGCCGGATTTATTGAAGGTAAGTTTGGTTATCAAAGGAAGCAAACTTTAAGGTTTATGCATCAACCTAGTATGCCCGAATTTAAAAGTATTACTGGTAAAGTAGCTCCAATGCCTATTTCTACAGTTTACTTTTCGCAAATGGATGGTGCTTGGAGTGCTAAACATAATTACAGCAAAAAGCTACTTGGGAAAAAACTTTTTTATGATGTTAGCTCTTCGAAAAATGGGTATGTTATTCGCCATACTGATTCTGTAATGGAGTATTCTATTGCCAACGCTAAGTTCGAATCTTTGGAGCCACTTGGCCAATTAGGAAATTGGGGAGGTAGTAACTTATATTCTGTTACTTTTGATTTTAAATTCTTTACTCCAAAAGAAGATCGGTCAGGTCTTTACGTAAACCACTCAAACATCTTATTACCTAACGGGAAATTTAAATTCTTAACCGACCCCACAAATCATGAATACCCGTTCATTAATTCTACAAGTAAATCAAATTTTGTTCACTATTTGCACGAAGGTAAACTCAAATTAACTACTAAGAATCCATCTATTACTTTGGAAAAATTCTACACTAATTATAACGGATTTAAAAACCTTGTACCCAAGGATTATGCTACGCAAAAATTATTGGCAGATGATGAGCTAGGAATAGCATTTGAAAACCCAAGATTTGGCTTTAAAATCAACACTAAATCTGGTATAAATTACTTTGGTGAAAAACCTTTCCCTGAGTATATGGACATGCCTGATAATTACTTCTCAGTTAAAATGCCTGATGGTGAATACAGGGTTGTAAGGAAGGTAGATTTTAAAGATAGAGATGATCGTGATGATGCTCTTTCTAGAAAATACTATTCGGTTAAAAATTTAGTGCCAGAGCTTGAACATTTTTATGATTCTACAAGAGGTGGATTTATCTATCAGCGTCAGAATTATGCGTACACATTTATAGACAGTGTTTCCAAAATCAGAACGCTAGACAAATACTACAAAGACATTAAGGATATCCAGAATGACACAGTTCTAATTCGAGAAACAGATTTTTATCAATTAATGGATTTGGACGAAAAATTAGTCAACGAAAATGCTTTCTTTAAAAAGGTAACTAAGTTCAATTCAATGGGGTGTTTTGCAGGTGGAACAAACTCTTCTTTGGCTATTTATAATAAGAAGGGAGAACGTATGTCCGACAAAGAATATTGGAAGGTTAAATTTTCTAAATTCGAGCTATTCCTCGCTTATGGGGAAAGAGGTGCTGGTTACTTAAAGCCCAACGGGGATACACTTACCAGAATGAATTTTGAGATAATTAAAGACTTCAATGACTTTGGAGTAGCTGTAGTAAAGGATGATAAATTCTTTTATGTAATTAATACAAAAGGCGAGGCAATTTACAAGTCTAAATCTAGAATTAAGAGAGCCATTAATAATGAATTTGCTGTATTTAAAAAGAAGGGATTATCTAAACTTATTTCCCTTAAAACTGGGAAGATTATTAAGACTCCAAAAATCAATATAATCTATACAATTGTCGATAGTATTGTTTCTTATTCTTTTAACAACAAAAAGAAAATGTACTCTTTAAAAAAGAAAAAAAGAGTATCACGACGAAACTATATTAATAAAGGGTTTAACGATCAAAACGGTTTTGCAGTAATTACTTACAAGGGATTCCCTACGCTTGTAAACTCTGATTTTAAACCTATTAAAATCCTTAAAAAGGCAAGCCATCGAGACTTAAAAGGAGTTATTGAATGTACCCTAGATAATGGTAAAGAAACCAGTTATATTAACTACCGAGGTGAAGATTTGAACATTCCTGAAGAGTATTATATTCCAGACTCATTTCAAGGTGCTTATGCTATAATTGAACGCTACTCGAAACGAGGTGTAATTGATACCAATGGCAGAATTATTGTGGAGCCAATTTATGATCATATAACGATTTATAAGGATGGAAAGTTTGTTGTAAGAAAGGACAAAAAAACAGGGTTGTTAAATGCAAATAAAGAGTGGTTATTAAGCCAATCTTATGCTCGAATTAAAGTATTAAAAAACAATGGTAAAAGTGTTCTTACAGTCTCTCCAATTGCTTTTACTGGATATAGTAGGACCCATAAGGATTCAAGAGGACCGAACGGTGAAGTGGAAAGAGGTGTTCCTGCGGTTTACGACAAAATAGACTTTGTATCAAGCCATATTCTTCGAATATCAACTCATGAAGGTAAGTTTGGTTACATTTACCATAATAGTAACAGTGCCTATCCAATTTGGGACTTAAATAAGTAAAGTAACCTTTAAAAATTCTTGCGTTTATCTGCCATGAAAACGAACTTTGCCATACTACTTTTAGGACTCATTATTATTTCCTGTGCTAAACCCAAAGAGGAAATATTATTGGAATATTCCTGGGATGGAAGTGAGATGCTAATGTACCCTAGGATAACTCCTCCTGATTCATCTTTTATGGTGGGAGAAGACACTATCTGATATTAAGACAATTTGCCAAGTTATTGGATGATTTTTAACGAAGATTATACGGTTAAACTATACCAAGTTATGGATATTAGAATGTTTTTTATTAAGTTTTTCCAAACTCATTCCCCATGGTAGAAAAGCCTTTGACTTTAAGGTTAAGTGCTTTCCTTTAACATCTCGTTTATCTTAGATTCATCAGCTCCAGAGTATCATTATTTAAAGACTGATTCTACAATTGATTATTCGTCAAAAAGAATTGAAAAGATAGTGTTACAAGGAAAGTACATCTACAAAAAATCAGAAGAAAAACTAAACTTTATCTATTAAGGCATGATAAAGCATTTTAATGTTACCAGAATTCATGGTCAGATATTGGGAGTATCCGGTCCTATTTTAATGCTTAACGATACAATTGTATTTAGAAAAGACTTTTAGTCACTTAATTTTACTTACAATTTCATCCGACAGAGGTTTTACTCCACTTTCAAAATGGGCTATCATTTTCCCTTCTTCATCCAATAGAAATTTGTTAAAGTTCCAACTAACTGTTGCGTCCAAAACACCATTCTCGCTTTTAGATGTTAACCATTTGTAAAGAGGATGTTGATTTTTTCCTTTCACATCTGCCTTCACAAGCATAGTAAACGAAACACCATAATTTTTCTTACAAAAAGCAGCAATTTTTTCATTACTACCAGGCTCTTGCATCATAAACTGGTTGCATGGCATACCCACTATTTCTAATTTATCTTTAAAACGTTCATACAACTTCTGTAATTCTGCATACTGGCCTGTATATCCACAATAAGAAGCTGTATTTACAATTAATATCTTTTTTCCTTTGAATTTTGAGAGAGATAATGTTTCTCCAGAAAGTGTTTGAAGTTGTATTTCTTGAACAGATACACCAGAAACGAGCAGGCTTAACAAAGCAACTAAAATAATTTTCATACCTTTTTTTGTGGTAAAATAAAAAAAGAGAGAATGCCGTTCTTGAGATTATGATACAAATAAACTATGGGCAAATTGGAGGACTCTAATAGTAGAATATTTTCTCTTAGAATTTAGCAAACATAAAGACATTTAATTGATCTCTATTTGTTGATGCCAAAAACTGATTCATGTAGCCCAATTCCAGTTTGATAAAAGAATTTACTTGATACCCCATACCACCATACAATCGATTTCTATCAAAAGCGGTATCTTTTTTAACATTCATAAATAGTTCATTGTATCCTGAAAGAAAAAATGTTCCAGGATCTAACTTCGTGCTGTTTAATGGCACCCTTACGTTTAAAAAATAGCGTAATCGCATTTTAAAATCGTCGGCAAATCGTTGCTCAAAACGATATCGATGCCACCAATATGACCTTCCAAATACTTGTTTTGTAATAAACTGTTGATAAATTCGATGCTCCTCCGAACGAATTCTTTGATGTTCTCCTTGGTAATTATTGCTTTGAATATAAGCGTATCCTAACAGGAGATTATTATTATTTTCTGAAAGATTGTAACCCACTCCAGTTCGGGCTAGAAACTGTTCTTTATCTCCAAGAAGATTATAATTTCGATATTGAATTTCATGATGGACGTTAAGACGAGAATTGATTTCTTTATTTCCAATATATACCAACCAATTCCCCAACACCGTATTTTGAGAGAATCCCTGAAGACTTAGGACCATGATTATACAAACGAAATACGTTTTCATACTACTTCAACGTAAAGAACATGAATATGTAGTAAAAAGTTTAATTTTTAACACTTTTTAGGAATAAACGACGGAAGATCTATTAAGTTTTGGTTAAGTCTTTGAAGATTCAAATTTGGATTGTAAAATTGTACAAAGTAATAACAATGCAGAATCTTCAATCCACCATATCAACGGCCTTAAATGAATTTCATCTTATTACTAAATCGAGAAAAAAGGAACTCGCTTGCTTAACACAATTTATACAAAAACAAGGAGGGTTTGCAGATCTCATTTTCATATGCACACACAACTCCAGAAGAAGTCACTTATCACAGGTTTGGGCACAAGTTGCGGCTCAACATTTTGGTTTTTTTGGCGTCCATTGTTATTCTGGAGGGACAGAGGCTACCGCATTTTACCCTTCAGCGATTCAAGCACTTGAATACCACGGGTTACACATTATACCATTATCCAATAATAATAATCCAGTTTATGCTGTAAGCTACAATGAGAATCAACATCCAATCATTTGTTTTTCAAAAACATTTGATCATGAATTTAATCCCCAAAAGAATATTGCCGCTATCATGACATGTGATCATGCGGATCAAAATTGTCCCTTCATTCCCTCAGCGAGTGTGCGTATTCCGATCCGATACGATGACCCAAAAATAGCCGACGGCACGGAAAAAGAATTAGAAAAATACATTGAGCGCAGTGCACAAATATGTAGGGAAATGTTTTATGCCTTTTCACTCCTGTAAATACTAAGCGCATTAAAATATATTTCAGAAATAACCCTTTTATTGAATAATAAGCTGTTAAGCCAACTTTTTTGGTTTTATTGCAAATAATTTTTGCATTTGATTATTTTTATTAGCATTTTAGTGTTGTATTAAAAAAACACTTCTTTTAATTTTTAATAAAATGACAAAAATATACCACGCAATACCACTAAAGAAGAAACCCGCAAGGCTTCTAAAACTAGTTGGAGGGTTCATTCTCATTCTCTTACTCTTAAAATTATTTTTAGGAATCGGAACAATACTTGCTTCAGTGCTTGTAGGTACAGTATTTGGTTTTATCTTAGGAAGAAAATTATAATCATGGGACTGTTCGATTTTTTTAAAAAAGAAAAACCAATTGAGGATCCAACCCTCTTTAATTTGACGAAAGGGGCCATACTCGATTACGATTTGGCATCCTGGATTGTTAAAGATAGAACAGAGTATGACTGGGGAAATAATCAGTACACTTTTGAGTATACAGTTGATAATGGGAGTAAATCAATGTTTATTCATATTGACGACTCTACCCCTTTAAAAATCGATATAAGTGAACCGATTAAGATGTTCGAATTAGGTCCATTGGTTAAACAAACTATTGTAGACACTGATAATGCACCTAAAAGAGTCTCTTACCAAGACAAGAACTATTTTCTTTCCGATGAATTTTTAGGCCATTGTAAAAGTGTTGATGATGACGATGACGAATGGTCTGAATTTGTAAATTGGGTATTTTATAATGAAGATGAATCCGAGTTCATTGGAATTATGAGATGGGGTGAAACAGAAATGGATGCTGTTAAAGGACGTATCGTAAAAGAATTTGAATTCTCAAATTTCTTATCTTCGCCGGAGAAATAAAAACATGAAAAATATACTAGCAATATTTCTTATGCTTCTATTAGTAAGTTGTGGTAGTAATAACCACTACATTCCTAATCCTGTTGATCAAATGATCAAAAGCATGAAGAACGAAAAAGCTTACACCATTATTCTGGATGATATGGATGTGAGAAGCGATGATTTTTATCACAAATATTCAGTACTTAAAGAATCTAAATCAGGAGAATTTTCCAATAGCGAAACAGAATGGTTGCTTGTAGATTACAATTATTTTAAAGCAAATGAAGGAAACCTAGGAATGCAAATTGTTACCAAAGACTCCACCGGAAAAGTATCTAAAGTAGTTGCACCAGCCGGTTATGCAAATTACGTTGGAAATTCAAGATACGGTCATTGGCAGGGAAGTGGAAGTGATCGATTTTGGGTTTTTTATGGACAATATGCTTTTATGAGAAGTATGTTTGGACTAGGTTACTACCCGTGTTACTATCCTATGTACAACAACTACTACAGTCATTATTACAGAACCAATAGAGCATTTTATGGATCTGGTTTCAGAGGGAGTGGTAATTATTATGGAACCAGTAGTGCCAATGCAAAAAAAAGGAATCCTAATTTCTTTGAACGAAAAGCCAGAAACAACAATTGGTCATCATCAAGAAGAACAGCATCCTCTCGTAGAAGTGGTAGAGGAAGCGGTTTTGGTTACGGAAAATAATTATGGAACACATTAACTTTAACGAGCTTTTAAATTCAGCAATTTACTTTGTTGCAAGTTTAATTTTGATTTTTATTGGAAGAGTAGTTTACAAGCTGTTCCATCCTAAATTAAATACTAGGTACGAATTATTGGAAAAAGACAATTTAGCCTTTTCATTCTCTTATGTGGGTTACTTTGTAGGTCTTTTGTTGGCCATTGGAAGTGCATTACTCGGAGAACATGTTTCTTTGGAAGCAGACCTTATGGCCATTGCTATTTATGGTTTAGGTGCCATTTTTTTGTTGAACATTTCTACTATTATAAATGAATATGTCATCTTCAACAAATTCAAGGTTTCCAAAGAAATCCTAGAAGACCAGAACTCTGGAACAGGAATAATTGAAGCCGCGAATTATATTGCAACTGGATTAATTATTCTAGGTGCCAGTAAAGGTGCCGATGAAAACCTCATGATTGTTGTTTATTGGGCGATTGCTCAAGTAGCTCTAATTCTCTCATCATTTGTATATAACATCATTACACCGTATAATATTCATACTGAAATTGAAAAAGATAACATTGCTGTTGGTTTAGGTTATGCTGGTTCTTTAGTTGGAATAGCTGTTGTACTGTCATATGCTGTTTCATTTTCATATGATTCTCTCTCGGAAACTTTTGTAACGACAGGAATTCTTTTACTTATTGCCTTAATTGCTCTACCTGTTACTCGACTAATTACTGATAAAGTAATTCTTCCAGGCTATGATTTAAAAGTTGAATTAGTAGAGCAAAGCAAGCCGAATATTGGTGCTGGACTCATTGAAGCTATGGCGTATATTTCATCGGCATTATTAATTACTTGGTGCTTTTAAAATGACTTTAGGATATCATGTTATTGCTGAATATGAGCAATGCGATAGAGAGAAGATTGACAATGAAACATATGTTGAAGAACATATGAAAAAAGCAGCCGAGTTGGCTGGCGCAACAATTGTAAAAACAATCTTTCACAAATTCGCCCCACAAGGTGTTTCTGGAGTAGTTGTTATTCAAGAAAGTCATTTTGCCATCCATTCCTGGCCAGAGCATGACTACGCAGCCATAGATATGTTTACCTGTACTGATAAAATGGATTTCCAGGCAGCGCTTAATTATTTAAAGCAAGCTTTTGGTTGCGAAATCTTAAAACATAAAATGATCAAAAGAGGTGAAAACGTCATCCTCAAAAGTATCTAAATAGAATGGCTACAGATTATCAAGAGAGAAGCCGAAAAGCCGCTGAACGTAGAAAAAAAATAAGGCTGCGACATATTCAGGAGGCCATAAAATGTAGAGATAACCACTTCCCTACTGCTATTGCAATTCTAAGTTTAGGTGTTTTATTAATTGTTTTTAGAATACTGATTAGTGTATTTTCTTCAGAAATTGAACATGGATCATTACCTAATAGTGGTGGAATTATTGGACCTTTCGAAATAAGCTCTTCTCAACTTCATTCCATGGAAATTGAGTATGATTTAAGAGGAACCTCTACAAAATGGTGCGCTTTAGATCTTATGCTTTTAGACGAAAATAAAAACTACGTGGGTGGTTGTACTAAGGATGTTTACCACGAAGTAGACGTTTGGAGAGATACTTATCATGAAGAAGACATGGAATATGTTGTTGAAATAGAAAAGCCCGGTACTTACTACTACCAGTTTTTTCCCAAACACAACAAGAAACCTTTACAAAATAAACCTATTCAATACGAACTCAGCAGAAAGTACTTTGGAACCAACTTTTTGTTGTTTATCGGAGTCATAATTATGGTAATTGGAGGAGGTTATTTAGCTTGGACATTATTGGATTGGGAACTTACACCATATCTTCCCGATTTAAAATCGGACAAATCAAAAAAGAAGTTTAAGTTAATTGGGAAAGTTCTAGGCCCACTTATAATTATATTAATTATTCTTAGTGTTTTCCGAGTTGGATATGCCGATTTAGAAAATGCTCCATCATCTTATTTTGATGACGATAATACCATCTATTTTGGTAAATAATTCATGAAAGTTTCCGAATCGAAAATATTAATGAGTTCGCTATTCGCTACAGGAATAGCAGGAATCGTTTCAGAATATGTACTTGCTACCCTAGCTACTTATTTCCTTGGGAATTCTGTTTTTCAGTGGACTATAATTTTGTCTATAATGCTCTTCTCTATGGGGTTGGGAAGTAGATTAAGTAAACTCGTAAACAACTATGTGATTGAATATTTCATTGGCGCTGAACTTTTATTATCATTTCTAACTTCAATGTGCGCGCTGTTGGTTTATTCCTTAATGGGAGTAACCGATTACATTGAAATTTTTATTTACATTTTAGCTGTTCTGGTTGGGCTTTTAATCGGACTGGAAATACCTCTTGTTACACGAATTAATGGGAGATATCACGATTTAAAAGCTAATATTTCCAGTGTAATGGAAAAAGACTATTATGGTAGTTTAATTGGTGGACTTTTCTTCGCCTTTATAGGCCTACCATACTTAGGATTAACGTATACCCCTTTTGTCCTTGGAATGGTGAACTTAATTGTTGCATCTCTCTTATTTTTCAAGTTCTCAAGACGCTTAAATAAAACGCTTAAAAAGGTTTTACTCAGTGCCATCATAGGTTTGTTTATGGTTATTGTCTTCGGAATATATTATGCTAAACCAATCATTCTATTTGGGGAACAAAGTAGATATATCGATAAAGTCGTTTACTCCCAACAAACTAAGTATCAAAAAATCACGTTAACAGCATCTTATAATCATCATATACTTTACCTAAATAATAGTATGCAACTTAATACCATGGATGAATGGCTCTATCACGAACCATTAGTGCATGCGCCTATGCTTTTGAATTCTAGTAAAAAGAATATTCTTATTCTTGGCGGAGGAGACGGATGCGGAATCAGAGAAGTATTAAAGTATCCTGAAGTTGAGTCCATTAAGATTATTGATCTTGATCCCGACATGACTAATTTTGGAGCAAACAATCCGGTTTTTAAAGAATTAAACAATAACTCCTATCATAATAAAAAAGTAACTGTTCTAAATCAGGATGCCTTTATTGCGTTAGAAAACGACTCGCAATACTACGATTTAATCATTATTGATTTCCCTGACCCACGTTCTATCGAGCTTTCTAGATTATACACGAAAGAGATGTATTCGTTTTGTAGAAAGCGCCTTAAAATGGATGGAATTATTATTACTCAAGCTACGAGTCCATACTTCCAAGCAAAAGCCTTTTACTGCATTAACAAAACAATGCAATCAGCTGGTTTTAATACACTACCTATTCATAATCATGTGCAATCTTTTGGTGAATGGGGATGGATTATTGGATCGAAAATTTACTCGAATGATCAAATGAAATCAACACTTTCATCCATTAAAAAACTTCCCATCAACAACACCAAATGGCTTACTACAGATGCACTTGATATGATGACCAAATTTGGAAAGCCAGTAGGGGATACCACTAGCCTTGAAATTAATTCTATTCATAACCCAGTGCTTTTCAAATACTATTTAAAAGGAACTGAATTTAATCAAAGTTTCTATGAATAAGAATGTATGGCTATTCTCAAAAAGAACGGATCTACTATTCTTATTCTTACCTGTATGGCTTGTTTGGGTATGGGCGTTTACAGGTGATTTAGAGAATAAAAGCTTGCCTAACTGGGCTTGGTTTGTTTTTATTTTAGGAATTGACGTTTGCCATGTTTGGAGTACAATTTTTAGGACTTATCTCAACAAAAACGATCGATTAAATCACAAAAAGTCGATTCGATATATTCCTTTAATACTCGCTCCAATCCTTTTTGGTACTGCACTGATTTCAGCACAATTCTTTTGGTCGGTATTAGCATACATTGCTGTTTTTCATTTTATCAAGCAACAATACGGATTCATGGCTTTGTATGCTTTTAAAAAGAAAGAGAAGCGTTCCACACTCAAAAAAAGACTCGATAAATGGACGATTTATACAGGAATGGTTTACCCAATTATATTTTGGCATTTCGATAAAGAGAGATCATTTAATTGGTTCATTGATCATGATTTCTTACCAATGTTTGAATTAATTGATAGTATTCAAATCTTCTCTTACCTGAACATCGCTTATTTTATCTTATTGCTCATATGGATTGGTTCGGAAATTAAAATAGCAAAACAAAATGGGTTTGCATGGGGGAAGGTGCTGTGGGTTCTGTCAACCAGCTTAAACTGGTATATTGGAATCGTGCATTTTAATTCTGATTATATCTTTTCAGTAACCAATGTTGTTGCTCATGGAGTCCCATATCTAGTACTAATCATTAAATACAAAATTGGTGAAGAAGAAATAGAAAAAGGAAAAAAGTTACAATTTACAGAAGCTTTGATGAACTCCTTTAGCGTAATTGTGTTGGTTTTCTTCATTGGTTTTTTTGAAGAGTATTTTTGGGATATGCTGGTTAACCTAGAACGTCATGAAATATTCGAAATAGTCTCGCCGTACTGGATAAATATTGAACATTCCCCAACTCTGATTGCCTTGGCAACTGCCTTACTTACCCTTCCTCAAGCTACTCACTATGTGCTTGATGGAATCATATGGAAATTCAACAATTCAAACCCGAACCTTAAAAAGATAATAGAAAATGGATAGAAGGCATTTCCTTAAATTATCGGCTATTGGTGGAGTTGGTTTAACCAGTTGTTGGAGCATTGAGCAAAAGAAGGTAGAAATTCATTTTCCTATTCATGTTCGAAGTAATATGAATACAGGACATAAAATTATGCATGCTATTTCCATTCCTTCCTCAACTAGCGTCCATACTGAAACGTTGATTGTTGGCGGAGGAATTGCCGGACTTTCAGCAGCCAATTCATTAAACAGTGGAGACTTCATTTTATGCGAAATGGATGATGATTTCGGCGGAACCTCTGGGGCAACTAAAGTGGGAGGCAACTTATTCTCTCAAGGTGCTCATTACGATTTATCCTATCCGCAAAATTATGGACATGAGGCTCTAGAGTTACTAGAGAAGATGGACGTTATCGCTTATGACAATACACTGAATCAATTCACATTTAAGGATCGACAATTCATAATCCCCGAAGAGAATCAAGAGATCTGCTATACGAAAAAAGGGTTCCAAGATGCTCCAATTAAATCGGGAATAAACAAGAAAGATTTTATTGACTTATTACAACCTTATGTTGGCGAAATGAAAATGCCAACGCGTTTAATTCATGAGAGATTCAGAGCTTTAAATGACATCTCGTTTTTTCAGTTCATTGATAAGTATTTGGTTCATGATCCAAGTCTTATCACAGGAATCGATTATCAAATGATTGATGACTATGGGTCTAATTGCTCGAATGTATCTGCACTTGCAGGAATACACTATTATGCCTGTAGAGATTATTATGGCAAAAATAAACCGGAGCTGTTCTCTCCTCCCGAAGGGAACTATTACTTCATAAAAAAGCTAATGAGTAATATTAATGGAAATCGACTAAAGGCTTCATCCATTGTTTTTAATATTGAGAAAAACGGCCGTTTTTACGCCACTAAAATTTTTAATACAAAAACAGAAAAAGTAGAAACAATTACCTCTAAAAATATTATCTACGGAGGACAAAAAAACGCACTTAAATTCATCTATCCTCAATATTATCCTTTGTTTTCAAACACCCAGTACTCACCATGGGTAGCTATTAATTTTGAACTTAAAAAAAGTATTCCAGGAGAACATAAATGGCAAAACGATATGCTTCGCGTAAATCAAAAACTAATGGGGTTTGTAAATGCAGAAACACAGAATAATAATCATAAAGTGCTAACCATGTATATGTGCTTTAATCCATCGGAAAGAAAGGAAATGCCAAAAATAATGGCGAACCCCAAAGCCATTGTTGAAGAGGGTATAAACTATTTGAATCAATTTTTCAATGTTTCTACTCAAGAGTATATCCAATCCGCTCATATTAAAGTAATGGGCCACGCGATGCCTATCCCTACTAAAGGTTATTTATTTAATGACAGAAACGAACAAACCAAAAACGAAAATTTTTTCTTTGCTGGAACAGATAATGGAAGACTTCCTCTTATGCTTGAGGCATTGGACTCTGGAATTTTTGCTGCAAATTTGATCAATCAATAACGATATATCATGCCTTTTTTAAAACGACTACACAATCTCATTGATGGTAACATTGAAACAAATAGACTGAGTAAAACTTATAATGTTTTTAGTTCCACACTGATAATCATCTCCATTTTACTTATTATACTTGAAAGCTTTAAAGAATTTAAAGAGGCACTATCAGGTACTATTTATGCTATAGAGAGCTTTGTAGTTATTTTCTTTACCATTGAATACATTGTCCGATTAATTACAAGTACCTATTTATATCCCGATAAGAAACGTTTAGCTCCCCTTCTATTCATCTTTTCGTTTTTAGGAATTATTGATTTACTCTCTATTTTACCGTTTTATCTACCCATGTTTATGGAAACGAATTTGATCTTTTTAAGGGTATTAAGATTATTTCGTTTAATGAGAATTTTCAAACTTTTACGCTATTCCGAGTCCGTAATGACCTTGGGGAAGGCCGTTGGACGAATAAAAACTGAATTAATATCTACTTTATTCATCACACTTATCGTTCTTCTCTTCTCCGCTAATGTCATGTATGTGGTAGAAAACAAAGCTCAACCCGAAGCATTCGCAGATATGGGAGAAGCACTTTGGTGGGCAGTAGCCACGCTTACTACAGTAGGCTATGGTGACATTTATCCTATCACATCTCTAGGAAAGGTGATTAGTGGAGCTATGGCTTTAATTGGTATTGGTATTGTAGCAATTCCTACTGGATTGCTCTCCTCGGCCTTCGTTGCCGAAATCGAGGAACGCAAGAAAAAAAAGACTGGATCCAAATCACAACAAAAATGTCCACATTGTGATAAAATACTTAAATAGGTAGATTCCACCTTTACTTGCCTTTTTATTCCCAGTTGTAGTTTCTCTTTTTTAATAGCAGTGTCGTATTTAGTAGGTTAATAAAAAGGATTGATTAACCTGGAAATAAAAAAGCCATGTCCTATTGGAACACGGCTTATCTATATTATTAACAACTTTGGTTACCTTATCAACGAAACCCTTCCTGTCTTTTGCTCTTTTCTTGGGTTACCATCTGGATGCTCTACGGAGTAGTATACTTTCCACACATATACATCAATCTGACATTCTCTACCCATA
>PBLA01000001.1 GCA_002722245.1 Flavobacteriales bacterium | reverse complement strand
TTGTGAAGCATCCGATATTCCAAGTCCACTCCATGTTCCTCCTGGAGTTCCTACTACAGTGAAATCAAAGGCAGGGGCTCCTGTACATACTGATGATGGAGGTGTAATTGTTGCTTCTTCTACGGCATTGAGTGTCACTTCAATGAATACGGTATCTCCACAATCGCCTGATTTACCATACCAAATGGTGTCGACACCTGCACTAACATATGATTGAGGACTCCAATACCCTTTATCTGAATCTATAATTCCTAATCCACTTGATGTCCAGAATGTTCCACCTCCAGGACTTACTTTAATTGTGTCTTGAGTTTCATTCATACAATAATCCTGCTTAAGGTGATCCATAGTGTAACTTATGTTTGATGTTACAACAACGTTTGCCGTATCAGAACCTGGGCAAGTTCCGTCAGTATTGAAAATCACACTCACTAAACCTTCAGGTAATCCTCCTCCATATTGTGGATTAAACTCTCCTGTTAAAGAAAGATAACTGTTCCCTCCAATACTATCTGTCCAAGATCCACTGGTAACGTAATCAGGGTCAAGCTGTAAATTAATTGGATTGTCACTGTTACAAACACTGGGTAAGTTGATGACTTGAGCCGTGTCGAGTGGCGCTACATCAACAGATAACTCCAATGAATCCAGACATCCATTTGCATTCGCAACAACCTTATAGGTATGGGTGCCAGGTGTGGTAATCCCATCAAATACACTGTCTGTTCCATTCGCATCAATATCCCAAGTATAGGTTACCGGGTAGCCACTTGTTTCATTAACTTGCGCTTCCAATTCATAGTTTGTTCCTTTACAATATTTGATTTGATAGGGTGTTCTTCCTATAGAATCAATAACTGGTAATGGTTTTTGGATAAATTGAATTGAATCACTTTCTTTCGCACATGTTGAAAGTTTACCATCTTCTGCGATTAAAAATCTATACCATTGCTGGTTTGTATTAATTGCGTTTAAATTGATTTGGCCTCCTGATACATCTCCATTTTCACCTGCAATATCAGTCCAGTTAATACCATCAGGGCTTTCTTGCCATTGAAAATCTAATCCATCAGTTAATCCACTTACTGAAACAACTTCTCCTGTAAGGGGTTCACAAACCTCTACGGTTGAAGCAATTGGATCAATAGAGGCATTATCATTGGGACGCTGGCAACAGGCACCCACATCAATTGATTTTGGTGTAACACAATTAATCGCATCAGTTTCTACGGCATGTAATGCTTTAATTGATGATGCCATTCCTCCGGAATAGGTAATTGAGCCTACTGTAGCATTATTGCTGGTGAGTGTTCGAGCTGAGGCCCACCCTGGTTTATTAATTTCTATAGTATAACTTCCAGGTGTAAGTACCCAATCTGATACAGAAACGGTAACTTGAACTTCCGAAGATGCCGCTATAGTTTCATTTACTGTTACTGGTGTTCCTTTGGTAGATCCTCCTTGTTTTAAGGTAAAAGTGAAATCACCATTAAATGGGCTGCTTGACCAAGCCGTTCCAACTCCAATACTAACTTCTGATAATATGGCTATTCCATCGGCTACAGTGATTGTTGTGTTTCCACTTGAACTCCCATAATTTTGGGCAGATCGTGTATCATTTGCATTAGTTGTGACTACATTTCCTGCTGGTACGACCCAATACGTTGAATTGGCTGAAGCTTGAAATGAATTGCCTATACCTACAAGATTCCCTCCTAATGTTGGGTTTTCATCGAACCATTTATAGGAGGTATATCCATTTGGATCCGAAGGATTAGCACCAATACCATTAAGTGTGGGAGTTGGACAGGTTGAATAGTCTACCGTTGCGTCTGCTTCTAAAAAAGGATTTATTTCCACAATAACGGTATCGTATTTGTTTCGTCCACAAATGTCTTTCAACTGGAATGTCACTGCATAACTTCCTGCAGTTGACCATGTGTAGGATGCTGTGGCAGATGTAAATGTTTGAGCAGGTACTCCAGTTGCTGTGGCGTTTTCAAAGAATTGCCAAAGTCGATCTGGTGTGTCTTGTTCTGTCCCCGTGAAATTGAATCTGAAATTCGCTTGATTGCCCTCACATACTGAGGTATCGTTTATTTCCACCTTACTTGCTACCAAAGAGGCTGGAAAAAGCGGAACTCCCATTCCCATATGTCCAGGAGCAGGAATTTCCACGCCCTTAGGATCAAATGAAAAGCTACCGTCAGGGTCAGTAATAACACCCATGTATTCTGTTGATCCGTAAGAACCCCAATTCTTCATTCCTCCTACGTATATTTTACCATCGGGGCCTACCTGCATTGCGCCTCCTCTTTGTGTGGCCCAAAGTGCGCCAACGCGATTTGGAGATCCAAGATTACTTCCTGTCCCTCCTGGTGAAACATTAATCGAATATAGATCAACAGCATCTCCACCTGTTAAACCTGTGGTTACAAAGACTTTTTTTCCACTTGGCGAGAATTCTATTCCATAGGCAGCTGTTACCGTTTGCGAGTTAGTAAATGTAATTGTGGCATCGTCCGTATCAAAATCAAAAAGATTGACTTTATCATTATTGGACATGGCAAATTGATTGTAACATCCATTCGATTTCATAAATGCGATAACATCTCCTCCTCCAGTACAATTTGTTACATTGGGTCCAGCGGATTCTTTTTTTACAAAATTTACTCCGCCTGCTGTGAGTTCGTAAACATGAAAATTATTGGTAAGTAATTCGTGGTAAATAATCCAATATTCGTCAATCACATTTCCTGTTGATGGATTGGTTTTGGGTAATATCATTTGACCTCCTGAAACATTTGCCTGCGGCAATGTAATTGGTGTTCCAATAGTTATGTTATTTCCTGATGTACCTGTAACAGTTACAGGAGTAAGAGAAGGAGCTGGACTTGTGCATCCATTATCTCCTGCTGGCACGGTAGAAATATAATAGGTATTCCCTCCACCTGGACCTTTTATGATTTGAGCTCCCTGAACAATAGAGAAGTTTGATCCATTCGGTAATGTTCCTCGTTTTTGTAAATCGGCACTGTAAATATCTTTACCGTTTGTTCCAAAAAGGAAATTACCATCACCATCAGAAATCGATGCAGCTGATTCAAGCACATTATCGGAATTGTCAACGCCAGACATTCCGCTAATAACCGAAGGAGGATTGGTGGAAAAATCCAATCCGACATTATCACCAAAGTACCAGATTTGAGCCTCATTTTGACTATACGTCGCAAGGCACAATAGCATTGATAGGCAACCAATGGCCAGTTTTTTTGTTGTCATACCCAAATATTTATAATGATATAGTCAATAACCCATTAAGACTATATCATCTTTTTTTCTGCAAAACCTAAACCCATTGATTTTGCATGCTTGTATAAAACAATCTAACCCAAAGATTGTTACAAACTCTTGAAACAAAAATATGGTTTTTTCGTTAAAGCCGCCACTTAAATTAGATGTCCCAGAATCTGAGAAATAGTTTTGAGCGGGTTAAAAGATAGTTACCCGAATAGTTTTCCAGCAAGTTGGATTATATTTTCAGTCGTGCGTCAGCTGTAACAGTTTGATCTACAAATTTCCCCTCTAAATATTTGTAATAGCCTGCTATTCCTATCATTCCCGCATTGTCGGTACAAAATTGAAAGTCAGGAATATAAACATCCCATCCAAATTGATTATTCTGTAAACGAGATCTTAATTCTGAATTAGCTGATACACCTCCTGCTATTGCTATTTTTTTAATTTCTGTGATTTCTGAGGCTCTTTTTACTTTCTTCAATAGGATGTCTATGATTGTTTTTTGAACAGAAGCGCAAATATCAAAGAGGTTTTCATCTACGAAGTTTTCATTTTTTCGAACTTCCTTTTGAAGAAATCGAAGAATCGACGTTTTTAACCCACTAAAACTGAATTCTAATTCTCCTACTTTTGGATGTGGAAATGTAAAAGCTTCACAATTACCCTCCTTCGCATATTTATCAATTAATGGCCCTCCAGGATAAGGAAGTCCCATTATTTTAGAAATTTTATCAAAGGCCTCACCTGCTGCGTCGTCAATCGTTTCTCCTATTACATCCATATCAGAAGGTGATTTTACCACTACCAATTGCGTGTGCCCTCCCGAAACAGTTAAACATATAAATGGAAATTCAGGACTGGAATAATCGTCTTCAATCATATGAGCAAGTATATGGGCCTCCATATGATTTACTTCAATCAATGGTTTATTTAGTGCCATTGACAATGATTTTGCAAATGACACACCTACAAGTAGCGATCCCAATAGTCCAGGTCCTCTTGTAAATGCAATGGCGTCAATGTCTTGTTTCGATATTCCTGCTCGTTTAATTGCGGTGTCAACTACAGGAATTATATTTTTTTGATGAGCCCTTGAAGCAAGCTCAGGTACCACTCCCCCATATTCTTTATGAACATCTTGGGTTGTGACTACATTAGAAAGTGATTTCTTCCCATGCATTATTGCAGCAGAGGTGTCATCACAAGACGATTCTATTGCGAGTATAAAGGGTTCTTTTTTCAACTTATTCATTCCAGATTTCCCAAGCTTTTTCTGCTTGAAGTTTTAACATACCCAATCCATTTTTTGTTATCGCCCCTTTTTCTGTTCCTTTTTTCATGAAAAGCGTCTCTGCGGGATTATAAATTAGATCGTAAAGTAAATTATCTTCGGTTAAATATTCGTAAGGTAATGCTGGACACTCTTCAACTTTTGGATGCATGCCTAACGGTGTTGAATTGATAATAACCGGAAAGTTTTTTACCGCTACATCATTTAATTCATGATAACTTCTCTCATTTTCTGATTGAGGATTTCTTGAAACATACAACACATCAAGGCCTATTTTTTTTAAGACATATTCTACAGCCTTTGCAGCTCCTCCTGTACCAAGAATAAGCGCTTTATAGTGATGCATTTTTAGTAAAGGCTTTAAGGTTTCTCTAAAACCATGAATATCCGTATTATATCCTTTAAGCTTAACACCATGTTCGGTTTGAATAACTTTAATAGTATTCACGGCACCTATTTCTTTCGCATCCTCATCAAGTTCATCTAAATATGGAATGATTTTCTCTTTATAAGGAATGGTAACATTAAGTCCCACTAGTTCAGGATTGTTTTTGATGACATCTGGAAAGTCTTCAATTTGAGGTATTTCAAAATTTTCATAACTAAATCCTGATATACCTTCTTTGTCAAACTTTTCAGCGAAATATTTAGCAGAAAATGAATGCGTTAGAGGATAGCCTATTAATCCTAGTTTTTTATTGCTCATTTTTAAATTTATTTCCTAAGAATTCTAATCCGAAAACAACTATAAAACCAATTACAGAAAATCCTACGGCACTAAACAAATAACTATCCATCCCATACATCAATTCAAATGAGGAAGGGCTAATATTACTTGTTACCGTTGGAATGATTATTCCGTCGGAATTCGTTCTTGTATCCAATACTTCTTTCCAAGGCCATATTTTATTTAATGATCCCACCATAAATCCTGTTAATGTGGCGAGCGTTATGTTTTCCTGTTTTTTGAAAAGCCAGGATAAAAGTCTTGAAAAGCTTAATAAACCTGTAAGGCATCCTGCTGCAAAAACACCTATAGGTATTCCTAAAGCCAATAACCCCATTAATTCTCCTGCTTTTAAGGCCAAAACTGCTGATTTGACCATACCAATCACTGGTTGATATGCACCGAGAAGAACAAGAATAAAACTACCTGATATACCAGGGAGAATCATAGCGGATATGGCAAGGGCACCTGCAAAAAATAAGAAAAGCATACCGTCGCTATTTTCAGCAACGCTAGCAATTGTGATGTAATAAGCTACCGCACCCCCAAGTATTAAACCTAAAAATTCTTTGTATGTCCATCCTTTTACTTGTTTAGCGATATAAATTACAGAGGCTATAATTAAACCAAAAAAGAAACTCCACAGGGCTATCTTTTGACTTGTTTGGCCTTCTTCTTCAAGAATCCCGCTAATTAAACTAGCTAGTGACAAAATACTTGTGCCTATCCCTGCAAATAACGCAACTATAAAATTACCATTTACACGTTTCCAAAAAGAGATTAGTCCATTGGATTTAATCTGTTTTATATTTGACCAGTTAAATGCTTTTATCGTATTTAATAGCTCTTCATAAATACCCGAAATAAAAGCAATTGTTCCTCCAGAAACTCCTGGAACAACATCAGCTGCGCCCATAGCTATTCCTCTTAGGTAAATTCCAATTGAGCCAAATAAATTTCTTTTTTTAAATTCCATGGATTAAAAAATGGAAAGATTACGAATTATTGTGAGTTCACAAAATTAAAAAACCGGCCCTTAGGGTCGGTTCTTTTTAATATTTTTTTTGGTCATTAATACTGATCCATTTCTGGGTCAATTTCTTGTGCCCATTCAAGGATTCCTCCATCTAAATTATACAGATTCTGATATCCAAAATGTTGTTCTAATGCTTGTATAACGTTTGCAGATCTTCTACCACTTTTACAGTGCACGACTACTTTTTTTTCTTTAGAAATCTCTGTGTAACGTGTCATTATTTGACTCATAGGAATTTCATCACCACCTAAAGAGCATATTTCAAATTCATTTGGCTCACGAACATCTACTAATTGGAAATCTTCGCCATTATCTAACATTTCCTTTAATTCATCTACTGAAACTTCTTTCACGACATTTATTTTTTGTAAAATTAATTATTAATTCCTGTATGCATCAATCAACTCCAATAAGTTTTGATTATCCTTACTTTCAGGATAATATTGGAATACTTTTTCATGACTTTTAAAGTCGAACGTAAGGGCTAGTTCAAAACATTGATAGGCTTGTTGATATTTTCCTTGCTTTAGCATAAATGCTGTTTTGAAATATAGAATATCTCCATTACTTGAAAATTTTTCTATGCCTTCTGAAAGCGCATCGCCAACTATATTGTGGGATAAGTGACGATCCAATAATTGCAAATAGTCCATAAAAAGTGATGAATCAGATTCATCAAGTTTAACCGCTTTTCGCATGGATATAATGCTTTCTTCTATATAGCCAAGTCGCTCTTCTATTTCTGAGGCTGTATACCAAAAATCGGGATCTTCGTGATCAAGTTCCAATGCTTTGGTTATTGAAGCGTAAGCCTCATTAGATTTCCCTAATCCATCTTGACAAATTGCTACACCTAACCATGCCTCAGCGTATTCTTCGTTTTGAGCAATTGATTTTTTGTAAAACTCAAGACCCGTTTCGTATTCTTTTAACCGTTCATAACATTCACCAATATATGCATAAGTGATGAAGGTTGGTGATTCATAATCACACGACTCTTTATACACTTGAATAGCTGCATGATACTCACCATGCGTTGCAAGCGCATTGGCTTTATTAAAATAGGCTGAAGAAAAACGCGGATTAATTGCAATTGCATAATCATAACAATCAATTGCTTTATCCCAGGATTCTAGCTTACAATACATTCCTGCCAAATTAAACCAGAGTGATTCTGAATAGGGCGATTCATCAATTAATTGGTTGTAAAACTGAATTGCTTCAGCGAATTTAGTAGTGCACTCGAAACACATGTTTACCTCATAAAGTGCAGCTTCATTTTCAGGGTTTTCACGAAGACAAAGTTTAAAGTATTTAATGGCTTCCTCATATTCTAGGTTTCGTTGATACTCTGAGGCAATAAAATGATATACTTCGTCCTTATACTCACTATCTGATAAGCATTGCTTAAAACATGCAATGGCTCGATCACTCATTTTGAGTTTACTAAGAATAGTTCCTTTTACCAGAAACAGATCTGTATTATTGGGTTCAAATAATTCAATTTTCTCAATTAAATCCAGTGCATTCTTGTATTGTAACAACCCTACTAACACTTGAGCTTTCAAAAGCTTTAAATCTATACTAGTTGGGTGAAGATTTAACGAATAATCCACCACTGTTTTAGCTTGCTGAAAATCGGTTCTTAATAGATAGTATTCTATAATATCTTGGAATTCTTCACAATCAAAGTAATACTGTTCTTGGTTAGCAACCATAGATTCAAAACGAGTAACACTTTGTATGGACTCCCGCTGACCATCTCCCGCATCAAAAAACTCCATAGGCTTTTAAGGTTTTTAGACTTTGCTTATTAAATCTTGTTATTTATTTACACATAGACAATAATCCTACCACTTTCTTATCCACAATTTTTTTGTTAAAAAATCATGAAACCTTGTAATTAACGTATTTACAAGATTTTACAAAGACAACCTCCTTAAGATAAAGAAATATAGGCGGTTTTCTATCAATATTTCTTATTTTGTATCCTTTATTTATTGAAAATGGCATTAATTAAATCGATTTCAGGTATTAGAGGTACAATTGGAGGTAAACCCGGTGAGGGATTAAGTCCATTAGACATTGTAAAATTTACTAGCGCCTACGCTGAGTGGTTGAAAAAGCAATCGAACGAAAACCTTACTGTTGTAGTGGGTAGGGATGCACGGATTAGTGGTTTAATGGTTGAGAATCTTGTTATTTCCACACTTACTGGGTTAGGAATTGATGTTATTAATCTTGGACTCTCTACTACTCCAACTGTTGAAATTGCTGTTCCGCTTGAACATGCCAGTGGAGGTATTATTTTGACAGCATCGCACAATCCTAAGCAATGGAATGCATTGAAGTTACTTAACGCTAAAGGAGAGTTTATTTCCAATAATAATGGTTTAGAAATATTGGAAATTGCCGAGCGAGAAGATTTCAATTACGCTGAAGTAGATGATTTAGGTTCTGTTTCAGAACGATCTGATTATTTTGATATTCATATTCAAGAAATTCTTAAGCATGAGCTAGTGGATGTAGATGCAATTAAAAATGCGGGATTTAAGGTCGCTATTGATGCTGTTAATTCTACTGGAGGTATTGTATTACCTAAATTATTACGTGCTTTAGGTGTTAACACTGTATTTGAACTTTTCTGTGAACCAAATGGTCAGTTTCCGCATAATCCTGAACCTCTACCAGAAAATTTAACTGATATATCTAAAACCGTTGTTGATAATCAGGCTGATATTGGTATTGTTGTTGATCCTGATGTGGATCGTTTAGCATTGGTTTGTGAAGACGGAAGTATGTTTGGAGAGGAATATACATTAGTAGCTGTGGCAGACTATATTTTGACTCAAAGAAAAGGGAATACTGTTTCTAATATGTCATCAACCAGAGCTTTGCGTGATGTTACTGAAAAAGCTGGTGGTCAGTACTTTCCTTCGGCTGTTGGCGAGGTGAATGTTGTAAATCAAATGAAGGCTCAAAATGCTGTAATTGGCGGTGAAGGAAACGGTGGTGTTATTTTCCCTGACCTTCATTACGGTAGAGATGCGCTTGTTGGTATCGCTTTAATTTTAACGCATATGGCTAAAACTGGCAAGTCGGCAAAGACGTTAAGAAACAGCTATCCTAATTACCATATAAGTAAAAACAAAATTGAATTAACACCTGAAATTGATGTTGATTTGATTCTTGAAAAAATAGAGGCTAAATATGCCCATGAAAACATTAATACTGTTGATGGTGTGAAAATTGATTTTGCTGAGGAATGGGTGCATTTAAGAAAGTCTAATACTGAACCAATTATCAGGATTTATTCAGAGAGTGCGAACGCTGAAAAAGCAGAAGTACTTGCAGCTAAAATTATTGGTGATATCAAAGAAATTATTGCCTAAAAGTGATTGAAGGTCTTTACGCCTTTAATCTATCCGTTCACAAAAATTGACAGGGCGCATGAGCAATGGTCCAAAAACATATTCAAAGGTTTACTTAGATAATGCGGCTACTACCTTTTTATCAAAAGAGGTAGTTGATGTTATGCATAAAACCAACTTAAACCTAATTGGAAACCCCTCCTCGATTCACTCCTATGGCAGGGCAGCAAAAGCTCAAATTGAAGTTGCTCGAAAGAGTGTAGCACAGCTTATTCAGGCTCATCCTTCTGAAATTATTTTTACTTCCGGTGGAACGGAAGCAAATAATACCGCCATTTCGATGGCTGTAAAAAGTTTAGGAGTGCGAAGAATCATTACTTCTAAAATTGAACATTATGCGATTTTAAATCCATTGAGATCTCTTCCTGAAGACATTAAAGTGGAATATGTCACTATTGACAATCAAGGAAATTTAGATTTAAATCACTTATCGAAGTTGCTCAAAGAAAAACAAACAACGCTTGTTTCTCTTATGCACGTAAATAATGAAATTGGTACTTGTGCACCTCTTCAACAAATAGCTGACTTATGTGGATTAAATAATGCTTACTTTCACTCGGATACGGTTCAAAGCTTACCATATTATAATATTGATGTTAAAAAACTAAATATCGATTTTTTAAGTTGTTCAGCGCACAAATTTCATGGCCCTAAAGGATGTGGTTTTCTTTTTGTAAAACAAAATATTGATGCTGCACCTTTTATTGCAGGTGGAAACCAAGAGAGAGGATTAAGAGGCGGAACTGAAAATATAGGGGGAATATGTGGTTTAAACGAAGCGTTTTCTAATGCTAAAAAGGAACAAGTAAAAAACACTGCGTTGTTATCTGAATTAAAGACATATTTTATTGACCAGTTGAATCATGAAAAAATTCAATACTCAATTAATGGTAATACGGTAGAAAGTTCTCCAGCTATTATCAATGTATCTTTTAAAACGGATAAAGATGTTTCCATGTTTTTATTTAATCTTGATTTAGCAGGAATTGCCATAAGCGGAGGTAGCGCCTGTACTTCAGGAAACAATAAAGGATCACATGTATTAGAGGCGATTGGTGTTCCGATGGATCAGCCTGCCATTAGGGTGTCTTTTTCTAAGTATTCAACTACTCATGATATTGATGCGCTTATAAAAACACTTGTTAAATTGTTACTAAATGATTGAAGAAGCAGTAAAGAAAATTGAAGAAGTACTTCAAACAGATCCTAAAAAAGAAGCATTAAATTATTCTCATCAATGTTTTCAATGGTTAGGAAAACTTGAGCCTTCATACTCAGAAGCTCAAGAACTTGCTGCGAGATGTCAGCATTTCAGAAGGTGGGATATTCCAAGATCCGATTATCCTATGGATAAAAAAGGGTATTATCAATGGCGAATCAAGCTTTACTCCTACCAAGCAGAAAAAGCGGCTGAAATTTTGAGTGAAGTTGGGTATGATGAGTCTTTAATAGATGAGGTGAAAGGAATGATCTCGAAAAAGGATTTGAGAAAAAATACGAATACTCAACTCATTGAAGACGTGGCATGCCTTGTATTTTTAGAACACCACATACTTTCCTTTGCTAAAACAAAATCTTATTCCGAGGATAAATGGATTAAAATTATCCAAAAGACTTGGAGTAAAATGTCAACAAAAGCCCATAAATTTGCATTGGAAATTAATTATCCAGCGCCAATTTTATCTTTAATTCAAAAGGCTTTAGCTTAAAAAATAAATTATGATTCAACGTATTCAATCTCTATATCTTTTACTCGCTTCTATTGGTCAAGTGGTTTTTGCCACAGGAACATATTTTACCTACAATCTATCGAACTCAATATATAAAGTGACTGGCAAGGGGGTTTTTGATATGAATGAGATGCTTGTTGGTGGAGATTCTAAAAGCTTTTATTTAGGATTAGTACTTGCTCTTTTTGCTTTCGTAACAATCTTTTTATTCAAAAACAGAAAACGACAGATAAAATTTTCCAAAATTGGTGGTTTAGCAACGTTTGCGGAAATAATTTTTTTGCTCGTTACATTTTACAAATTGAACCAAGGTGAAGAAACCAATATATCTTTTGGCTTCGCCTTATTCATTGTTCCTATAACGACTGTTTTATTTTTTATGGCCAATAAGGCAGTGAAAAAGGATGATGACTTAGTAAGATCTGTTGATCGAATTCGATAGATTTTCATGTTCCCATTTATTATTAAGTTTTATTAACCTTTAGTGTGAAAGAATTGGCTTTTATTTTCGTTTAAGGTTTATGCGCTTTTTATTTTATTTCATTGTTGTTTCATTATCGGCTTGCGGTCAATCGAATTTTACCGAGGATAATAACGAGAAAATTGTACGTCCCAATATTAAACTGGATGATTATTTAAACAATAATATGAATGATTCTACTCCCAGTATATCATTTGGACATGTATCTAATGGAGGACTAAAGCATGCTAAATTAATGCCTTACAAGGGAACAAATTTTAGTTATTTCGACGAGAAGAGTTATTTAAGCGGTAGAGCCTTTACGCACCACAAAGTATTAAACACTGTTATTAATGGGTATAAAGAACTTGAAAAAAACTACCCGAAAAGAAGGTTTCAATTAATGGAGTGCTCAAATAAACACGGTGGTAAAATGTGGCCACACAGAACTCATCAAAATGGCCTTAGCGTTGACTTTATGATACCCAAATTAAAAGATGGCAAACCTTATTATGGCCTGGATTCAATTGGTGTTGGCCATTATTGGTTATCGTTTAATAATGAAGGTATTTATAGTAAAGATTCTAGCATTTCGATTGATTTTGAAAAAATAGCACATCATATTTTAATTTTGAAGGCTGAAGGAAAAAAGCAAGGTCTTCGGATTTCAAAAGTAATTATCAAGGTTGAATTCAAAGATGAACTGTTTGAGGGGTATTTCGGACAGTTATTAAAAAACAGTGGTATCTATATTGTAAAGTCGCTGACTCCAACAATTAATGATCTTCATGACGATCACTATCACATAGACTTTCAAGAGTTATGAACATTAAGAAACTTTTAGCTAATGACTCCGTAATGGAAATCAGGTAATTTTTTTGAAAGTTAGTATTAGGTAGTTTAGTCCCGTTTTTACGGGACTTTCTTTTTGTTAAAACAGATTCTTTTTAACGTTCATTTTAAATCTTATTTTTGCTTGAGGCTATGAATAAAACAAATCAAGGATTAATTATTGGTGTTGGCTTCCAAAAAACAGGAACGTCTACGTTACGTGATGCACTAAAAATACTTGGCTATCGTGTAAAGGACACAACAGGAAGAGCCACATTGCCAATATTAAGAGAAAACTGGACTAAAATTCAAAGTCTTTTAGAAGGTTATGATGCGGTTGAGGACACACCTTGGTATTATATCTACAAGGAATTAGACAGTTTATATCCGAATTCAAAATTTATTTTAACGTATCGCGAACCTGAATCCTGGTTCAAAAGCGTTTCAAGACATATTGGGAAGTTAAGATCTCCGAAGCACGAGTGGTTGTACGGACGTGGAAAAGGGCTTCCAAAAGATGATAAAGAGAATACGTTGCGCGTATACAATGATCATATAGAGGATGTAAGAAATTACTTTAAAAATCGTCCAGATGATTTTCTAGAACTTGACTTTATAAAAGGAGATCAATGGAAAGAGTTGTGTAATTTTCTTGGAAAGGATATACCCCAAACCCCTTTTCCGCATGCGAACAATTCAGCAGATAAGGGAAAAAACATTGATAAAGAAATGGGAAGGTTGAAATATTATAGAAAACAAATTAGATACAACCTTCAAATTAAGTATATCGATTTACTTGGCCTTTGGAAAAAATAAAACCCAGTTAATAAACTGGGCTTTATTCTTTTATTCCTTTCTATTTTATTTTATTCTTCAAACTTATCCATTACTACTTGTGAAACTCCAGTATTAGAGAAACCACCGTCATGAAATAAGTTCTGCATCGTCACATATTTTGTGTAATCCGAAAATAAAGAGATAATATAATTTGCACAGTCCTCAGCTGGAGCGTTCCCTAATGGAGACATTTGATCTGCGTAATTATAAAAACCATTAAATCCTTTAATTCCTTTCCCTGCCGTTGTCATTGTTGGAGATTGGGAAATTGTATTTACTCGTATATTTTTTTCTGTACCATAGTGGTATCCAAAACTTCTGGCTATTGATTCTAATAACGATTTAGCCTCAGCCATATCCGAATAATCAGGGAACGTTCTTTGTGCTGCGATATAGGATAAACCAACTACAGACCCCCATTCATTAATTGCGTCAAGTTTTTTAGCAGCTGCTAACACTCTGTGAAAGGACATTGCTGATATATCCAAGGTTTTATGATAAAAATCATAATTAAGTTCTGTATAATGTTTCTTTTTACGAACATTCGGCGACATTCCGATTGAATGAAGTACAAAATCAACTTTACCTCCTAAAAACTCTTGAGCCTCCGTAAATAATTTTTCTAAATCTTCATCCGATGTTGCATCAGCAGGAATAACCTTTGAATTCGTTTGCTCAGCTAATGTATTGATCGCTCCCATTCTCAATGCGATTGGAGCATTTGTTAAAACAAACTCTGCTCCTTCGGCAGCAGCTTGCACGGCTACTTTCCAAGCTATCGAATTCTCATCTAAAGCTCCAAAAATAATCCCTTTTTTACCTTTTAGTATTCCGTTTGACATAAGTTCAAATTTAGTTCTTGCGAACAAATATAGGTAATGAGTCCAGTATTTAGAAACTAAATTCCTTATTTATATCCACCCAAAATTCTTGGAATAACTCTTGAAAGTCTACTGTATTGGAAATCAGAATATCAACTGCTTTGTCGAGTGGTGACTTATCCCCTATTCTTTGTCGCATTTGCCACATGATTTTTCGAAGATTTGCCAATTCTGCATAGGCCTCCAGCCAATTATATTTTTCCATGTATGGGAAAACATGTTTAAATTTTGGAGGAAGGAGTTCAAAATGAATATTGGCTTCATGATATACATACGTTACATGCGCGTTTAAATTAGTGTGCTGAACAGCAACAAAATGATCAAAAAACATATCAATAACCACTCCTGAAAATAATCCAAAATCCATTTTCACGAGTTTTTTAGCTTCTTTCACATTTACATGATGATCAGTATAATGATCTATGGCGCGATGGATCTTTACTCCTTTTGCAATATCATCATGTATGCCATTAAATTTGCTTCCTTTTACAAAGTCACCCGATAGATTACCCAGCATAACAAGGGGTAAATCGGGAGATAATATGGAATGAGCCAAAAAATTCATTTCTACTACAATAAGACCAAATATAAAAATCAATGCGCGTTTATGTAATGCGCTTTGCATTGGTAAAAACTATTGGCTTAATTTGTACTTAATGATCTCTAAGAAAAAACAAATGTATTTGAGCTTGCAAGTATTAGGCTGGACCGCCTTTACACTTGCTAATCTTTTATTCAACTATCTTTCAAAGGGAACAATTAGTAAAAATGATATTTATTATTCCATTTTCCTTGTTTTGTTAGGTATTGGCTGTTCTCATTTCGTTCGATACATCTTTAATTTATATCAATGGCGTAATGAAGGAATTACAAGAATATTTCATAAACTGGCCATTCTAAGTTTAATTGTTGGAACACTAAATATTCTTTTATTATACCTCATTCGATTAAGTTGGTACAATGGATCGGTTAAGGATATTACTTTGGCCGAATTTTTAGCCCAGTCCGCTACGTTCAGTACTGTTTATTTTATTTGGGGAATACTCTATTTTGCGGTTTACTTTTTTAGGAATTTTAAAAAAGAGGAAATTAAAAATTTAACACAACAGAGTAAATTAAAAGAAATTCAATTAAATAAATTTAAATCACAATTGAATCCACATTTCATATTTAACAGTATGAATGGTTTAAGAGCTTTGATTGATGAGGATACTGAAAAAGCAAAAGAGGGTATTACTCAATTAAGTAATATTCTTCGTCATACGTTAACGCTTGAAAAAAGAAGTTTAATTACAATTGAAGAAGAATTGAAATTGGTAAAAGATTATTTAAATCTTGAAAAAATTCGTTTGGAAGAGCGCTTGTATTATGAAATCAATACCTCACCTTCTTGTTTAAACTATCATATTCCGCCAATGTTAATCCAGACTCTGGCCGAAAATGCGATTAAACATGGTATAAGTCGATTAATTGATGGCGGTAGATTAATTATTAATTCTACTTCTACTAATGAGTTTTTAATTATGGAAATTATTAATTCGGGTCAGTACAATCCGAAAATTAAACATAACGAAGACGCCAATGGATTTGGTATTGAAAACAGTAAGCAACGATTAAACTTTATTTTTGAAGATCGTGCATCATTTCAAATCCAAAATTTAAATAGCCAAGAGGTTATTACTACACTGAAAATCCCTAAAAATATAATATGAAAGCTTTATTAGTTGATGATGAACGACTCGCAAGAACAGAACTCACAAGACTTTTGGAAAAATTTCCAGAAATTGAAATCATTGGTGAGGCCACAAATGGCGAGGAAGCAATTGAAAAAATTGAAGAATTAAATCCTGATTTAGTTTTTCTTGATATCCAAATGCCTGGTATGACCGGTTTTGAAGTACTAGAACACCTACACATCGTGCCTAATATCATTTTTGTAACTGCTTACGACGAATACGCGCTAAAAGCGTTCGAGGTAAATGCGCTCGATTACGTGCTTAAACCGGTTGAACTTAATCGACTTGAAAAAGCAATTGAAAAGGTAAAAGAAGATGAAAAGGAATCCAAATCAAGTAACTCAGACGATAAACTTACTTATGATTCACAAATTTTCATCAAAGATGGTGAAAAATGCTGGTTTGTTAAGATGGACAAAGTACGTATGTTCGAATCTGAGGGTAATTATGTAAGACTTTACTTTGAAGAAAGTAAACCTATGATTCTAAAGTCATTAAACAACCTAGAAAAACGTTTAAATGACAAAGAATTCTTTAGAATATCCAGAAAATACATTATTAACCTAACGTGGATTGACAAAGTTGAGGCTTGGTTTAATGGCGGTTTAAGGGTTACCTTAAAAAGTGGAGAGAAACTGGAAATTTCAAGAAGACAAACCTCAAGGTTCAAGGAATTAATGTCTATTTAACCATATTCTCCTAATCTACATGAATTAAATCCATTGAATATAAAGGGTTAAACTTTTATGCTCTTATTATTTATATCATCTTTCCTCGCGGCTACATTTATTCCTTTTAGTTCAGAAATTCATTTCGCCGCTGTTATTCATGAGCACAATGTGTTTGCAGCTTTGGTGATCGCAACAATTGGAAATACGCTCGGCGGCATGTTTTCGTACTGGATAGGATGGCTAACAAAGTGGAACTGGATTGAAAAATACCTACGTGTAAAGCGTGATAAAATTGAACGTTTTCAGAAAATTATTGAGAAAAAAGGTGGCTGGTTAGGTTTTTTATGTTGGGCCCCAATTATTGGGGATGTGATCGCAATTGGTCTAGGTGTTTTTAGAGCGAATAAATACCTTACCCTCTTCACAATGCTTACAGGTAAATTCATAAGATATCTTATTATAGCCCTAATTATACTGGACTTTTGTAAATAATCTTTTTTTAAACAGCGTATTGATTTTAAAATCTAACGGTTGTATGTTAATTAAATCTGGTGTTTAAATTGAAAACACGTGTGTATTTTTATACCTTTAAACGCTTGTAATTCATGTTATGACGTTTACAATTGTTTTATTGTTAGTGCTTGCTTACATCCTTGGTTCGATTCCTTCGGCAGTATGGGTGGGTAAAACTTTTCATGGCATTGACGTTAGAGAGCATGGTTCAGGGAATGCGGGAGCAACCAATACATTTAGAGTTCTTGGTAAAAAAGCGGGTATTCCTGTATTATTACTGGATATTTTGAAAGGTGCCTTGGCAATCAATTTAGTTTGGCTTCAATCGCGTTATGGACAAAATGATATTACACCCTTTACAAATTTAAAGTTAGCCTTCGGTTTTTGTGCAGTTGTAGGTCATATCTTTCCAATTTTTGCAGGTTTTAGAGGAGGGAAAGGGATCGCTACTCTTTTAGGAATTGTTCTTGCTGTTCATCCACCTGCTGCAATGTGTAGCTTAGCCCTATTCCTTTTAATACTAATCACAACTAAATATGTATCACTCGGTTCGATTTTTGCGGGCATTGCCTTTCCATTATTTATATCATTAGTCTTTAAAACACAAGTTTTATCGTTAGTAATTTTTTCTTCCGTTGTGGCTGTTTTAATTGTTGTCACTCATCAAAAAAACATTCAGAGACTACTTAAAAACAATGAAAACAAAACCTACCTTTTCGGTAAACGCCACAAAATAGCAAACATCATCGAGGAGCAGGAAGTTGATGAGTTTTCAAAATAAATTCATTTGTTATCATATTTCCTTCTTCCATTTTATACTTTTTGAATCATTGTTAGCGCCATTTTCGTTACGCTTTATAAGATAATGAATGAGCGTGTGACAAAAATGCTTTTAAGCGAACCAAATGAATAACAACTCAAACATAGCTGTATTAATAGACGGTGATAATATCCCTTCTGCCCACGTAAAGGAGATGATGGAGGAGATTACAAAATATGGAAACCCTTCTATTAAAAGAATATATGGAGACTGGACAAGGCCTGGTTTAAATAAATGGAAAAATCTACTGTTGGAAAATGCGATTACTCCTATTCAGCAATATGGATACACCACTGGAAAAAACGCCACAGACTCTGCAATGATTATAGACGCCATGGATATTCTTTACAGCGAAAAAGTAAACGGATTTTGTTTAGTTTCCAGTGATAGTGACTTTACACGTTTAGCTACCCGTCTTAAAGAAGCAGGGATGCAAGTCATTGGTATAGGCGAGAAAAAAACTCCAAACCCATTCATTGTAGCTTGCGATAAATTCATTTACATTGAGATTTTAAAAAAGCGCTCGGAGGAAAAAGCCGAAAATAAGGATAATAGCGAACCTACAATTGATAAAATAACCAAAAAGGAAATCCAGCTAATTTCTGCAACAATACGAGATTTATCCGATGATGAAGGATGGGCTTTTTTAGGAGACGTAGGAAGTTTATTGCAAAAAAAACGTCCAAACTTTGATTCACGAAATTATGGTTTTGAAAAGCTTACTCCACTCATCAAATCAATTGGAAGATTCGAAATTGAACAAAGAGAAAATCAAAAGAGTCGACATAAATTAATTTATGTAAGAATTTTAGAAAAGAACGGTAAAAACAAATAATTTTTTAATTTATTCCGATCCCATTTTATTATTAGTTATTCATGCAGTACAGTTATCAACTAAAAGACATTTTTGAATGCAGTAGAGAGCGAGCATTTAAAGCACCTATCTTGGGAGATGCAACTCGTTTTATGAAGGGCTATTTATTCCAACCTCCTGTTACAGGTTTTGAAGAAGACGAGACTTGGGGTAAAATAAACGGAATAAGGTACCCAATGAATAACGGAAACCTTCTAGTTAAAAAAGGAAGAATGTTTAAGGATGTCATTCTTGAACGAGTTGAAAATAAATATTGGAGATGGACACTCTATGATTTTGAGTTTAATAGTTTGTTTTTTATTAAAAAAGCTATTGGCGAGTGGTCTGTTGAGGAATTAGAGAATAGAAAAATAAAAGTTACTTACACATACACTTACTATTCCAAAAACAAACTTTTTAACCCTCTAACATGGCTTCTCGTAAACACACAAATCAAAGGAATTATGATCCGAGCGCTTGCAGGAATAAAAGAACAAGCGCAATCTGATGAAGATTTCTTCTATAATTTGAACTAATCAATTGATTTTTCGTCTAAAAAATTATCCAAGGAACTTTTAAAAAATTAATTATGCCTAAGTCATGGATTGAAAAACGAGATTGTGAGAAATCCTTTCAAATAAAAATCATTAATAAAACATTTGCGGATATACCTGAAGGTTCAAAAATGCTAATTGTTTCTCCGCCAATAATCGATGATTACATTAAAAACATTTCTTTTAGTAGGCAAAGTGATTTAAAAACAATGAGAAAAGATTTAGCACTTACCTACAATGCCCATAAAACATGCCCTGTAACCACAGGTATTTTTTTAAGAATAGTTGCTGAAGCTGCCTATGAGGAGTTTCTAAATGGAAAAGATATCGGATTCATCACCCCTTTTTGGCGAGTTGTACAACCTGGCACTAAATTGGCCCATAAACTTGCCTGCGGAAATTCTTTTATTGTAAAACATCGAATCAACGAAGGGATAGAAATTCAATAACCCAATTCAAAAAAAGCAGTATTATTATAGTACTAGTGATAGGTTAATTGAAAACAGAACATGAAGGATCATTACAGAAAACTTCAAAACATGTATTTACAAGCCAATATCAATACTATGATATTTGACACAACAACCTGCTATATTTCAAAGGGGCAGTCTGAAATCACTTTACAACTTGCACCAAAATATTATCATGCTCTTAATGCTATGCACGGACTGGTATATTTTAAACTCTTAGATGATTCTGCTTTCTTTGCCGTTAATTCGATTGTATATGACGTATTCGTATTAACGACGTCTTTCACCATAAACATTACCAAACCCGCACGCCATGGATTAATAACAGCGATGGGACAAACACGATTTACCTCTACTAATCTGATGATAGGAGAATCTTCATTATATAACGAAGAAGGAGAGGAAATTGCCTTTGGAACCGGCACCTTTGCAAAAAGTAAAATCGCTTTAAGCAATACACCTGGTTACCAATAATTGAATATGAAAAGATTAAAAAAAATTTGTAAATATTCTATAATTGGAGGATTATGTTTGTTTTTGATTTTTACAATAGGCGGAATTATAATAAAACGTAATGGACAATCTAAAATTAATCGAGAGCAATTGATAGCGGAAGGCGGAAAGCTTGCTTTAGATACAAATGGACGAAAAATTGAATACTTTACGTACGGTAGTAATGACCCAAACACACCCGTGATAATTAATATTCATGGATCTGGGCTAGATGCCACATTTGAAAAATTAATACACCAAAAATCTTGTGAGGAATTAAATGTAAGAGGCATATCCATTTCACTACCCGGATGTGGAAATACAGATTTGAAAATTGGACGGAAAGTTATTGAATGGGCATCCGAAGACCTTTATGCTGTTTTAGAACAAGAAAACATTGATCATTTTATGATTTCGGGGCACTCTCAAGGAACTCCCCATGCTATGGCTGCCGCCTTTTTTTATAAAGAACGATGTACTGCACTGGGTTTAAACGCCCCTTTATTGCCGAACAATTTAACACAGGAATTAAATATTGAAGGAGCTTTGGGACATGACCAATTTAAAACAACCGAACAATTAAAGCATCCGCTAAACGCGTGGATGTTTTTTACCTTTTATATAACAACCGACCTCTTCTCCCCTAGTTTACCTGTTAAAACATTAGTATACTCGTGCGATAATATGGAACAAGACACCGCATTGATTAGGATGTTGTCCTGTTCTGTTGAACGATGTGTCAAAAGAGGTTCAGCAGGAATATGTTGGGAATCTGCAAAGGATGTATGTTATGATTGGGGGTTCGATCCAAGATTAATCAAAACAAAAAACATAAGTATTTGGCATGCATCGGATGATAACCTTTGCCCACCTGTAATTGGTCAGTGGTTAGCAAATTATTATACATCTCAAGGCAGTAATGTTCAATTTAAAAATGAAAATATCGGATACGGCCATATGACGTATTGCAGTTCCCATTATCAAAAAACAGAAAATAGCATGGTGCAAAGCTTACTACTCTCTAAAGTAATGCATCATTAGATGTTTTTTTATTAAAACAAAAAACCGAAACAAATTTTGCTTCGGTTTTTTATTTATGAATTTTTTAAAAAAATTATCCTTCCATTAGATTGATTATGCAGCAGAGGTTTCATTTGTGCTATTTATCGCTAAACTATAAATAACCAATCCAAATCCAATTTTGTTAATTGCATCACCAATGTTATAAATGATATCCATTGATTCCGCAGGTAATGCTCCACTTAATAACCCACCTGGAATTGTCATGTATCCAATTGGATAAATAGCCCATCCTGCAAAAATAAACCATGCAAGTGCACTAAACGCTTTTTGTAGAGTAGGATTGTTTGAATTGTTGGATAGTTGCTTAGCAGATCCAAACCATACTTCATAAAATATACCTAAATAACCAATTGTTGAAATGGCACCCCAAGTTGCGCTTGATTCTCTGAAAACGGTTTCACCTAAATAACCGGTAACTAACATCCATACCGAGTAAAAAATCATTTTCCAAAGCAACCCTTTTTTTGCTCCAAATGCTTTAAGAATTAAATAGAATTCAACACACATCAAAGGAACCGTTAGAATCCAGTCAATATATCGAAATTCTGTTGGTGAGGTTTTGTTTTCCACCCAGAAATCCCGCATGTAATAATAATGCACTGCGGCAATAAATGTAATTAATCCCGACACCAATAGTGACGTTCTCCACTTTCCAGAAACTGATTTCATTTCTAGAAAGAAAAATACAGTAGCGGCTAGCATGGCCATACTACCGATGAAGAAGGTAAACCCTACATAGTCCCCCGCTTCTAAAGTTGCTGTTAAAAATAAATTTTCCATGATACTAGAGTTTTAGTTAAGTTTTAATTTGATAACACAATTAAAAAACTACTCTAATGAAAGATTTTCTGATTTTTAAAAACACTTCATAACCACCACTGCATAAACAGTTGATCAGAAAAAACACATTTTGAATAGCTTGTTCAAGTCGTTTTCAAAAAAAATCAAATATTAAGAGGAATATAATTTACATTACAATCCAATTGTCATCTTTTGATACGTCGTGTTAATCGTTGGGTTACAACTGTTTAAATTTCATAACCACTAAATAAAGGAATCAAATGTGTAAATATTTTTGGTAGAACACCATGAATAAAAGGGGAGCTCAGACTTACTCAAACAATGAAAAAAAAATTAAAAACCATAAATCTTGAGATATTTTTCATGAACATAATCCATAAAATACTTGATATTCAATGACTCACCGCTAAAACGCTCCACGAGCTGGTCAGCGGGATATAACTTACCATACTGATGAATCTTTTTCCGCATGAGGGTTAAAAAATCATTCGTCTTTCCTTGGGCAAGTTTTTCATCCAAATTAGGAATATCTTTTTCCGCTTGAGCATATAATTGGGCGGCATAAAAGCTTCCAACTGAATACGTAGGGAAATACCCTAAACTTCCATGACTCCAGTGAATATCTTGTAATATCCCTTCAGTTGGTTTATCAGGTGTTACACCTAAATAATCTTGGTATTTTTCGTTCCAAACTTCCTCAAGATCTGTAACTTCAATTACCCCCTCCATTAGGCTACACTCTATCTCAAACCGTATCATCACATGCACATGATAAGTCAATTCATCAGCAGAGGTTCGAATAAGAGAAGGCTGCACCTTATTGATCGCCTTGTAAAACTGGTCTAATGAAACATCTCCAAGCTGTTCAGGGAAGACTTTTTGAAGTTTAGGGTATAAAAATTTCCACCAAGGGAGTGCTCTTCCAATGTTATTTTCCCAAATCCGGCTCTGAGATTCGTGAATACCTAAACTCACATATTCACCACTTGGCAGCCCATAGTGGTTGATAGGTAAACCTTGCTCATAAAGCCCATGCCCGCCTTCATGAATGGTACTCCAAATCACTTCCGACAAATTATATTCATTGACTCTTGTAGTCAATCTTACGTCATGAGCGCTAAAATTAATCGTAAAAGGATGGGTAGATAAATCTTGCCTTCCCGCATCAAAATCATACCCCATAAAGTTTAACAACTCCAAACTAAAATCAAATTGTGCATCTTTATTATAATATTGATACAGAAAGGAATCGTCCACCTGTTCGTTGGCTGATATTTCTTGAATAAATGGTACGATATGGTTCTTAACCTGAGTAAAAACCTGCTTCAATTGATGAACAGTAGAATCTTTTTCATATAAGTTTAAAAGGGCATCATAAGGATGATCGTTGTACCCTAATAGTTCTGCTTTCTCTTTTTCTAAATCAACAATTTTTTGAAGACTCGGAATAAATACAGAAAAACGCTCTTCTCTTCGAGCTTGTTCCCATGATTGAAATGCCTCCGATCGTGCAATTGCAGCCCTTTTAATGAAGTCTGAATTAAGTTTTTTATTTTCTTCAATAGACTCCTTGGTAAGTTGAAGATTACGCATCTCTTTAAACCCAAAACAACTTTTTGCCAATAAATGATTTACCAGGTTTTCAAATCGAAGATCAGTAAACAATTCATGTACCATTGTACTCAAAGTACTTAACTGCTGCGCTCTGATCGCTGCTCCCTTTTTAGGCATATTGGTTTCTTGATCCCAACTTAATAACGCCATAGTTGAATTTAAATGGGCAATTTTTTGCAAATGAGCTTTATATCCTTCGTATGTATTCTCCATCATATTTTTTTTTGTTTTAAACCATAGAACACCAATATACTCCAGGCAACAATTAACGTTAAGCCTCCAATAGGAGTTATAGGACCTAGAAACTTTGTAGCCCCTTCAAGCCCGAGTTGACTTTTGAGCGCTAATGCATAAATTGATCCTGAAAACAGGACTACGCCTATAACAACTAATCTATACACAATAGACAATAAACTAGAAAACCGTTCAATTGGTATTAAACTCAAAAACAAAAGAAGAAAAGTATGATAAAATTGGTAACGAACTCCAACCTTAAAACTATCAATTTTACTCATTTTATCAGGATCAGAATCCAAAATCACGCCTTGTATACCGTGAGCAGCCCAAGCACCAATTATAACGGATAATACCCCCATAACCGCCGCTGTTATTAAAATTTTTCGTTGCATAGTTAAAAATTGATTGGAATATCACCTTGAAGGGTGATTTCTTTTCTTCCATATGGATATAAAACAGAATCCAGTAAAGATGTATCATTCGCATATACAAATACACCTAAATGACCATCATAAGGTGTTAAGGAATCAATTTTAATATTTATATAATAGCCATGTTCTTTGTTCTCTTGAAGGCGTTGACCGATCCAAAAACCATCTAATTGCTGTACATAGCTACTGTCATGAACATAAATCGTATCATGCACGCCCGAATCAAAAAACTTATCCGAATTGTAGGTGATTTTCAAATCGTAATTAGGCGGTACCTGAACAGCATACCAAACTCTCCATAATACCGTACCATTATTATTCGTGCAACCTAAAACTGTAAGAGTAAGCACCAAAAAAAGAAGCTTTTTCATTACTTTCTAAGTTAACCAAATTCAGATTTCAAAAAAAGAAACTACGAACTAAATATATTTTATCATCGATTTCTATAAAAAACAGCTAAAACAACTGTTTGCCAATATTTTTAGTTACACCAAACACGGTATTTAGACAAGTCTAAATTTGTTTATCTTTGTCTAAATCTTAGAGTAAATGCAAACCAGTACCACCGAAGATTATCTAAAAGCAATTTTTAAGTTAAGCGGACCATCAAAAGAAGGAGTTTCCACCAATGCAATTGCTGAAGAGCTCTCTACAAAAGCTTCCTCGGTATCCGATATGGTAAAAAAATTGGCCGACAAAGGTTTAGTAAACTATATAAAATATCAAGGAACAACACTTTCAAAAGAAGGTGAACAAATTGCATTACATGTAATAAGAAAACATCGTTTGTGGGAAGTTTTTTTGGTAGAGAAACTTAAATTCGGATGGGATGAAATTCATGAAATTGCTGAGCAATTGGAGCACATTAAATCCGCAAAACTTATTGATAAATTGGACGAGCACTTGGGATATCCAAAAAACGATCCTCATGGTGATCCCATTCCAAACAAAAAAGGCGAGTTTCATACTCTAAAAAAATACAAATTAAATGATTTATCAATTGGTGAAAAATCAATTTTAATTGGTGTCTCTGAAGACTCCAAAGATTTCTTAAGATATTTAGATAGTATCGACCTCAAACTGGGTTCATCCATTGAAATTTTAGATTTCTTTCAATTTGACAAGTCCTTAAAAGTTTTGGTCAATCAAAAAACTGAACGGACATTTTCAGAATTAGTGGCTAAAAACCTTAATGTTTCCAAAGAAAAATAATATGAAAAACCTGCTTTATCTTCCCCTTCTTTCCATTCTTATTATAATTGGATGTTCATCGCATGAAAATAAGATGTCATCTTCGAGCGTTCATGTAATTTGTACAACAGGTGTAATTGCTGATGCTATGAAGAACATCCTTCCTCCTACACCCTTTGAAATCGAAGCATTAATGGGTCCTGGAGTTGACCCCCATACCTACAAGAGTAAAGCATCTGAAATGAAAGCGATGTTAAACGCAGAATCTGTTGCCTGTAATGGTATTCACTTTGAATCTAACTTGCTGGATGCTATTGATGAAATAGGAAAATCTCGTCATGTGGTTAAACTCGGAGAAATTGTACCTGAGGAAAGATTAAGAGCAACTACAGAGTTTGGAACAGCTCATGACCCACATTTTTGGCATGATGTTAATTTATTTGCAACATCCGTAGAACTTGTAGGAAAAGAATTTTCCAAAAAATTCCCTATTCATCAAAACTATATTGATTCTGCAACAAAATCCTACACAAAAAAATTATTAGCCACTGAACTTTATGTTAAACGTGAAATGAATAAAATACCTGATTCAATTAGGGTGTTGATTACAGCGCACGATGCATTCGGATATTATGGACGAGCATTTGGTATTGAAGTAAAAGGTGTACAAGGTATATCAACCGCATCCGATATTTCTGTTCGCGGAATAACAGAATTAACTGATCTTATAGTAAGTAGAAAAATCCCTGCCATTTTCATAGAAAATTCTGTTTCTAGAAAAAATATCAATGCAATCATTGAAGGGTGCCGATCAAAAGGACTAGACCTAAAAATTGGTGGAACGCTCTACAGCGATGGTTTAGGTGATGCTCAAAGTGGTGCAGAAACCTACATTAAAATGATTAAAAAAAATACCCAAACAATTGTTAGCGCATTAAGCAAATGATTAAGCATGTAGAAGAGGCTATTGTTGAAATTCACGATTTAACGGTTGCCTATAATAATAAACCCGTATTATGGAATGTGGATTTTAACATTCCTAAGGGGAAAATGGTCGGTATTATAGGGCCAAATGGTGCGGGTAAATCCACCCTATTAAAAGCCATGATGGAACTTGTTCCATCAGCAAGTGGTTATGTAAAAATCTTTAATCAACCTTTAAAAAAGGTTCGACAAAAAATAGCTTATGTACCCCAGAAAGAATCGGTTGACTGGGATTTTCCTGCAACTGTCCTTGATGTTGTAGAAATGGGAAGATATGGTAAAAAAAGTCTTTTCAAACGCCTAACAAAACAGGATAAACAAATTGCTATTGATGCGCTTAAAAAAGTAAAAATGATGGATTTCGCAAAGCATCATATTTCGGCTCTTTCTGGTGGACAACAACAACGTGTATTCATTGCCCGAGCTTTGGCTCAAGAGGCAGATTTGTACTTCATGGATGAGCCTTTTGCTGGTGTTGATATGGCCAGTGAAAAAGCAATTGTTGATCTTCTTTTAACGCTTCAACAGGAAGGAAAAACAATTTTTGTTGTTCATCACGACCTTCAATCTGCAATGGAATATTTTGATTGGATGGTTCTTATTAACAAACGAATCGTTGCGAGTGGTCCCACTAACGACGTATATACTACTGAACTTCTGCAAAAAACTTACGGAGGTAATCTGAGTATTCTTGAGCAATTGGGTGAAGTATACAAACAACGACAATTTCCAATTCGAGAGTAACATGAAATTTTGGGACGATTTTATTTATTTTTTTTCTTTTCAAGACGCCAATATTTCGAACGTTTTTTTTGGAACGTTAATTTTAGGTTTTACGTGCGGTATTGTAGGGGTTTTAGTTGTTTTAAATAAAAAAGCATTAATTGTTGATGCCGTTTCCCACTCTGTTTTACCAGGTGTATGTTTAGGATTTATGCTCTCTGGGGTTAAAAATCCAATTTATTTAATAGCTGGAGGAATGTTTGCTGGAGCAATTGCCGTATTCCTTGTAGACTGGTTAACAAAAATCTCACGAATTAAAAAAGATGCAGCCATTGCAATTGCCTTATCAGTGCTCTTTAGTTTAGGTGTTATTTTGTTAAGTATTATACAACACTCAGGAAATAGTCAGCAGAGTGGTCTTTCTGATTTTCTGTTTGGAAAAGCAGCTACGATTGTTCGAAAAGACCTCTATCTCTTTTGTGGATTATGTGGACTTGTTTTAGGGGTTGTTATTTTATTTTATAGACACTTCAAAATTGCATTGTTTGATCAGGGATTTGCAAACACAATTGGTTTAAATAACAAACTTGTTCAAAGTCTAATTTCAGGATTAATTATCGTGAGCACTGCTATTGGAATTCAAACAGTTGGAATAATTCTGATGAGTGCATTAATTATTACTCCTGCCTCTTCTGCATTTTTCTGGACCAACCACTTTAAAAAATCTATTTTATTGTCTGGTGCGTTTGCAGCTTTAAGCAGTATTTTGGGTGTTTTTGTTTCCTATCTGTTTCCAGACATGCCTACAGGCCCCTGGATTATTGTAGTACTATCCACCATCGCTATTTTGTCCGCATTACTATCTCGAAAGGGATTAATCACAAAAAAAATAATGGGGATTCAAAACCGAAATAAAATAATCTCGGATAATGTCCTAAAAACGCTGTATAAATTAGGTGAACACAAAAACCAATTTGATCAAAGTTATTCTGTTCAAATGATTCAAAATTTTCATCCTTTTGCTTCTTTTGATCTCAGTAAAGGGTTGAGTATCTTAAAAAGAAAAAAGTTTGTAATTGAAGCGAATGGGGCTTGGACGCTTACTGAAAAAGGAATTGCAGAGGCAAAGAGAATTATTAGGATACATAGATTGTGGGAGCTTTACATGGAAAAGTTTATGCAAATACAATCCGATCATGTTCATGAAAGTGCTGAATCCATTGAGCACATCATGACTAAATCCCTTGAAACAGAATTATTAAAAACACTGGGGAGGCCAACGAGCGATCCGCATCAACAAAATATCCCTTACGAAGACTAATGTTTGATTTTTGGATTATACTCACTGCATGCATTATCGGCATAAACTCCAGTTTACTGGGAAGTTTTCTTGTACTTCGAAAAATGAGTCTTATTGGTGATGCCTTATCTCATGCTGTTTTACCTGGTATTGTTATTGCTTTTATGATTTCAGGTGAAATCAACTCTTTCTGGATGCTTCTTGGTGCAAGTGGATTTGGGATTATCGCTATTTTGTTAATTGAGTGGTTGAATCGAATAGGAGGTTTTGGAAAAGATAGTTCAATTGGAATTATTTACACACTCCTTTTTGCAATTGGAATTATACTCATTACTTCACAAGCAAAAAATGCTGATATTGATGTGGACTGCGTCTTATTTGGCGACATTAACACGATCCCTATCGTTCCTAAAACATGGGGAATACCCACTCCTACTTTTAATTTGATTATTATTTCTTTAATCACAGCTCCTATTGTTTTACTGGGATTGAAAGGCTTTAAATTAACCAGCTTTGATCAAGCATACGCGAAATCTATAGGGATTTCTATTCCTTTTTGGAACTATCTTCTTTTGGGTCTGTCAAGCGTTTCCACAGTATATAGTTTCGATAGTGTTGGAGCAATAATGGTCATTGGATTATTAGTTGTACCTGCATCATTTGCGCATGTCATAACTCAAAAACTTAAACCATTTTTGATCATTGCTGTTTGCTTTGGTATTATGAGTTGTATCTGTGGTCACTTTATTGCGCTATTTCTCGATATACCTACAGTTCCTGCTATTGGTGTATTAATGGGATTAGGACTTTTCAGCGTTTTAGGTTGGCAAAAGGTGAGAAAAAAATCATTGACTTAAGACAGGTTAAGAATGAACTCCATAATGGGGTAAGCTATTGATGTTGATCACTTATTAAAAAGTGGTTTTTTAAAACAAAATAAAGACCAGATAATATCCATCGTGATATTCCACTATCTTCAAAAGGTGAACTTAATAGAAAACATCCCTGCCTTTTTTAAAAATCGATTCTTCTTAACCAGTTTTGTTTTTCTTGTTTGGATTTCTTTCTTTGATCACTATAATTTCTTTTTTCATGCAGAATTAATCCAACAAAAAAATGAATTAAAAAAAGAGCTACGACGATTAAAAATAGAAACTGCAAAGAATACTATTTTTCTTCGAAACATGAACAATAGTGAGTTCATGGAGAAATATGCGCGGGAGCACTATTTGATGAAAAAAGATGGTGAAGATATATTTATGCTGGATTGATGATAAATAGAATTTTTGAAGCAACTATTACCCTCTCTTTTTTAATCATTTATGTTCTGGGTCATTATGACTTCCCGCTTCTACTTCCCATTGTAGTTTTTATAAATACATGTTGTATTGGTTTTGGCTACTATATAGGTACACTACATAAAAAAGACGTTCATTCAATTATTTTCTCCATAAGAGTGGGAGTTTCTTTAAAAAATACACTACCGCTATTCATTTCATTGGGACTGTATTTTATATTGGAATATGCGATTGACTATTTTCTGGACTTATTTAAACGAGAAAGTCCTTTTATTTATGTGGCACCCTTGATTCTGGCAATGTATTTTGGAATGAAATATCAAAGCACTATGAATTCAATAAGAATTTATAAAAATGGAATTAAACTTCCAGGTTCTTATTCAGAAATTATTCCATGGGATCATATTCAATCAGTAGAGAGAGAACACACAGTTGCTCGAATTCAATACAACAATAACATAAAAACAATTAAAATTATTATACCTGATCTTAACGTTTTTGATAAGTTAATCGCTTTACAAAACAACCTATCAAGCTCCAGGTAATATCATCATTAGTAGAAAACAATAAGATAATAACTTATTTTCAATACTGGTTTGTTCTTAATAGAACAAGTGTACACGCAACCTCATAATCAATGCCATTAGATTCAAGCTTAGCATAAAAATCTGGGTTTTCGGTACCTGGATTAAAGATAACGCGTTTTGGTTGGATCGCTATAATAGCATCCATATATTCAAGTTGATTGGCAGGGCCAACATACAAAGTAACGGTGTCAATACCTTGAATTTGTTCCCAATTATTTTGAATTTTTTCACCAAAAACAACTCCTTTTTTTATTCCAATGGGAACAATAGGATGACCACTCTCCGTTAACATTTCTGCAGCCTTATAAGCATATCGAGCTGGATTTGTTGTTGCTCCAACAATTAAAGTTCGTTTCATATCACGGGATTTTCATGAATTTATGCGTTTGTAAACTAATATTCCATGAAGGGTTTTTCATGACATAATTAATGATTAACGGCATCATTTCATCCAGTTTACTCCATTCGGGCTGTAAGTAAAGTTTACAATCCTTATTTACTTTATCAGCATGACGCTCCGCCCATTTAAAGTCATTTTTATTATGCACAATCACCTTTAATTCGTGTGCAAATGAATAAACCTCAGGCCTAGGTGGCTGATTTTTTTTAGGAGACAAACAAATCCAATTCCATCTTCCCGAAAACTTATGCGCTCCACTTGTTTCCAAAAATGTTTTATAACCATTGGCGTGCAACACCTCACATAAATAATCCAAATTATAAATAGTAGGTTCACCGCCTGTAATAACCACATCCTTGGCTGGAACTTCTTCTAATCTGTGAATGAGATCATCCACTGCTTTAAGCGGATGTAATGAAGCGTCCCAACTCTCTTTCACATCACACCAATGACATCCCACATCACACCCTCCGATACGAATAAAATAAGCAGGTTTCCCAGCCTTTCTTCCTTCTCCTTGAATTGTGTAAAATTCTTCCATAATAGGAAGATACTTCCCCGAACTTAATTGCTTCGATTGTTCATCGGATAGATTTTTAACCTGTAATGACATATCAGAGTAATGAGTCAATGATTTGCTTTAATGAAACACCATCTGCTTCGGCCTTATAATTTCTCATTACCCTATGCCTTAATATAGGATGAGCTACAGCTTGAACGTCCTCAATATCAGGCGAGTATTTACCATTTAAAGCAGCATGTGTTTTTGCTCCTAACACTAAATATTGTGAAGCTCTAGGACCTGCTCCCCAGCTTAAATATAGTTTCGTATTCTCTGGGGCTATTTCAGACTCTTTTCTTGTTTTAACAGCTAATTTAACGGCATATTCTAACACATTGTCTGCAACAGGCATTTTTCGAATTAATTCCTGAAACGCTAAGATTTGATCAGCTGACAAAACTGGTGATACAGAAACAGAGGTGTTTGAAGTTGTAGACTTCACCACTTGCACCTCCTCCTCTATTGATGGGTAATCCACCCATATATTAAACATAAAACGATCGAGCTGTGCTTCAGGCAGTGGATATGTTCCTTCCTGATCAATTGGATTTTGTGTAGCCAACACAAAAAAGGGAGTGGGTAACTCTATGCTTTTACCAGCAATGGTTACTCTTTTTTCTTGCATCGCTTCCAATAAAGCTGCTTGTGTTTTTGGCGGCGTTCTATTAATCTCATCAGCTAATAAAACATTAGTAAAAACGGGGCCTTTTACAAATTTAAAGCTTCGATCTTCACCTAATATCTCAGCGCCAATAATATCACTTGGCATTAAATCAGGTGTAAATTGAATACGATTAAACTCCAACCCAAGAGCTTGAGATATTGTATTTACTAACAATGTTTTTGCTAATCCAGGCACCCCTACTAGTAAGGAATGTCCATTAGAAAAAATGGAAATGATAATAGATTTCACTACATCCTTTTGCCCTACAATGACCTTTGAAATTTCATCTTCAAGCTTTCTTGATGCTTTAGCAAGTGCATCAATACCTTTTACATCTGACTCAAACGTATTCAACATAATTATTTTTTTACAAGAGGTTTAGTTTCATTTGCATACCATACGCTAAGAATCGGGCATCCTCTATAATTTTCGGGTAATTTAATAAACGTTCCTTCTAAATGAGAATTAATCCATTTTTTCACTTCAAGCTCTTGTTTAGCAGATAAAGCTGCAGATTTAATTCTATCATAATCCGATTGAATATTTGCCACGTGAAAATCAAGTTTATCCATCAAATAAATGATTCTATACGCCATTGAATTATCAATCATATTGAATACCTCCGGTTCTGTTATCTCACCCTCATTCATTGACTGAAGCTTTAAATACAAACTTTGCTCTAATTCTTCTACCTCAAAATAATTCCCTCCAGTTTGATTGTTTCTAACAACACCTCCGTTAATTTTTGATTGTTCATCATCGCTCAAATCAGATGCGAGTTTATTAAAATTGACACCAGATTTAATCACCGACTTAATACTATCCGCTCTTTGTTTTGCAATATTCATATCAGTAGGATAAATTTCAGGTATCATTAGTATATGACGTGCATGAATAAGATTTCCTTTTTTCTCCAACATTTGAATTAAATGGAAACCAAAAGGAGATTCAACAATTTCAGACACCTCTCCAACCTGAAGTTTAAATGCCACCGCACTAAATTCAGGAACTAATTGATTTCGTGATAAAAACCCCAAGTCTCCACCTCTCTCTCTAGATCCTGGATCCTTTGAATAGATTCGAGCCATCAAATCAAAATCAGAACCATTCAGTATACGTTTTCGTACATCTTCTAATTTTTTCCGAACTCGTTCTTTTTCTGTTTTATTTGGCTTAGCCTTAATCACTAATTGAGCTATTTTGTAAGACTCTGGAACAACAGGCAACGAATCTTTAGGTATCGAAGAAAAATAGTTTTTTACATCAGTAGGGCTTACCGAAACATCTCTAGTAATGTTTGAACGAACTTTTTGAGCCAAGATATTATCTGCTACTGTCCCCCTGATTTCTTTCTTAAATTGCAACACGCTCTTCCCGTAAAATTTTTGAAATTCAATTTCAGAGCCTCCTAAACGCATGAGCATATAACTCATTCTTCGATCTATCGCATCGTCAATTTCACTATCCGAAACTTCAATACTATCTACCTCCGCTTTGTGGACCAACAACTTTTCAAAAAGTCGTTCTTGTAATACATAACACTCAGTAGATAAATCATTCGGAGCGCCCTGCATTTTTAATTGTTCGGCAGAACTCATAATCTCGCTTTTGAAAATGGCATTTTTTCCAATTACTGCAGAAACTTCATCAATTAAGATTGGATCTTTTTGGGCTGCAGCCATAATTGACAAGAAGCAACACAGCATCAAGCATCTATAGTTATTCATAATCTGCATATATTTTAATATCCTTGTTTTTTAATGCATCAAGGTAAAGTGATTTTTCAAACTCTTGGATGAGCTTTTGTTTTCGCCTGTTAATAATAATTGCTTGAATTTGATCCCTCACCATTTCCAATGGAGAAACCCCTTTCTTTAAACGATTTTCCGAAAAATATATAACCCAAATAAAATCTCCATCAGGTGCTTCGGTGTAATTATAATGTCTTAAAAAATGCTCATCATTATATAATTTAAATGGAATTAAATTCTTTAAGTCATCAAGCTTATGCCATACACTATCGTTTGCTTCACAAAAAATATTTTCTTTTTGAATTAAATCAAAAAACTTTTCTTTCCTTAACGAATCTTTATATTGAATCATATATCGAAGCTGGTTAAGTTTTTTATGCTTTTTGGGGACTTTAACGTACCGCACTCGAACAATATTTTCTTTCAACTGAAAGTTCTTTTTGTTCTTTTGTAAATATTCCGCAATCTCCTGTTCATCTACAACTAAGGATAATGCAGAGTCCAACATTTTTTGTTCAAATGTATACTTCAGCAAAGAGTTTTTGTAAGCAATAATTTCTTCCTTAAAATCTTTATCTTCTTCAGCAAGTTGCTTTTCAGCCACAACCCCTACCACTTTATCTTTTACCCAAATTCTAACAAAGTCCTTAACCTTTTCATGCTTTTGACGCCATTGATCTCCAAACACTTTCACCAATTCGTCGGCAGTTAACCGGTGTTCTCCAACTTCTGCAATAAGTTCACCTTTAGATTTTCCAATTCCTTTACGTTCACTACAATTTGTTAAAACTAAAACCATAATAAGCATAAAAGGCCACCTTTTAAGGGTAGCCTTGAAGCATTTATAGTTTTTATAATTCATCATCAAGGAGCTAATTGCTTAAACACATCATCGTTATATACAATCTCATATTTTTCTCTCAACTCCTTTAGCCAAACATCCATTAGATAATCCTGGTATTTAGCAGTAACCATTCCTTTTACCTCACTCAATGATTTTGATTCAACTGGTAACACTTTATCAACCTTCAAAACAATAAAATTACCATTCTGATTCAACACTTTTGAAACACCTTTTTTAAACTTCAATCCATTGAGCTCAGGGCGTGACTTCGCTTCATAAACTCCTGCCTCTACTCTTACATTAAGCTTAGAATCCACATTTATATTCTCCAAAATCACATCATCACCTCGTCCTTTTTTAAGTAATTTCCTTACTGCTACTGCTGTTGCCTCATCAATACACTTATATACAACACCATCCATACGTTCATTCCACTGCCATTGATCCTTTATATCGTTATGAAAAGCTCTTAACCCTGCGGTATCAACAACAGATTTATTCCATACCTTTTCACTTGTTAAATCAAACAAAATAATTCCATCTTTATATTCTCTTAAGAGACGACCATAATCTGGGTATTTTGTAGTCAACAAACTTTTTTCATGACTTTCAATAATATCAGTCATCCAATTTTCATATGAATATTGCACAATTCTTTGAAAGCTCCCTCCTTTTTTAGGAACCAAGGTTTGGGCTAAATACTCAGCAAATTCCTTTTGAGTATACGTAACGCCCGCAAAATCAAACATTTTATCAGTAAGTTCTTTATCTGCTGGAGCTTTCCATTTTGCTGTAATTAACGTGGTGTCACAGAATGTGTAAAAATTATCAATTCCAGATCGATACTCGATAAATTCATACTCCTTTTTAATCCTATTGATCACAACAGTTTTACTTAAGGCAGCTCTATCGGATCGCGACACTTTATTTCGAAGTTCATTTTTCATATCATCATAAGACGATAATTCTTTACGATCAATGCGTTTAATAATGTGCCAACCATAAGGTGTTTTAACAGGTTCGGATACATCCCCATTATTCGCTAAACTAAATGCTGCATTTTCAAACTCAGGTAAAAATTTATTCGGTCCAAACCAAGGTAATTCTCCTCCTCTATTTGATGTGTTTAAATCCTCTGAGAATTTACGCGCTAATTCGGCGAAATTTTTACCTTCTTTAACCATTTCATAAATCTCTCTAATATTTTTTTCAGCATCTACTAATTTTTTCGGATCCATTCCCTCTTTGGCAATTGTCATAATATGAGCCACCTTTACCTCACCTACCGCTTTTCGATTAGAATGAACCTTTATGATATGATATCCAAAACGCGATCTAAACGGCTTACTAATTTCACCCGGTTTTGTGTTGTAAGCCATATTTTCAAAGGGATAAACCATTCTTAAAACTGAAAAATAACCAAGGTAACCGCCATTTTTACCACCATTATCATCAGAATACTTTTTTGCTAAAAGGGTAAAATCTACTCCATTATTAGCCTTATTCATGATGCTTAATGCTTTTTCAAATGCCTTAAGTGTATCCTCAGGCATAGCATCGTAAGGAACCTTAACCAAAATATGACTGGCTTCAACATCAATTCTTGATCGATCAAATGCCTCTTGTATTAATTTGTCCGTTACCGATTTATCTTTCAAATAAGACTCGGCCAACTGATTTTTATACCCTTTAAATTCCTTTAAAAACTTTGGCGTGGTATCATATCCTAATGATTTCGCTTCAGTAACCTTAAGTAGAAATTTGTCATAAAGTTTTTTGTATTTCTTTAATGAATCAAGATTTATGGGCTTTTCCTCATCGGCATTTTTCACAAAAGCATACCAAAAATCACCAGCTGTGATGGTATCACCATTTATCGCTATCAACCATTCATCCTCTAATTGAGGGTTAATTTTTTTGGATTGAGCACTCACAAAAGTACTTCCAAATAAAGCTGCTATAATAAGTAGTTTTTGAAATCTCATTTCGAAATAATTAAATTATTATCTGCTGTAATTAGGAGCCTCTCGAGTTATTGTAACATCATGTGGATGACTTTCTCGTACACCTGCAGCAGTGATTCTTATAAATTTTGCTTCTTTTAATGATTCAATATTAGCAGAACCCGTATATCCCATACCTGATCGTAAACCACCAATAATTTGGTACATCACTTCAGACAAGGTTCCTTTGTAAGGAACTCGACCTACAATACCTTCTGGAACTAACTTTTTAGAATCCGCTGTCTTTCCTTGGAAATAACGATCTTTTGAACCTGCCTGCATCGCTTCAATAGATCCCATTCCGCGGTATGTTTTAAACTTTCTTCCTTCATAAATTATTGTATCTCCTGGAGATTCTTCAACTCCAGCAAACAAAGATCCTGCCATAACAACATCTGCACCAGCTGCAAGTGCTTTCACAAAATCACCAGAGTATTTAACACCTCCGTCTGCAATTAGTCCTACACCAGTCCCTTTTAATGCCTTAGCTACATCCATAATTGCTGTAAGCTGCGGAACACCCACACCCGCAATTACTCGAGTAGTACAAATAGAGCCTGGACCAATTCCAACTTTCACACAGTCTGCACCTGCTTCCACAAGAGCTAATGCCGCTTCAGGAGTAACAATATTCCCTGCTATCACATCGAGCTGAGGGAAATCAGCTTTAATCGCTTTCAATTTCTTAATAATCCCAAATGAATGGCCATGTGCAGAATCCAATACTACAACATCAACCCCTGCTTTAACTAAAGCAGATACACGATCAATACAATCGTCTGTCACACCTACTGCAGCTGCACACCTTAATCGCCCTAACTTATCTTTACACGCATTTGGTCTTAAACGAATTTTAATAATATCCTTATAGGTTATTAAACCGACAATACTTCCGTTTTTATCAACAACAGGGAGCTTTTCAATTTTATGGGCTTGTAAAATTTCTTCAGCCGTTTCAAAGCTGGTTGACTCATCAGCAATCACCAACTCTTCACCTGTCATAACTTCAGTAACCTTTCTCTCTAAATTCTTTTCAAATCGAAGGTCTCTATTGGTCACAATTCCAACAAGCTTTTGATGATCATCCACAACAGGAATACCTCCTATCTTGTATTCTGCCATTAGCTCAAGTACATCTTCAACAGTGGCATCAGCTTTAACAGTAATTGGATCCAATATCATTCCGTTTTCAGCCCGCTTTACTTTCCTAACTTCATCGGCTTGCTGCTGAATCGACATATTTTTGTGTATCACACCTATTCCACCTTCTTGAGCCATCGCAATTGCCATAGCAGAACCTGTAACAGTATCCATCGCTGCAGAAATAACAGGTGTTTTTAAACTAATCTTTTTAGTAAGGTTTGTGGTTAAATCGATATCATTCTCCGTGGGCAATATATCCGCATATGAGGGCACTAATAGCACATCGTCATATGTTAATCCTTCTTGAATTTCCATTATTTTTTGTGATTGAGGCATTATCCAACAATTAAATTCGCACAAAGTTAAGAAATAACGTTCAAATCCTTAAGGATTAGAGGGGTATTTATTCACAAAATCCTGTCACTTACAAACCTCAATTTTTTCATTAAACGACCCTTTACGGCACCCTAAACAAGAAACATTAAAAAACTTAATTAATAAATATTTACAATGGTTTAAACAACCATTAATCGTTCTTTAACGCGTAAGTTTTACAAAAAGTAAGAATGAGTTCATTAGGAGATTCCTTTACTTTTGAAGCTACTCGCCCCTAACTATTCTTTAATGACAAAACCTAAAGTTCAAAATTACCTACACGAACTCATTAAAAACCTTTCTCAAACGGAAAAAAGATATTTTAAATTATTGGCCAAACAACAAACGCCTAGCAAGAAAAATGATTATATCCGTTTATTTGAAGAAATTGATAAGCAAGAAGTATTCAATGAGGAAGCCATTAAAGAAAAATTTAAAGGAACTCCAATAGAAAAGAGATATCCTTCCTTAAAAAAATATTTGTACGAATTGGTTGTGAAAAGTTTAACATTTTATAACGCTGATACACTTCCTTCCGTACGAGTAAGAAGAATTATAGACGCTGTTGAAATTCTTCAAAACAAAGGCTTATATCATCAAGCCTTAAGAAAGCTAAAGAAAGCAGAAGAACTGTCAAATGAGATTGGGTTATTGGGTTCAACACAAGAAATTAAAAGGTTAAAACTGCATTGTTTAGCAAAAATGAATGAATTTCCGAATTGGGATGAATTATCAGCTTTTAAACATGACCAAGCAAAGCTGAGCAAAGCAATTCAACTCAATAACGAAATTTACAACAACAATCTGGATATGCTTGCCATCTCAAACAATAAGCAAGCATCTTCCGGTATTGTTGAACCTCAAAACAACCTTCGTTTAAAAGACATTACACAGCCTAAAGAGAAAATAGAGTTAAAACACAATAAACTACTGTATTACAATTCATTAAGAAACTACTATGAGCTAACTAATAATCTTGTTGAAGCAGAGAAATTTGTGGATAAAATCCTATTATTATTTCACTCTAATGAATTACAAATAAAGCTCCTGCCAACAAAATACATCCATGCATTATTCTTTAAAATAAACTACTTAAAGAATCAGAATAAAAACAATGAAATAGCATTGTTTTTAGAAAAAAGTAATATTTTTTTCAATGACAACACCATTACTTATTATAGTAAAAACAGCGATTACGGATACTTTTTGAATATAGAACAGGAGTTTTACTTAATTCAAAACGACTTGAACAAAATCTTTTTACAGGTTAAAAAAGTTGAGGATTTTGTGCTAAATAAAAGAACAAAATTAGGCACAAGTCTTCACAATACTCTGCTCATTAATTTAGCTTGGGCTCAATTAAGATGTGGAAGAAACAAAGGTGTTTTAGGCAGTTTAAAGAACATCATTCTTAAGTCAGACAATTTGGATTATCAAAATATGATTCATTCTAAAAAACTACTTACGACCATTGTTTATCTAGAATCTAAAAATTTCGAATTGTTTGAATCTTCATCAAAAAACCTTGAACGCGCCCTTCAAAAATGTGATGCTAGCAATGATATTTTAAAAGAACTCTCTAAAACGTTTCACAAACTACTTATATGTTTCGGTGATGACACTCTTCAAAAGATTCAATTTAAACAATTACACAACAGACTCGAAGAAATAGAAAACTCAGAAAATGATATGAAAAAAGAGTTCATTAAATCTTGGGTAAAAAATAAATCAGACTTTTCAAGAAAAGCTATTTTGAACTAAACTCCACTTGACTGAGCCATTTAAAGAGCGCTGTAAAAAGAAATCCTAAAAACAAGCCAACTAAGGCTCCAACAAAAATATCAGAGGGATAATGTACACCTAGATACACTCTACTATAAGCTACGATTGCCGCCCAAAACAACATATACTTTCGCGCATGGTTAAACACAGGCATGAGAAGCGTACCCACAAATACAGCTAGCCCAAATGCACTAGAGGCATGCGCACTAAAAAAGCCGTAAGCTCCTCCGCAGTGATTATCCACAAGATGTGGCCGAGGACGATGCCATGACTCCTCTCTGCACGGCCGGTATCTACCAGCATACCGTTTAGAAAAACCTGACAACTGATCCGTTGAAGTAATCAGCGAAACAATAAAAACAACGGCTAAAACAGCTCTTTTTTTATAGTGTTTAAAAAGAAGAAACAACAAAAAAGCATAAAAAGGAATCCAAATAAATTTATTACTGATCCAGTACTGAATAGGATCCATCCAGGCCGAATGCAATCCATTTAAAAATGTGAATAAATCATGATCAATATGTAGAAGTAAATCAATCATTCAAATTATCCCTCAGCAAAAGGATCATTACTAATTTTATCCCAAAGAGCATCTTTCAAGGCTTGAATACCCTTTTGTGCGACAGCAGAAATAAAAAGAGTTTGCACATCTATCGGCAACGTCTTTGCTATTTCTTCCTGTAATTCGTCATCAAGCATATCACATTTTGAAATCGCTAGCAACCGATTTTTTTCTAACAAATCAGGATTATATTTTTCAAGTTCATTCAAAAGGATTTCATATTCCTTTACAATATCATCTGCATCAGCAGGAATCAGAAAAAGTAGAATTGAATTTCGTTCAATGTGTCTTAAAAAACGCAACCCAATCCCTTTACCCTCTGAGGCCCCCTCAATAATCCCTGGAATATCAGCCATTATAAAAGACTGATCATTTCTATGCCCTACTATACCAAGATTAGGAACTAACGTGGTAAATGGATAATTAGCAATCTCTGGTTTAGCTGCACTAACTACGGAAAGCAATGTGGACTTACCTGCATTTGGAAAACCTACTAAACCTACATCGGCTAAAACTTTTAACTCAAGAATTACCCATTGCTCCTCGCCTGGTAATCCTTTTTGAGCATATCGTGGCGTTTGGCGAACTGCATTTTTAAAATGCGCATTTCCTAATCCGCCTTTTCCTCCCTCTACTAGAATAAGCTCTTGCCCGTCCTCTAAAATCTCACCAATTTCCTCGCCTGTCTCAGCGTTTTTAGCAATTGTTCCTATTGGAACATCCAAATACACATCCTCACCCTCTGCACCCGTACTTGTACTTTTTCCTCCCGCTTCCCCATGAGTGGCTTTAATATGCTTTCTATATTTTAAGTGCAGTAATGTCCAGTGCTGCGCATTTCCTCGGATAATAATGTGACCTCCTCTTCCCCCATCTCCGCCATCAGGGCCACCCATTGAGGTTAACTTATCCCTAAAAAGATGGCTTGAACCCGCACCACCATTACCAGACTTACAATTAATCTTAACGTAATCTATAAAATTACTTCCTGACATAACTGTAAAGATAAACAATGTTTAACTCATGGAATCAAAAGGATATCCATTCACAAATAACTATCTTTACATTATGAAAAGAGTTGTTGTAGGATTAAGTGGTGGCGTTGATTCCAGTGTAGCGGCCTACTTATTGAAAGAGCAAGGATATGAAGTTATCGGGCTTTTCATGAAAAACTGGGTGGATGCCTCCGTAACATTAGAAGCGGAATGTCCATGGGTTGAAGACTCAACAGACGCTTTGTTAGTGGCTGAAAAATTAGACATCCCCTTTCAAGTTATTGACTTTTCACAGGTATACAAAGAACGTATCGTTGATTACATGTTCAATGAATATGAAAAGGGAAGAACACCGAATCCAGATGTTCTTTGTAATCGAGAAATAAAATTCGATGTTTTTCTAGATAAATGTTTAGAACTGGGTGCAGATTATGTTGCAACGGGACATTATTGTCAAAAATCATCCTTTGAGCGAGATAAACAAACTATTTATCAACTCAAAGCAGGCGAAGACAAAAACAAAGATCAAAGCTATTTTCTTTGTCAGCTTAAACAGAATCAACTCGCTAAAGCTTTATTTCCAATAGGGCATTTACAAAAATCAGAAGTGCGAAAAATTGCAGAAGAGCAAAAATTGGTTACCGCAAATAAAAAAGACTCTCAAGGTCTTTGCTTTATTGGCAAAGTACATTTACCTGAATTCCTTCAACAACAATTAAAAGCAAAAAAAGGAGAAATTATTGAAATCCCTAAAAATGCCTCAATTTATAACAAGAAGAAGCAATCCCTTAAAGAATTAACTACACCCTACCAACATCAACCCGACCAAGGCACAATTGTAGGACATCATAATGGCGCTCATTTTTTCACAGTAGGACAAAGAAAAGGATTAGGTGTTGGAGGTAAAATCGAACCTCTTTTTGTAATTGAAACAGATATTCACAAAAACATTGTTTACGCAGGCCAAGGTCATGATCACCCTGGTTTAAATAGAAAAGGATTATTTATTGCCGCTGATGAAATTCATTGGACAAGAGAAGATTTGAAAATGACCCCTGGAGAAACGCGGCAATACTTGAGTCGTATACGATATCGCCAAGCACTTTGTGAAGCTACCTTATGCATGACGAGAGAGGGGATTTATATGACATTTACCGAAAACCAAAGAGGAATTGCTTCCGGTCAATTTGCGGCATGGTACGATGAAAATGAATTAATTGGATCCGGTGTAATTGCCTAACATTGTTGATTCTACCCCTACCTTTGTGAGCACTTAAGATGCCGTCCAAAAGAAATAAAGTAGTTTTATGACGCCAATACTTTATTCAAAAGATTAACACATTCTTTAGCCTCTTTTACATCATGAACCCGTAAAACACTTGCCCCACTTAAAACACCAACAGTATTCAAAACAGTGGTTCCATTTAAAGCATATTCAGGACGAGAATTTAACACTTTATAAATCATAGATTTCCTACTAACACCTACTAAGAAAGGCTGCTTCAACTTCGCAAAACAATCCAAATTATTCATGAGTTCATAATTTTGATCCACCGTTTTGGAAAACCCAAAACCAGGATCTAAAATTAGTGGATGGTCGTCCTCTAGCTCTTTTAAGGAATCTAAAAGTTCAGCAACAACATCCTGCAATAAATTATCATATTCACAATGCGTTTTCATGGTTTGCGGATTTCCTCTCATATGCATCGCAATGTAAGGAATTCGCTTAGCCTTTATCCAAGGAATCATCTCTGCATCTAAATTCCCTGCAGAAATATCATTCACAAAAAGAGCACCTGCATCAATATTCATTTCAGCAACCGTTTTTCTAAACGTATCAATTGAGAGGATTACTTCAGGAAACCGTTCATGAATCGCTCGCACAATAGGAACTGTTCGTGCTAATTCTTCCTCTAGAGATACTTCTGCCGCACCTGGTCTTGAAGAATAGCCTCCAATATCAATTATATCTACACCCTCCTCAATCATTTTCTTCGCTTGCAGCAATGCATTCTCCAAAGAATTGTTTTTTCCGCCATCAAAAAATGAATCTGGCGTCACATTTAACACGCCCATTATTTTGGGTGTTGAAAAATCAATTGTTTTCTCTCCAATTTGAATACAAAACTTTTTGGAAAATGGGTTATCTTTCACGTTCATATCAAGCAAAAATAAAAAATGAGCAACACAGCTGCAGAATTTGATGTTATAATCGCTAAATGTTCCGACTTATTTTTGAAAAAAATGAAGGATTACGGAACCGCTTGGAGAATACTACGAACCACCTCGCTCACGGATCAAATTTTTATTAAAGCCCAACGAATAAGAACACTCGAACAAAAGGGAGAGTCAAAAGTTGGAGAAGGAATTGTACCCGAATACATTGGTATAATCAACTATTGCGTAATGGCGATCATTCAACTTGAATTAGGAGCAGCTGTTGGTGAAGATACCAACGAACAAAAAATAGCCAATCTTCACGCTGGTTATTTAAAAACTGCCAAAGATTTAATGGCGAATAAAAATCATGATTACGGTGAAGCTTGGCGAGAAATGCGCGTTAGTTCACTCACCGATTTAATCTTAATGAAATTACTTAGAGTTAAATCTATTGAAGATAATGAAGGTAAAACCATCGTTAGCGAAGGATTAGATGCCAATTACTTGGATATGATTAATTACTCCATTTTTGCGTTAATTCGACTTGGAGAAGCGAAAAGCGTTAATGTTTAGTTAAAAAAAAGAAAGATTTCCTTTGATTTTATAAATTCAGAGGAAACAGGAAAAAATGAACTTAATTTTCAAAATAATTGTTTGGATCTGCAGAATTCAAATTGGAGGTCTATTCATATTCTCAGGATTGATTAAAGCCAATGACGCTTTAGGATTTTCCTATAAGCTAGAAGAATACTTTGAGGTATTTGCAAAAATTCTTTCAGAAAATGGCATGGGCCTTCTTGCCGTGCCCATGGAATGGATGGCGCATATCGCCTTGCCTCTCTCTATTTTCATTGTTGTATTTGAAATTGTTCTTGGAATTCTCACCTTATTAGGGATTAATATGCGCAGAGTAGCCCTATGGCTATTAGTACTCATCATATTCTTTACCTTCCTCACATTTGTAAGTTGGTATTGGGACTTAGTAAGATCATGTGGATGCTTTGGAGATTTTATCCCACTAACGCCAAAAACGAGCTTCTTAAAAGATCTTTACCTTCTCGTGTGGATTATTCCAATTGTTTTAGCTCGAAAAAAGATAAACTCTTTTTTAACTCCAGTAGGAGATAAAATTGTACTCTTTTCCTCCTGGATAACATTCTTTTTATTCACCTTTTACGCATACAATCACCTTCCATATGCAGATCACAGAGCTTATGCAATAGGCAATCATCTCTTAGAGCAAATGGAAACAAAAAAAGGGAATCCTCTTATTTTATATAAGCTTCAGCACAAAACCAATGGCGCAATTGCTGAAATGGCAAACTACCCAGACGATTATCAAAATTGGAAGCCATATATTAATCCAAATGATTCCACCCAGCCTTATTTTAGAGAAGTAGATGGGGAATTAAACATTAAACTAATTAATATAAAAAGTACAGGACAAACCAATAAAGTAATTGCTATTCCCGAAGCGCTAAAAGACGACTGGACTTTAATAAAAGACACCACGATGATTTTCAAACCAGATGAAGATCCTAAAATAACTGACCTCACAGCCTATTCTTTTCAGGATGATGAGGATAAAATACAAATCATGTTAAATGACACCAATTATCGCTTTGTGTTAGTAATTAGAGATCTCAGCTTTTTCGGTGAGTTTACTATGGCCAATGATGGATGGCATTTCAACAAATCATCCAAAGGAGAAAAATATTACAAGAAATTTCAGGAACTCTATCCACTCAATAAAAATCAAACATTTTACTTTTCAGTTCTTACTTCGGAATACGATGTAAATAAAATTGATGCCTTCCGTCAAGAAATGAAAACAAAAGTAAAATTCTACAACTGTGATGATAAAGAATTAAAAACAATGATTCGAGCAAGTCCCGGATTATTTTTGTGGAAAAAAGATTTGGTTTTGGATAAATGGCATTACTATGATTTCCCGACCTTTGAAGATATTGAGAAAGACTTTTTAAATAAATAAAAATTGAGTTATGGCACGTAAAATTGTTGCAGGAAACTGGAAAATGAACAAAACTGTAAATGAAGGAGTACAGTTGGTTGAAGATTTAAAAAATGAATTAGCAAAAGTAGACGCAAGCGATGTAACGGTGGTTGTATCCCCACCTTATGTAAACTTATCCGAAGCAGTTAAAGCAGCCGGAGGTTCAGCGGTAAATGTTTCTGCACAAAACGTTCATCAAGAGGCAAGCGGTGCTTACACCGGAGAAATTTCAGCAGAGATGTTAAAAAGCGTTGGTGTAGGATATGTCATTATCGGACACTCCGAGCGAAGAGAATATTTTGGGGAAAACTCTACAGATATTGCAAAAAAAGTTGATGCTGTTCTTGCACAAGGACTCACACCTATTTACTGCTGTGGAGAAGTTAAAGAGGAAAGAGAAAGTGGACAACAAAACAAAATCGTTGGAGGTCAAATTGAAGCAGAATTGTTTCATTTAAGCGCAGAAGATTTTGCTAAAGTCGTTATTGCTTATGAGCCGGTTTGGGCAATTGGAACAGGTTTAACAGCCTCTCCAGATCAAGCTCAAGATATGCATGCATTTATTAGAAGTTGTGTTACTGAACAATACGGTGAGGGAATCGCAAATGAAACCCCGATTCTTTACGGTGGATCATGTAAGCCATCGAATGCAGCCGAAATTTTTGGAAAGAAAGACGTAGACGGAGGTTTAATTGGAGGAGCATCACTGAAAGCAGAAGACTTCATTGGAATCATCACTGCTTTCAATTAATGAACTATCACAAAATAGCATTAAATATTCAACCCAGGGATCCCTGGGTTGATCTATTTATAGATGAACTTGGAGAAAAAGGCTGTGACAGCTTCGAGGAAACTCCTAATGGATTTAATGCTTACATACCCTCAATTCATTTCACTTCTGAACTGGAATCATTCATCATTGCATTAAGCGATCGAGGGGAAATTAAGCTCTCCTACATATTGGAAGAGATTCCTAGTGAAAATTGGAATAAAGTTTGGGAGTCATCCTTTGAACCAATTATTGTAGGTGATTGGTGTGCGATAATTGCCCCGTTTCATAGCGGTGAATACAATACTCAGCATTACGTAAAAATTTCACCCAAAATGTCATTTGGGACTGGGCATCACGAAACCACTTACATGATGGTACAGAATATGCAGTGCATCAACTTAAAGGGGAAAGATGTTCTGGACATGGGAACAGGAACTGGTGTATTAGCTATCCTTGCTAAAAAAATGGGAGCGCAATATGTAGAGGCTATTGATATCGAGGAGGGTGCTGTAGCAAATTGCATAGAAAACGCCCAGAATAACCATGTTGAATTGAACATAAAAAAAGGCGGAAAAGAACAAATTTCTAACCGTTCATTTGATGTTGTTTTTGCAAACATCAATAAAAACATACTCATGGATCAAATGACTGAGTATGCTAGAATATTAAAACAAGGAGGACAATTGGTTTTAAGTGGATTTTTACTTTTTGATGAACACGCAATTTCAGATTGCGCAATCCAACACAACTTAACCCCTATTAATAAACTGAATAAAGAGAATTGGTTATGCCTGGCTTTTACAAAAAAATAATAATAACCTCAATAATTGCTCTTTGCTGTTTTGGACTTCAAGGGCAAACATTTAAGCAATTTTCCAATGATAAAGAGCAATTCATTGAAGAATTAGAGGGATTTATTCGAAAAACCAGTGAGGAAGAGGCAGACTTAATCATGGCCGAATTTAGAGCACTTTGGCCAATGGACCTTGTAAAACCGAAACAAGAAGAAAAAATATATAAAATTGCCAATTTAGTTTATCAAAAAAGACTCAAGAAATTAAACGCATCCAGCACATTTGTTTATGGTTTTGAAAGTGGAAAGTTGAACAACTACCAAATTCAAATGATTATTATGATGTGTAATAAGATGTTAAAAAAGCGGATGAAAGCCATCCCTGATTTTAAAATTTACCTCTACTCCGTAATCAGTTTTTTCACCACTTTTCAATCAGAAGATTCCTTTGACGCATGGAATATCACTGTGAATAAGCTCATTGACGACAAAAAGCGATATTTCACTGTATTTCTTACAAATTGTAATAATATCTTTTTATACAACTCTGTATACGTGACTCAAAATGTAAAATGGCAGGGAACCTCACCAACATTTTCATTTGATTATGACAGTTTACCAAAAGTTGTTTTTCCACGCATGGATCTGTATTGCGTGGCAAAAAATGACACCGCCAGAATATACAATACAAAAGGAGCGTTTTATCCTACCACAGGAAAATGGAAAGGAAAAGGTGGACGCGTATTATGGACCCGCGCAGGAATACCCGAGGAACAATCTTATGCCGAATTAAGCGAGTATACAATTGAGTTAAAATCCTCTAAATACAAAGCTGATTCAGTAGATTATAAAAACACCAAATACTTTGACTACATGCTCAAAGGTAAGCTAGAAGAAAAACTTTTAGCGAATGTGGATACCAACAATGCTACCTATCCTCGTTTTGAATCCTATTCAGGTAAAGTATTAATTGAAGAAATCGAAGACAGCTTAGATTATGAAGGAGGATTCATGATCAAAGGAAAAAACTTCATTGGTAAAATCGTAGATGGAAAACTTGCTAAAATCACCATCAAACGACATGGCAAGCCATTTCTCATCGCAAAATCTCAATCCTTTAAAATTGATGACAAAAGAATTGCAACCCGTTATGCCGCAATAACCATGGCACTTGACACGGATTCTATCTTCCATCCTGCCCTTCAATTGAAATTCCTTACAAATAAAAGAGAACTTACCCTCTATTGCGAAGGGAAAGGAATTGGCGCGTCACCCTATTATAACACCTTTCACAGAATGGATATGGAAATCGAGTGGTTAAAATGGCAAATTGACAAGGATTACATGGACTTCCTAACGATACCGGGATCCAGTTCTGGTATAATGCGATTGGAATCAAACAGTTTCTTTTCCAACGACAAATTCATGCAAATGCAAGGTTTACAAAGTGTACACCCTTTATACAGTATTAAGAAATTTGTAATGGACGAAAACTTTGAAGAACGCACTTTTAAAGATGCTGATTTAGCCAATTATATTCGGAAAGACTACCAATCTGTTCAACGACTTTGTGTACGATTAGCCGCAAAAGGATTCCTAATTTACAATATTGAAGAAGGAATAGTCACCGTTCAAGACAGATTATTTGAATGGATGAATGCCAAATCAAAGAAAGGAGATTATGACAACATTGAAATCGTTTCCGACATTAAAGGCGAGGCCAACGCAAGCATGAACCTCATTAATTATGACATCACCCTTCGTGGAGTAAATGGTGTGGCATTAAGTAGAGCAAGGAAAACAGGTTTTATTCCTGAAAACCAAACCCTAAAAATCCACCGAAACCGAGCCATGTCATTTGGTGGAATAATCCGATCAGAACGTTTTGAATTTTGGGGTAAAAATTTTGAATTTAACTACGACGATTTCGGAATAGGATTAAACGAATTAGATTCTGTACGATTAAAAGCAGGAATGCTTGATAAGAGTAAATGGCGAACCCGAGCAGATGGTAAATTACAAGTTCCTATTACCATGGTTCGAAGTGTCATAGAAGATATATCTGGAAAACTGGAAATTGACTGGCCATTTAATAAATCAGGTATTCTTTCTGATTCCTTTCCGCAATATCCCCTCTTCCATTCAGATAAAAAATCATATGTCCGTTACAACAAACGAAACCTCAGAGGAAAGGCCTATGACCCTGATAAAGTATATTTTCAACTAGACACCTTTACAGTAGACAGTATGGGAACCTTCTCTGACAAGGCATTAAATTTCCCAGGAACATTTTATTCAGGAGGCATCTTTCCTGATTTTAGAGAACCCTTGAAACTAATGCCTGATCACTCTCTTGGCTTTAAGCGAAAAACCCCACCCGAAGGTTATCCAGTTTACGGAGGAAAAGCAACCTTTTACAACGAAATTAACTTAAGTAATCAAGGTTTAATGGGTGACGGAGACTTTGAATACATCACAAGTACCACAAAATCAAATGCCTTTGTATTCTATTTAGATTCCATGAATGCTCCAGCCCAAAGTTCCATTATTGAGCCGCAAAAATCAGGCGTTGAGTACCCTAAAGTAGAGGGACAAAAAGTAAATGTGGCCTATTACTCTTCGGACGACTATTTCAAAATGGCTAAGCGAGAAATTCCTATGAAAATGTACGACGACAAAGCATTTATGCACGGAGTTTTGCGCTACGACCCTAAAGAATTAACAGGAAAAGGAAGGATAGAATTTGAAAATGCCGACTTAAAATCACAAATTTTTGAATTTCAAAACATGACTTTTAATGCCGACACCTCCGACTTCAAATTAAAGGCAGACACCCTTACATCCGAGGGGGAAAACGGAGGTATTGCGTTTGCCACAAACGATGTAAATGCAAAAATTGATTTTATAAAACGCGAAGGAGAATTTTTAGCAAACGGAGGAGCTTCTTTTGTTGATTTCCCTATGAATAAATACATCTGTTTCATGGATAAATTCAAATGGTTTATGGACAAGTATGAACTTGAACTATCTTCTTCTGAGAAATCCAAGAAAACAACAGATGCTGGAGCACAAGAAGGTCGTGACGATCTCGATTTATCAGGGTCCGAGTTTATTTCAACACTCCCCTCTCAAGATTCCTTGCGCTTTATCTCACCAAAAGCCAACTACGATTTGCGGAAATACATTATAAAAGCCCATGAAGTAAAATTCATCAATGTAGCTGATGCACGAGTTTTTACTAGCGATGGAGAAGTTGAGGTGCGAAAAAACGCCAATATGAAGCCTTTAGAAGACGCTAAAATCATCGCCAATATCACTACAAAATACCACACAATTACAAAAGCAAAAGTAAAAGTTATCGCACGAAGAGATTACACCGCAGAAGGAGATTACGAATATGTTGATGGAAAAGGGAAAAAGCAACTCATTCACTTTAACAATGTACGTGTAGATTCAGCCTACCAAACCGTAGCAAGCGGTGATATTAAAGAAGATGACAAATTCATGCTCAGTGACCATTTCCACTTTAAAGGAACTTCTAAAATAGAAGCCACCAAGAAAGGGATGAATTTCCGTGGAGCCACTTATTTACAACATGATTGTAAAAAGCTTGCTAAAGCTTGGATTGGATTTGAAAGTGACATTGACCCTGCTAATGTATTAATTCCTGTTGAAGAAGGAATTCAAGCATGGCTTCCGGGCAAAGCAAAAGGAACAAAATTGGGATCTGGAGTTTTACTAAAAGTAGATTCCACGCATCTCTATTCCGCATTTTTATCGCCACAAAAATACCATAGTGACAACAGTTTAATTTCAGCCCATGGCTTTTTAAATTACAACGAAAAAGAAGATGAATACCAGCTGTCTAACAAAGAAAAATTAAGAGAATCTAACTTCCCTGGAAATTTTGTTGCCTTAAATACGCAAATGTGTTCCGTTCGAGGTGAAGGTAAAATTCAACTTGGCAATGAAAAACTAGGGCAAGTCAACTTCACTAACTATGGTGTAGTAAACCATGATCCATTTACCAATGGTGTAAAAGTAGATGGAGCGCTTGCTGTTGATTTTTTCCTCGACGAAAAAATGTGGACACACATGTTGGACAATATGCTAGGTAACCCTAAACTGGAACCCGTAGACAATACACGATTAGTATACGGTAAAGCCATAAGAGAAATGGCAGGAAAAGAACTTGGAGACAAATTAGTATCCGAACTAAACCTTTACGGAGCCTTTAAAAAAGTTGCCAAAGAGGTTCGTCACAACATTATGTTTTCGGATGTAAAAATGGAATGGGATCAAACCACTCAATCCTTTAAATCACAAGGAAACAAAATAGGTATTGGAGTGATAGACAAAAAACAAGTAAACAAGTTTGTGAACGGACACATTGAACTTGTGAGAAAGAAAACCCGAGAGCGACTAACGATCTATATTGAAATAGACGAAGAAACATGGTACTTCTTTGACTATAACAATGGAGTAATGAGGGTAATTTCATCTGATGCCGCCTTTAATGCAATTATTACTGAGTTAAAACCCGATAAAAGAGAATTCAAAGGTCCAAAAGAGAAAGGCCCCTACTCGTTTATGTTGGGCACAGAGCGATCCATGCGAAAGTTTAAATCCAGAATGTCTAAATAACAGGACTAAAATCAAATAACGGATTTACATTATGGCATTAAGTTTAAATGATCCAAAAAACATTGACCGAATAAACATCCTCCTGGTTTTTGTATCATTGGCTATTGCTATAAAAGTCCCATTTGAACTTTTTCTGTTCTCCTATGCAATTTTAGGTCCGCTTCACTACCTCACGGAAATTAACTGGCTAAACAAAAAAGATTACTTTTTTAAACGGTCCAAGCACTGGATATACTTTTTTATCACATGCTGCCTAGTAATTTCCATTTTTCCTATATCAAGGTACATTGATGACTTATTAAACACTCAAATCTCCCAAGAAATACACCTCGCGAATATTATTGGATCCCGATTAATTACAGGGGCTCTTCTTTTTTCTGTAATTCTTGTTTCGGTTAAAAAAACAATATTCAGAGTTTTTTCTTTACTACCCATTATTGGTCTTATTTTTCTTTTTGATCAACTAAAGCCTAATTTTTTCAATCTATTAGGGTTTTTAATTCCCACGGTAGTTCATGTGTATATATTTACCTTGCTTTTCGTTTTATTTGGAGCTCGAAAGTCAAAAAGTAAACCGGGCTATTACCTCTCTATTCTTATTGCGTTAGTTCCATTTATAATTTCCACGCTTAATATTCCATCACAACCACTAATCGTTTCAAAAGAAGTGCAAAGCAATTTTACCGCCACCAATATGATTGGGGTAAGTTCAATCCTAACCGAATGGTTTAGCCCCGAAAAAAGGAACATATTTTCAATAGCCATAAAAGTTCAAATATTCATTTCATTTGCCTACACATACCATTATCTAAACTGGTTCTCAAAAACCTCCATTATTGGTTGGCAAAAAACACTTAAAGGAAAAAAAGCCTATATCATTATTGGTTTCTGGCTAATTTCTATTCTACTCTATTTCCTTGATTATAAGCTAGGATTCACCGTATTATTTTTCCTTAGCTTTTTACACGTTCTACTTGAATTCCCTCTTAACATTGTTACAGTAAAATCATTATTTTCCCTAAAAAGAGGACACGAATAATTGTGGTAAAAATTAAATACCTTTTCTACCATGCTTCGAGCATATAGGACACGCCTCAACCTTATGTCCTCTTGCTGGACAATATTTTCTTCCGAAGAATATAATTTGTAAATGAAGATCATTCCAAATTTCCTTTGGAAACAAACGCTTGGCATCCTTTTCTGTTTGTTCCACATTTTTCCCATTACTCAATCCCCAACGATACATCAATCGATGAATATGGGTATCCACTGGAAACGCAGGAACATTAAATGCTTGAGCCATAACTACTGAAGCTGTTTTATGCCCAACCCCAGGTAAAGCCTCTAATGATTCAAAAGAAGCCGGAACTTGTCCTCCATGTTCATCCATTAGGATTTGAGACAAGTCGTAAATAGCTTTAGACTTTCGTGGAGATAAACCACAAGGCTTTATAATTTCGCGAATTTCATCCACAGTTAATTGCAGCATATCCATAGGATTATCTGCTTTTTCAAATAACAAGGGTGTAATTTTATTCACGCGCTCATCAGTACATTGCGCAGACAATAAAACAGCAATCAATAACGTATATTCATCCTTATGATCTAAGGGAACAGGAGTATCTGGAAACTCCTTTTGTAAAATCGAAATAATTTCAGCAACCTTATCTGCCTTTTTCATAGCACAAAACTATATATAATTTACGGGTAGAAACCCTTTATTTTCAAAAAGAGTACCACCCATTTCTTCGCTCCCCTCACAACAAATGGTTAACTTTGCACCTCAAAATTAGTTGACATGTCTAAACTGCAAGAAGAAATCGATTTAAGGAGAACGTTTGCTATTGTTTCTCACCCAGATGCTGGTAAAACAACCTTAACGGAAAAACTTCTTCTTTTTGGAGGTGCCATTCAAACTGCAGGTGCTGTAAAATCTAATAAAATTAAAAAATCAGCTACTTCCGATTTTATGGAGATTGAAAAGCAAAGAGGAATATCTGTTGCTACTTCCGTAATGGGATTTGGTTACCAAGGTTTAAAAATAAATATCTTGGACACCCCTGGTCACAAAGATTTTGCAGAAGACACCTATCGGACCCTTACAGCTGCTGATTCGGTTATAGTAGTTATTGATGTAGCAAAAGGTGTTGAAGCGCAAACTGAAAAACTGGTTGAGGTATGTAAAATGCGCGATACCCCTATCATTGTTTTCATTAATAAATTGGATCGTTATGGAAAAGATGCGTTTGATTTACTAGATGAAGTTGAGCAGAAATTAGGAATTAATGTTCATCCTTTATCTTGGCCGATAGGTCAAGGAGATGACTTTCAAGGCGTTTATAATATCTATGAAAAGGGATTAAACCTATTTTCTTCTGAAAATAAACAGCATGTGAGTGATGTTGTTTCTGTTAATGATATTGAATCAAGTGAATTAGATGATATCGTTGGATCTGATGCTGCTGGAACATTAAGAGAAGAGTTAGAGCTCATTGAAACGGTTTATCCTGAATACACCAATGAGAAATACCTTGAAGGAAAGGTTTCTCCTGTGTTCTTTGGCTCTGCTTTAAATAACTTTGGGGTTCAGGAATTATTGGACTGTTTCGTTAGGATCGCTCCTAAGCCACAACCAAAAGAATCGGACATCAGAGAGATCTCTCCATACGACGAAAAGTTCTCTGGTTTTGTGTTTAAAATTCATGCAAACATGGATCCTAAACACCGTGATAGAATTGCTTTCGTAAAGATAGTTTCAGGTAAATTCTCAAGAAACACAAATTACCTTCATGTAAGAAACAACAAAAAGTTAAAATTCTCAAACCCAACAGCTTTCATGGCTTCAAAGAAAGAAGTAGTTGAAGATTCTTACGCAGGTGACATCGTTGGTTTATACGATTCAGGAAACTTCAAAATTGGAGATACTTTAACCGAAGGAGAAAAGTTTATGTTCAGCGGAATTCCGTCTTTCTCTCCAGAACAGTTCAAATACATTGAAAACGCTGATCCATTAAAAACAAAACAACTCAATAAAGGTGTTGACCAATTAATGGATGAAGGTGTTGCTCAGTTATTTACGAAAGTAGACAACAACCGTAAAATCATTGGGACAGTTGGTCAACTTCAGTATGAAGTTATTCAATACCGTTTAGAGCACGAATACAATGCTAAATGTCGTTACGAACCAATCAACTTATTTAAAGCATGTTGGTTTACTAGTGAAAACGAAGAACAATTAAAAGACTTTAAATTGCGAAAACTTCATAACCTTGCGAAAGATAAGGACGGAAGAGATGTTTTCTTAGCAGATTCGAGATATGCACTTGATTTAGCACAGGAGAAGTATACCGATATTGAGTTTCACTTCACCAGTGAATTTTAAATACACTAGAATACCTACATCAACAGTACTCTTATCGAGAGTATAAGAACGGATCCTCAAATAAAACTCTTGGTGTTCTCAACCTCCTGTTTTTTGCTCTGTAAATCAACCTTCCTGATTTATCAATATGACTGCTCCCTGTTGTCCTTCCACGAGCATCCTTGTAAATTTTAGAACCATCTCTTCTATATACTTTATATCCAATTAGCTTCCCGTCCGATTGATGAAAAAACACTTTTCGCCCTCTTCTTTTCGCAGTTCGCGTTACCTTTCCATTTTCATCATAAAACCACGCTTTATTTCTTCGAACAATAACCTGGTTTGCTCTGCGAACATTAACATCCTCCTTCCTGCTATTTCTTTTGATCTTTTCTACAGGAGGTTGATTTACTGTGGCTGTTTGGATTACCTTGATTGTCCGTTTCCATTTGTCCTTGTATATGGTTTGAGTGGCAAACACCTCTCTACTCCCTAAATACTTATCTTGTTCATCAAAAAAACTCTGTTTCGTATTCGAAACATCAACCACTCTCCACACCTTATGTTTAAACACCGCTTGATCCTGCTCACTTTGAGCAGAAAGCGAAAAAGTGAACACCAGAAAAAAAATGACTAAATACCTCATGTTACTCAAGGAACAAAAACCATTCCAAACTAATTAAATTGAAACAATTCATTTTCGCATCCTTTTTTGGGTCTTGAAATCTCCAATCTATTATTTCCGAAAGAATGAATGTTGAGCACCCCATCCCACTGATCATCAGTAGCATTATATAAGAGAACCTCCTGATCACTTAGTATAGTAAAATCAAACGTAACATCATTATAACCCTGCTCCGAATAAATGCCAAAATTTGTAGTATCAGTTTCAGTAAAAGTTAGTTGAGCATTATATCTATTGTAATACAAACCACACTGCTTCCAATGCAATGTCCATGACTTAAAAAGATACTCCTCTAACCTCTCATCTTTTTTGCATCCAAAAAGAAAAACAGATAAGATGCTAATTAAAAATAAACGCTTCAACATAATTGAAATAAAATAAAAATAGGAATTGTTTTAACACCTAAAAAAAACAAACTTTAAATTCTATATAACTATTGTAAATTTGGGTCATGGAAAAAAAAATCCAAGAAGCACTATACCATCTAAAAAAACCTGGAGTAATAGCAACGCCTACAGAAACAGTATGGGGTTTAAGCTGTTCTGCTTTAAGTGAGGCGCAAATTGAACGTATTTACACCATAAAAAATAGACCATCTAACAAATCATTTATCGTTTTAGTAGACTCCATTGAAATGCTGGAACACTATGTTGGCGTGATCAATAAAAAGCAAAGAGAATGGCTTTTATCGGATCGCCCCACAACTGTGATTTTCTCAAACATTAAAGGTTTACCCCCTTCACTTCTCGCAGATGATCATAGTTTAGCTTTTAGAATAACAGGGCACCCTCAAATTAAGACATTAATCACGCAATTTGGAGCGCCCATCGTATCCACTTCAGCGAATATCAGTGGATCCCCTGCAGCACAAACCTATGAAGAACTTTCTCCTGCTATTTTGGAGGCTATAGATTATGCCTTAAATTTGCAAACCGACTACACTCCTACAAGTACACCATCAAGGATTGTAAAACTAAATGGTGATGAAGTAGAAATAATCCGACCTTAATTGAGTAAAGATTTGCTGAAACATAAAATTTTTGAAATTATTTCTGAAACAGCCGCCGAACTTAATGTGAGAGCATTTGTAATTGGTGGATACGTGAGAGATCTTTACCTGAAAAGACCATCAAAGGACATTGATATTGTCGTAGAAGGAAAAGGCATCGAATTAGCGTTAGCTGCAGCTAAAAAAGTAGGAAATCCAAAAGTTGCTGTTTTCAAATCCTTTGGAACAGCAGCCTTTAATTACAAAGGATTGGAAATTGAATTTGTAGGAGCCCGTAAAGAATCATACACGCGCGATTCTCGAAAACCTATTGTTGAAGACGGCTCTCTTGAAGAAGATCAAGAACGAAGAGACTTCACTATTAATGCCTTGGCATTAAGTTTAGAAAAGGCAAATTACGGGAAACTTATTGATCCTTTTGGTGGCTTAAAAGATATGAAGGATAAACGACTAATCACACCATTAGATCCTTCTATCACATACAGCGACGATCCTTTAAGAATGATGCGAGCCATTCGATTTGCCACACAATTAGGTTTTACAATTGAAGAAAAGTCGTTTGAAGCCATTCAGCAAAATGCAGAGCGACTTAAAATTGTATCAGTAGAGCGGATTATGGATGAGTTTAATAAAATTATGCTTGCCCCTGTCCCCTCGGTTGGCTTAAAGCTCCTGTTCAACACGAAATTACTTCATCAATTCTTTCCTGAAATGGTAAAACTTCAGGGAGTAAAAGAAATGAACGGTCAAAAACATAAAGATAATTTTTACCACACCCTACAGGTAGTCGATAATATCAGTGTAAACACCAATAATTTATGGTTAAGATGGGCTGCATTATTGCACGACATCGCTAAACCGGCCACCCAAAGATTTGATAAAAAAGCAGGGTGGACCTTCCATGGCCATGAACCTTTGGGAGCCAAGTGGGTGCCGAAAATATTTAAACGATTAAAGCTACCATTGGACCAGAAAATGAAATTTGTTCAAAAACTGGTAAACCTTCATTTGCGGCCAATTGTACTTGCTCAAGAAGTAGTTACGGACTCAGCCGTGAGAAGACTCCTTTTTGACGCAGGAAATGACGTAGACGACTTAATGACCCTCTGTGAAGCTGATATCACTTCAAAAAACAAACAAAAGGTTGCAAAATACCTGAACAACTTCCAATTGGTTCGACAAAAACTCAAAGACGTTGAAGAACGAGATCAAATTAGAAATTTTCAACCTCCTGTTGACGGAAAAGAAATTATTGAGGCCTTTGATTTAAACCCCTCTCCTAAAATTGGTGAAATTAAAGAAGCCATAAAAGAAGCCATCTTAGAGGGGCACATACCCAATGAACGAAAAGCAGCTATTGCGTTCATGGAAAAAAAAGGACAAGAAATTGGACTCACTTTAGTGAAGAAAATCAACTAAAATCTGCATATTTGTTACATTAATAGTTTAAAGACAACCCATGAAAGCATTTGTTTACAGAATTTCACCCAATATTGAAGGCAACGAAGAAGAAATCTACAGAGACATCTTAATTCAGGAAGACAAAACCTTAGAAGATTTTCACTTTGCGATTTTGGATGCCTACGGACTTCAAGAAGGTGAAATGGCAAGCTTTTACACGTGTACAGAAAACTGGGAAGAAGGTTTAGAAATAACCCTAATGGATATGGGTACGATGGAGCATGAATCAGTAAATATCCTTATGCAGGAATTCACAATTGCACAATCTGTTGAACAAGATGTTAAATATTACAAATTCACCTATGATTTCTTATTTCCCAAAAAATTTAAAATTGAACGAATAGGAGAAAATACAGAAATCAAAGAAGACGTACCTGTTCTCTTAGCAGAAGTTGGAAGTTATTCCCCAGAGGTCAACCAGTTGTCCGATATCACATTTGATGATTTAGAAGAACCATCTGATGCTCTTCTCAATGAAGATGAGGACGATGAACCAACCTTTGAAAATATTGATGACCTAGATATTTAAATCTTGTCCACCAATCCGGAGAAACAACTTATTGTTATTGTAGGCCCTACGGCTATAGGGAAAACTGCACTTAGTATCAAAATCGCCAAGCATTTTAATTGCGAAATACTTAGCGCAGACTCCAGACAGTTTTACCAAGAAATGGCCATAGGCACTGCCAAACCTACATCCCAAGAGATGGAAGGTGTCCCTCATCATTTTATAAATCACTTATCCATCCAACAAAACTATACCGCAGGTGATTTTGAAAAAGAAGCCATACAAAAACTTGAAAACATCTTTCAAACTCAAAACAAAGCTATTCTCGTAGGTGGAAGCGGGTTATTTGTGAATGCAGTTTGTTATGGATTAGATGACATTCCCTGTAACCCAGACGTTCGAGATCAATTGATTCAAATATGGAAAACAGAAGGGCTTCAAGTTTTACAAACTGAACTTAAAAAAGTTGATCCGATCTATTTTGAGCAGGTAGACCAACAAAATCCACATAGAGTCATACGCGCACTTGAAACCTACAGAGTCTCTGGTCAGCCCTATTCCACCTTTAGAAATCTTCAGAAAAAGATACGGCCATTTAATATCACATGGATTGGATTGAACCTTGATCGAGCCGAAGTATATAAAAACATCAACCAGAGAGTTGATGTAATGATTAAAAATGGCTTACTGGACGAAGTTCGTGCCCTTGAATCAAACAAAGATTTAACCTGTTTAAAAACTGTGGGTTACCAAGAGTTTTACCAAAATCCCCAAAACACTCAAAAGGCCATTGAACTAGTAAAACAAAACACACGAAGATTTGCCAAAAGACAACTGACTTTTTTTAAGCGAAATAAAGAAATAACATGGTTTACTCCGCAGCAAATAGAGGACATTATAAGCCACATAACACTAAAATAACTCCCCTTTCTCCCTCGTGTTTTCAATAGGAATAATAGGTAATGAATGCCGTGATAAATACGATTTAATAATCATAATAACGTCTCTATTATCCATTGCCTGAGTAATACCCTCTTTTATTAGTTGAGGATCATGAACATCATGACTAAAAAAACCAAATCCTTTATAAGCACCATTCTGAATCCATATCGCTGAAAACTCATCGCGATCACGACCAACATCTTTAATTAAATAACTATCGCCAGCAAGCGAAACATTCTTCAAAGCCTTACTCACTCTTGCATTATATACATCAGGAGATTCTTCTTTTATACAAGCCCCATTACACATTCCCAATTGGACTTCAAAACACCCCCCTTCACCTGTTTGTAACCCAACCATCTTTTGACACAGATTCCCTTTGTCCACTAAACGATGTAAAAAGCTACGCGCATCCTGTTGAGAAGAGAACTTTAAAAAAGACGGCGCATTCAACGTTGATTTTCGATCAATCCCCAATCTTAAATAACCATTTTGATCAAAATAACGAATAATACCCGCATTCATTCTAATGCGTTTTTGTGCTCGATTAAATAATGGTGAAATTGTTTTTATTTCCTCAGATTCTTTTAAAAGCGCAACGAGTTCAGAGCCCGTAAGCTCATATGAAACATCAGCAATGTCACGCATCATATTATTCTTTCGAGTGGAAGAATCTACAGCCGTAAAATGTTGCGTAACCCGCTTCTTTATATTCTTCGCTTTACCAACATAAATAACTTCCTTACTCTCGTTGTAAAAATAATACACGCCACACCCTTCAGGTAGCCTATGATAAACGTCCGCATCAAGCTTAGCAGGTAGCTTTGCTTCCTTATTTAACGTAGTTAATTCTTTTTGAAAAGCATCATCACTTTTCATGCTAATCATCATTTTAAAAAGCAATGCTGTTGCCTCTGTATCTCCAAGCGCTCTGTGCCTATTTTTTAATGGAATACCCAACCCTTCACACAAATTACCAAGGCTATAAGAGGGTTTACCAGGGAAGATTTTTTTTGCCAATCGCACAGTACAAAGTTTTTTACGTTGAAATTTTGCACCCAATTCGCTAAACTCATTCCGAATAATATTGTAATCAAAACCCACATTGTGCGCTACAAAAATTCTCCCCTCTGTCATTTCCCAAACCGTTTTAGCTACCTCATAAAAAGGAGGTGCACCTTCTACCATTTCGTTTGTAATGCCCGTTAACGCCGTAATATTTTTTGGAATAAATGCTTGTGGATCAACTAAAGTAGAATAACGCTCAAGCTCTTTCACCCCATTATGAATAATAATTGCAATCTCAGTAATCTTATTTTTAGCGCCAAATCCACCAGTTGTTTCAATATCAACGATTGCATATTCCATAGAATTTTTAAGTTACTAAGTTTCTGAAAAGCTAAACAGAAAACTCAACCCTTTTTTATCCATATCACATATAGACAAAACCAAAAATCTTCATCGCCGTAAGGGGGGTATGAAGAAATTCACACATTTTGTTCTAATAAGTATAATTGGATTCGCTTTTTATAGCTCCAGTGAGCCCTTTGAACTCAATGGTAAAATTACGAGTAAACAAGGCTTCCCTATTCCCAATGTTAAAATACAATTACATGAAAAGAAAAGGGTTATTGCACAAACTGTGACCGATAAATTTGGAAACTATTCTCTTCCATTACCAAAAATGGGAACATTCAAACTCATCGCTGGCGTCAAAAACAAGTATTTCCACCCCGTAGTTTTAAAGGAATTTGAAATCCAAAAATTAGAGCGATACACCGAGAACTTCTTATTAGATATTGACAAGCAAGTGCTTCAAGAGGAATGTGCGCGTTTGCGTGAATCCTATAAACATATGGTTCATAATAAAACCAATTTAAGTTATAAACGTGCGTTTCTAAACCGATTTCCAAAAAGTGGAATTGAACTTGAAATTTTCTTCTCTTCGCTCGTAGAGGAAGTCAACTTAAAAAAAGAAGCGAAGCGATATATCCAAACTATTTTTCGACCCAAATTTGTAGGAAGGAATACTTACATTTCATTATTTATACTTTTCGCTCAACACACCGACATGAGAGTTGCAGGTAAAAACACCAAGAAATTTTATTTCGAATCCATACCAATTATCAATTCAAACAAAGAAATTTTATTTAAAGAATTAGAAGGTTTTAATGAAAAGCAAATTTACAATGTTTTCTTTTGGATGTTTTCCGGAGGGGAGTTTGGAAAGAAAAAAATGACCCAATCTTTTGATTACCTAGCTGACAAATATCCATTAGTATACACCATTATGGCTAAAGCTTACGAAAACTATCACCAAGAATAGCCCTCTATTTCAAGCAAAAGATTAATTTTATTCCATGCAAGTCTTTACCGCAAGCAATTCTGAAATTATCGCAGGACATTTAAATGAATCAGAAAGCAAACACTGTATTCGAGTCCTTCGAAAATCAAAAGGCGACACAATACTAATTACTAACGGAAATGGGGATCTTCATTCTGCATTAATTACTGAAGCCAGTCCAAAAAAATGTTTTTACACTGTTCAATCCACTAAGCATTTCACTCAAATCACACCACCCCTACACATAGCAATAGCTCCCACTAAAAATATTGATCGATTCGAATTTTTTTTAGAGAAAGTAACTGAAATAGGCGTTTCTCAAATCACCCCGCTATTAAGCTTTCATTCTGAACGAAAAAGTATTAAACAAGAACGGCTCAACAGGATTATCACCTCTGCCTGTAAGCAAAGTAAGAACTTTCACTTCCCAAAACTGAACCCTTTAACTGAGGTAAATGAAATTGTTAAATCCAACATAAAAAATAAGTTTGTAGCACATTGTTCCGAAGGACAAAAAACGCACCTAAAAAGTCTTAGTTTTCGAGAAGAAACACTAATCCTAATTGGTCCAGAAGGAGATTTTTCAGAAGAAGAAATTCAACTCGCCTTAAAAAATGGCTTTCAGCCAATTAGTTTAGGCGAATCACGTTTAAGAACAGAAACTGCCGGAATTGTTGCCTGCACAATCATCAACATGAACTATGAACACTAAGCACCTCATTGCGTTATTTTTTTCAATCTGTATAGGAATTTTAGTCTATTCCTTTACAGCACCCTCTTCATACTCAATAGCTGTTTTAAAATACAATGGTGGCGGTGACTGGTATGCCAACCCCACATCCGTACCCAATCTCATAAAATTTTGCAACAAACAACTCAAAACAGACATTCATCCTACACCAGGGCAAGTTCATGTAGGGAGTGAAGAAATTTTCAACTATCCTTTTTTACATCTTACAGGTCATGGCAATATCATTTTATCAGGAAATGATGTCAATAATTTAAAAAAATACCTTACAAATGGAGGTTTCCTTCATATTGATGACAATTACGGTATGGATAAATTTATTCGAAGAGAACTAAAAAAAGTATTTCCTAACCAAAAACTTATTGAACTTCCTTACGCACATCCCATATTTCATCAAACCTTTGATTTTCAAAATGGACTACCTAAAATTCATGAACATGACAATAAACCACCGCAAGCATTTGGCTTATTTCATGAAAGTAAACTTGTTGTACTATACACCTACGAATCTGATTTAGGGGATGGATGGGAAGATCAAGAAGTACATAATGACGACAAAGAAACACGAACAAAAGCGCTTCAAATGGGGGCAAATATTATTCAATATGCCTTTAACCTCGGAGATCAAGCACATTAACGAAACCTCTACTATTAGGAAGTAAGTTCAAAAACCGTAATTTCAGGGCTTATACCCACCCTTCCGGGATAACCAATAAAACCTAATCCCCTATTCACATAAAGTTGCTGAGGACCTTCTTTGTATAACCCAGCCCATTGTTTATACACCCACTGAGCAGGACTAAACTTAACCCCAAAAGCTTCAACACCAAATTGCATACCATGTGTATGGCCAGAGAATGTAACAGCTACATCCGAGTAGTCAGGTCGCACCTGCAAATCCCAGTGGCTTGGATCATGAGAAAGCAACAATTTCATATCAGCCTCTTGCGTACCTTCATAAGCTTTTTTCATATCACCATATTTAGAGAAACTACTTCCCCAATTTTCAATACCAATAATGGCCATCTTCTTCCCGTTTCGCTCAACTATACGATGCTCATTTAAAAGCAAATCAAAATTCATTTTTTTATGAATATCCACCATTAAATCAAAGTTATGCTTTCTGGAAGCGTGATCATCCCTAGCGTATATATACTCAGGATAATCATGATTACCTAAAACAGAATAAACCTTGTGTTTAATATTTTTGAATACATCAATAAAATCTAAAGCCTCCTCTGCCTTATCATTTACCAAATCACCCGTAAAAAAAAGCATATCAACATCTTGTTCATTAATCAAATTAACCGCCTCTTTCATGGGTTCCAAGCTCATAAAACTTCCCACATGTAAATCTGAAACCTGCGCAATTTTCATTCCTTCAAACTCCTTTGGGAGATTCGGGATTTTAATTTTCAACTTCTGAACGGTGTAATTATATCCACCTTTTATCACACCATAAGTTAGAGAACTTAATAACAATCCAAATGAACCTAATGCAGACAATTGTAAAAAACGTAACCTACTTATTCCTGATTCTGCCGTACGTCCAGACACATCCTTAGAAAAGAAACTTCCAATTAAAAACCGAACTAAACGAATAATATCATCAAAAATTAAAAACACAGAGGAAAGCACCTTAGGAAGAAATAAAAGGAAAAAAAATACCTGGCCAAGTATTTTACCAAACCTTCCCGCCTCATAACCAAATAACAATAAGGTAATTGTAATAACAGAATAGAGGTAATAACAATAACTTACCGTCCAATAACCGTATTTAAAATAACTTGAATACTTTCCAGTATTAAAAACACTTTTTACCCCATGATAAAAGTAAACGTCAAAAGCCAGTCCAATTAAAGAAATTACGGTAAGAAATAATGCGACTCTGTTCATACCCTAAAAATACACTCCTTCAGTAAATTAATCGTCAAAAATTTGACAATTGGCTCAAAATAATACGTATACATAAATAAATAGCCAAGAATGGTATTTTACATTCCCATTTTATTCAAATCAGGGTCATTTTCAATTAAATACACACCATCCAAATCCACAAAATCCGCCAAATCACGTAATGCAGATGCAGACTGAATAGAAGTAGACGAACCAGACATACAGCCTAAAACCGTTATCATCTTTAATTTTTTTGCTTGTAGCAAACACCTTTTAGCCTCCAACACACCACCCGTTTTTATTATTTTAACATTAATCCCATCGAAGGATTTAAATGCTTTTTCAAGATCAGTAATGCGTTGAAAAGACTCATCCGCAATAATGGGAATGTTTACATGATTTTTGAGCCACTCATGCGATTCAAAATCCTCTTTATCAAACGGTTGTTCAAAATAAGCAACACCCATTTTATCTAATTCAGAAGCCCAATACAACGCCTTTTCACGATTAGAAAAACCCTGGTTAGCATCTACAACAAAAGGTTTAGAGGTAAGAGAAACATAGGTATTAACAATTCTTTCTATTTCGTTTTCATTAACCTTTAACTTAAAATAAGTCGCTTCAGGCGTATTAACCACCTTTTCCTCCATCGCTTGATCCGAACTTATACCAATCGTATATGAGGTTTCTTTTTTTACTTCATTTAATCCCAAGAGCGCGTGAAGCCCTATTTTTTTAAATGCCGCCAACCAGTTCAATAAACAACATTCCATAGCACAAGCTAAGGATGGTTCCTGTTTTAAAATAATTTGGTTCTGTTGAATTAATCGAAACAATTCAGCTTCATCCAAAAACCCCCAATTCAAATCAGCCAAACGTGTAATTGCTGTTTGCTGATTTTCCTCAATGTAGGGTGGAAAAACGGCCTCTCCCCAACCTACAAAACCGTCTTTTGTAAACTTAAGATATAAGTTATCTGTCCCTGTTCGCTCTACCGATGCGATTTTAAAGGGAGTTTTAAACTTTAAGCGGTATGGAAAATTATAAATAGGCACACCTCTAACGATTTAACAACTTAACTCAACTCCGCTAAAGACTTCTGCAAAATCTCAATTCTAGCAATCGCATCAGCTTGTTTTTTCTTTTCCGAAGCAACAACTGCCTCAGGAGCATTGTTCACAAATCTTTCGTTACTTAACTTCTTCTCTACTCCTTTTAAGAAACCTTTCTGACGATCAAGCTCTTTTTGCATTTCAGCTTTCTCTTTTTCAGTATCGATTTCAACTGGAATGAAAATTTCATCCGTTCCAATAATGAACGACTTCGCTCCAGAAATACTTTCCGAAGTGTATTCTAACTTGGATACATTAGCCAACTTAGCAATTAACCCCTTATAGGTTTCATATCCTTTATCAGAAGATGAAATAAAAACGTCAATAGCATCTTTAGGACTCATTCCTTGCTGACTTCGTAAGTTTCTGATTCCCGAAACTAACTCTTGCATTTTCTCACCAAAAGAAATAAGTTCTTCATTCTCACCTTCAGCAGAAGGCCAAGAGGCAGTCATAATAGACGCACCCTCTTTTCTTTCTTTTACATTCTGCCAAACCTCTTCTGTAATGAAGGGCATCATTGGGTGCAATAAAACCATTAATTCATCAAAAAAGTTCATGGTGGCATCATAAATTTCTCTCGAAATTGGCTGCTCAAACCCTGGCTTAATCATTTCTAAATACCAAGAACAAAAATCATCCCAAATCAATTTATAGATTTCCATTGCAGCCTCTGATAATCTATACTTCGAGTATGAATCATTCACCTTAACCACAGCAGCTCTTAGTTTAGCATCAAACCATTCTATTGCAGGCTTTAATTCAGGTTGCTCCAAAGATTCATCTATTTTCCAACCATCAACTAATCGTAAAGCATTCCAAACCTTATTCGCAAAATTTCTACCCTGCTTACTTAAATCATGACTGTATAACAAGTCATTCCCAGCAGGAGCACATAACAACACCCCTAACCGAACACCGTCTGCTGAATACTTTTCAAAGGTTTCAAATAAGTCTGGCGAGTTTCCTAAACTCTTACTCATTTTTCTACGCTTCTCATCACGCACTAAACCAGTGAAGTAAACATCTTTAAATGGGAACTGATTTTTATATTCTAATCCAGCCATAATCATTCTGGCAATCCAGAAGAAGATTATATCTTGACCAGTGACACACACATTTGTGGGGTAGTAGTAATTAAACTCTTCATTGTCTGGCTCTAAAACTCCGTTAAAAACAGACATTGGCCATAACCACGATGAGAACCAAGTATCCACCACATCAGTCTCTTGACTTAGGTCCTCAGCTTTTAAATCAGATTTCCCTGTTTTATCTTGAGCTAACTTTAATGCCTCTTCAGCTGTTTCAGCAACAACAAAATCATTCTGACCTTTTCCGTAGAAATAAGCCGGAATTTGTTGTCCCCACCACAACTGACGGGAAATACACCAATCGTTAATATTCTCTAACCAATGCTTGTAGGTATTTACAGCATTCTTTGGGAAAAACTCAATGGTATTATCTAAAACCTGATCTAAAGCAGGCTTGGCAATCTCTTCCATTTTACAGAACCATTGCGTAGATAGCTTAGGCTCAATAACAACTTTAGATCTTTCCGAACGCGCTACTTTATTTCGAATATCCTCAATCTTATCCAGCTGTCCTTTTTCTTCTAATTCTTTCGCGATTTTCTTTCTCGCTTCAAAACGATCAACGCCAACATATAATTGAGCCGATTCATTTAAAGTGCCGTCATCATTTAAAATTTCAATAGACTCCAAATCATGTTTTGCACCTAAGTTGTAGTCATTAATATCGTGTGCTGGTGTTACCTTTAAAGCACCTGTACCAAATTCCATATCAACATACTCGTCAAAAATCACAGGAATTTCTCGGTTCACAAGAGGTACAATTGCTTTAGCACCTTTTAGGTGAGTATATCTTTCATCATTAGGGTTTACACAAATTGCCGTATCTCCCAATAAAGTTTCAGGCCGTGTTGTAGCGATGGTTAAAAACTCATCACTTCCTGCAATTTGATATTTAATGTGAAATAATCTTGAATTTTCTTCAGTATGATAAACTTCTTCATCAGAAAGTGCCGTTTTACGCATTGGATCCCAATTCACCATTCTAGCTCCACGATAGATGTATCCCTTATTGAATAAATCAACAAAAACTTTGATAACGGAATCGTGTAAATTCTTATCCATCGTAAAAGCGGTTCTATCCCAGTCACATGAAGCGCCTAGTTTTCTCAACTGCTTTAAAATGATTCCTCCGTATTTATCCGTCCAATCCCAAGCGTGCTTTAAAAACTCATCTCGTGTAAGGTCTTCTTTTTTAATTCCTTGCTCGGCTAACAAGTCCAAAACTTTATTTTCAGTAGCAATGGATGCATGATCGGTTCCGGGAACCCAACATGCATTTTTACCTTCCAATCTTGCCTTGCGAATCAACGCATCTTGGAGTGTATTATTTAATGTATGGCCTAAATGCAATTGACCTGTCACGTTCGGCGGAGGTATAACAATAGTATAAGCCTCTCTTTCATCAGGCTTGCTACTAAACAAATCATTCTTCATCCAGTAGTCATACCATTTCTCCTCTACTTTCGACGGATCATAGGTTTTTGCTAAACTGCTCATAACTTCAAAATTTGATGCAAATATACAATGTTTAAGGCATCCATTATATCCGTATTTGAAGTATTCAAATGTCTTTTTAAAGCACACTCACTAAAAAATCAGAGATAAAAATAAAAAAGCGCCCCGGACGAAGGGCGCTTTATCTTTATGTATATAAGGCAGTTGGTTTACTCAACCACTAGTATAATGCAGTAGATTTTAAAAAGATACAGTTTAGGCGTCAAAAAAATTTAACGCTACGACTTCACCTGATTTCATGCCTTCTAAAGTAATGTTTCCAATTCGCCAACGAACTAAACGCAATGTTGGAAAACCAACCGCTGCAGTCATTTTTCGTACCTGACGAAATTTCCCTTCCTTTATCGTAATGGACACCCAAGATGTTGGACCATGTCTATCATCTCTAATCCTATACCCAGGCTCATTGTACGGAGTCTTGTCAAGCACGAATACTTTAGAGGGTTTAGTGAGATATTTTTCACCATTTACACCAATCTCTACTCCTTGTTGTAATTGGAGAATCGCTTCATGGGTAATACATCCATCAACCTGAACATAATATTCTTTTTCCACACCCGATCTACAAATCCGATCACTTTCTCTTCCATTGGTTGTGAGCAATAATAAGCCCTCTGAATTCTCGTCTAAACGCCCAACAGACATCGTGTGCTCAGGAAAATCATATAATTCCCCTAAAAGACGCTTCTTACGTTTTTGCACACGAACAAACTGACTAAGTACTTTAGGTGGTTTATTAAGTTTAAAGTAATAATGTGTTTTGCTCAAAATACCCGTTTACATATAGTAAAACTCTCGATCAGATTCCTTCACAACAGGAGATTGATCTTGTATTAACTCCTTTAAGTTTGTTTCAATTGTCTCGGAAATAGCAAGCATTGATGTATCAGTTGGTAAGTCCTCAAAAGGGTCTTGAATCGCAACAGACGTTTTCGTTAATAAGAAAAAAGGCAAGGCAATTGTAACTAATAAAGGAATTTCAAAAGCAGGATGAAGATCTGATAATGAAATGGCCAATGTTAAAAGGAATATGTACACAAAAAACGTTAAAAACATTCGGTATGTTTTTGGAAAAACAGTATTCTTAATACGTTCCGCCTTACCCATTGAGGCTACTAAGCGCACCATGGTATCATCCATTTGAACCTGTTGAAATTGATTTAACTGCCCATCTTTAAATAATGTTCGAATATCCGATGAAATAAAGCTCGCTATCAAAAGAGGTGCGTTAGAAGAACTTTTAACAGCAGCATATTCTTCTTTGGATAAAAAAGATGCTGATCTGGAATAGTCACCTGTTTTTCTTAATGCATTAGAAAGCGCATAACACCAACCAATCTGACGATAAATACAATCTCTAATTTCGTGTCGAGATTGATCCAGTGTAAAATTGATAAATTGAATACTTAAAGAACGAGAGTCATTTACGATAGCTCCCCAAATCTTCCTAGCCTCCCACCATCGGTCATAGGATTGATTAAGTTTAAAAGCAAGAACAAGCGATATAGCAGTACCTAAACCTGCAGGTATCGTAGGTGGTAATTCAAATGGTATATGTAAATACTGTTTGGCGAAAATAATAGCAGTAGTAAATAGCAATACCACCAAAATTTCCATTTTAACCTTTTTAACTATATAACTTAAGGGTATTCGTTTATCAAGTAACATATTTCAAAACTAAAAAATACAACGTAAAACAATGCGGCCAAACATCAATAATTCTTACAAATTTATTGGTTTAGTCTATGACTAAGAGAGAAACAATCATTTTACCGAATAGTTCAAGCTATCTGATCAATAATCGGGCAAAACATCTGTTGAGTAATATAATTTAACATTGTTTATAAGTAAACCCATTCATTAACTACCATTACTGCCTATAAATATTGTATCTTTGCACGAAATTTTTCTTGTATGAAAGTAATCACAAAAAGATACGAGCTCGAAAAGAAAAAGTACATATCCGTTGCCACAATATCATTGGTGAAAAAAGAATGGCTTTATGGTGTTCCTTGCGCCCTTCTGATTATTGCCAGTTTTATTTTCACAAGTTGGTTTTGGACACTCTTTCTAATCGGTTTTCTCGTTCCCGTCCTTTACATTGGATTTTGGATGATTCAATTCGCTGGTTTTACCCAACACGAAATGGGTAAAATGTTCTTTTATAAGATGAATTACGAAATCGACGGGAAACAATTTTTAATGAAGGTAGATGCTAAACATGGAATGCCAATAGAGTGGAAAAACTTTAAGAAGGCCTTCAAATCTAAAAATGGGTACATTTTAGCCATGAATAAAGCTAATCTTATTTATCTTCCTTTCTCGATTTTCAAAAAAGAAAATGACCTTAAATTAATGGATACGATTCTGAATCGTAAAAACCTTTTAAAATGATCAAACACATTACTACACTATCGCTAGCATTAGGAATTTTAGTCTCCAGCTGTGGAGAAGGATCAGAAACATCCACTTCCAATGAAGAAACGTTGAATACTGAGACAAGCATCGAACGTTCTGAAAATGATTCAATTAAATCGGGAATCACAGGATTAGACTCCATTGCACCCGATAACAAAAAAGCAATTTCCATGATTTTTGGTGGATACCTTGCTAACAATCTAAAAAAACAAGGGTTGGACTTTATAGTAGCAACCGACTTTATAAGCACCTTTAATGCGTGTAGAGCGTCAAAATCAACCGAATTACCGCTTGATTCTCTTGGTAAAATATTATCTAGTATAGCAAAAGCAACTCAAAATTTCGCATTAATCAATGAGGAACAAAAAGATACTATACGAAACATATTTCCCCAATACTTTTATGCCGATTTCAACAAAATGGATCTTTACCAAGAACTTGCTTTTGATGGTTTTGGCGAAGGATTTATAAAAGCATGGGATGAAAACATACAAGCTAGTGACGCTGAATTCAAAGCATTTTCATCATTTAGCGCAAAAATTCAAGAAGCTACTCAAAAGAAGCAAGCAGCACTTAGAGCAGAAATTAACAAAAACGCGAAACAAGACGGAATAAACTTTTTGGCTCAAAACAAAAACAAATCAGGTGTTAAAACTACTGACTCAGGATTACAATATGAAGTGTTAAGAGAAGGAACCGGTGAGCAACCAACTGCAGAAAGTACGGTAACGGCGCATTATGAGGGCACTTTAATTAACGGTAAAATTTTCGATTCATCGTACAAAAGAGGAAACCCTATAGATTTTCCACTGAACGGAGTAATTAAAGGATGGACAGAAGGACTTCAATTAATGAAGGTAGGTGCAAAATACAAATTCTACATTCCATACGAATTAGGATATGGAGAAAGAGGTGCAGGAAGAGATATCCCTCCCTATGCAGCACTTATTTTCACAGTTGAATTAATGGGAATTAAATAATAAAAAGTAAAAATTATGTCAGAAACAGCAACAGTAGATACAAACGTAGTTTCATTTGTGCATGGCGTCTCGTTTGCCAACCAATTAAAACAACAAAAACTTGCATTCTTAGATGCCAAAGAAATCATTGCACAATTCGCAACACTTAGAGAAACAGGATTAGGAAACTTTAATCCTCAGGTTGAAATTCAACAACTAAAAGAAATTGCCTCAAAAACTGAAAACTTTGCAAAAGCCGAAGGAGAAGATGTAGAAGTTGCAAAGTCAATTTTTTCTAAGCTATTTTTTTTGGATTTAGATCAATCTCCAATTTCTCAAGGTTTAAATATTGAGAAATTTAACGAAGGAATTCTTACTTTTTGGGATAAAGAGGAAATGCCTGCGCAAGAGGATATACAGGTGTACAACGAATATGTTGCTGGAATAGCTGCTAAAGAAGGAGAGGAATTCCTTTCTGAAAATGCCAAAAGACCTGAAGTAACAGTAACTCCATCGGGATTACAATACGAAATTTTAGAGGACGCTGAAGGACAAAAACCAACAGCCGAACAAACAGTAGTTGCTCATTATGAAGGAACACTACCGAACGGTGTTAAATTTGACTCATCCTACGACAGAGGTGAACCAACAGAATTTCCATTAAACCGAGTAATTGCAGGTTGGACAGAAGGATTACAACTCATGAGTGTAGGAGCGAAATATAAATTCTACATACCTTATCAACTAGGATATGGAGCACAAGGAGCAGGAGCAGATATCCCTCCCTATGCCGCTCTAGTATTTATTGTTGAATTAAAAGAGGTTAAATAAATTCATACAAAACGATTGAAACGAAAAAGCTCGGTTAAACCGGGCTTTTTTTTTTAGCATTTCACCATTTTTTATTTGACTAGTATCAGAATATCAATACCTCTCACAATAAAATCGAGTATTATTTTCATCGAACTTAAGCCAACATTTTAATTTCCGCACAGTTTTTGTTAGTTTTCATCTGTGAGAATTCAAGCACTTTTATTTTTCTTATGTTTTGGGTATACACTAACATTTGCACAGCTCAATGAAGCCTCTTTTATCGATTCCCTCAAGCGTTGCGAATACCTAAAAGAATATTTTTCAAAATACGCTGAATACAGCGACTCAACCTATGTGAATTATCTTTCTACATATGCTGAATTAGATACCTTTGAAATAGATACCAATGCTGGCTTTGGATTTAAACCCACAAAGATTACGTTAACTTACAAAAAGCTTAATTACATTCGATTTTATACAGGACTTCATGTTTCTCGATTTGAAAACAAACAAATCTCCGAGCTCGCATTTTATAATTTTGCAAGTCAAAAAACGGGACTAAGCTGGACATTCCATCCTAACGGGAATATAAAAACCATAACCAAATACCAACCAGTATCCATGGATACCATTACCCAATTTGGACAGGTTCTTGAACCAAAAGGGAATTATTCAATCATGCAATTTTATAAAACAGGAAATATTGAATTAACAGGTGCATACAAAGGCAATGAAAAATCTGGCAGCTGGATATATTTTGATAAAAAAGGTAAAATGTATCGTACAGAAAACTTTAAGAAAGGAAAAAAGATCAACAAAACCAATTTTTAACTCCTGTAAGTCTAAATCAACTATCCATACCCGTTGTATTTAAAATACCAAACACCTTATTTTCAGTTATCTCATCAACAATAATTGCAATATTTAGCATCTTCATTATGCGCAATCATTGCATTTTCATCTAACATATTACTCACAATTGATTCAATAACTTTTGGCATATGTTCCCGTATCTCGTCCGCCATCACCTTTTTCCTATTTCGCGTTAACCGAAGCAATCCCGATTGAAGGTTCCTAAAACTATAAATGCCTGCCGTAAAATTGTTCACATCAGGATGTCGCATCAAATAAATGTATCCATAAATGGCCAACTGAAGCGCTTTACTTTTATTCGGATTCTGTACCAAATCATCCCAGTTTTTAAAACTCAAATCAGTACTTGTTACATTTCCCGTTTTATAATCAATCAATTGAACCTCCTCACCTACTATGTCGATCCGATCTGCAAACCCTTCAACCTTAACTTTAATCTCCTCATTGTTAAATTGAATAGGAATAACCCAGGACATTTTTTCTTCTTGTTCTAAAAGGCGATAATCCAAATTTTTCTCCCCTGCCAGAACAATATTTTTCACCTCCAGCTTTAGAAAATTAAGCACATACTGTTTAGCGACCTCAAACGTCAGTAAATTATTTCCACTCATTAAATCATCCGCACTTAAAAACTCCAAGAATTTACTCTTCAATAAAGGAGTCACCTTCTTCTCCATCCTTTCAATATCCTGAACCAAAAGGTTCTTTTTCACAAAAGGATCAAATAATATTTCTAAAACAGCATGAATACATGTTCCAAATGTTGAGTGCTTCAAATGCTCCTCTACCTCCTCAGCCTCACCAAGCCTTAAAACATATCGGTAATAAAAATCCAGAGAACACGCGATAAATTTATTCAAGGCAGAAGGCGAAATTCCTTTTTGAAGGCGTACTTTAATCGCCTCTAAGATCCCACTATCTTTTGGAAGACACACTTTAAAATCATTCAACTTAGGACGAGTATTATGACTAAAATGCTCAATAGAGACATCCGGATTAATCAATGGAAGCTCAAAAGAAATCTGTTCAATAAACCGGCTTTTCTCAGAAGGCGCACCAAAATCATTTTGACCATCCAAATACACTAAATCAATTTCTTTCCCATGATGCAGCAGACGGTAGAAATGATTAGCAAAAACAGCATCATGATCATGATGAGTTGGCAACCCAAACTCTCTTTTAATGTCAAAAGGAATAAAAGAATTTTCTTTTTTACCTCTTGGTAAAACTCCCTCATTTACCGAAAGCATAATCACCTTATCAAAGTCAAGTAAACGCGTTTCCAACATTCCCATAATTTGCAACCCCTTTAAAGGCTCACCAAAAAAAGACAATGATTCAGACGACACCAATTGATTCAATAAGCGCTTAAGTACTTTAATACCAATCGTTTTTAAATGATCAGATTCCTCCAGTAGGGCAAGAAACTTTCTTAAAATCGTTGTATAAACAAAAAGGTATTCCGTGTGAACAGACTTCTCTAAATCCGATAACTCAGCCTTTGCTATGCCCGCTTTGAGTAACATAATAATGCGCAACATAGCTTCTACCAATCCTCCTACATCGCTTTTTTTCGTAAATAATAACTCTAAAAAAGGCGCATCCTTAAAATGCTTTTCAAACCGACCTCTGCCAACGTAAATCACATTTTTTCTAACCAGCTCATCTTTAAGCTGATTAATCTCCTGCACACGTCCGTTTGAAAGATGATAAAAATAAGGATGCTCAATAATTTGAAAAAGAGATTTAAAGTAAAAAGCCTTTTTGTCATCCTTCCCTCTGTAATTTCCCCAACACGCTAACCAAGCATTAATAAAAGTTGTTAAAGGCGATAGTTTTAAGCTATATCCCATGGTAATATTGGCCGCATGAACGTTAGATGGCAAATTATAAAGTAAAGGAAGTAGTAAATCCTCATTGTTTAATACAACAGCCGTTCGCGTGGCTTTTTCTGGAATAAACTCCTGTTGAAGCACACAGCCCACATAATGAGTTTGAGCAGAATCCGTATTACACGATACAACACGAATACGTTTTGGTTGAGTAGCAATTAGATTCTCAGACCAACGAAAAGGAATTGTAGGAAACTTTTTTAGCATTCTTCGCATAAACCTTCCAGCCTCCTGTTCTACAGGCTTTAAGTAATAATCATCCGCATCCCAAAAAATCTCTGCATTTCCTGTTTTAACTAATGTATAGATGATTTTTTCCTCTGCTGCACTTAACGCATTAAACCCCGCAAACAAAATGTGACGATACTTGATGTTTTCCGCAATAACAGCTATATCCTGGGCCACCTCTCTAAATTGCATCCCCGGGTAAGCTTTACCTTTTTGTTTTAGAAGTTTTGTAAACGCGTAATAAATCTCTCCCAAAAGCTTCCAGAAATGCAAATAATGCTTTTGAGCATCAGTCAAAGGCTCACCGTTTACATTCCAATATTCCAACGCCCTTGCTTCATTGATGTAACCAAAAATATTTTGAGGATCAATCAAATAACGATCAATCTCCGCAAAATCAGACAAAAGCGTAGGCGCCCATTTCAAAAAGCTCCCTAAATCCTCAGGCTCATCTTTTACAACCGATAAATAAGCTTCATAAAGCTCTAAAATTAAAATTAACCGCTCCTCTTTTCGTGTACTACTTAAAGACTCTACAAACTCACCTAAAGCAAAAAAATCAGGCGCCCAAAACGTTTTGTTATAGGCATGGGCCAATTCTTGTTTCAAAAAAGTAACGGCCCTTTTTGTGGGTAAAACAATACAAAGACCCTCTGGTGAATCATGCTTACTTGCAATTTCCTCTGCAAACTTTTTTAAAAATGAATCCATTAAAGTGTTGTATACTTTTCTTTTAGCGCATTAAAATAGCGCTCAAAATCACCATCATATTTCTCACGAAACTCTTTCTCCAACTTTTTCTGATCCTCTCGGTACATTAAGAAATCAGTAAAAAACGTATTGTTCAAACTATCCTTTTGAGCTTGAATAGCCTTTACCCTTCGAAAAGAACTTAAACTCAATGTATCCATCTGATCAATAATCAAATTGATTTTTTCACGTTTTTCTGTTGCTGGCTTGCTTTCTCCATGTGCTTCGTAAAACTTTTTTAACTCATTTGCTCCTCTGTGCATGTGCTCTCGGATCTTTCGCAAATCAGCAAGCTCATCCATATGAGCCTCCATCTCTTTAGAATGTGATCCGTACTTATGAGCCAAAAATAATATAGCCCCTTTATCACCTATAAATGTGGCGAGATTCTCATTAAATTGAACATCATTTTTCACAAAAATAGTCCCATGTGTTAATTCGTGAATAAGTAGTCGAGCCAATTGACCTTCATTCTTCTTAAGCATACTACTCATTACAGGATCCTTAAACCAACCCAGCGTGCTCCAAGCATTAACAATACCAACATCTGTATCAAAGCCTTCTTTATTTAAACGCTTAGCCTCTTTCAACGCCTTTTTCTTCTTGAAATATCCCTTGTAAGAAAACTCACCAACAATAGGAAAACTCCAATTATAAGCTTTTAAAGCATACGGATAACAAGCCGTCACCACATACATTCCGGGCTTTCCCTTTTGGTCAAACATTGTAGTGTAATTTTTAGACGGATAAATACCTAATGAATCAAAAGCAAACTGTTTTATTTCTTTTATCTGAACAATTTTTGTCTTTAAGGAATCTGGATAATTTTTGTCTTCCAAAAATTCATCTAGGGGTTTAGCATTCCAAACAATATTCAATTGCCCTTTCCCTTGCTGAACACCATATAAAATTGAACGGCAATTCACCAAGCAGATCAATACCAGGATCAACAGAATAATTCTGAGGAATTTTTTAAGCATAAAACGAATTTAGAAAAGTATACACTACATATCGCTTCCTTTTGCGAATTTTTAGCGAATTGTTAAAAACTACCACACCACCTGACGTTTTACTCTAAGCACAACATTTGTCCCTGCAACTTCGCCATCCTTCATTACATCTTCCACAACATAACTGGATGAAATCCCTTCCGTGGACAAATTATCCAATCTACTTTGAATAACCTCCAACGCTACTGATTTATGCTGTTGCCCCATTTGAGCTTTCAACGCAGCTGCCTTCTTCCTACCCACACCATTATCCTTAACAGATACCTCTAAATACTCATCATCAGAAGAAAATGACAACTCAATCTTACCCACCTTTTGTAAACCTGCTATTCCATGAATAATGGCATTTTCCAAAAAAGGCTGAATCATCATAGGCGGTATACCCTCTTCTTCCGGATCAATGGCAGGACCAACTTTAATAACATAATCAAATGTATTATTCCTTGTTAACTTTTCAATACTCAAATAATTCTCCAAAATAATGAGCTCACGTTCTAAAGAAATATAATTTGTTCTGGAGCTATCCAATATCTGGCGCATTAATTTAGAAAACTTACTTAAACTATGGCGAGCACCTTTATTATCCTCTTCTCGAATTTGATCCTGAATTGCATTTAGCGCATTGAAAATAAAATGCGGATTCATTTGAAGCCTTAATGCTTTTTGCTCCATTTCCAACACCTCTTTCTCTAACCTTAACTTTTCGGAAACCTCATAAGCTTTTTGCTTAATTCCTTTTATTCGTCTACGAACAAGAAAAAAAGTAAGACTGCCACCCCCAGCAAAAACAAGAAGCCAAAACCATGTTTTATAGTAAAACGGCGCAGCTACAGCAAAGTAAAACTCCAACATATCACTTTCCATCCCATCCTTATTCACGGCCTTAGCCTGAAAAATATAATGCCCTGGAGATAAATTGCTAAAAAACACCTCGCTCTGCTGAACAATTGGTGACCACCTTCCGTCACCCCCATCCAAGCGCCACTTAAAACGAATATCCTCTGGGCGAGCCAAATCGTTACCATCTAAAACAAACCCAACGTGATTGTCCTTAAAATCAAAAATCAAACTCCCTGTAGCAAACCAATTGAGAACATGAGGCTCATATTTTGTTCCTTGAATATTTTTGTAAAACAAGTTAACCGATGAAATTGAAATTTTAGGTTTACTAAAGCCTTTCTTCAAATCAACAGACGGTTTCATCATTACACCATCAATCGTTCCCCACCAAATATTGCCCATTAAATCCTCACAAACGGCACCCTGATTAGTTTCCATTCCCGTAAATCCCTCTGTAGCTCCAAACGACTTAATGAATTGATCCGATCGCAAAGGATGCGTAACCCTATTCACCCCCTTTGCTCCCCCAAGCCATAACTGATTCTTATCATCACAATGCACACTATACACATTATTAAAACTTAATCCATCNCTTGAACTTAAATTATGAATCGTTCTCGTTTTAGCGTACAAAGAAATCGCATCAANACCGGCATCAGCAGTGGCCAAAAATAAATTCCCCAACTTATCNTCTGCAAGATCTCTAATCACATTATCAGACAACCCTTTTTTCTTATCCACAACCACATATCCAGAATCTTGAATACACCCCACACCTCTACCGCGTGTACCATACCAAACCCTATTGGATCGATCAACATGCAAGCAATTCACCCTGTTGAAATGAATATTCCTGTTTCCCTTTGTATAAAATTGAACATCCAACAAATCAGCGGAAAACCGACTAATTCCATTGGATGTAGACACCCATACATCTCCTTCTTTATCCTCTACAATATCTGTAACAAAGTCCGAACCTAAATATTTACCTTCTTTAAAAAACCTCGTTTCCCCGTCCTTCCACAACATCACACCACTGCCCTCAGTACCTATCCACAATCTTCGTTGCGAATCCTCCAAAATCGCTTTTATTTTTTGCGGATAAATATTCTTATTCAAACCATATTCCTCCGCCTCACCATTCGAGTATTTATACAACTTTCTTGCATTTGTACTCAACCACACACCCGAATCCAACGAAGAACTTACCGCATAAATATACTTCCCCTCAATTCCATCGTTTGCAGAAAAACTCTTTATCTCAGGCTGAGCATACTTTAACAAACCACCACCCGAAGTACCTATCCATTTCCCACCCCACGAATCCTTAAAAACAACACGACAATTCTTGGTAGGCAAATGCTCTGAATCCTCAATAGGCTTTACCTCTTTTGTTGCAATATCATAAACCAGAACACCATTTTTGAAAGTAGACATCCACAGTTTCCCTCTTTCATAAAAAACATCCAAAACAATTAATCCATTCGTTTCCTCAATAAACTCATACCCATCTCCTCGAGTTTTAATAAGCCCCTTACCATACGTTCCCACCCAAATAGTATTGTTCTTCCCCTCAACAATACATTGAGGAGAAACACCCGCTAAAGCACTATTGGCAAAATGCTTACTAACACCATTATCACACACCGAAAATCCTTTATTGTGTGTAATCCATAACCGTTGTAAACTATCCACATACACTTCCGTCACCGAATTACCCGGCAACCCAATTTCCTTTGAAATATTTTTATTTTTCTTATTTACTCGCTTGTAAACACCATTCGTAGTCCCAAAAAATAATTCTTTCTTTTTGCTCTCTGTAATCGACGAAACAGTCACCTTAAAAGCCTCTTCCTCGAACATGAAATTTCTAAATCGAATACCATTATAAAGAGATACCCCCTTAGAAGTACCAATCCAAATATTATCTCTGGAATCATGAAAAACCGTGGAAACAAAATTACTCACCAATCCATCTTGGGTTGTAAACACCTTAAAATCAACCCCGTCAAACTTAGCAACACCCCCTCCTCGCGTTCCTAACCAAAGATTGCCATTATGATCCTCTGTAATGTCATACACCTGAGATTGAGGAAGACCATCAGCAATAGAAAACGCCTTCAGCTCATAACTTTGAGCAGCCGAATAAAACCCAATCGTAATCCAAAATAGACACAACCAAAACTTCATTAAACTAAAATAACAAACAATCAGTTTAGTTGACATGAATTAAAAAGGCTTAATTTCATAATATGAATATCATTTTTACTTTTTTATTAATTCTAATTACCGGAAATTTAACAGGACAAAAATTAATTGATAGTTTGGAGGCAACAGGAAGATTAGACAGTTTAAAAATATACTTTTCAAAGAATAAAAAAATAAACACAACTTATGATTTAGAAATATTTACTGCACTTTCATACTACCCAGAATTAGCAAACACAAGAATTACAATAAAAAACGCAAAAATTAAAACCACTCTAAATGCCCGCCCTACAATTCTATCTACTTTCATAAGAAAACGAACGAAAAGAAAATATGTAATACGAATTAACAATAAAAAGCTTGATAGTATTATCCAATTTGAGGACATCTCCTTTAATGCAAAAATTGGAGTTCTTGGACATGAATTCGCTCATATCTACGACTATAATAAACGTAGTTTTTTTGGGATTATTAAAAGATTAACTGCCTATACCACCGCTAAATCAAAATCTCGTTTTGAAAAAGAAATAGACTCTATAACTATAGAGAGAGGTCTTGGCTATAAATTATTAGAATGGGCAAATTATGTTCTTCATGAATCAAATGCTACTGAATCATATAAACAATTTAAAAAAGACACCTATTTGACTCCTGAAGAGATAAGCAGGAAGTTACAAGAAATAAAACCATAAAAACCTTATTAATCATTGTTTCACCAAAACCGTTCTTTGCAACTCATCTTCACTTGTTTTAAATTGAAGAAAATAAGACCCCGGATTTAAACCAGGCAAAGAAATACATTTTACTTCATCCATTTTTTTCTCATAATACAATACCTTTCCCATTGGGTCCAACACCATCAAATCCTCTATAAATTCATTCTCATTTATATTTACACAAAACTGATCAATCATAGGATTTGGATAAGCCTTTATACTTGTTGAGGCTACCTCATGACTAATCGCTCGAACATCTGAATATTCCACCTCTCCAAAGTTGGACACCATTTTCAATCGATAATAATAAGTACCCGCAATTGAAACATGATCATTAAACTCATACGATTTCGAATTTCCATACTCCATTTCACCATTTTGTGAACCTATAAGATCCCAGTTTTCACCATCAACAGATCGTTCAATTTCGTACCGGTCATGATCAATTTCCTCATATACAAACCAATGCACCTTCACCTCACCATCATCACTAGTAACCTTAAAATCGCCAAGTTCAACAGGTAAAACATACATTAACTCCCCCATTTTAATATCATCAATTGCAAAATCGTTCCCCGCGGCAGCAGTATTTTGATTCACAATACAAATTTCCGCACTGGAGTTGAGTCCCGAATTCCATGTTTCGCAAAACTGATTCCAAGAACAAGTTGTAGTTGGCGCATTATAAGAACTGCCCAAACTCACACCATTAATAGAAAACTGAAAAATTGCCGGACTCGCTGGATGCACACTCGTGACATGAGCCGAAAAACTATATTCTTTAGACTGATCCACAGCAACCGTTTGGCACCATATACGCTCACCCGCAGTACCCGCACCATTAACTACCATCATATTCCCCGAACCAGAAGAATTGTCAGAACAAGAAGCAAAATTGGAATGCGATAAATTAGGATCGGAAATAACATCAAATTTTCCTTCAGGAACCAGATCCCCAGGACTATACCCATAATCACTAGTAAAATCACTAAAGCCTAACTCAAAATCGCCATTAACAACTAAATTTGAACTAATCGAACATTGAGCAGAAATAAACAAAGAAAAAAAGATTAAGAAAATAGTAGAGGTAGTTGACTTCTTCATATCGTTTTATATTTCGGTAAGGATCCATTTCCCCACAGACTCACTTACCCAGTTACAAACCAAATTACGGTATTAACCGTATTAGGTTTCGTTAATTACGTATTTTTATGCTACGAAATTTAAACAGACCAACCAATATTAAATCATCATCAATCCTTAACACAAAAAATAAACCTACCTTATCAAATAATAGAGTACAATCAAAAAGAAAAGAAGAAGTTGTAGATTAACCCCATGAAATTATTTCGGAAAAATAAAAAACGAACTTGGCTCGATAAAACCATAAACACACTACTAATTATAGTTATTTTCTTTATCGTTCTTCCTCAATCCTTTGAATTACCAGTACGAGGAATGAAAAAGAGTGACTATAATCAAAACAGCTACTGGCACTATCCTTGGGGGACATCTGGAACCCATAAAGGTGTAGATATATTTGGTAAAGAAGGCACTGATATTATAGCACCTGTTCGCGGGTTCACCTTTAAAACAGGAAGCGGTGGAAAAGCAGGTAATTATGTAATTATTCTAGGTCCAAAATTACGATTTCACTATTTTGCCCACCTAAAATCTATACATACCAAAGTGGGAGATTGGAATTCAATCGGCGATAAAATTGGAACACTTGGCGCCACTGGAAATGCAGCAGGCAAACCGCCTCACTTACATTATGCAATAGTAACATGGATACCGTATTTTTGGCGGATTGATCAAGAACCACAAGGATATCGAAAAATGTTTTTCCTCAATCCAATTGACTATTTAAATGAATGTTACCCATAATAACTTATAAAGAACTTAAGCACAAAAAAGAAAATCTCTTTCAACAGGTTTGCAAAAAAAGAAATAGTCTTATATTTGCATCATAACAATGAATAAACAAAAACACATACATCATCATTTCACAACCCTTCCACGAGCGTAGGCAATGATTTTGTATGCATAAAATATAGAAAACGAGCCACGCTAATTAGCGTGGCTTTTTACTTTTATAACAACCAATTAAAATGGGAAAAACATTAAAAATTGCAATTCAAAAAAAAGGAAGATTAAATGAAGAATCCATTGATCTTCTTAAACAATGCGGTGTCAAATTTAACAATGGAAGAGATCAACTTAAGGTCAGTTCGCATACTTTTCCTGCGGAATTACTTTTCCTTAGGAATTCTGACATCCCAAACTATGTAAAAGATGGTGTCGCAGACATTGCTATTCTTGGAGAAAACACAGTCATTGAGAAAGGAGGAGGATTAGACATCATTGAAAAGCTAGGATTTTCCAAGTGTAAGCTCTCTTTAGCAGTACCCAAAGAAGTCAATTACCCAGGAGTAGAATACTTTGAGGGGAAAAAAATTGCCACGTCCTATCCCGTAACCTTACAACAGTACCTCGATAAAAAAGGAATAAATGCAGAAATACACGTTATTTCTGGATCCGTAGAAATTGCTCCTAACATTGGATTAGCCGATGGAATTTGTGATTTGGTCTCATCGGGCTCCACCCTCTTTAAAAATGGATTAAAAGAATGCGACGAAATTCTTTTTTCAGAAGCAGCATTGGTGGCAACACCTGGACTATCTGGAGAGAAAAAAGAAATCCTAGATAAACTCATGTTCAGAATCAATTCTGTTCAGGCAGCTAAAAAAAGTAAATATGTATTATTAAATGCGCCAAACAATAAATTAGACGCGATAATAAAAACATTACCAGGAATGAAATCACCAACCGTTCTTCCCCTCGCACAAGAAGGGTGGAGTTCCGTTCATTCGGTTATTAAAGAAGGGGACTTTTGGAATTCAATTGATGAATTAAAGGCAAACGGAGCCGAAGGAATCCTTATTGTACCCATTGAAAAAATGGTACTTTAAAAACCAATTCTTGAAGCAAAAACAACCGTATAAATTGTTTAAAATTTTAAATAAAAAGGCGTGAGTACAAAAACAAGTAAATATCCAGAGAGAGAACAATGGGACGAAATTCTTAAACGTCCTACTCAAGAAAAAGCAAATCTTGAATCAATCGTATCTGGAGTATTTGAAGCAATAAAAACCAATGGTGATCAAGCACTTAAAGAGTTTACCGCAAAATTTGATGGAGCACACTTAGAACAACTACAAGTAACCAAAACTGAATTAGCAGCAGCATCAAAAGACACACCACTAGAACTCAAAAATGCCATTGATCATGCAGCTCGAAATATAGAAGCATTTCACAAAGCACAAGTAGCCAAAGAAGAACACGTAATCACCCAACCCGGTGTAGAGTGCTGGAGAAAAGTCACCCCTATTGAAAAAGTAGGATTGTATATTCCTGGAGGAACAGCCCCACTGTTTTCAACTGTTTTAATGTTAGCCATTCCAGCAAAAATTGCAGGATGCAAGGAAATCGTTTTGTGCACCCCTCCAAATAAAGAAGGGAAAATAAACCCTGCTATACTTTACGCTGCTTCATCTATTGGTTGCACTAAAGTATTTAAACTAGGTGGAATTCAAGCAGTTGGAGCAATGGCTTACGGTACTGAATCCGTGCCGTCCGTATACAAAATATTCGGGCCTGGAAATCAATATGTTACCGCAGCCAAACAAATGGCCAGCTTGGACGGAGTAGCAATCGATATGCCTGCCGGACCATCAGAAGTTTTGGTGTATGCAGACGAAACAGGAAATCCAGAATTCATCGCCTCCGACCTCCTATCACAAGCTGAACATGGAGCAGATTCACAAGTAGTATTTGTTACCTGTGTAGAACGTTTGATTGACGATGTAAAAGACGCAGTAAAAAGGCAATTATCTGATTTACCGCGAAAAGAGATCGCCAAGAAAGCATTAGATAACTCGGTGTATATTTTAATGAAAAACGAAAAAGAAGCACTAGCCTTAATTAACGAGTACGGTCCCGAGCACTTAATTATTGGAGCCAAAAATGAAGCGCTTTTTATTGATCAAATAACCAATGCTGGATCTGTGTTTTTAGGCAACTACACACCAGAGTCTGCCGGTGATTATGCGTCAGGAACAAACCATACATTACCCACAAACGGGTACGCCAAATCATACAGTGGCGTTTCTTTAGACTCATACACCAAAAAAATCACCTACCAACGAATAAGTCAAGAAGGACTAAAAACATTGGGGCCTGTGATAGAAATCATGGCTGAAGCCGAGGAACTGTTTGCCCATAAAAACGCCGTTACACTCAGGCTTCACGACTTAAAATAAGTGTACAATTAAATTCAGCAAGGCGAACACAAAACACCCGAAGGATTTAAACCAGTACATAGATTTAATTTTGAATTAAAAAGAACTTAAGATGAGTTTCGACATCAACAAAATAGTACGCCCAAGTATAGCCGCTCTTAAGCCTTACTCTTCAGCAAGAGATGAGTTTACCGGAAAAGCAGACGTATATCTGGACGCTAATGAGAACCCATTTGACACAGGATTAAACAGATACCCCGATCCATACCAACAAGAATTAAAATCTGCCATTTCAAAAATCAAAAACGTTCCAAAAGAAAACATCTTTTTAGGCAACGGAAGCGATGAAGTGATTGACTTGTTATTCAGAGGCTTTTGTGAGCCTGGAAAAGATGAAGTAATCACTCTGCCCCCAACCTACGGCATGTATCAAGTATCAGCAGATATAAACCATATAAAAACCAACAAAGTTTCACTTACACCTGATTTTGAAATTGACGAAGCGAAACTGGAGGCAACTATTAATCCCAACACAAAAATTATTTGGTTCTGCTCGCCAAACAACCCAACAGGAAATGCTCTGGACCCTGATGCAATAATAAAAATCTTGAAATCGTTCAACGGCATTGTAGTCATTGATGAAGCCTATATTGATTTTAGTGCGTCACAAAGTTGGATTGACTTCCTAGACTTTTACCCCAACCTTTTTGTAATGCAAACACTCAGTAAAGCATGGGGATTAGCAGGCCTTCGATTAGGAATGGGATTTGCGTCAAAAGCAATCATCGAAATTCTGAATAAAATTAAACCGCCATACAACATCAATACCTTAACACAAGACAAAGCCTTAGAAGCATTAGGGCATTTTGAGGAAAAAAATGAAGCAGTTGATGTCATTCTAAACGAAAGAATTAATCTGAACCAAGCATTGTCTGAACTTCAAACTGTGCGTCACATCTACAAAAGTGATGCGAACTTTTTACTCGTTAAGATTGATCACGCATCAACGATTTACCAAAAACTAGTTGAACAATCAATTATCGTTCGAAACCGCTCGAATGTTACACTTTGCGAGGATTGTTTAAGAATTACAGTAGGAACCCCAGAAGAAAACAAAACATTAATTAGCGCCCTTAAGCAGCTAATTTAATTTTGATACTAAAATTTTGAATTGAAAAGCATGAAAAAAGCATTATTCATAGACAGAGACGGAACATTAGTCATTGAACCACCAGTGGACTATCAATTAGATGCGTTAGAAAAACTGGAATTTTATCCAGGCGTATTCCGTTGGTTAGGGGAAATTGTTCGTAAAATGGATTTTGAAATCGTAATGGTCACCAATCAAGACGGATTAGGAACGAAATCCTTTCCAGAAAACACCTTCCACCCTCCTCAAAACGCAATGCTTAAAGCATTAGAAGGCGAAGGAATCACGTTTGATGATATACTAATTGATAAAACATTTCCTCATGAAAATGCACCAACCCGAAAACCTCGAATAGGCCTCTTGAAAAAAAAATACATGACAGGGAAATACGACTTAGCAAATTCCTATGTCATAGGCGATCGAATAACCGATGTTGAATTAGCAAAAAATCTTGGAGCAAAAGCCATTTGGATTAATCACGAAGACCAAAAAGGGTTAGATGAAATTGCAGGACGTATCGAAGAAGTTAAAGAATGCATCGCACTTGAAACCAAAGAGTGGAAAGAAATCTATTTGCACCTGGCAGCGGGTGAGCGCAAAGCAACCATTCAAAGAGATACAAAAGAAACAAAAATCACCATTGAGCTGGATTTGGACGGAACAGGCAAAGGCGATATGAAAACAGGGCTCGGGTTCTTTGACCATATGTTAGATCAAATTGCAAAGCACGCAGGCATTGATTTAAAAGTGCACGTTGTAGGAGACTTAGAAATTGATGAGCACCATACAATCGAGGATACTGCCCTAGCCTTAGGAGAGGCCTTCAAAAAAGCATTAGGCAACAAAATTGGAATTGAGCGCTACGGATACTCACTTCCAATGGACGACTGCTTATGCCAAGTAGCCTTAGATTTTGGTGGCCGACCATGGATTGTTTGGGACGCAGAGTTCAAAAGAGAAATGATTGGAGAAATGCCAACAGAAATGTTCCTACACTTCTTCAAATCCTTTTCAGACACAGCACTCGCTAATTTAAATATCAAAGCAGAAGGCGATAATGAACACCACAAAATTGAAGGGATTTTTAAAGCCCTCGCCAGAGCGATCAAAATGGCAATACGAAGAGACCCTGAACATCTAGTACTGCCTTCAACGAAAGGAACACTTTGAATGTCTCAATAGATTATAGAAGGAATCATCAACTCTTCTGTATAATCTATTGAGGCCTTAACATGTCAATATATGAAAACCACTACGAGATTTTATATCAACCCTACCTTTTAAATTTGAAGCCATGTCAAACAAGTTCAAAATCACCACAATTTCGGTTGATCATAACTTCATTTCTGTTTTCTCAGAAGAATCCTATGAACAAATAATGAGAGGCGGAATGATTTTAACCGATCGAATAAACGCTCAAAACTTAAGGTTAAGAATGAGTGAACCTGGATACTCCACTGATTGGCATGTGGCAGGAGATGCAACATTAATCATAATCCAGAAAGGCACATTACGAATCACCCTTCAAAACAACAAATACAAAGAGTTCACCACCGGCGATTCCTTTATTGCCAAAGATTATCTTCCTCAGGAAATAAACTTCGCCCATAATATACATGGTCACAAAGCTGAAGTCATTGGAGAAGCTCCACTTTTTGCCACACACATTAAGCTTGGATAAAAAATCGAATATGGATTAAATATTTATAAAAAAGGACGTATTTCTTTCAAATACTTATTCCTTTATCTCAAATCTAAACGACTTCCCAGTTTGCAAAAGAGTTACAACTTGACTGTTCGAAGGATATCCAACGGAATAATTCCTTTCATGAAAAAACTCACCCTTACCAATCATTTCAAACTCTGCTTTACTCATTAACAAACCTGAATCCGTCCATCTTGACACAAGATATTTTTGATTTAACAATTCAAGGTAAAACCAACCACCAACACCTTCCCCTCCTAACCATCTTGCATTTACATGCACAGAGCTTGGCTTAAATGGCTCCTCTAAAACATTGTTTAAAAACCTACTTGAAACTTTCTGCTTAGGGTAAAACAAATCCCCTAAACGTAAGTGTGGCAAAGACTTCTTAAAACCAAACACAAAAACATTTGATTTTGTTGAAGGGATTAACGGCACAAAACAAGCTAATTTTAATCGATTTATCCAATGAGGCTTGCCAGCCAAAATCAATTGATACACAAATTTTGCGCAATTATATTTTACTGAATTAAATAGGCCATAATCCAACACACCCATACGCTGAAGCTTTTTCCCCTCTTTGTAGGCGAGATTAAAACTTATCTTCAGATACGAAGAAATTATTTTTCCTTCAGTATGAATCTCTTCATTCATTTGAAGCTCTTCCAAAATCTGATCAACATTTAATATACTTTGCTGATCTTCTGAAAATATTGGAATCGTTTTTATCTTTAATAAAGGATCTGTGACTTGATCTCGAACACGACCTTTTTTAAAAGGCGCATGATACCTGCCAAAATCAAAATATTCACATTTCTTATTCTTAACGTCAATTAATACAATCGCAGAATGGCCTACCTTGTAAAAACCATTTCTATTCATCCCTAAAATCCTTCCAATAGGATCAAACCAAAACCCAGGTTGTTTACAGTACGCATGTGGCCAACCAATAACAAGCGCAAAATCATTTCCCATTTATAACTTCTTGAGGTTTTTGTTTCATAGCGTTTACAGGTTCAACACCTAGCAACTTCAAAAACTTAATTATCAATTCCCAAAATCGCACGACTCTAAGAATTGGATTAAGATAATTTGACATCACACAGTAATTCCCCATAAAGGAGTTCGTATGATGTTGCGCATGATGCTCCTTTGTTTGTATTAAGGTTAATTTTTGTAAAACCTTACCAATTTCAGGAACCTCCTCTGGCTCTACATGCGACCATTTATGAATTAAATTTCCATTTGAGCAAAACAACAGAAAAAGAAATAGCTCCCAATAAAATCCAAGAAACAAACTAGCACAAAAAATAACACATGAAAAAACATACATCCCACCATTGATTTGCCAATAAGATTGCCTCGTTATAAACAAAGGATCAATGTGATGTAATAATAGAGGGTCAACCGATTTCTTTAAAAACTTACTATTAAAAACACCATAGGTATCAACAAAAAAGTGATAAATACCTGTAGTGAAATCAGCGAGCAAAAAGAGTACAACAATATTCAAAACAGTATAAAAAACGCTCATTGCCCCATGTTTTTCAAATGTTTTAAATGCGATCTTATCCCGCCAAAATAAGTGCTTACATTTGGCTCAATCCCCGACTCTCTCAATCTACCAAACAGGATCTTATTTACTTTGGGGTAATAATAATGATTAATGTGAGGATATAAATGATGTGCAATATGATTATTCACACCTCCAAAAATAAAATTCGCAATATTACTAAAAGGATAGAAATCATTTGAACTTTTAATTTGATTCATAAACCAAGATGTGTTTATCACTCCAAAATTATCTGCCGTAGGATAATTAGCCTTTTCTACATGATGAGTTATAAAAAATGTAAAAAGAATGTAAAGCGATTGTATCAAATGCATTGTAATAAAACCAATTACAACAAGCTGTACATTTTGTTCAGAAAAAATTATCGGGAAAACGATAAGGTATGTAAAATAAAACACCTTGCAGAATACAAACCTTAAATAATAAGCAACTTTTTGTTTGATGCCATGTTCAGGTGAAAACTTCTTCAAAGAAATAAAATCCTTCAATAAAGCCCAATAAATAGTATACGTTGTATAGGCTATTGGAGCATAAAGATATTGATACTTGTGATACCATTTTTTAGGAGATTGAGGTAAAACTCTTATAATATCAGTAATTGATAAATCTGTATCAAAATTTTCCACATTTGGTGCGAAATGATGAGATTTTGTATGCCTTTTTTTCCATGCTTCAGGGTGAGCGCCCACTATCGTATAAATACACTCAAACAGAAAATTATTTACGCGAGCATTTTTGAAAATAGCATGATGACTTAAATCATGTGCAAAATTAAAACACAAAAAAACAATACTATATCCTAGTAAAACAAAGTCCATAACATATAAAACAGGATTTGTAATAAAGTATAGTGATGTATAGGAAAAAAGTAATAAGCTCAAATAAAATGCTCCTTTAAAAAGAAAATATCTACTCTCTTTCTTTTTATCAAAATTTATAGACTCTTTAATCTCATTGTAAATTGAGTCGTATAAATCCTTATGCGACTTAATCGTTTTATGTTTAGCTTTCATATCTTCTAAGTTTAATTGATTCAGAACGCCCCATTTTGTAAAGAAATCTAAAATATGACTTCACGGCATTTCCATATGACATTTTCATGTAAGGCACATTATGTTTTTTCGCTGTTTCTATAAAAATTGGAAGAATATTAAGATAATGCACATGACTAACATTGGGCAGAATATGATGCATTGCATGCGCATTAAAACCACCTAATGTCCAATTTAAAAACCTACTTTTCACATTATAATCAACCGAGGTTACCATTTGAAGCGATGGCCAACTCATTGGAAGTTTTCCTTCCGAATCTGGATGTGGATGCTGAACATAATCGGACAAATGCGACACGCCTAAAACACCTGTAAATATGATTGAAACAATAAAATGATTTAAAATAAACGCCATTAAAACATGCCCTAAACTCAATTCTAAAAAGAATAATGGGACAATTACCATGTAACCCAAATAAAGCAACTTGAACAAAATCAATTTAAACACCTCTTTAGGAGGTATTTGTATAGAAATTGTCCTACTTGAAGACCTGAAAATCATTAAAACTTCTCGAATAAAAAACCAATTAATCGAATAAAGCAAACTTAAAATTGGTATGTATAAAAATTGGTACTTATGAAAAGATTTTAGTGGTTGGTTAACCGTCATCCTTAAAAAAGGGTTATTTAACACATCAATGTCGCTCCCTTCGATATTTGTATATAAATGGTGAGATTCATTGTGATTTTTACCCCAAACATAGGCGTTATTTCCTTGTAAATTAAAACTAATCGAAAACAATAATTTATTCCAGAATTTACTTTTAACAGCAACACCGTGTGAGGCATCATGAGAAATATTAAACGCGGTTAATAAAACTGACACACCGAGTAAAAGATAATAAATATAAAATTCAACAACCGTATCACTATTTAACATCAATAAGTAAAACCCAATATCTAAAGAGAAATACATTATAATTTTAAAAATCATAATTCCATTCCCGGTTTTATTGATTTTTCTTAGCGCAAAATACTCATCAACTTGTTGCATAAGATCTTTATAAAAATCAGAACCATTATCTTTTGTAAATTTTAATTTATTCATCAATCAAATCATTAAATTTCAATCATTACCCTACAATAACCATAAACCGTTGCAGGCACATATTTTATGTGATCTAAAACAAAGTAACACCGTAATTTCCGACTAGAAAAAATGAATGATGCAAAAGCAATTTTTAATTTTGCATTTTTTACAAAATTCGAAAATCGCAGCAACAAAAAATCGCTATCATTTTTCGTTTAAGTGCCCTCGAGTAAAATAGAATAACATTACACACACCTTTTAACATGACCATTCCTCAACAAAAAATAAGAAATAGCTATTTCAACCGTTGTATTTAAAGCGTCATAAGCACATATAGCCTGTCCATTTCTCAAAAAAAACTACTATTAACGCCGCCATCAGGAAAAATCTACGTCATTAAATATGAATTGTTAATATAATTACTAGTGCTCGTCACTTCCTTTTAATAACATTAATTCGTAAATTTGCACCTTATCGAAAAAATGTACCTAACAATAGGCTAAATATCTGAATGAAAATGAAAACTACTTTTTTAACAACTTTACTCGCAATATTGAGTGTTTTTAGTGTAACTGCTGGAAACCAAAATATTGCCAACTTAATTACCTCTAATGACTGGAACACTATCTTTCCAAATAGAGCGCAAGCTGGTCACCATCAAGGAGCAACCGATGATTTTTACTCATACGCACGGTTTACCTCTGCAGTTGATAAGCTTTCTGAATACAACGTAACATTCTCTTCAGGCCCTGGAGGTCAGGGGACATCTGTTGCTGTTTCAAAAACTGATGGTACATCGTATACTTATGTTATTACAAGTTCATCTTGGGCTGGTGATGATTATACTGTTGACTACTCT